>NZ_BAAAAU010000001.1:0-748831 GCF_054768115.1 Clostridium sp. CTA-6
AGGTATTACAAGGGCAAAAGAAAACTTATATTTAACTGTACCAAAGGTTATAAGGGGGAAGAATAAAGAAACCTCTAATTTTATAAAGGAATGCAAGTTAGATAAAGAGTTATTAGAAAATGATTATTTTAAAGGAAAAGAAAGAGTTATTCATAAGGTGTTTGGTGAAGGAATCATTGAAAATCAAGGGGAAAATTATGTGGAGATAGGATTTTTAGATGGAACTAAAAGAAAATTTGATAGAAATGTTATAACTAAGAGTAATATTATTAAAAAGAAAAGTGTATCATAGAAATATTATTAGTAATAAATAAACTTATATTCTAAATATATAGGTAACAAATTTTATATTATACACATAATAATATAAGGAAAACCTGATAAAATGAATTGAATTCTATTGAAAATTTCACTTACATAGATTAAATAATATAAATATAAGTAGAATATTTATATTAAATCGAAGGATTTACAACCTTTTCAATAGAAAAATGCATAAAAAAATATATAATAATATATATTAAATGCTTTTATAGACTTTAATATGTTTGACATAAAAGGAAAATGTGGTATACTATATTTGAAAAATATGACGAAAATTAAAAGCATTTAAGTTTAAGGAGGAAAAAATCATGATTCATTTTAAAAAAATGTGGGATGACGTATGCAGCATTTTAGATCATAATGAAATAGAAAATTTAGAAATTCTTGAAAGTTTTAAAACAGGATTCATAGTAAAAACAGAGAATGGAACAGAATTTATAACTAGAGATGATTTCGTTGATTTTTGGTGTCATATGCTATGTTTTAATAAAGTAACGGAAATGGACATAGAACAAAAGGGTAAAGAAACAAAAAAATGTATTTGTGATATTGTAAAAAATTTACCTTATATAAATGCTAATAATGGTGTAATAACTTTAGTAGAACAATAAGAAATATAGTATATTTTTAAGTACTTTTTTATATAAATAATAACTTAAATGCAAAGTCAGGATATTATTATGTACACATATGGGTGTTTTAAAAAAGTTGCTTTTGTTGAATCTTTGAATATAATATTATATAATTTTATTAAGCTCATATTCTAAAAATTAAAGAATATGAGCTTTTAAATTAAGAAAAAGAGGTAGTATACTATGGAGAAAAATCATCTTGACAAACAGAATATAGTATTCGCTTTGGATATAGGAACTCGCTCAATTTTAGGAGCAGTGGGAGTAGTAAGAGATAAGAAATTTCATGTTATAGAAGAAAGTTATGTAGAACATGAAGAAAGGGCTATGATAGATGGTCAAATTCATGACGTTTCTTTAGTAGCTAATGCTGTAATAAAAGTAAAAAGAAATTTAGAAAAAAAGATAGGTATAGAATTAAATAAAGTTTCTATTGCAGCCGCAGGAAGATTTTTAAAAACATATACTGCGAAATCTGAATTAAATATGGATAATGAAAAGGAAATAGATAAGGATACTATAAGAAGTTTGGAGCTTACATCAGTAAAAAAGGCAGAGGAAGAAGTAAGTAAAAAATCTGGTGGAAAACTTTATTGTGTAGGATATACCGTTAAGAATTATTATTTAAATGATTATGTTATAGGAAACTTATTATTACAAAAGGGAGAAAAAATAGCAGCAGAGGTTATAGCAACTTTTCTTCCAAGATATGTTATAGATAGCCTTTATTCTGTTATGAAAAAAGTAGGGCTTATAGTAGATAGCTTAACTTTAGAGCCTATAGCTGCCATGGAGGCTGCTATTCCTAAAAAATTAAGACTTTTAAATTTAGCTCTAATAGATGTAGGTGCAGGAACTTCAGATATAGCTATATGTAGCAGAGATAGTATAACAGCCTTTGGAATGGTTTCTTTAGCAGGTGATGAAGTAACGGAAGCTATTGTTCAAAACTTTTTAGTGGATTTTGAAGCGGCAGAAAAAATAAAAAAACAATGCTCAGAATCAGAGTCCGTAGAATATATAGATGTTTTAGGACTAACTAATAAAATTCCATCAAAGGATGTAAAAAAAGTTATAGAACCAGTAGTTAAGAAGATATCAGAGGAAATAGGAAACAAAATAATTGAAATAAATGGAGAGAAATCACCTAATGCTATATTTTTAGTAGGAGGAGGTGCTCATACACCCCTTTTGAAAGAATTTTTATGTGAAAAACTTAATATGCCTTTAGAAAGAGCTGCTATAAAGGATAGAGATGCGGTTATAGATTGTAGTATTGAGAATAATAAATTTGGTAGCGAAGGAGTGACAGTTCTAGGAATAGGTTTAATATCTATAAGAAGATTAGGAAATGATTTTATAGACGTAATGTTAAATGGAAGCATAATAAGTCTTTTTAATTCCCATAAACATACAGTCATGGATGTAATGCTTCAGGCAGGTATAAATCCTAAGGTTTTGTTAGGTAGGAATGGTAAAAGTATAAGATTTACATTAAATAATATAAAAAGAATGGCATTTGGAACATTAGCTACCAATGCATTAATAAAAATTAATGGAGTAAAAGCCTCTGTTGAAGATAATATAAAAGAAGGAGATAAAATAGAAATTGAATTTGCTAAAAATGGTGAGGATTCAAAGCCAACCTTAAAGGATTATATAAAGAAAGTATACTCTACAACTTTCTTTATAAATGATATTATAGAAAATTTAACTCCTTTAGCTTTTGTAAATGGTGATAAAAAAGATGTAAATTATATAATTAAAGAAGGGGATAATGTTAAAATTTTCTTCCCTGAAACTCTAGGCCATTATAAGGAGTATTATGAAAATTTAAAGGACTATAAATATTATTTAAATGGAGAAGAACTTAAGGAAGATTACATAATAAAAGAAGGAGATAGAATATATAAACTAAGAGATGAAATAGAAAAAAATAAAGAAGAAAATTCTGAAAAAAATAAAGCGGATGAAAAAGAAATAACTGAAAAAAATAATGAATTAAATGTGGTAGAAAAAGAAATAATTAAAACAAATGATGAAACAAGTATTCAGGAAGAAATAGAAAATAATTATACACAGAGTAAGGATAATGACTTAAAGAGCAAAGATTTACAAAGTGAAGCATTAGGTGAAAAAGAGGCTGCTTTAACAAAAGAATATATAGAGAATGAAGAAGACAATAAAGAAGAAAAAATAGAAACAGAAAATTTAAATATTAAGGAAACAGGTATAAAAGTTAGAGTAAATAACGAGGAGATTATTCTTAAAGATAAAGACAAATATATTTTTGTGGATATATTTAATTATGTGGAGTTTGATCTATCTGTAGCTAAAGGAAAGCTAGTTCTTCTTTTAAACGGTAAGAGTGCGGGGTATTATGATGATTTAAAGGATGGAGATTCAATAGAAATAAAATGGGAATAGGTATAAACAGAGTTTAAATACAAATATATATTTTATAAATAAAAGATAAAATATTCAATTGTATTACTTAAATAACTGGAGGTAAATATGGGAGAGATAAATTTTTTAAAGGAAGCTTTAGATATAAAAAATGAAGTTATAAAATTAAGAAGAGATTTTCATAAACATCCAGAATTAGATTATGATCTTTTTAGAACCTGTGAAAAAGTGAAAGAATTTTTAAAAAACGAAGATATAGAATTTTATGACACAGCAGGTACAGGAGTTTGTGCCATAATAAGAGGGAGGGGATCTAAAACTGTAGCTATAAGAGGTGATATGGATGCTCTTCCACTTCAAGAAAAAAATATTTGTAATTATTCATCAAAAATGGAAGGTAAAATGCATGCATGTGGACATGATGCTCATACTGCCATACTTTTAGGTACTGCTAAGGTTTTAAATTCTATAAAGGATAAATTAAATGGGAATATAAAATTATTATTTGAACCTGCAGAAGAGACTACTGGTGGAGCTAGAATTATGATAAAAGAAGGGGTTCTTAAAGAACCGGAAGTAGATGCTATTATAGGTCTTCATATGGAGGAAAAAATAGAAACAGGAAAGATAGGATTAAGAAGGGGAGTAGTAAATGCAGCTTCAAATCCCTTTACCATAAAAATAAAAGGAAAGGGATCCCATGGAGCTAGACCTAATAATTCTGTAGATCCTATAATTATAGCTAGTAATGTGGTGGTGGCTCTTCAAAACATAGTAAGTAGAGAATTACCTCCTACAGATCCAGGGGTGTTAACCATAGGAACTATCCATGGTGGTACAGCTCAAAATATAATACCAGAGGAGGTTGTATTATCTGGTATTATAAGAGTTATGAAAACTGAACATAGAGAATATGTTAAAAAAAGATTGGTTGAAATAGTAGATGGTATATGTAAAGCTATGAGAGGTGAATGTGAAATAGATATAGAGGAGAGTTATCCTTGCCTTTATAATAATGATGAAATGCTAAATAGTTTTATAAATTCTGCAAAGGGTGTAATAGGAGAAGATAAGATAGAGATGTTAGAAGAGCCAAGCATGGGAGTTGAAAGTTTTGCTTATTTTTCCATGGAAAAGCCTTCAATATTCTATTATTTAGGTTGTAGGAATGAAGAAAAGGGCATAGTGCATCCTGCCCATAGTAGTTTATTTGATGTGGACGAAGATTCCTTACCATTAGGAGTGGCACTTCATTGCAGGGCTGCTTTTGATATTTTAAATTCATAATATAAGGTTAGTAAGAAAAGTTGAATTAAATTTTAAATAGGTTGTGAAAATAATGTGAAAAAAAGATTAAAGATGGTGGAGGGGCTGAGGGAGCTTCTATGCTTATGCCATCTAAAAGGGGATATGTTTCAGAAATTAATAAATTAAGCAGAAAATATGGAGATATAATTCTTAAAGAAATGGTAGCATCAGCTAATATGAACAATAGAGGTGTAGTAGAGAGAGGATATGACTGGGTTCAACTGGCCAAATGTTCCGGTAGTTTTAGTTGAGATGGGATTTTCGTCAAATGCTAAAGAGGATAGGCTTTTAAATACTGAAGAATATAAAGTAAAAATAGTAAATGGTTTAACTGAAGGTGTTAAAAAAGCAATAAATTAAATATTACTATTTATAATAAAAAAATACATTGTTAATAACGTTATATCTAATGCAATATTACAGTACTTATATAATAAACAATAGATATGAAAAGGTAAGTATTTTCTCCTTACCTTTTTGTCATCTTCCATATTATTATATTTACAATAATATATACAATCCAAAATACAAGAGAGGATATATTACAAAAAGTGTTCTTAAAACTCCAATTAGTTTTAAAAAGTTTAGAAAAAATTAAACTTAAAAATATCTGTAAGATTATTATAAGAATTGTCCATAGTATTATTTGCTTGGATGTCATATTATTTTTCATAATTGTTATCCCCTTTTACTAAATGTCCAGCTTCCTACACGTTGAGTTCTTTTTGAATCAAGATAGTAAGTGTTTTCATATCTAGTATAATATTTTCCAACAGAACTCTTTGTTCTATATACGTTGCTTGTAACATATAAATAATTCGGTAAAGAAGCAACTCCTCCGCCAGTTCCAGTGACTATAGCTGTGGTTATTATTTTAGCTGCTACAGAAATTCCAACATAAGGTGTAACTGCTACTATAGCAGCAGCTGCAGCACCAACTGAAACTCTTTTACCTACTAAGCTTACTCCGTATCTATCTGTACGAATATATTTTTTGTATGTGCTTCTTGATAATAATTGGTTTTCTTCAACTGTTTTATTCTCTGATATTTCTGCTTTTAGAGTTGACGTTTCAGTTTTACCATTAATATAATTATATTCTGTACTTTTGACAGCTTGTCCTTCTAAATGGGAAGAAATACTCGAATATAATATTTCTTTTCCATTAACCATTTTATATACTTTACTAGAAACATCAGTGCCATTAATATTTTCTTTAATTTTATACATTCCATCATTTCTAAGTTCAGTATATTCAAGATAATTATCTGTTATTTCAATAAAATTTATATTCTCCCTTGAATTTTCTGCGAATTTATTGTTTGAATTAATTTTTTCAATAGTTGAAATTCCTTCTAATGATGGAGGTTTATTGTATGTAGCTCCAAAAGCAGGAACACTTGTAGTAAGTGATATTAAAGATGCAAGTGTAACACTGATAATTTTTGTATTAAACTTTTTCATAAAAATTGCTCCCTTCAAATTAACATACTTTATTGTTATTTTTAATATAAAAAATTTTTATAATAGACTAATTATAAAACCTCCCTTGTAGCTAAACGATTAGAAAGTATCAGTTAGTTTAAACTAACTGATTGATAAATGTATAGTATCATACACAAAAAGTAAATTCAAGATAATTTATACAAAATATTAATTTTATGGATTATAACATTAAATATATAGTAGCATCATGTGGATTATATTTAATGTGATATGAATAGGTATTCAGTTTGGAATAAGAGGGTATTTACTTGATAAAAATATAATAGTAATATATAATAAGTTGTTAGTATATGCAATATAAGCAAAAATTACATAATTTATAAGGGAAATGTGTATTTAAGGTAATATATGAAGTAGAACCACATAGAATTTATAAGGATGCACAATATACAAATAATAAAGTTGTACTGTAAGGAGTGTTTTCATGAAAATAGTAATAGGCGCAAATGAAGCGGGACAAAGATTAGATAAGTT
The DNA here is from genome assembly GCF_054768115.1 of Clostridium sp. CTA-6. Lineage (NCBI taxonomy): Bacteria > Bacillati > Bacillota > Clostridia > Eubacteriales > Clostridiaceae > Clostridium > Clostridium sp. CTA-6. The sequence goes on from NZ_BAAAAU010000001.1 coordinate 6,651, forward strand.
TTGCAGAAAGTGGTTAAAGGATGTACCTTTGAGTGCTATATATAAAGCTATAAGAAAAGGTGAAATAAAGGTTAACGGTAAAAAATCTAAGGAAAAGAACTTCTTGGAAGAAGGAGATATAGTAGAGTCATTCAATGTGAAATCTAAGGGAGAAAAAAAGAAGTTTGTTAGAATAGATAATAATCTTAAGATTACCTATGAAGATGAAAATATGGTATTGGTAGAAAAGTGGCCAGGAGTTTTAGTTCATTCAGATAAGAAAGAAGGAGAGCCTACTTTAACAGACTATGTGCTGTCTTATCTTTACGATAAAGGGGATTACACTCCAGAACTAGAGGTTACTTTTACACCAGCACCTTGCAATAGATTAGATAGAAATACTTCTGGTATAGTTATATTTGGTAAAAATTATGAATCACTAAAAACTCTAAATGAAATGATAAGAGATAGAAAAATAGAAAAATATTATTCTTCTTTAGTAAAGGGGAGAATTAAAGATGGTATTTATGAGGCTTATATATCTAAAAATCAAGATACTAATATGTCTAAAATATATAATGAACCAAAACCTAATACTAAAAAAATAGCTATGGAGGTCAAAACTATTCAGACCTGTGGGTCTTTTTCCTTCATAGAAATAGAGCTTTTAACAGGAAGAAGCCACCAACTTAGAGCGCATTTAAGTCATTTAGGAAATCCTATAATAGGGGATTCTAAATATGGAGATAAAAAATTAAATAGTTTCTTCCACAATAAGTATGGATTAAGTTATCAATATTTATATTCCTATAAACTTATATTTAGAGACACTATGGGAAATTTGGAATATATGAAAAACAAAACCATAGCAGAAACTTTACCACCGATTTTTAAGAAAATAAAAAAAGATGTGTTTAAGTTTTAATAATATATAAGTATGGGATGGGGAGTACATTATGAAAAAGCAATCAGTAACTAAAGGATTTGCCATATTATCCATAGCTGGAATGCTGGCAAAGGTTTTTTCTTTAATTTACATACCAGCATTAATAAATATACTTACAGATCAAGGGTATGGTATTTATATGGCTGCTTATCAAATTTTTACATTTATATTTATTTTAACTAATTCTGGTATACCTGTAGCCATATCTAAGCTTGTATCAGAGCTTATAGCAACAGAAAATTATAAAGATGCTCTAAAGTCTTTTAGACTTGCAAGATATATGTTGTTATTTTTAGGATTTGCAATGGCCCTGTTTACCGTTTGTGCATCAGGTTTTCTATCTAAGCGTATAGGGTACCCAAAAGCCCAATTATCAGTATTGGCTTTAGCACCATCTATTTTATTTACCTCTGTTGCTTCTGCTTATAGAGGATATTTTCAAGGTATGGGTAATATGACACCTACTGCTATATCTCAAGTTATAGAACAGCTTATAAATGTAATATTTTCCTTATTGTTTGCAGCAATATTTATAAAATATGGATTGGAAGCAGGTTGTGCAGGAGGTACTATTGGGACTTCATTAGGAGCTTTAGCTTCAGCTTTGTTTTTGATGTATTGTCATAAAAAAAATGGGGCTATAAAAGTAAAGGATAAAAGTAACATAAAAGATGAAAAATATAGTGTAGTTTATTTGATGAAAAAAATTATACATTATGGATTGCCTATAACATTGTGCGTAGGTATGAATTCAGCAGGAGCTTTGATAGATGTATATAACACTAAGGCCAGACTAATGGTAGCTGGATTTAATGAAGTTAATGCCACCGTACTTTATGGATATTTAGCCAAGTATCAACAGTTTATAAATGTACCTATAGCTATAATAAGTTCATTATCTATGGCGGTACTTCCTGTTATAGCAGGGGCTGCAGCTAAAGGGGATAAAAAACAGGTTAAAAGCAACATAAATTATGCTTTTAGATCTTGTTTTTTAATTGCAATACCAGCTGCTGTAGGATTAGGATTTTTAGCAGATCCTATATATAAAATGCTTCATATAGGTGGCGGTGTAGAAATAATGAGATATGGTGTTATAGTTTTAGTTTTGATGGCTGTAGCTCAGATACAAACTACTATACTTCAAAGTATAGGGAAACTTTATGCTGCTACATTATATTCTCTGATTGGAATATGTTTTAAAATATTCACAAATTATTTATTAATAGCACAACCAAATATAAATATAAAAGGTGCTATATATGGTAGCGCTATTGGATTTTTGGTACCTATTATATTAAATCATAGAATGATTAAAAAATCTTTAAAGGTTAAATTTAATATCATAACTCCTGCGATAAAGCCCTTTATAGCTGCACAAATAATGGGATTTATAATAGTGCCTTTTCATAATTTAGTTAGTTATTTTATAGAGTTTTTACTTAAAAGAGTTTATATAGCTAATGCAATTGGAACTTTGGCAGCTGTAATACTAGGAGTATTTATATATGCTTATTCATTGATATTAATAGGTGGCATAAGAAAAAAAGATTTAGATAGAATGCCTTCTAAATTAATAAAGTTTATACCTAAGTTTGTTAGAAAAAGAATAAGATAAAAAACATTAGATTGGCAAGGAGTTTTCTTGCTAATCTAATGTTTTTTATTTGTAATATTTATAAGGATAAACATTAAGAAGAATCCAGAAAGTATTATTAAAATATTTCTTATATAAATATTTTGTAATGATATTATATTATTTAATAGATTTAATATAAGATATACTAAAATTGTGCATAAAGCATATATGAATTTTTCATGTAGGTCTATTTTTATAAAACAATGTTTTTTTATTTCTTCAAAGTTTAGTACTATAGAGGTTATAGAGGTTATTATTAAGGTTATACCATAGCCGTATATATTTATAAAAGACAAACCTGTTAGCATATATAAAAGTATCAAATCCTCTACAGCTACAATTATTGAGTTTTTTAAAAGTATTTTCTGCTTCCCTATACCGTTTAATATAGCATAGCTTATAATAGAAACATATACAAAGGGAGTAGAAAAGGATAAAAACTTTATATAATTTCCTAGGTCTTTTCTATTAAAAAACATGAAACCTAATTCATTAGGTATAGCAGCACAAACGCATAAGGTGCTTAAACTTAATATTAGGGCTATTTTTATAATTTTTTCTATTCTATTTTCCATAGAAAAGTAGTTACCTTTACTCATACTCTCAGATAAGTCAGGTATTAATATAGTACAAATAGAGGTTAATATTATTGAAGGGAATAAAGGAATAGACAAGGCCATGTTTGAAAATTTTCCCATCAATGATAAAGCTTCTCTGTAATTAATTCCAGCACTTAGTAACCTTCTTGGTATTATAAGGGTTGATAATGTATATAAACCCGTAGTTAAAAAACCGTTTAAGCATAAGGGCAAAGATACTATAAGTACGTTAAAGAGAAGCTGTAGACTATCCTCAGATTCATTATAGCTAAATTTAAATTTCAATTTATTTTTTATATAAAAAAAATATAGAAAAATTAAACTTACAAGTTCCCCTATAGTAAGAGTAGTATAAGCTGTAGTTACAGTTCCAGATACTGAAGAAATATTAAAGGAATAAATTATAAGGGAAAATACAACAATTCTAAGGCCTTTTTCTACTATATCTATGATAGCAGGTACTTTAGCAGTTGATATGGAGTAAAAATATCCTTTTAATATAGCAGATAAAGCAATAAAAATCATAGCAGGGCATATAACCCTCAAAGCCTTAAGAGATCTAGTGTCTTTTATTATATTAGAACTTATGTAAGAAGAATTAATAAAAACAAAACATACCACAATTATGGCCCATATAGCATCAAAGGTTAGGGTAGATTCTACGGTTTTATGTAAATTGCCAAAATCATTTTTACCAAAATAAATAGCACAATTTCTAGATATAGCTGCAGTCATACCACCGTTTATAAGGCAAGTGAATAAATCATAAATAGGCATAATTAGTCCGTAAAGTCCCATACCTTCAGCACCAAGTTTATTAGAAATAAGTATAGAAAAAGTAAAAGCACAAACCCCAGTAGTTAAATTAGAAACTATTAATGTAAGGGACTCTTTAAAAAAAGTACTTCTTTTTGTAAGCATAAAAAATATATTTCAACTCCTGTAAAATACTAACACTAAATAAATATGAGGAAAACTTCAAATATATTCTACTGAATACTAAATAAGAAAGTTATAAAAGGATAATCTTTAAAAGAAGCAAAAAATTTTTTTGCTTTTAATACAGTTATGTTATACTGTATAATAAAGTTGGGAGTTTATTCTAGGTGTATAATCTTTAATAGCTTTATGACATATTATATAGAACAATTAATCATAGGAGGGGAAGTTATGCAAAAGTTGTTTTGTAACATTTGTGGTATAGAAATAAATGAAAGAAATTATAATTTAAATAAGGAAGCTTTTTTAGATAAAAATACTACTGATTCTATAAAATTTTGTCCTATATGTGGAGCCCCTATAAAATATTTAAGTGAGGAAAAATTTATATATAGACTAGAAGAGAAAGAGTTAAATGGAGAAGTGTTTAAAATATTAGATCATGCCGTAAAATTGGAAGTATTTAATGGGGATTTTTATAAGAAAGCTTCAGAATTAGCTAAAAATGAAAAAGTATCAAAATTATTTAAGGCTTTGGCTAATATAGAATATGGTCATGCTATGGTTCATAAAAATTTAGCAAGAATAAGAGAAATGCCTAAACTTACTAAAATAAATTATGATAAATATGATAATGATAGTATACTATTAGAAATGGCCCAAAAAAGGGAAGAACATGCTGTTAATTATTACAATAAATATGGTAAAGATATTAATTCAAAAACCTTACATATAGTTTTTGAGGCTTTAAAAAATGTGGAGATAGATCATATACATATAATAAATGAAAAATAGAACTTAGTTAAAGCTAAGTTCTATTTTTTAATTCTTTGTACTTTTTTTACCTTTTGTATATTACCTTCCATAGGTATTAAATCTTTCTTTGTAGTCATATTTCTAACATTTATTATTTCAATAGATTCTCGGTTTTCTTTCCCTTTTTTACCCTTTAAACCTTGTACAAGTATAAAATTTCCCTGGGATACATTTATAAATTCAGGTTTTTTAAACCACTTTTTCTTTATATAAGTACATTTGATAACATTTTTACTTCTTTCAGGTTTTACAAGTAAAATTACTGTAATTTTATTAAGAATCCAAAGTATAGATTTTTTTTCAACCTTAGCTGAAATTACATTACCTTGAACTTGAGTAATTCTATCTCCATATTTTTTTAGATATGCTTCTGTGTAGTATGATCCAAGTTTTTCTTTAAAACCCATAAGTATAACTCCTTTACTAATATGTATTTAAAATAATAAATAATTGCTATAATTTTATGTATATTATAACATAGTATTGGTAAATTTAAAATAATTTAATTTGAACCCCATTGGCATGTAGGAAAACTACTAATTATATAATAATTTTATTGATAATACTATAAATAGTATTACCATAAATATTATAACGATACAATAAATAAGTTGTGCACCTATAGATTTAGATGCTGTTGATGTAAATTTATTAACTTATGAAGAGATTGATTCAAAGTAGATTTAATTTTCAGATGACCTCTTCTTTTTATTAAGTCTTAAATTGGAATTTGATATTTTAAATGTTAATGAAAGTTATAATTCATATTTATATTGGTCTTTAAAAAAGAGAAAAGTTATTGAAAGCTTAGAAAATGAACGAATATTAATATTATTCTATATAAAAATAAGGAGAAATCCAGAGAAAAAAATGTTAAAATAATAGCATATTAATATATAATCAATTTTATTGTGCAATTTTAAGAAAATTTAGCAATTATTTAGTTTGATTACAAAGCATATATATATTATTATAATTATAAAGTATAGTGAAAAGAAAAAAATAGGATGTGGTTTTGTGGGTAGTAATAACTACGCCTTGCGTAGAGTTTTTATAGCTCTTCTATTAAGTGGTACAGCAGTGTTTATAACATATGTACTTATAAGTCTTAGATATGTTCTTCTTTAATATATATAAGAATAAAAAGCCAAATTACTTAAATAATAAAAGTAATTTGGCTTTTTATATAAGTAATTTAATATAAAGAAAATAATTATAATTGATACAAGGATAAAATTGGTTATCCAAATTAATTAAACTTAAAAATATGTAATAATATAATCACAAATATCTACAAGTTGTTAAAAGGATATTAATTAAATATGAATAATGATTTTAAATATATAATGTATGATCAGAGAAATGCCCTGAATTAACAGATGTAAGAGTTTGAATTTGAAAAAATTCCCTTATAATGTTTTGGGATAGTTATAAAAGCTGTTGTAATTCGTTAAAAAAATAACTATAATATAAATATGATGATTTATTTACATTATTTATGGAATCTTATATATATTTAAGGGGGTATTTATAAATGTGGGAATCTAAAATTACTATAAATGAGATAAGAGAGATAAGATTTAAAACCACTGTTTATTTAGGGATAGGAGCAATAGAAAAAATATATGATATAATATCTAATTTGAAAAAAATGAGTATAGACAAGGTACTTATTGTTACTGGAAGAGGAGCTTATAAAAAAACTGGAGCTTGGGATTATGTTGAAAAAGCTTTGGAAAAGGAAAACATAGCCTACATTTTATATAATGAAGTTACACCAAATCCAACTGCAGATCAAGTAGACGAGGCTGCCAGAATGGGAAATGAATTAGGTGCAAAGGCGGTAATTGGCATAGGAGGAGGAAGTCCTATAGATGCAGCTAAGAGTGCAGCAATACTTCTAGAATATAAAGATAAAACCGCAAGGGATATATATGAATTTAAATTTACTCCAGAAAAAGCAGTTCCGGTTATTGCAATAAATTTAACTCATGGAACAGGTACAGAAGGAGATAGATTTGCAGTAGTTAGTATTCCAGAAAAAGAATACAAGCCAGCTATAGCCTATGATTGTATATATCCTCTATATGCTATAGATGACCCACAACTTATGGTTAAGCTACCAGTGCATCAAACTTGCTATGTATCAGTGGATGCTATAAATCACGTAGTAGAGGCATCCACAAGTAAAGTAGCAAGTCCATATACCATATTATTAGCAAAGGAAACAGTAAGAGTGGTTTCTAGATATTTGCCTCAGGCATTACAACATCCAGGGGATTTAACAGCTAGATATTATTTAACATATGCTTCTTTAATTGCAGGTATATGTTTTGATAATGGATTGCTTCATTTTACTCATGCTTTAGAACATCCATTAAGTGCAGTAAAACCAGATTTATCTCATGGGTTAGGATTAGGAATATTATTACCTGCTGTAATAAAGGAAATATATCCATCAGTATCTGAAGTTTTAGCAGATATTTTATCACCAATAGTTTGTGGATTGGAAGGAAATCCAGGAGAGGCTGAAATAGCAGCTAAAGGTATAGAAAGATGGTTATATAGTATAGGTATTACAGAAAAATTAACAGACTTAGGATTTAAGGAAAGTGATGTGGAAAAATTGACAAAGTTAGCTTTTGAAACACCAAGCCTAGACTTATTGTTAAGTATGGCCCCAATAGATGCAGATAAAAAAGTTGTTAGTAATATATTTAGAAATTCTCTTTAAATTTAATATAGATAATAACCGTAGAAAAGCTTTTATATATTGTATATAAAAGCAAAAAAATTAATTTAAAATAAAACTACCTAAAAGATGATTAATATGGAAAACAATGAAATATAAATGTGCTCTCATTTATATTAAGCCTTCTTAAAATAAGAATCATCTCTAATAGGTAGTTTTATTATTTAAGAAAAAATAGTATTAAGAACTTATATTTAATATAGGTAATACTATATATAAAGGAATATTAACAAGGAAACTTAATTTTATATTTTTTATTATGAAAATATAAACCTCTTTAGTTACTAAAGTAAACCTTAATGAATATTAATATATTAATGACTAAAAGGGGGAGTGAAACATGCTAAGAAAAATAGAGTCAAAGGATTTATTATATAATGTGGAACTTAATGATATCAATATAGATAAAACCCAAAAGTATACTCCAGAATATAACTCTATATATGAAAAGATAAATATTGCTTTAGATATAGATAAACCAGGATACAATTTATACTTAGTAGATGATTTTTCTAAAGAAAAATTAGATAGTATAATAAATTTTATAAGTCAAAAGTTAGAGAAAAAAAGTAAGCCAAAGGATATTTGCTATGTAGTTTTAGAGGAAGAAAGATACCCTTATAGTATATATTTAGAAAATGGCAAAGGGAAAATATTAAAAGAAAAATTAGAAGATATTCAAACAGAATATAATGAATGTATATATGATTTTTATAATAAATCTTCCAATAAAGAAAAAGAAATTATTTTAGAGAGCATGGAGAGAAAAAGGCATGAAATAGTAAATGAACTTATAGAGGAGTCAAAACAAGAAGGGTTTGAAATAAAAACGGGTGTATCTGGCTTTGTTTTTATGCCCATAAAGGAGGGTGAGGCTCTAAGTGAAAGTGAATATGAAGATTTGAATAAAGAAGACAAAGAAGAGATATTAGCAAAAGTATCTAAATTAAAAGAAAAGGCAGAAGCTTCTTTAGAAATATTAGCTGATATGGAGATGGAAGGATTAGAAGAACTAAAAGATATAATGAAGACTTATTTTGAAATGGAAATGAAAAGTTTAAAGGAAGAATACAGAATGGAGTTTGAGGATAGTATTCAAGCCCTAGATTTTTTAAATAGTGTTTGCAGAAATATAGAAAATGAATTAATAGAAAATTACACTTCAAACTATGAAGAAGATCAAGAATTTATAGCACAGGGTATATATAAATATAAAGTAAATGTAATAGTGGATAATACTTTAAACAAGAGTCCTTTAGTTATATTTGAAGAAAGTCCCTCAGTAAATAATTTAGTTGGAAGCATAGAATATGAAAATAAAAATGGGGTGTATTATACAGATGCTAGTTTAATTAAAGCAGGATCACTTTTAAAAGCTAATGAGGGTTGCCTAATTATAAGAGCTAATAGTTTGTTTACAAATGGCTCAGCTTATTTTTATTTAAAGAAAGCTCTTATGAATGATAAGATAGATTTTGATTATAATAAAGGATATCTAGAACTATTATCTTTAGGAGGTTTAAAACCGGAACCGATAAACACTAAATTAAAGGTAATAATTATAGGAGATTATGAAACCTATAATTTACTTTATAATTATGATGAAGATTTTAAAAAGATATTTAAGTTAAAATCAGAATATAATAAAATAGTGGATATAAATAGTAAGAGTAAAGAATGGATTTGTAAAAATATATATAATATATGCGAAAATGAAAATTTGAAAAATATAAATGAAGAGGCTGTAAAAGAAGTATGCAAATATTTATCAAGAAAAGCTGAAAATAAAAATAAATTTTATTTTGATAATTATGAGATAGATAGATTATTAATACAAGCTGATAACAAAACTAGTATTGAAAATAGAGATATTATAACAAAAGAAGATATACAATTTGTAGCTTATGAAAAAGAGGAAATAGAAAAAGAAGTTATGGAAGGGTATGAAAAAGAAAGAATATTTATAGACATAAAAGGAAGTAAAGTTGGGCAAGTAAATGGTCTATCTGTAATAGATTTAGGATATGCAAGTTTTGGAAGACCTATTAAAATAACTTGCTGTTGTTATAAAGGTAATGGAGATATTATAGATATTCAAAAGGAAAGTAATTTAAGTGGAAATATACACAACAAAGCTATAAGTACTTTAAAGGGATATATAAATAGTATAATAGGGAAATATGATACATTGCCAGTAGATTTCCATTTGAGTTTTGAACAGATATATGGAAAAGTGGATGGAGATAGCGCTTCTGTAGCAGAGGCCATAGCTATGTTATCTGCTCTAAGTAATATACCTGTAACACAAAGTATAGCAGTTACGGGATCAATAAATCAATTTGGTCAGGTTCAACCTATAGGTGGTGTAAATGAAAAAATAGAAGGATTTTATGAAGTATGTAGATATAAAAAAGATATAAAGGATAAGGGGATATTAATACCAGAATCAAATAAAGAAAACTTAGTATTAAACAAAGAAGTGGAAGAAGCCATAAAAAAAAGAGAGTTTGCTATATATACTATGGAAACTTTAGAGGATGCAGTAAAAATACTTTTAGGAGAAAAGAGTTTCAGATTTAATGAATTAATAACAGAGATAGAAAAAGAACTGAAAAAATATAATAAAAAATACAAAAAATACAGAAATATAAAACTATAAAAGTATAAGACTATAAAATAGATAGATTATAATTAATATAAATAGAATTTAAATAAGATGACTTTTGTTCAGTGCAAAAGTCATCTTATTCATTTGAGTATGTAGGCAAATTTATTTTCTATATAAATATACCTATATACTCATTTTTAAAATGGCGTTAGTATAAAGTATTCATAAAAAGAAATTCCTATTAAAGAGCTTTTACCTTTTCCTTTAATAATATTACCTTGAACATCAACTAAATTATTTCCTTTGTTAGCTTTAGTATTAGTTTTTTTACTACTGGGCAATTTTTTATTTCTAGTATTAATTAGAGTAGGGGGTATTATTAAATTTATTTACTATAGAACCATCTTCAGCATTAACAAAAACATTCCAATTTCCCGTATCTGTGTCTAAATCTACTAAATAAACCACATAAGGATTTCCTTGAAAATTATATAAATATAAATCTGCCTTTGACTCATATAAACCTTCATATTTAATATTATTTTTAGCTTTTTCTATAGCAGCATTCTTTGATAGTTTGATTTTATTTTTCCAATTTCCATTTTCAAAAGCAGTGTCCACTCTACCGGTTATAGAACTCATAGTGGAGTCTTTTTCAGTAGTAAAAACTATTCTTCCATAGTATACAGGTATGCTTTCTATTTGGTAAATTGTATGATAGTAAGTTTTGCCTTTTTCATCTTTTAAGGTTTTTGTACTTTTAAGAGAACCTTTCTTTAATCCAAATTTAGAGATATTTTGTTGAAAGAATTGGTTTATTTCTTCAAAATTGTTAAATTTTTTTTCATTTATATTAGTGGTAGATTTTTTATTGTTCTGTTTACTTTTTTCCCAAAATATTGTTGTAGTTTTTGGCTCATTTTTACTTTTTTTCCCTACAGGACCTGTAGCATAAATTGATGAAACTGGTGAAAAAGTCATTATAGTACTTAAAAGTATAGTTAATAATTTTTTACTTTTCATAAATATCTTAGCCCCCAATATAATTATATTATCAATTATTATACTATTAATTATAATATAATTATTATATATAAATAAGATGATTTCTATGCAAATAAGAAATCATCTTATTTATTTAAAATCAGTTTTTACATAGTTATATTTATAGGTTTAATTGGATTTTATTATAATGGTAATTGAGGTGTAGCAGTTATTCCAACTTTGTCAAAAGCATTTTCTACAATTTGAACATATTTACTATTTTCCCCATAGAGGTCTTTAGTAACTTTAATTAAATCATTTCTACATTTAGAGAAATTTGTTGTCTCATCCCATTCATAGCAATTAGCTGTATAAAATAATTTTGCCATAATATCTTTACTATTTTCTACTCCTAATTTTTCTATACCATCTGCAATTAAGTAAGCTGCATGATTTGTTATACCTGAATTTACATGAACACCACCATTATCACCCATCGGAGTGGCAGGCATATATCTATAATCTTTCATATGAGCTGGTTGGCCTCTTTTAGATGGATCTTGCATATCTCTTATTGCAGCTTCCTCAGTATTTGGTTTCCAGGAATCTTCCCCTAGTTTAAAGTTTTTACCTTTAATAGCTACTCCCATAATATCTGAAAAGGATTCACTTAAAGCACCAGATTCATTTTCATATTTAAGATTAGATTCTTTATGCGTTACACCATGACTGAACTCATGACCTACTATATCTAAAGACTTTGACATATGAGCAAAGTTTTTTCCATCACCATTTCCAAAAAACATGGAATTAAATTCTTCATTCCAAGCAGCATCTCCAACTGCATTGTAATCAACAAAGGCTTCAACCTTCATACCTTTATTATCAATACTATTTCTATTAAATTTATCTTTGTAATAATCATAAGTTTTCCCTAAGTTTATATAAGTATCCACAGCAATTATATGTTTATCATCTGTAAATTCACTGCTATTATTTTCTACAAGGCTAGAAGCTCTTAACAAATCTGATTTAGTATAGCCTATATATTTATTATTTATATCATAGACATAAATATTTTTGTTGCTATTTTTTAAATAGTATTTTCCATCTTTATAAGTTAGATCAATATCTACTATTCCATTTAAAGAACTTTTACCTTTTCCTTTAAGAGTATCACCTTGAACATCAACTACATTATTTGATTTATTAACTTTAGTATTAATTTTTTTAGTACTGGTCAATTTCTTATCTCTAGTATTAGCTAGAGTAGGGGTATTATTAAATTTATTTACTATAGAACCATCTTCAGCATTAACAAAAATATTCCAATTTCCCGTATCCGTATCTAAATCTACTAAATAAACTACATAAGGCTTCCCTTCAAAATTATATAAATATAAGTCTGCCTTTGAATCATGTAGCTCTTCATATTTGATATTATTTTTAGCTTTCGCTATAGCATCACTCTTTAATAGCTTAATTTTATTTTCCCAATTATCATTTTCAAAGGAAATATCTACTCCACCATTTATAGAATTCATAGTGGAATCTTTTTCAGTAGTAAAAACAATTCTTCCATAGTATACAGGTATACCTTCTACTTCATAAATTGTATGATAGTGGGTTTTCCCTTTTTCATCCTTTAAAGTTTTCATACTTTTAAGAGAGCCTTTTTTAAAACCAAACTTAGATATATTTTGTTGAAAGAACTGGTTTATTTCTTCGAAATTGTTGAATTTTTCTGAAGCTATATTAGTGACAGATTTTTCATTATTTTGTTTACCTTTTTCCCAAAATATAGTGGTGGTGTTTGGCTGGTATTTACTTTTTATTCCCACGGGTTCTGCAGCGTAAACTGATGAGATTGATGAAGCTGTTATTATAGCACTTAAAAGTATAGTTAATAATTTTTTACTTTTCATAAATATCTTAACCCCCAATATAATTAGTATATATAAATAAGATGATTTCTTACTTAGGTAGAAATCATCTTATTTATTTAAATTTAGTTTTTTATATGATTATATTTATAGTTTTGCAGTTTTAATAATATTTTTATTATAATGATAGTTGAGGTGTAGCATATACTCCAACTTTATCAAAAGCATTTTTTACAATTTCAACTTCTTTACTATTGTCACCATAAAGATCTTTAGCAACTCTAACTACGTCATTTCTACATTTAGCAAAATCGGTTGTTTGATCCCAGTAATAGCAATTAGCTATATAAAATAGTTTTCCCATAATATCCTTACTATCTTTTGTTCCCATTTTTTCAAATCCATCTGCAATTAAATAAGCCGCATGGTTTATTATACCTGAATTTTTATGAACTCCACCGTTATCTTCAGACATATATGCATAATCTTTCATATGAGCTGGTTGGCCTCCTCTAGATGGGTTTTCCATATCTCTCATTACCCCTCCAGCAATCCAGCAATCTTCACCTAATACAAAGTTTTTACCCTCAACAGCTGTTCCCATAATATCTGAGAAGGATTCGTTTAAAGCACCAGATTCATTTGCATAATTAAGGTCAGATTGTTTATTAGTAACACCATGACTAAGTTCATGTCCTACAACATCTAAAGATTTAGCAAGAGCAGAGAAGCGTACTCCGTCACCATCACCAAAGAACATACTATCATATGGTCCATACCAAAAGGCGTTACCCAAATTTTTGTCTACATGGACAAATCCATTAACATTCATACCTTTATTATCAATACTATTTCTAGATAATTTATTTTTATAATAATCATAGGTCTTAGCTGTATTTACATAAGCATCTACAGAATTAACTTGATTATCATTTATAAAATTATTATTTGAATTAGATACTAGTTCGGATTGAGACATTAATCTCTGTTTATAGTCAGGAGCACCATAGTAATAATGTTCTATAATATATCTGTACAAATCGTCACCACTAACTTGATTTTTTAAATCATATAGATAAATCTTTCTATTATTGTCTTTTAAATAATATCTTCCATTGCCATAAGTTAGATCAAGATTTACTAGTCCATCTAAGCTAGTTCTTCCTATTCCTTTAACGCTTTGGCCTTGTACATCAGTTACACTATTTACATTACTAGCATTAGCCTTTTTAGCTTCATTTTTTTCAGCTTCATCTTTAATTTTTTTAGCATTAGGTAATTTTTTATCTTTATTTTCAACTAAAGTAGGAGTAGTATCAAATTTATTTACTATAGAGCCGTCTTCAGCATTAACAAAAATATTCCAATTACCGCTATCTGTCATTGCATTTACCAAATAAACTACATAAGGTTTTCCTTCAAAATTGTACAAATATAAATCAGCTTTTTCACTATTTGATTTTTGATCTTTAATATCACCTTTAGCTTTTGCTATGGCGTCTTCTTTTGATAGTTTGATTTTGTTTTTCCAATTTCCATTTTCAAAAACAGTATCAACTCTACCATTTATAGAGTTCATAGTTGAGTCTTTTTCAGTAGTAAATACAATTCTTCCATAGTATACAGGTATACCTTCTACTTCATAAATTGTATGATAGTGAGTTTTACCTTTGTCATCTTTTAAAGTTTTAGTACTCTTAAGAGTACCTTTTTTTACCCCAAATTTAGAGATGTTTTTTTCAAAGAAATTAGTTACTTCTTGAGCGTTGTTAAATTTCTTTTGCTTTATGTCTGTAGTAGCCTTTTTAGTATTTTGTTCACTTTTGTCCCAGGATATTGTTGTGGTTTTTGGCTCGCTTTTACTTTCTTTTCCTACAGGTGCAGCTGAAACTGCTGAAACTGCTGAAAAAGTGATTACAGCACTTAATACTGTAGCTAATAATTTTTTACTTTTCATGAATAAATAACCCCCAGTTAATATATTTTTACTTATAAACCTATTGATATTTATATAGCAAAATATCAATAGGTTTATAATTTTATATAGATATATTTATAGGTTCAATAGGATTTTTATTATAATGGTAATTGAGGTGTAGCAGTTATTCCAACTTGGTCAAAAGCTTTTTCAACAATTTTTACATAGTTGCTATTTTCGCCATAAAGTTCTTTAGTAACTTGAACTACGTCATTTCTGCATTTGGCAAAATTTGTTGTTTCATCCCATTTATAACAATTAGCTGTATAGAATATTTTTCCCATAATATCTTTACTATTTTTTGCACCAGTTTTTTCTATTCCATCTGCAACTAAATAAGCAGCATGGTTTATTATACCTGAGTTTGCATGAACTCCACCGTTGTCATTTTCTTGATCGTTAGGCATATATCTATAATCTTTCATGTGTGCTGGTTGGTCACCTCTAGATGGATCCTTCATATCTCTCATTACGCCGTTAGCTACCCAGCAATCTTCACCTATTATAAAGTTTTTACCCTCAACAGCTACTCCCATAATGTCTGAGAATGATTCGTTTAAAGCTCCAGATTCATTCTCGTATTTAAGATTAGATTCTTTATTAGTTACACCGTGGCTCAGTTCATGTCCCACAACATCTAAAGCTTTTGCTATAGAAGAGAAGTATACTCCATCACCATCACCAAAGAACATACTATCATATGGTCCGAACCAAAAAGCGTTACCAAAATTTTTACCAATATGGACAAATCCATTAACATTCATACCATTACCATCAATGCTGTTTCTGTTTAAATTATTTTTATAATAATCATAGGTCTTTCCCATATTTACATAAGCGTCTATAGAGTTAGCTTGATTGGCATTTACGAAATTATTACTTTGATTAGATACTAGTTCGGATTTAGACAGTAATCTTTGTTTATAATGAGGTCCTCCATAGTAATAATCTCTGATATACATAGATAAGTCATTAGCACTAACCTTATTTTTTAAATCATATACATAAATATTCTTACTACTATCTTTTAAATAATAGTTTCCGTTTTTATAAGTTAAATCAATATCTATTATCCCGTCTAAACTAGTTCTACCTTTTCCTTTAACGGTTTGGCCTTGAACATCGATTACATTATTTGCATTGCTAGATTTTTTAGCTTCATCTTTAATTTTTTTAGCATTGGGTAATTTTTGACCTTTAGTATCAATTAAAGTAGGAGTGTTATTGAATTTATTTACTATAGAACCATCTTCAGCATTAACAAAAACCGTCCAACTCCCATTATCTGTAATTAGATCTACTAAATAAACTACATAAGGTTTCCCATCAAAATTATAAAGATATATATCGGCCTTTTTACTAGTTGCTTTTTCATCTTTAATATCATTTTTAGCTTTTGCTATGGCATTATCCTTTGATAGTTTAATTCTGTTTTTCCAATTTCCATTTTCAAAAACAGTATCAATTCTACCATTTATAGAATCCATGGAGGAGTCTTTTTCAGTTGTAAAGACAATTCTTCCATAGTATACAGGTATACCTTCTACTTCATAAATCATATGATAGTTAGTTTTACCTTTTTCGTCTTTTACAGTTTTGGTGCTTTTAAGAGAGCCTTTTTGTACACCAAATTTAGATATGTTTTTTTCAAAGAATTTAGCTATTTCCCCAGAATTATTAAATTTCTTTTCAGTTATATCAGTAGTAGCTTTTTTAGTATTTTGTTCATTTTTTTCCCAAGTTATTGTTGTAGTTTTTGGTTCAACTTTACTTTCTTTTCCTACAGGCGCAGCATAAACTGCAGAAACAGTAGAAAGAGTGATCACAGCACTTAGCACTGTAGCTAATAATTTTTTACTTTTCATGAATAAATAACCCCCATTTAATATATTTTTACTTATAAACTTACTAATGTTTATAAAGTAAAATACTAAAATTATATAGTTTTATAAATATATTTTATAATCAAAGTATATTTGATTATAATGGCAATTGAGGTGTAGCAGTTATTCCAACTTTATCGAAAGCATTTTTTACAATTTCAATTTCTTTACTATTGTCGCCGTAAAGATCTTTAGTAACTTTAACTACATCGTTTCTGCATTTAGCAAAATCTGTTATTTGATCCCAGTAATAGCAGTTAGCTATATAGAATATTTTTGCCATAATATCTTTACTATCTTTTGCACCCATTTTTTCAAATCCATCTGCAATTAAATAAGCAGCATGGTTTATTATACCTGAATTTGTATGAACTCCACCCCAATCATGATCTTCATCAACAGGAAGATCTCTAAAATCTTTCATATGAGCTGGTTGATTTCCTCTAGCTGGATTTTTCATATCTCTCATTATCGGTCCATATTGAGCACTAGGTATCCAGCAATCTTCACCTATTTCAAAGTTTTTACCCTCAATAGCTGTTCCCATAATATCTGAGAAAGATTCGTTTAAAGCACCAGATTCTTTTTCATATTTAAGATCGGATTGCTTATTAGTAACACCATGACTTAGTTCGTGGCCTACAACATCTAAAGCTTTAGCAAGAGGGGAGAAGTATAGTCCGTTACCATCGCCAAAGAACATACTATCGTATTCTCCATACCAAAAGGCGTTACCATAATCTTTGCCTACATGAACAAATCCCTTAACATCCATACCTTTATTATCAATACTATTTCTAGATAATTTATTTTTATAATAATCATAAGACTTACCCATATTTACATAAGCATCTACAGAGTTAACTTTATCATTATCTACAAAATTATTATTGGAATTAGATACTAATTCAGATCTACCCATTAGCGCTTCATTGTGGTTCCCAGGGTACCAAGTCAAATAATTTTCTAAGTCAGTGTCATTAACTTGATTTTTTAAATCATATATATAAATTTTTCTATTATTATCTTTTAAAAAATATCTTCCATAGCCATAAGTTAGATCAATATTTACTAGTCCATCTAAGCTAGTTCTTCCTACTCCTTTAACGCTTTGACCTTGTACATTAACTATACTATTTACATTGGTAGCCTTATTAGCCTTTTTAGCTCCATCTTTAATTTCTTTAGCATTGGGTAATTTTTCAGCTTTATTGTCAATTAAAGTAGGAGTATTATTAAATTTATTTACTATAGAGCCATCTTCTGCATTAACAAAAACATCCCAATTGCCGCTATTTGTAATTAAATTTACTAAATAAACTACATAAGGTTTTCCTTCAAAATTGTACAAATATAAATCAGCTTTTTCACTATTTGACTTTTGATCTTTAATATCAGTTTTAGCTTTTTCTATGGCATCTTCTTTTGATAGTTTGATTTTGTTTTTCCAATTTCCATTTTCAAAAACAGTATCAACTCTACCATTTATAGAGTCCATAGTTGAGTCTTTTTCAGTAGTAAAGACAATTCTTCCATAGTATACAGGTATTCCTTCTACTTCATAAATTGTATGATAGTGAGTTTTACCTTTGTCATCTTTTAAAGTTTTAGTACTCTTAAGAGTACCTTTTTTTACCCCAAATTTAGATATGTTTTTCTCAAAAAATTTAGTTATTTCTTCAGCGTTGTTAAATTTCTTTTGCTTTATGTCTGTGGTAGCCTTTCTAGTATTTTGTTCACTTTTGTCCCAAGATATTGTTGTGGTCTTTGGGTCACTTTTACTTTCTTTTCCTACAGGTGCAGCTGAAACTGCTGAAACTGCTGAAAAAGTGATCACAGCACTTAACACTGTAGCTAATAATCTTTTACTTTTCATGAATAAATAACCCCCATTTTAATATATTTTTACTTATAAACTTTTTAATGTTTATAAAGTAAATATAGTTTTATAAATATATTTTATAATCAAAGTATATTTGATTATAATGGCAATTGAGGTGTAGCAGTTATTCCAACTTTCTCGAAAGCATTTTTTACAATTTCAACTTCTTTACTATTGTCACCGTAAAGATCTTTAGCAACTTTAACTACATCATTTCTGCATTTAGCAAAATCTGTTGTTTGATCCCAGTAATAGCAGTTAGCTATATAAAATAGTTTTCCCATAATATCTTTACTATCTTTTGCACCCATTTTTTCAAATCCATCTGCAATTAAATAAGCAGCATGGTTTATTATACCTGAATTTATATGAACTCCACCCCAATCATTATCTCTATCAACAGGAAGCTTTCTAAAATTTTTCATGTGAGCGGGTTGTCTTCCTCTAGATGGATCTTTCATATCTCTCATTACCTCTCCATAGAACCAAGTAGGTATCCAGCAATCTTCACCTATTTCAAAGTTTTTACCCTCAATAGCTGTTCCCATAATATCTGAGAAGGATTCATTTAAAGCACCAGATTCCTTTTCATATTTAAGATTTGATGCTTTATTAGTAACACCATGACTTAGCTCGTGGCCTACAATATCTAAAGCTTTAGCAAGAGGAGATAAGCGCACTCCATCACCATCGCCAAAGAACATACTATCGTATTCTCCAACCCAAAAGGCGTTACCCAAATTTTTGTCAAAATGAACAAATCCCTTAACATTCATACCTTTATTATCAAGACTATTTCTAGATAGTTTATTTTTATAATAATCATAAGACTTAGCCATATTTGCATAAGCATCTATAGAGTTAACTTGATTATCATCTACAAAATTATTATTAGAATTAGATACTAATTCAGATCTACGCATAAGCTCTTCATTATGGCCACCCTTTGGAGAGTCATAAAAATCGTTTAAGTCATCCAGATCAACTTGATTTTTTAAATCATATATATAAATTTTTCTATTATTATCTTTTAAATAATATCTTCCATTGCCATAAGTGAGATCAATATTTACTAGTCCATTTAAGCTAGTTCTTCCTACTCCTTTAACGCTTTGACCTTGTACATCAATTACATTATTCACATTATTAGCCTTTTTAGCTTTATTTTTTTCAGCATTGGGTAATTTCTCAGCTTTAGTATCAAGTAGAGTAGGCGTATTATTAAATTTATTTACTATAGAACCATCTTCAGCATTAACAAAAATATCCCAATTACCGCTATTTGTAATTGAATTTACTAAATAAACTACATAAGGTTTGCCCTCGAAATTATACAGATATAACTCAGCCTTTTCCTTGTTGGATTTTTCATTTTTAATATCAGCTTTAGCTTTTGCTATGGCATCTTCTTTTGATAGTTTGATTTTGTTTTTCCAATTTCCATTTTCAAAAACAGTATCAACTCTACCATTTATAGAATCCATAGTTGAGTCTTTTTCAGTAGTAAAGACAATCCTTCCATAGTATACAGGTATACCTTCTACTTCATAAATTGTATGATAGTGGGTTTTACCTTTGTCATCTTTTAAAGTTTTAGTACTCTTAAGAGTACCTTTTTTTACCCCAAATTTAGATATGTTTTTTTCAAAGAATTTAGTTATTTCTTGAGCGTTGTTAAATTTCTTTTGCTTTATGTCTGTAGTAGCCTTTTTAGCATTTTGTTCACCTTTGTCCCAAGATATTGTTGTGGTTTTTGGATCACTTTTACTTTCTTTTCCTACAGGTGCAGCTGAAACTGCTGAAACTGCTGAAAAAGTGATTACAGCACTTAGCACTGTAGCTAATAATCTTTTACTTTTCATGAATAAATAGCCCCCATTTTAATATATTTTTACTTATAAACCTATTAATATTTATATAGTAAAATATTAATAGGTTTATAATTTTACATAAAAATATTTATATAATTAAAATATTTTTAATTATAATGGTAATTGAGGTGTGGCAGTTATTCCAACTTGGTCGAAAGCGCTTTCTACGATTTTGACATGTTTACTATTTTCACCATAAAGATCCTTAGCAACTTTAACTACATCATTTCTGCATTTAGCAAAATCTGTTATTTCATCCCAGTAATGGCAGTTTGCTCTATAAAATAAATTTGCCATAATATCTTTACTATCTGACTCACCGGATTTTTCCATTCCAACTGCAATTAAATAAGCAGCATGATTTATTATACCTGAATTTGTATGAACTCCACCCCAATCATGCTCTTTATCAACAGGAAGATCTTGAAAATCTTTCATATGAGCTGGTTGATTTCCTTTAGATGGGTCTTCCATATCTCTCAATGCATCTCCAGGAATATTTGGAGTATAGCAGTCTTCACCTAACTGGAAGTTCTTACCCTCAATAGCTACTCCCATAATATCAGAGAAGGATTCATTTAAAGCACCAGACTCCTTTTCATATTTAAGATTGGATTCTTTACTAGTTACACCATGACTCACTTCATGACCTACAACATCTAAAGAACTTGCAAAGGAAGAGAATAATTTACCATCTCCATCACCAAAGAACATAGAACCAAGGTCATCTCTCCAAAAGGCATTATTGAATTTTCTACCAGTGTGAATGAATCCTTCAACATTCATACCTTTATTATCTAGACTATTTCTATTAAACTTATTTTTATAGTAATCATAAGTTTTGGATAAATTAACATAACCATCTACTGCAGTAACATGTTTATCCTCTGTAAATTTATTGCTGTTATTTTCTACAAGGGTTGAACGTCTTAATATATAATCTTTAGAAAAAAGACCAATTGTAGGAGCCCAACTATTATTTATGTCATATAGATAAACATTTTTATTACTATCTTTCAGATAATATTTTCCATTTCCATAGGTTAAATCAATATCAACTATTCCGTCTGAAGTAGTTTTACCTTGCCCTTTAACAGTTTGACCATTAACATTTATTACATTATTTATATTGGCAGGTTCTTTGGAAGCTTTTTTAATTTTTTCAGCATTAGGTAAATTTTCATCTTTATTTTCAATTAGGGTAGGGGTATTGTTAAATTGATTTATTATAGAACCATCCTCAGCATTAACAAAAACATTCCAATCTCCATTATCTGCAACCAAATTAACTAAATAAGCTACATAAGGTTTTCCTTCAAAGTTGTATAAATATAAATCTGCATTTGTTTTAGATAAACTATCATGTTTTATGCTATCTTTAGCTTTTTCTATAGCATTATCCTTTGATAGTTTGACTTTGTTTTTCCAACTGTTATTTTCAAAAGTGGCATCAATTTTACCAGTTATAGAGTCTATAGATGAATCTTTTTTAGTTGTAAAAACAATTCTTCCATAATATACAGGAATATCATCTACTTGATAAATCATATGATAGTTAGTTTTACCTTTGTCATCTTTTACAACTTTAGTATTTTTAAGAGAACCTTTCTTTACACCAAATTTAGAGATGTTCTTTTCGAAGAATTTAGTTATATCCTGGGAGCTGTTAAATTTTTCTTGAGTTATGCCAGTAGTAGATTTTCTAGTATTGTGAGTGTTATTTTCCCAAAATATAGTTGTAGTTTTTGGCTCGCTTTTGCTTTCTTTTCCTACAGGTGCAGCAGAAACTGCAGATACTGCGGAAAAAGTAATTATAGCACTTAACACTGTAGCTAATAATCTTTTACTTTTCATAAATATCTTAACCTCCAATAGAATATAAATTGTTACTTATAAACCTATTAATATTTATTAAGTAAAGTATTAATAGGTTTATAAGTTTATATAGATATATTTATAAACTTAAAATATTTTTAATTATAATGGTAATTGAGGTGTAGCAGTTATTCCAACTTGATCAAAGGCATTTTCAACAATTTTTACATGCTTACTATTTTCACCATAAAGGTCTTTAGTAACTTTAATTAAGTCATTTCTACATTTAGCAAAATTTGTTGTTTCATCCCATTGATAGCAATTAGCTCTATAAAATAATTTTGCCATAATATCTTTACCATTTGCTTCACCGGATTTTTCCATGCCATCTGCAATCAAATAAGCAGCATGGTTTATTATACCTGAATTTGTATGAACTCCACCCCAATCATTGTCTTCATCATTAGGAAGATATTTGAAATCTTTCATATGAGCTGGTTGATCTCCTCTAGATGGATCCTTCATATCTCTCATTGTATCTCCAGGAATATTTGGTGTATAACATTCTTCACCTATTTCAAAGTTCTTACCATCAATAGCTACTCCCATAATATCAGAGAAGGATTCGTTTAAGGCTCCAGATTCATTTTCATATTTAAGCTTGGATTCTTTACTAGTTACACCGTGACTTACTTCATGGCCTACAATATCTAAGGATTTTGATAGGGGAGAGAATACTCTTCCATCTCCATCACCAAAGAACATAGCACCTAGATCATCTCTCCAAAAGGCATTATTAAAATTTTTACCAGCATGAATAAATCCTTCAACATTCATACCTTTGTTATCTATACTATTTCTGTTGAATTTATTTTTATAATAATCATAGGTTTTGGATAAATTAACATAACCATCTACTGCAACAACATGTTTATCATCTGTAAACTTATTGTTGTTATTTTCTACAAGATTTGATTGTCTTAATATATATGATTTAGGATAATTATACAAACAAGCCCAGCTGTTATTTATATCATATAAATAAATGTTCTTATTACTGTCTTTTAAATAATATTTTCCGTCTTTATAGGTTAAATCGATATCCACTATTCCATTTAGACTAGTTTTTCCTTGGCCTTTAGTACTTTGTCCATTAACATTTATTATACTATTTATATTAGGAGCTTTTTCAGAACTTCTTTTAATCTCTTCAGCATTGGGTAATTTTTGATCTTTATTATCAATTAAAGTAGGGGTGTTATTAAATTTGTTTACTATAGAACCATTTTCAGCATTAACAAAGACATTCCAATCTCCATCATTTGTAACTAAATTTACTAAATAAACTACATAAGGCTTTCCTTCAAAATTGTACAAATATAAGTCTGCATTTGATTTAGATAAATTATCATATTTTAGGCTACTTTTAGCTTTTTCTATAGCATTATCCTTTGATAGTTTAACTTTGTTTTTCCAACTTT
This sequence comes from Clostridium sp. CTA-6, assembly GCF_054768115.1. Lineage (NCBI taxonomy): Bacteria > Bacillati > Bacillota > Clostridia > Eubacteriales > Clostridiaceae > Clostridium > Clostridium sp. CTA-6. Next base: position 30,706 of record NZ_BAAAAU010000001.1, read on the forward strand.
CATTTTCAAAAGCAGTATCGATTCTACCATTTATAGAATCCATAGATGAGTCTTTTTCAGTTGTAAAAACAATTCTTCCATAGTATACAGGGATGCCTTCTACTTGATAGATCATATGATAGTGAGTTTTACCTTTGTCATCCTTCACAGCTTTGGTATTTTTAAGAGAACCTTTCTTTACACCAAATTTAGAGATGTTTTTTTCAAAGAATTTAGTTATCTCATCAGAATTGTTAAATTTCTTTTGAGTTATATCGGTAGTAGCTTTTTTAGTATTTTGTTCACTTTTGTCCCAAGATATTGTTGTGGTTTTTGGTTCCTTTTTACTTTCTTTTCCTACAGGTGCAGCAGAAACTGCAGAGACTGCTGAAAAAGTGATTACAGCACTTAAGACTGTAGCTAATAATTTTTTACTTTTCATAAATATTTACCCCCTATATGGTTAAATGGAATTTACAATATTAATTATATCAATTGCCAAAATAAAGAACAATTCACAAATTAACCATTTATTAACACTAAGTTTAAATTTACGAATTATTCTTTGAAATTGTAAATATTCCTTCAATTTTTAAAATTCAGTATATTATATGTGAATAAAAAAAATTATGTTCCCAAATAAATGAATATATTAATTTATTAATCTATTTGGATATGAATATATATAGCCTATTTCAAGGTTTTGGAGCAAATGAAAAAATATAAAATTTAACAAGCTATACTGTATAATTTATTTATAGATTAAATAATTATAAGCATTTATAATATTTGTAGATATATTATATGCTTGTTATTGTTTGAAGAAATTTGTAAAAAAATATATTATAATTTATTAACTAAATGTAAATATTGTTCAAAAATATAAAAGTATATGAAGTGGATTATGCACAAAAAAATAATCTGTGTAAACTCCATAGAAAGTAATAATAATTTTTATAAAATTAGAGTTTTCACAAATTATTTTAAATTTTTATTGTAATATAACTATAGAAAAATGGGAAATGAAATTTTGGAGCTATAAATAGGTTAAATTTTTCATACTTAAATCTAAAACTTTAAAAGAATGAGTAAGTGATCCAGTAGAAATATAATCTACACCACAGTTTGCTATATTTTTTATTTTGTCTAAGGTTACATTTCCAGAAGCTTCAGTTATTGCTCTTCCATCTATTATATATATGGCTTCCTTCATCATATCTAAAGACATATTATCAAGCATAATTATATCTGCTTTACAATCTAGAGCTCCTTCTAATTGTTCTAAATTTTCAACTTCAACTTCTATTTTTCTTACGAAAGGGGAATTGTTTTTTGCTAAAGCTATAGCATTTTTTATTCCTCCCGCTGCATTTATATGATTATCTTTTATAAGAATTCCATCATTTAATCCAAATCTGTGATTAAAACCTCCACCAACCCTTACAGCATATTTCTCAAAAATTCTAAGATTTGGAGTAGTTTTTCTAGTATCTAGTAATTTAGTTTTTGTGCTTTTCAATTCATCTACAAATTGTCTAGTTAAAGTAGCTATTCCACTCATCCTTTGGAGGAAGTTTAAAGCAACTCTTTCTGCAGTTAGGAGAGTTTTTACATTTCCGAAAACTTCACCTATTTTTTCATCTTTATGTACTTTATCACCGTCTTTTATATAAAACTTAGCATCTACATCTCCAATTAATAAAAATACCCTTCTAAAAACTTCTAAGCCAGCAATTATACCATCTTCTTTTGCAATTAAATCTACTTTTGCTTTTCTGTTTTCCTTCACTATAGATTCTGTAGTTATGTCTTCAAAGGATATATCTTCTTTAATTGCAGATTTAAGTATTTCATCAACAAGTAACCAATTCATTTTGTAAATCACTCCTTAGCTTAAGTAGAGATTTTGTAATTATTTTTTTATTTAATAAACTATAATATCCTATATTATGTTCCAATATATAAGCCTTTGTATTTGATAATTCAATATTATTTATTTCAAAATTTATTTTTTCAGCTCCCCGTTTTGCAAATACTAGTCCTTCTAGCAAAGAGTTGCTAGCTAGTCTATTTCTGCCATGTACTCCAGTGCAACTTACTTCACCAAAAGCATATAAACAATTCATAGAAGTTCTTCCAAATAAGTCTACTTGGATCCCACCCATGAAATAATGTTGTGCTGGAGATACAGGAATAGTATCTTTACAAATGTTTATGCCGTTTTTTAAACAATTTTCATAGATAGTAGGGAATCTTTTTTTTAAAAAGGTTTCTGGTTTAAAGGTAATATCTAAATATACATTCTTAGAGTTAGTTTTTCTTTCCTCTTCAAGGATATATTTGGTTACTATATCTCTAGAAAGTAATTCATTTACAAATCTTTCACCTTTAGAATTTAAAAGCTTTCCTCCTTCGCCTCTTACTGATTCAGAAATTAAAAATTTTCTTTCCTTAACAGTGGTCTTAAAAAATGCTGTAGGATGAAATTGTATATAATCCAAGTTTTTAATTTCTATATTGTTTTTTATAGCGATGGCTATACCATCTCCAGCTATAATTGGCTCATTAGTTGAGTTTTTAAATAATCCGCCTATACCTCCTGTTGCCAATAATGTTACTTTTGAATATATGTTTATTTGTTCTTTATTTTTTAAACATATACCTCCAAAGCAAGTATTAGCATTTTGTATTAAATCTATAAGATTACAATTTTCAATTATAGTTATATTGCTTCTTTTAAGTGTATCCTTGATTAAGGTTTCTTCTAATTTTTTACCGGTACAATCCTTAAAATGGACTATTCTGTTTATACTATGAGCTCCTTCTCTTGTATAACTTAATTGGTCTTCGTATTTATCTAAGTTAAAGCCCATATCCTGTAATTTGTTAATATTTTCTCTAGATTCCTTTGCTAATGTTTTTACTGCACACAAATTATTTTCATAGGATCCTGCTTTCAAAGTATCTTCTACAAAAGCGTTTATATCATCCTTATTTCTTGCTACAGAGATTCCACCCTGGGCTAGGGTAGTATTACATTCATTAAGTTTACCTTTTGAAATTATTACTATTTTTAAATCTTTTCTTAAATTTAAAGCTGAATATAATCCAGCTACGCCACTTCCAACAATTAAGATATCAGCGTAAATATTCATGATTATTTGCCTCCTAAAGTATGCATATTTATAAGAGCATCATAGGCCTTTAATCTTAAACTTTCATCTAATTCTATTTTATAATTTAAATTTAAAAGACTATCATAAACATTTTTTAAAGAAGTTTTTTTCATGTTTACGCAGTTCATTCCTTCTTCAGGAAAATAGAATTGTTTTTCTGGATTTTTTATTTTTAACTGATAAAGAATTCCTTCTTCAGTAACTATTAAAAATTTTTTATCATTGCTTTCTGTTGCAAATTTTATAATATCTCCTGTACTTCCTACCAAATCGGAAGCATGACGAATTTCTTTTTTACATTCTCCATGACACAAAACTTTTATATTAGTATGTAAGCTCTTAATTTTTTCAATTTCTTCTAATCTTACTTTGTGGTGAGTTATGCAAAAACCATTCCATAATATTATTTCTTTATCTGGTATTTGGGATTGTACATATTCTCCTAAATTTTTGTCTGGAATAAAAATTATTTTTTTCTCTTGTAAGTTTTTTATAATGTTTATTGCATTCGATGAAGTACAGCAAACATCACATACAGATTTTACTTCAGCAGAAGAGTTTATATAACATACTATCTTTGCGTCAGGATGATTTTCCCTTAAACTTAATACATCTTTTTTGGATACCATATCTGCCATTGGACATCCAGCATCAAATACAGGCAAAAGTATGGTTTTATCAGGAGAAAGAATTTTAGCACTTTCAGCCATAAATTTTACTCCGCAAAATAATATTGTGGATTCACTACAATCTTTTGCTATTTTACTTAGGTAGTATGAATCACCTACTGCATCTGCTATATCTTGAATTTCAGGTTTTTGATAATAGTGAGCAAGTATTATGGCATTTCTTTCTCTTTTTAAATAGGCTATTTTATCTTTTAAATTTGTTCTCATATAATCCTCCGAAAGTATACATATTTTATATACAAATGTATATACAGCTGTATATAAAATATACCATTATGAAATCTTAATATCAAGTATATAAAGAAGTATATTTTGCATTATTTATCCATATGGTAAGGGTGTGAAGAGGATAATTAAGGATAGTAAGATATATAGGCACAGAAAAAATTGCTATTTTATGTAAATCACTTCTTAGTTCATGTTTAAATAGGGGATAAAACATGCTATAATTCATTTGTATACAATCTATATGAATATAATAATTTTCATAGCAATTGATATACATAATATTAATATGGTATTTTTCAAATTATAAAATTATAGATTTTAATAAAATGCTAATGGGGGATATATGAACTATTTAAATTATATTTCTAATAAAATTACTAAAGATTTTGGAATAAGACATACTTACAATGAAAAAACAAATTTTTTAGAATTTGTAGATAAGGAATTAAAATCTTTAGGATATGAAACAGAGATAATACAAGGGAAAAACGTAAAGCAATGTAGGAATTTATGTACAGTAGAAGGCAATGCAGATATTATATTTACAGCTCATTATGATACTCCAGGTACTATGCCTAAGTTCCTTGGATTTATTTTTAAACTTTTTGGTCATACAAGGCAAATAATAGGTAGCATAATATATATTATTATTATTTCATTGATAATTAGATTTATGAGAAATACATTAAATATAAGTATGTCTTATATTGTAGTAGTTATATTAATTATTTTCCCTATGCTTATAAAAAATAAAAAAAATTACAATGATAACTCAAGTGGAGTGATAACCCTTTTAAATATTGCATATGAATTAAAAAATGATGAGAGTTTGAAGAAAAAGGTGGATAAAATAAAAATAGTATTTTTAGATAATGAGGAGAGTGGTTTGCTAGGATCTAATTTACTATCAAAGTATTGGGAAGAAAAGGACAAATATTTTAAAGAGAAGAAAATAATTAATTTTGATTGTGTAGGAATAGGAGATATACCTATAGTATATTACTCAAAGGAATTAGATTATGAATTAGCTGATTTGTTACAAATTGCTTTAACTTCTTATAAAAATAATAGTAAGAAATTTATGTGTAAATATTACCCATTATCCGATGACTTTTCATTTAGAAAAAATCCAGCTGTAAGCATAATTTTTTCCAATAACAGTATAATACCAGGAGGGTATTATATTCCTAATGTACACAGCTTAAAAGATAATGTTTTAGAATTAGAAAATATTCAATGGTTAACAAGACAAATATTGAAAAAAATTTAATTTGTTCGAGTTAATTTTTATAACTTTATAATTAAAAAAAACACTATGAAAGTATATAGTTCACAGTGTTTTTGTTTATTATATCTAATTTTATCTAGGTATCATATAGAAAAGTGAGAAAAAGTGAAAAACACTTCCACCTATTACAAATAAATGCCATATTGAGTGGTTATAAGGTATATCATCTAACATAAAAAGAAAAGCTCCAACAGTATAAATAATACCACCTACTATAAGATATATAAGGGATATTCTGGGGATAACTAAAGCTAATTTTTTAGCATGAAGCATTATAAGCCAACCCATAAAAATATATATTCCGGTAGATAGTTTTTCGTATTTACCAGTTGTAAATACTTTTAAGATAATTCCTATTAAAGTAAGCCCCCATTCTATACCAAATATAGTCCAACCTAAAGGATCTCTAAGAGAAGTAAGTATAAAGGGCGTATAGGTACCTGCAATTAAAAGAAAAATAGAGGAATGATCAAATATCCTAAATAATTTTTTTACTTTTTTGCCCTGAAGACTATGGTATAAGGTGGATTCCAAATATAATATAAAAAGGCATGCTCCAAAGATGCTATAACTTGTTACATACCAAGCGTTCCCATATTTAGCTGAAAATACAATCAAAATAACCAAAGCAGCTATAGATAATAAAGCACCAATACCATGAGTTATAGCATTTGCTATTTCTTCACCTTTAGTATAAAATTCATTTAACATAAACATATCTCCTTTATAATATATATATTATATTATACTATAATGGTAAAAATATGCACAATATATTACTAAAAAATCACTATGGTAAATCCATAGTGATTTTTTAGTAATGATATAGATTAAACATTAAATCTAAAGTTTACAATATCTCCATCTTGCATTACATATTCTTTTCCCTCAAGCCTAAAAAATCCTTTTTCCTTAGCGTGGGCTTCAGAACCACATTCTATAAGTTTATCGTAGGATATAACTTCTGCTCTTATAAAGCCTTTTTCAATATCAGTATGAATTTTACCAGCAGCCTTAGGTGCTTTTGTGCCTTTAACTATAGTCCAAGCTCTAACTTCAACTTGACCTGCAGTTAAAAAGCTTATAAGACCTAATAATTTATAGCTAGATTGAACTAGCTTATCAAGTCCAGATTCTTCTAATCCATATTCAGAAAGCATTTCAGTCTTTTCATCATCTTCTAAAGTGGATAATTCTTCTTCAAGTCTTGCACATAAAGTTATTACTTCGGAATTTTCCGCTTTTGCAAAATCTTTAACCTTTTTAACAAATTCATTTTCAGGGTTTCCAGACATTAAATCATCTTCAGATACATTAGCTGCATATAAAACAGGTTTTGAAGTTAAAAGGAAATAACCTTTAACTAATTTTTCTTCATCTTCTTCAAGTTCCAAAGTTCTTACAGGCTTACCTTCCTCTAAATGAGCAACTATTCTTTTCATAAGATCTTCTTCTGCTTTGGCTTCTTTGTTTCCGCTCTTAGCTAACTTACTGTTTTTCTCTATTCTTCTTTGCATTAATTCTATATCAGAAAATATAAGCTCTAAACTAATAGTTTCTATATCACGAATAGGATCTACAGAGCCATCTACATGTACTATATTTGAGTCTTCAAAACATCTTACTACATGAACAATAGCTTCAACCTCTCTTATATGAGATAGGAATTTATTTCCTAGTCCTTCTCCTTTACTTGCTCCTTTAACTAATCCAGCAATGTCATAAAACTCAATAGCAGTAGGAACCTTTTTTTTAGAGTTATACATTTTTTCTAAAACATCTAATCTTTTATCTGGTACACTAACTACTCCTACATTTGGTTCTATGGTACAGAATGGATAGTTAGCAGATTCAGCTCCTGCTTTTGTTATTGCATTAAATAATGTACTTTTACCTACGTTAGGTAAACCAACTATTCCTAATTTCATATATGTACAGTCCTTTCTTTTTATATTGACGTTATGTAATTAAAAAAATCTAAATAATTTATAAAACAACTTATAATTTAAATGAAAAAATAATTTAAGTTATAATATTCAATTTATAAATAGAGCTAGATTTTGTAAAAAAATTAGTTTTTTATAATTTCCTATTAAATTATACTAAAGGCTAAAGTTTATTTCAACAATAGGGTGATTATATTTATATTATGTATTTTAGAAATATAGTTTAAAGAATAATATATCATTATATTAAGTTTTATAGAGAGGATATTTTTATTGGATGTAGAGTTTTTGTAAATAAATAGATAGGTTTATATAAATTTTAAAATAATTTAAAAAAGTTTTAAAAGTGCAATAAAAATAACAATAAAATAAAATTACTATAGAGAAAATGACAGGTTTATTTTATTTAGTTATATATAATATAGGATATAAAAATATTTTATCAAAATATGTCTAAAAATTAATAGAATATTAAATAAAATTTTGTTTTTTTATCACTATATTTTATATAAATAAGGGGAAATTACTTAAAAAAACGAATTAGATTTCAGAAAACTTAATAATAGGGCTGTTAAACCTTATTTTGTTAATCTTATTAATATTTTAAATTAATTTAAAAATTGGAGTAAAAATATTTAAATTAATAGAAGGAATTTTAATGAAAATATAGAATATTAACCTTGATAGTGGTTTAAAGTGGTTTAAAGTGGAGTGAAAATTACCAATTGGGGTGGAGATATGTTTATAGGGGAGTATAATCATAGTTTAGATACAAAAAATAGAATTATAATCCCGGCAAAGTTTAGAGAGGAATTAGGAAAGAACTTTGTATTGACTAAAGGATTAGATGGTTGTCTTTATGTATATCCTAAAAGTCAGTGGGAGGTTCTTCAGAAAAAATTAGAAACTTTACCTCTAACTAATAAAAATGCCAGAGCTTTTGTAAGATTTTTTTTCTCAGGAGCTCATGAATTAGAGCTAGATAAACAGGGGAGAACACTAATACCACAAAACCTTTTAGAATATGGACAAATACAAAAGGAAATAGTAAGTATAGGAGTTTCCAATAGAATAGAAATCTGGAGTAGGGAAAAATGGGAAGAATATAATAACTCTAATATAGATTATGATAGTATAGCAGAGCAAATGAGCGAATTGGGAATATAATCATTCGTTATATTTTAACTATTTAGATTTAATTTTAATTATAAAATAAGTGTAAATGAATTACATTAGGAGGATACACATGGAGTTTAAACATATATCTGTATTATTAGAAGAGACTATAGATTCACTTAATATAAAGGAAGATGGTATATATGTGGACTGTACCTTAGGTGGTGGAGGACATTCTAAAGAAATATTAAAAAAATTATCTCACAAGGGAAAATTAATAGGTATAGATCAAGATACAAGTGCTCTTAAAGCAGCTAAAGAAAGATTAAAAGATTACGAAAATGTAATTTATGTACATAATAATTTTTATAATATAGATAGTATTTTAGAAGAGCTAGATATAGAGAAAGTTGATGGTATAGTAATGGATTTAGGGGTATCTTCTTACCAATTAGATGAAGCTTCAAGAGGCTTTAGTTATATGAAAGATGCACCTTTAGATATGAGAATGAATAGAGATGAAAATTTTTCAGCCTACGATGTAGTAAATAGCTATGGAGAGGAAGAGCTATTTAAGATATTAAAAAATTATGGAGAAGAAAAATTTTCTAGAAAAATTGCTAGATTTATAGTAGAAAGAAGAACAGAAAAATCTATAGAGACTACAGGGGAATTAGTAGAGATAATAAAAAAAGCCATTCCAGCTAAGTTTCAAAGGGAAGGGCATCCTGCTAAAAGAACCTTCCAAGCTATAAGGATAGAAGTAAATAAGGAACTTCAAATATTAAATAAAGCTATAGAAGATAGTGTAAATAGACTAAATAAAGATGGAAGATTAAGTATAATAACCTTTCACTCATTAGAGGATAGAATAGTAAAGGTGAAATTTAAAGAGTTAGAAAAACCTTGTACTTGCCCACCAAGCTTTCCAATTTGTGTTTGTGGAAAGAAACCACAAATAAAAATAATAACAAAAAAACCAATGGAACCCTCAAAGGAAGAAAAAGAAATTAACTCCAGAAGTAGAAGTGCAAAACTTAGAGTATGTAGAAGAATTTAAATATATAAATTTAATGCTTTTAAAAATTTTTATATCCAATACTTTAAAAATATAGTTATAAAACAGAAGGAGGCTGAATAAATTGGTAATGTTAGAAGGAAAAAACAGATTTAGTGGGAATACAGTTTTAAAACCACAGTATGAACCACAGATAGAAAAAGATAAAGAAAAAGAGAAAAAAGAGCAATACAAAAGGAATAAAAAAATACAACAAAAGCTTTTAAAAAAGAAATTCAAAACTTTAAGGAATATTATAATAGCTTTTATATTAGGGGTTACTTTAGTTGCTAGATATGGAATATTATATAGTATGCAAAAAGAGTTAAGTAGTGTAAATAGTGAGATATCAGAAGTAGAAAAGGAAAGTGAAAATTTGAAGGTAGAATTAGTTCACCATAGCAATTTAAGCAATATAGAGAAGGTAGCAGGACAAAACCTTAAAATGGTACCCCCTGATAAAGATTCAGCAATATATACGGATTTAAGCTATAATAATTTTAAAAAAGAAGATTCTAAGAATCATATTGGAGAAAAGCATAATGCTTTTTTAGAGTTTTTTTCTAACTTAAAGAAAGTGCTATTTTAAATGGAGGTAACATAATTGTCAAATAGTAAGTACAGAGACAAAGTAATAATTAGAAAAAGAATGGTGTTTATATTTGCTCTTTTAATTTTAGCTTTTATAGGCTTAGTAATAAAAATGGGAACTATAATGATAGGTCAGTCTCCAATGTTGAAAAAAAAAGCTGTGGATCAATGGACAAGTGAAGTAAAAATTGATGCTAAAAGAGGTAGAATACTAGACAGAAATGGCAACGAGCTAGCAGTAAGTGCTAATGTGTACAGAGTAGATTTAGATATGAATACTTTGAGAAGTACTATGGAAGAAAAAAAGCTGTCTAAAAATGATGTAGCATCAAAACTTTCAAAAGCATTAGATATGGAACAAAAAGAAGTAGAAAAAGTATTGGATAAAAAACTTCCAAGTGGATTACCTTTAGCCTCTGCCACTTTAAAAAGAAGAATAGAAAAGGACAAGGCTGACAAGGTAAGGGAATTAGATTTAAGAGGAATTTTAGTATCTGCAGATACTAAAAGATACTACCCTAATAATAATTTTTTATCTCATGTATTAGGACATACAAATTCCGATGGAAGGGGACTTACAGGGGTAGAATTGTACTATAACAATATATTATCAGGTAAGCCAGGGGTAAGAATTGCTGAAACGGATAATAAAAGCAAGGAATTACCTTATACTATTTCAGAATACACTAAACCAGAGGATGGAAAAGATTTAATATTAACTATAGATGAAATGATACAACACTTTAGTGAAAAAGCAGCAGAGCAAGCTTTAAAGGATAACAAAGCAAAGGCAGTATCTGTAGTAGTAATGGATCCTAAAACTGGAGAAGTACTAGCTATGGCAAATAAGCCAGATTATAATCCTAATGATCCTTGGCAGGAAGGGAAAAGCTATGAAGAACTTCAACAAAACTGGAGAAATAGATCGGTTAATGATACTTTTGAACCAGGATCTGTATTTAAAGTCTTTACAGCAGCTACGGCTTTAGAAGAAAATTTAATAACCTCCGAGGATAAGTTTACTTGTAATGGAAGTATAACTATAGGGAAAAGAACTATACGTTGCTGGAAAAGTGGAGGACATGGTACTCAAAACTTTGTGGAGATACTTAAAAACTCTTGTAACGTAGGTTTTGCACAGTTAGGTCATAAGATAGGTAAAGAAAAATTAAATTCATATATTCAAAAATTCGGTTTCGGTAAAAAAACTGGTATAGATCTTCCAGGAGAAGCACCAGGGATAACAAAGAAAACAGAAAATATATCAGATATAGATTTAGCTACAATATCCTTTGGTCAAGCTAACACGTTGTCTATAGTACAATATCTCCAAGCTTTTAATGCAGTGGCTAATGGAGGAAATCTTATAAAACCTCATGTTATGAAAGAAGTAGGTCGTTTTGATGAGGAAAAAAATAAAGAAATAATAGAAAAGAAAAACACTATAGATAGTAAGCAAGTTTTAAATAACAATAAGATGGCTACCCTAAGAAGCTACTTAGAAAAAGTAGTAGCAGAAGGGGGAGGTAAAAAGGCTTATATAGCAGGTTATCATATAGGTGGTAAAACTGGTACAGCTCAAAAGGCTGGTAAGGGTGGATATATGCCTGGTAAATATGTAGCTTCCTTTGCAGGAATGGCACCAGCTAATGATCCAAGAATAACAGTATTTGTTTCTATTGATGAACCGGATCCTTCAAATTACTATGCAGGTCAAATAGCAGCTCCAGCAGCACAGGGGTTATTTAAAGATATATTTAATTATTTAGCATTGAAAAGTGATGCAGAAGGAGAAGATATAGCTAAAAGTCTTTTAAAGGATATAACTATTCCTGAAGTTAGAGGTAAGACAAAAGAAGAAGCACAAAAAATATTAAAGGATTTAAAATTAGATTGTGAAATACAGTCCGAAGGAGAATATGTAGTAGATATGAATCCTAAACCAGGGTATACTGTAAAAGAAGGTAGTAAAATCGTTCTTTACACAGGAAACAATCAAAATTATAATAAAGTAGTAGTTGTTCCAAATGTAAAAGGCCATACTGTAGAACAGGCTATGTCTGTATTAAATAGTATAGGATTAAGAGGGGACATACAGGGTGATGGAATTATTTCTCACCAAAGTATAGAAGCAAATAAGGAAGTTAAAAAAGGAACTATGGTTAACTTAAAAGCAGAACCAATAGGAGATTAATATAATAAAAAATTGGCATGCAGTAGTACAGAATTCTGTGTATTGCATGCTAATATTTTGTTAGTTCTACATAAATAATTTAATTAATAGACTTTAAAAAAATTACATAAGAAACTATAATGAAATAAGGATATGTGAATAAAAAAATAAAATTTTTTATTTACAAAAATTAAATATGATTTTATTGTTATTATATTAAGCGACAATAATTGGGATAAGGAAGTGTTACAATGGATTTAAGTTTAATACTAAAGTCATTAGAATATTCTTTTGTAAAAGAGGATAAAAAGGAGATAGAAAAAATAGAATATGATTCAAGAAAGGTTAAAGAAGGAGATTTATTTGTTTGTATAGAGGGATATGCAACAGATGGTCATAAATATGCCAAAAAAGCTTATGATAATGGAGCCAAAGTAATTGTTTGTGAGAAAGATTTAGAAGACTTATCTTGTTACAAGGATTGTACTATAATAAAGGTTCCAGACAGTAGAAAAGCCTTAGCTATAATGGCATCTAATTATTATGGTACCCCATCTAAACATATTAAAATAATAGGTATTACAGGAACAAATGGGAAAACTACTTCTACTTTTATGATGAAAGCTATATTAGAAAAAGCAGGCTATAAAGTAGGACTTTTAGGAACTATAGCAAATTATATAGGAAATAAAAAAATAGAATCCAATAGAACTACGCCAGAATCTTTAGAACTACAAAAATTATTTAAAGATATGGTAGATGAAAAAGTAGATTATTGTGTTATGGAAGTATCTTCCCATTCTTTATATTTAGATAGAGTTTATGGGGTAGAATTTAAAGAGGCTATATTTACAAATCTAACACAGGATCATTTGGATTTTCATAAAACCTTTGAAAACTATTTTAACTCCAAACTAATTTTATTTAAAAATGCCCAAAATTCAGTGATAAATATAGATGATAGTTATGGAGAAAAAGTATTAAAGAAAGCTTTAGGGAATAAAGTAACCTATGGAGTAGAAAAAAGTTGTGACTTAAAAGCAGAAAATTTACACATGCATTCTAGAGGAGTAGAATTTGATACTATATTTAAAAATGAAAAAGAAACCATAGCTTTAAATATACCAGGAAAATATAATATATATAATGCGCTAGGAAGTATTGGTGCCTGCCTTTTAGAGGGGATTTCTTTACAAACTATAAAAGAAGCACTAGGGGATATATCTGTACCAGGAAGATGTGAAATTGTAACTAAAAACTATGATTTAGGTTATGATGTTATAGTAGATTATGCCCATACACCAGATGGATTAGAAAATATATTAGCTACTGCTAGAGAGTTCACAAAGGGAAGATTAATAAGTGTATATGGATGTGGTGGAGATAGAGATAGAACTAAAAGACCTATTATGGGAAAAGTAGGATCAGATTTAAGTGATATAGCTATAATAACCTCAGATAATCCAAGAACAGAGGATCCATCCCTTATAATAAAAGATGTGCTAGAAGGTATAGAAAAAGATAATTATATAGTGGTTGAAGGAAGACGAGATGCAATAAAAAAGGCTATGGAAATAGCCAAAGAAAATGATGTTATAGTAGTGGCAGGAAAAGGCCATGAAGATTATCAGATATTAAAGGATAGAACTATTCATTTTGATGAAAGAGAAGTAATAGAGGAGTTAATAAAAGAAATATAAATTATATTAAATATAATTATTTAAATTATTTTTAATATAAAGTAGATGGATTTATAATTACATTTGGTTAGAAAATAATAGTAAAAAGATTATTACTCTGAAATGGGAGTGTTAGCGTGGAAAATGTTAAACTAGAAGAAATAATAAAAGCAGTTAATGGTGAGTTAGTGATAACTGGAGAAAAAGATGAATATAATTCAGTAAGTACAGATACAAGAAAAATAGAAAAGGGAGATATATTTATAGCCCTAAAAGGAGAAAATTTTAATGGAAATAACTTTGTACAAACGGCCATAGAAAAGGGAGCGTCTTTATGCATAGTAAGTGAAATAAATTTTGATAAAGAAAAAATAGGTAAATCTTCTTATGTAATAAAGGTAGAGAGTACTAATAAGGCTCTTTTAGATTTAGCTAAATACTATAAAAGTAAACTAGATATAAAAGTGGTTGCTATTACTGGATCTACAGGAAAAACATCTACAAAGGATTTAGTGGCGGCTGTGCTTTCAGAAAAATATAAAGTATTTAAAACAGAAGGAAATTTTAATAATGAGATAGGACTTCCTCTTATGATTTTTAAATTAGATAAAAGTTATGATATAGCAGTTTTAGAAATGGGTATGAATCATTTTAATGAAATACACAATATGGCAGAAGCAGCAAAACCAGATATAGCTATAATAACTAATATAGGGATATCACATATAGAGAATTTAGGATCTAGAGAAAATATTTTAAAAGCAAAATTGGAAGTAACAGATTTCTTTAGTAAGGATAGTATTTTAATAGTAAATGGAGACAATGATCTTCTATCAAATTTTGAAAGTGATAAATATAAGGTATGCAAAATAGGTACAGAGAAAAAATTTGATTTTAATGGAGAGAATTTAAATTTAGAAGAGGAAAGTATAGAATTTGATGTATTAGAACAAGGTGAAACAGCCTATAAAGGCTTTAATGTAAATGTACCTGGAAAGCATAATGTGCTTAATTCTCTTACAGCTATAGCTTGTGGAAAAGTTTTAGATATGAACTACGAGGATATACAAACTGGAATAAAAAATTTAAAAGCTACCTCTATGAGACTAGACATTATTAAAGAGAAGGGCTTTACTATAATAAATGACTGTTATAATGCAAGTCCGGATTCTATGAAAGCAGCTATAGATGTAATGAAAAATGTAAAAGGAAAAAGAACTATAGCTTTATTAGGTTCCATGAGGGAACTTGGAAATGAGGGGTATAGAGCCCATAGAGAAGTTTCTGAATATGCAAAAGAAAAGGGAATAGATTTATTATTTTCTATAGGAGAGTTTAGTGAAGCCTATAAGGAAGGTTTTGAAGAAATAAACAAAGAGAATTATAAAAGCTTTTTAAATAATGAAGAAGCAGCAAAATACATAAAAAATATAATAAAAGATGGTGATATAATATTAGTTAAAGCATCTAGAGCTATGAAGCTAGAAGAAATAGTAAAAGAACTAAGGATAAAACAAGAAAAATAGGAGGTGACTTGCTCACAAGTTAGAGCAATTATTTATGAATAGAATAGTATATGCAGTGCTTTTAGCGTTTTTAATATCTATATTAGGAGGACCAATATTAATACCTTTATTACACAAATTTAAATTCGGACAAAATATAAGAGAAGAGGGACCAAAAAGTCATAGAAAAAAAGCAGGTACTCCTACTATGGGCGGAGTGATATTTATATTATCATCTATAATAACAATGGCGTTAACTATAAGAAAGCCAGGGGATGAAGCTATGGTAGCTTTATATGCATTTATAGCTTTTGGAATAATAGGCGCTTTAGATGATGGTTTGAAAATAATTCATAAAGACAATTTAGGACTAAGGGCTTACCAAAAAATGTTATTGATTTTAGTCGTATCTGGTATATTTGGGTATTATTCTGCCAATAATCCTAATATAGGTACTTCAATAATAATGCCTTTTACTAGGAAAAGTGTGGATTTAGGAATGTTTTATATACCAGGTATAATAATATATTTTGCAGCCACCACTAATGCCGTTAATTTAACAGATGGATTAGATGGATTAGCTACGTCTGTTACATTACTTGTTATGACTTTCTTTGCTTTGGTAAGCTTTGGAATGGGTCACTATACTTTAGCTATATTTTGTGCAGTGTTAGCAGGAGCCCTTTTAGGATTTTTAAGATATAATGCCTTTCCAGCACAAGTATTTATGGGAGATACAGGTTCTTTAGCTTTAGGTGGAGCAGTAGCCGCAGTAGCCATGATACTAAAGTTGGAAATATTGGTTGTAATAGTAGGAGGAATATATGTATTAGAAACTTTATCTGTAATAATACAGGTTATATCCTTTAAGCTTACAGGAAAAAGAGTATTTAAAATGAGTCCTATACATCATCACTTTGAACTAAGTGGATGGCATGAAACTAAAGTAGTATCTGTTTTTTCAATAATTACAGTAATATTATGTTTAGTTGCTTTCTTAGCAGTATAATAAGCATTAGATAATGTAATTATAGCTATGAATTTATTTTGAATCTATAAGTAATCTAATAGGAGGAATTAGCGGGATATGAAAAAAACTAAAACTAAATTAGGCGCCATAGATTTTACTCTTTTTGTTACCATAACCTTATTGGTATCTATAGGGGTAATAATGGTTTATAGTGCTAGTTCTTACAGTGCCTTTTTCAATCCAAATATAAAAGATAGTACTTATTTTTTAAAGAAACAGGGAGTAGCAGCCATTATAGGAATAATATCTATGCTCTTTATCATTAAAATTGATTATCATAAATACAAAAAACATACTAAAAAATTAATGCTTATAACTATAGTTTTATTACTTATGGTTTTTATATTTCCGCCAGTAAAAGGAGCTAGAAGATGGATAAGATTAGGTCCAGCATCTCTTCAACCATCAGAGATAGCTAAATATATAGTGGTTATATATATGGCAAAAAGTTTAGAGTCCAAAGGAGAAAAAATTAAAAGCTTTGCTTACGGTATAATTCCATATCTATTAGTGTCAGGCTTTTATGCAGGCTTGGTATTTGCAGAAAAAAATCTTAGTATAGCAGCTGTTATAATGATAGTTACTTTAATCATTTTATATGTAGCAGGAGCTAGAACTAAACATATATCTTTTGTAATGCTAGTAGTTGGATTAGCAGGAGTAGCAGGTATATATTTTGAACCCTTTAGAATGGCTAGATTTTTAAGCTTTTTAGATCCTTGGAAGGATCCTAAAAATACTGGATATCAGCTTATTCAATCCTTATTAGCCTTAGGATCTGGAGGTATCTGGGGAGTAGGTATAGGTAGATCAAGGCAAAAATGTTACTATATACCGGAACCCCACAATGATTTTATATTTTCAATAATAGGTGAAGAATTAGGTTTGATAGGATGTATTCTTATAGTTATTTTATTCTCAATATTTATATGGAGGGGAATAGTTATAGCTACAAAAGCGAAAGATACATACGGTACTATTTTAGCTACGGGAATTACATCTATAGTAGCAGTTCAAGCCATAATAAATATGGCTGTTGTAACAGGATCCATGCCTGTTACAGGAGTTCCTCTTCCTTTTATAAGTTATGGAGGATCTTCTTTAGCAATTAATTTAATGGCTATGGGAATATTACTTAATATATCTAGACAAACTGAAAATACTATATAAAAAATAGCAACATTTAGTTGCTATTTTTTTATATATTCTTAAATTAATATTAATTTAAGAATATCAGGATATAGTTAACTGGCTTTATATAAAGAAGTATACTATAATTTTATTATAAGAATTGTTATAAAATAAAAATTCTTTAATAAAATTTAAAATAGTATTATAAAGAATTAATATACAATATGTATAAGTGTTTTTCATATTAAAAATATATATTTTAAATATTGTAATTATTTTTTAATGAAATAAATGAATTAAAATGTTAAAATAAATTTAAGTTTAAGTTATAATAAATTAAGTATTTAGGTAGGTAAAATAATGAGTAAAGATTTAATAAGCACAGACGAATATATAAAAATAAAAAAAAAGAGAAAAAGAATAAAAAGGATAGTAGTATTATTTATATTTTTAATATCTATCTTGGTAACCCTATGCCTTAAAATACCTTATTTTAATATAGAATCAATTGAGGTACAAGGTAATGTAAATATATCTAAAGAGCTAATAAAAGATACTTCTACTATTAAAACAGGGAATAATATATTTTATGCTAACAAAAGGGATGCAATAGAGAATATTTCATTGAATCCATATATTGAAGAAGTAAAAATCACAAAAAAATTTCCTAATAAATTACAGATATATGTTAAAGAAAGAGAAGCTTTGTTTTATAATAAAGTGGATAAAGACTTTTTTATTATATCTAAGAATGGATGCCTATTAGAAAAAAGAAAAGACATTAAAAATATGAAACTTATCAATTTACAAGGGTTTGAATTCAATGAATCTAAAATAGGAAATCCTTTAAAATCTAAGGATGAAAGAGCAGTAAAAATTTTAAATGATTTTGGAGTACTATTAAAAAATAATACCTCTGATGTAGTTTTTGCTCAGTTAGATCTAAGAAATTTATTGGATATTAGAATTTATTCCAAGGGTATATGCGTAAAAATAGGCACATCAGACCAAATAGAAAAGAAATTAAATACAGCTGTAAATATTTTAAAAAGGGATGAACTTAAAAAAGCAAAAAAGGGATATGTAGATGTGAGTTATGAAGGAAATCCTGTATTTTATATAGAAAAATAGGAGGTAAGAAATGAAAAAGACTTCACAAATTAGTATAGCATTGGTTTGTGCTATATTAGGATTTATGTTATCTCATCAATTTAAATCTATAGTAAAACAAGAAAAAACTCTAAATATAACAAGTAAAAGTAGTGAAGATGTTACTGTAGAAATCGATCAATATAAAAAAGAAAAAACAGAATTAGAGAAAAGAGTAGATGAACTTCAAGGAAAATTAAAAGATTATGAGAATAAGGCTTCTTCTAAAAGTGATGCTACTAAAAATTTACTTCAAGAGCTTGAAACCACAAGACTGCTAACTGGAAATACAGATGTAAAGGGACCAGGTGTAGTAATATATTTAAATCCTATAAATGATATATTTGGATCTACTCCGAGTGATAAGATAACAGACAAGCATTTAGTCTATTTAGTAAATGAATTAAGGTTTGCAGGGGCTGAGTCTATAGCTATAAATGGTATAAGAATAGTTAATAGAACGGGTATAAGGATTGCTGGAAACTATATAATGATTAATGATGAGAGAGTATCTCCTAATAAAAGGATAACTATAGAGGCCATAGGAAACAAAGACTTATTATATGCCACAATAGATTTCCCAGAGGTCTTTGTGGACTTTAAAGCTATATGTGATATAAAGTATGAAAAAAAAGATGAAATAAAAATGTCAAAATATAACAAGGTTTATAAAAATGAATATGCAAAACCTGTGGAAGAAAAATAATTTCTACTAAAAGTAATTAGGAGGTCTTTTATATGATAGGTTTTTTGGGACTTATAATAGGTATTGTAATAGGAGCAGTCTTTCAAGTTAATATACCAGATAAATTTTCACCTTATATGTCAGTAGCTATATTGGCTTGCTTAGATTCTGTATTTGGAGCTTTAAGAGCCTCACTTGCAAAAAACTTCCATGCAGATATATTTATATCAGGCTTTTTTGGTAATGCAGTATTGGCAGCGGGACTAGCTTATTTAGGAGATAAAATGGGGGTTCCTATATATCTAGCTGCTGTAGTGGTTTTTGGAGGCAGAATATTTGATAATTTTGGAGTAATAAGAAGAATACTTATAGAAAAAGCTAAATCTCATACTGAGGTGAAATAGATGAGAAATAACGAAGCTACTATATTTATATTCATAGCTTCTATAGCCGTAGGAATATTAATCTCCATGAATATAAGTTTTAAAAAGGTAAATGCTAGAACTTTTTTAAATGTAAAACAATATCAAGAATCACTTAATGAAAAAAATAAATTATATGCAGAAGTTAGTAACTTAAAGGAAAAATATAATGCTTACTATGAAAAGTTAGAAAAATATGAAAATCAATTGTCAAACGACAAAGAAATAAGAGAAGAGGTTAATAAGGAAATTTTTCAAAACAAATTGCAATTAGGAACTATACCTGTAGAAGGACCAGGAGTAAGAATAGTATTAAATGATGCAGATAAGGAATTATTTGAAGGAGGAACCTACGAAGAAAATAAACTTAAATTAATACATAATACAGATATTATACAGGTTATAAATGATTTAAAAAATGCTAAAGTGGAGGCTATATCTTTAAATGGTCAAAGAATAACTAATGTTTCTGATATATATTGTGATGGAACTTTTATTGGAATAAATGGGGGAATAAAATTATTAGCTCCTTTTTATATTGAGGCTATAGGTGATAAAACATCAATTAAAGAATATATGCTTAGAAATGATGGGTATCTTCAAATATTAATGCTTAGAAAAATATATGTGGATATACAAGAAAAAGATAAAATAATAGTACCAGCTTATAGTAATGATAAAAAACCAAAAAATATAAAATCCACAGAAAAATAATTAGTTTAAAAGTGTTTAATTCTGAAGGACTTTTAGATTTTATAGAGAATATTATAAAGTAAATAATAATTAAGGCTGTAAGGGGGCATGACTTTGGAAATAGAAGGCAATATTAATAGCGTAAAAAAAAGTTTACCAAAAGATGTAACTCTTATAGGGGTATCCAAAACTAAACCAGTAGAATATATAGAGGAAGCATATGAGGCTGGATTGAGAGATTTTGGAGAAAATAAGGTGCAAGAGCTTGTAGATAAAATAGAGTATTTTAAAGAAAAAAAAGATATAAGATGGCATTTAATAGGCCACCTTCAGAGAAATAAGATAAAGTATATAGTAGGAAAGGTTTATTTAATACATTCTTTAGATAGTATTAGACTTTTAGAAGAAATAGAGGATAAATATAAAAAACAAAATAAGATAGCAAATGTATTAATTCAGATAAACATAGGAAAAGAAGAAAGTAAATATGGCATATATAAAGAAGATTTAGGAAATATGCTAGATGCTATAGAAAAATGTGAAAATGTGAAAGCCAAGGGTCTTATGGCCATAATACCTAAAGGATCTGATGAGGAATGTGCTAAATATTTTAGACAAATGAAAGAAATCTTTTCAACACTACAAAATAAAAGCTTTAAAAATATAGAAGTGAAATACTTATCTATGGGAATGACAGGAGATTACCCTATTGCTATAAAAGAAGGATCTAATATGATAAGAGTAGGACAAGGAATTTTTGGAAAAAGAAATTATGATATAAAGTAATTATTAAGGAGGTAAACATTATGTCAGGTAAAATATTAGATAAAATGGCTGGACTTTTAGGCCTAGAGGATGATTTAGAAGAGGATTTAGAAGAAGTAGAAGGACAAGAAGAAACAGTAGAGGAAGAAGTAACTCCGCTTATATCTTCAAATACAAAGAGAAATAATAAAGTAGTAAGTATACATACAGCAGTTTCAGCTAAAGTTAAAATAATAAAACCCTGTAGTTATGAAGAAGCTGTAGATATATGTGATGAATTGAAGAATAGAAAAATAATAATAGTAAATACTACTGATTTAGAAACTAAAATAGCCCAAAGATTACTAGACTTTATGGGTGGTGCAAGCTATGCATTAGGTGGTAGTTTAGAAGAAGTAGAAAAGTCTGTATATATATTAGCACCCTCAACAGTAGAAGTTACCAATGAACTTAAAAGTCAATTAATATCTAGTAAGGGCATATTTAATTGGAATAAATAAAATTTGGAGGCAAATATGGTATCTAACACTATAACAACAGCGGTATCACTTTTATTTAGGCTTTTAGAAGGAGCTATTTTAATTGATGTACTATTATCTTGGATAGCTCCTGGAAGAAGGGATCCTTTCACTAATTTTATACATAGTCTTACGGATCCACTTATGAAACCTGCAAGAAGTTTTCAAAATAAAATAGCTCCTAATTTGATGATAGATTTTTCACCTATATTTGCTTTTGTTTTATTAGATGTTTTAAGAAATTTAGTTTTTATTATTTTAGGCATGTTCTAAATGAACAAAAAAAAATTTTTAAATAAAGTAAATATAGAAGATAAGAGTTTATTGCTAGATATATATAATAAGGCTATTTTGGCAGAAAAAACAGGGAAACAGCTATTTTCATCTTATTTTTGTACTAACAACATATGTAAAGTTTCTTGTGAATTGGCTCACTTTTTAAATTTGAAAATAGATATCTTTGGAGTTTTTAAAGATGCAGAAAGACAAATTATAGGATTTAATGTTTATGATACTGAAGATTTTCCAATAGTTCTAGTTAAAATAAACTATAATTCTAAATTTGTGAATCTAGAACACAAGGATTTTTTAGGTGCTTTAACATCCTTAGGTATAAAGAGAGAAAAAATGGGAGATTTGGTTTTAAAACAAAACAGTTGTTATGTACCTATTTATGAAGATTTATACGAATATATATATATGAATTTAGATCATATAGCTAAAGCACCCTGTAGAATAGAAAAGATGGATTTAAAAACTCAGGTGATTCCTGAGTTTAATTTTCAAGAAAAGTCTATTATTGTTTCTTCTAATAGAGCAGATTCTATAGTGGCATCTCTATGTAATATTTCAAGAACTAAGGCGCTAGATTTAATAGGATCCTCAAAAGTATTTGTGGATTATGATGAAGTTAAATCTAAAAACAAAGAAATACATGGAGGATCTATAGTGACTATAAGAGGATATGGTAAATTTAAAATGGATTCTTTTATAGGAGAAACAGCTAAAGGAAGAATTAAAATATTATTTAAAAAATTTATTTGATTTGAGGTGTGTTCTATGAAGATAACATCAATGGATATTACGAATAAACAATTCAAAAAATCCATGAGAGGATATAATTGTGATGAAGTAGATGAGTTTTTGGATAAAATATCAGAGGACTATGAAGAGCTATATAAAGATAATTCATCTTTAAGAGAAAGAGTAAATACATTAGAAGAGAGATTAAACCATTATGATAAAATGGAAGAAACTATACAAAATACTCTTTTGTTAGCACAAAATGCAGCAGAGCAAGCAAAGGAAACAGCTCAAAAAGAAGCAGATTTAATAATAAAAAATGCTAATGATTCTGCTAAAAGGGTTATAGAAAAATCTCAAGAAGATGTTATGAAAATAAATGATGAATTCCAGTATACAAAACAAGAATTTAATAAATTTAGAAATAGATATAAAACATTTATGAAAACTCAAATGGATATGTTTTATGAAATGGAAAAAGAATTTATGAAAAACTATAATCTTGGTACTGGTATAGAAGAAAAATTTGTGCCTGAAAAGGAGATTGAAGTTCAAGATAGTAGAGCTTTAGTAAATGAGATAGATAATTCAGAAACTAGGGAACATAGTTTTAAAGTTTCAGATATTACTATAGATAATTCTTCTTTAAACAAAAATAATAATGAAATAAAGAGTTTTTATATAAAAGAGGATTAATAGAAGAGTTTTTGCATATAGCAAAAACTCTTTTAATTTATATAAATGAAAAAAGTTTTTAGCTTTATAATTAATAAATTATTTTTAATAAATAAAAAAGTGAAATTATACCTAATATGCTAATAAAATATTGGCTATATGGTATAATAAATTTATCCGATGATTACCCACTCTAATACTCCCATATGAGTAAAGAGCAGCTACGTCCCTGGATAACGATTTTTTAGCTTTACAGGGAGTAAAAACTCCCTGTAAAGCTAAGAACTCTGTTTATCCAAATTACTTTATATATGAAAGTAGGTGAAGTTATGAAAGAAATAATATTAGAAAGTTTAGAACTTAAGCATAGGGTATACATAAACAATAACTTAAATAGGTTTCACAATATACTTTTAGAAAATAAGATAAAGGATACAGATAGTATATTTATAGTAACGGATAAAAATATATATAGCTTATATAAACATAAGATGGAGCAATTTATAAATAAAAATAAATATTTTGTATTTGTCATGGATACGGGAGAAGAAAACAAAAATATTAATACAGTAAATAAAATATATGATTTTTTAATAGATAATAATGCTAATAGGCATAGTGTATTAATAGCTTTTGGTGGAGGAATAGTAGGAGATATTACAGGTTTTGTGGCCTCTACATATATGAGAGGTATCCGATTTATAAATATACCAACTACACTATTGGCTCAAGTAGATAGCTCAATAGGAGGAAAAGTTGCTTATAATCATAGAGAAATAAAAAATTTAATAGGAAACTTTTATAATCCAGTCTTTGTTTATGTGAGTACTAGTTTTTTGAAGACCTTAAGTGAAAGAGAGTTTTTAAACGGATTAGGAGAAATAATAAAATATTCTTTAATAAGGGAGAACGATTTATCTTATTTTATAGAAAAGAATATTAAATTTATACTAGAAAGAGAGCAAGACAAACTTATTCATATAGTGAAGGAATGTTTATCTATAAAAGCAGCTATTGTAGAAGAAGATTTTAGAGATTTAGGTATGAGAAATTCCTTGAATTTTGGTCATACCGTAGGGCATGCCATAGAAGCTAATTCTAATTACAAGATATCTCATGGAGAAGCAGTAGCTTTAGGCATATTAGTAGCTTTAAAATTGTCAGAAAAAAAGCTAAATCTAGATAAAAACATATATAATAATATAGTAAAGTTATATAAAAAGTTAAATTTACCACTTTTCTATAAAGTTGACAACTATAAAACATTTTTGTATGCTATAAGACATGATAAAAAAAATAGAGACAAAATTAGATTTGCTTTACTAGAGGAAGTAGGTAAAGTAAAGGTAAAAGTAGAAGTGGAAGAAAATGAGATTATTAAAGCTATAAAAGAAAGTATAGATAGGGAGGAAAAATAAATGACAATAGGTATTATAGGTGCAATGGATGAGGAATTAGAATTATTATTAAAGGAATTAGATTTAGAAAAAAAGCAAGTTAAAGCCAATATGACTTTTAATTTTGGAAAACTTTGGGGAAACAATGTAGTAGCTGTAAGATGCGGTATAGGCAAAGTAAATGCAGCAGTTTGTGCTCAGATACTCATAGATGATTTTAAAGTGGATAAAATAATAAATGTAGGTATAGCTGGAGGAACAGCAGAAAATGTATTACCAGGAGATGTGGTAGTAGCGAATAGTTTAGTTCAACATGATATGGATACTTCTGCTTTTGGAGATCCAATAGGACAAATTCCAAGATTAGATACATTTGATTTTAAATGTGACATTGAATTAATAGAGAAAGCTAAAAAGGCCTTCCAGAATAGAACAGACCATAAATGTTTAGTAGGAAGAATAGTCACAGGAGATCAATTCATAAATGATAAGGAAAGAGTTCAATGGATGTGCAAAGAGTTTAATGCACTAGCTTGTGAAATGGAGGGTGGAAGTATAGCTCAGGTTTCTTATTTAAATAACGTTCCTTTTGTAGTTATAAGATCCATATCAGATAATGCAAGTACAGGAGCTCATATGGAGTATGAAGATTTTATGACTATAGCTATAAAAAATTCCACCAACATATTAAAAGGAATGCTTACAAATATATAAATTTATCAGATATTTAGTTATCTAAAAGTTTAAAATAGTATATAAAACATTAGTCTAAAGAAGAGAGAAAAGAAAGAAATTTTCGTAGGTGATATTTTAATGGAAAAATTATTAATAGATAGAAAAAATGGTAAAAATATTATAGTCAAGGTAGGAGATATAGTTATAGGAGGAGAAGAAAAAGTAATTATATCAGGTCCTTGTGCAGTAGAAGATGAAAAAACAGTTATGGCTATAGCAGGAAGCCTTAAAAAATTAGGAGCTCATATGTTAAGAGGAGGAGCCTTTAAACCAAGAACTTCTCCTTATTCTTTCCAAGGGTTAAAATTTGAAGGACTTAAAATTTTAAAAGAATGTGGAGATAAATTTAACATGCCCATAGTAAGCGAAGTAATTGATGCTAGGGATTTAGAAGAAGCTTATGATTATATTGATATGATACAAATAGGTTCAAGAAACATGTATAACTATACTCTTTTAAAAGAAGTAGGAAAGATAAAAAAGCCTATTCTTTTAAAAAGAGGCATGAGTGCTACTCTTAATGAATGGATTTATGCAGCAGAGTATATAATGAGTGAAGGTAATATGAATGTAGTATTATGTGAAAGAGGTATAAGAACTTTTGAAAGTTATACAAGAAACACACTAGATTTAAATACTGTAGCAGTAATAAAGGATAAATATAGAGTCCCTATAATAGTAGATCCAAGTCATGCCACAGGTTTTAGAGAATATGTAAAACCAATGGCTTTAGCTTCTATAGCAGCAGGAGCGGATGGGCTTATAATAGAAAGTCATATAAATCCAGATAATGCTATATCTGATGCTAGACAGACTATAAATGTTAAAGAGATGAAAGAAATAATCAATAAAGTAAAACAAATTGATAAAATATTATATTGATAAAATATTATAGGGGAATTTTTATGATTTTTGGTTTCTAGGGTACTGAATAAATTATTCTAAAATTTTATAAGTAAAAATATTTTTATTGAAATTTGTACTAATAAGTTGAAAATAGCTTAACATAATTATGAAATTATATTAAATCTAAATTAATATTAAGAAATTGGTGAATAAAAATGGATTTATTGGTTAAAGGTTTAAAAAAAAGCTTAACGGGAGAATACGAAATAATAGGAGATAAATCTATAGGTCATAGATCTTTAATAATAGGAGCATTAGCTAAAGGAGAATATAAAGTTTATAATTTTCCCAAGAACTTAGATTGTCTGGCTACTTTAGATTCCATGAAAAAACTTGGAGTAGATATAAAGGTAGAAGGAAATACCTTAAAGGTAAATTCCCCTGGATATGAAAATTTTAATAAGAAACCAGAAGTATTACAGGGTAAAAATTCAGGAACCACAGTAAGACTTATGGCGGGTGTTTTAAGTGGCATAGGGGCAGAAACAAAATTTATAGGTGATGACTCTTTAAGCTGTAGACCTATGAAAAGAATTATAGAGCCCTTAGAAAAAATGGGAGCAAAAATAGAAAGCAAAGATAATAAACTACCTCTTAAGTTTTTAAAGCATGATGGATTAAATTCTATAAAATATAATATGAAAGTGGCATCCGCCCAAGTAAAATCCTGTATATTGTTAGCAGGTTTAATGTCAAAAGGAAAAACCACAATAGTAGAGGATAAGTCTACCAGAGATCATACGGA
Organism: Clostridium sp. CTA-6; assembly: GCF_054768115.1. Classification (NCBI taxonomy): domain Bacteria; kingdom Bacillati; phylum Bacillota; class Clostridia; order Eubacteriales; family Clostridiaceae; genus Clostridium; species Clostridium sp. CTA-6. The sequence continues at coordinate 58,007 of NZ_BAAAAU010000001.1, forward strand.
GAGAATGTTAAAATATTTAGATGCTTATATAAATATAAGGAATATATATTCTAAGGATAGAAAGAAAAGTACTTTTAAAAAAGAAGTAACTATAGAAAAGTCTAAATTAAATAGTAAAGATATATATGTACCGGGAGATATATCCTCAGCAGCCTTCTTAATTTCAGCAAGTTTACTTATAGAAGGTTCTAATTTGTGTATAAAAAATGTACTTTTAAATGAAGGCAGAATAGAATATATAAATGTTTTAAGGAATATGGGAGCAAATATAGAAATAGAAAAGGGAAAGTTATTAAATGGTGAACCTGTAGGAAATATATGTGTGAAAGAAAGCTATTTAAAGGGTATTACAGTAGAAAAACATATTATACCTAATATAATAGATGAAATACCAGTACTTTCTGTAATAGCGGCCTTTAGTGAAGGGAAAACTATATTTAAATCTGTAGAAGAACTGAAATTTAAAGAAAGTGATAGAGTAGAAGCTATTATAGAAAATTTAAAAAGGGCTGGGGTAAAATCTGCATATAAAAATGGAGATTTAATTATAGAAGGAAACAAATCCTACATAGATAAATCCTTAGAGATAGAAAGTTTCAAAGACCACAGAATAGCTTTAGCTTTTTTAGTTTTATCTTTAAGAAATAAAAAACATACTTTAATTAAGGATTACGAATGCACAGAAATATCATTTCCTAATTCTTTAAGTTTATTTAATTTAGATTACGATTTGATTTAGATAGGTCTAAATTTTTTATATATAAAAAAATTATTATAATATACAATTTTAATTTAAAAGAGCAGTAGTTATTATAATAAGGAAATTGTTATTATATATAAAATGGTAACAAAAATTAGGTTAATTAAAAGCTTTTTACATAGAATAAATAAAGCAAATATACTTAAAATATCATTAGGAAAGTAAAAGTTCTATGGAGAAAGGGGTTTATAACCTATGGATAAAAATTCTTTAGAATATTTTAAAAATAAACTTATAAGAGAAAAAGAAGGCGTAAACTCTTTGCTAGAGGAAATGAAGGATAATGAAACCATAGATTCTAACTCTGCCATAAGCATGGAATTATCTAATTATGATAACCATCCTGCAGATACAGGATCAGAACTTTTTGAAAAGGAAAAAGGGCTGGCTCTTAAGGAAAATGAAATATCTATAATGAAAAAAATAAATGATGCATTAAAAAATATAGAGGATGGAAGTTATGGAGTCTGTAAGAGTTGTGGGAAACATATACCAAAGGAAAGATTAGAATTTGTTCCTTATGCAGAGTTTTGTGTTAAATGCCAAAATGAAGTTAGTGGAAAAAATGTTAGAAAAGTTCAAAGACCTATTGAAGAAGAAGTATTGGGTTATCCTTTTGGATATGGATATAATGATAAAACTACAAAAGTAGAATTTGATGCAGAAGATTCTTATCAAAGTGTAGAGTTTTTTAATAAGATGAAAAATATGGATGAATATTACAATGTAGGAGAAGAACAGGATTTAGAAGAAGAAGGTTATGTAGAACCAGTAGAAAGAATAAGTAATGAGTATTATAAAAGTACATTATATGATTAAAAATTAAACATCAAGTAATTCTAAGGTTCAGTGAGAGTCTATTTATCTGATGACTACCTGCTCTAATACTCTCATCTTCTTAAAAGTGGGAGTAAAGAGCAGCTACGTCCTTGGATAACCATTTTCTAAGCTTTAAGGGAGTAAAAACTCCCTTGGTAAAGTCAAAAACTCTGTTTATAATAGAACACTGAACTTTGGAATAATTTTTAAAGAATAAACTTATATATTAAAGTATTTATAGATACTTTAAATTTAAAGTTATAAAAAATTCTATTTAATGATAAAGTATAGTTTTACAGTAATAGGGGGGATATTTTGGGAATAATTATATTAATATTAGGTATAGTTTTAGATAGAATAAGTAAAATATGGGCTTTAAACACATTAGCTTCTGGTAAGGATATAGTTATAATAAAAAATTTATTTAGCCTTTCTTATTTAGAAAATAGAGGAGCAGCTTTTGGGATATTTCAAAATAGATTAATATTTTTGAGTTTAATAACTGTAATTGTAATTTTAGGAGTAGCATATTTTATTGTAAAGTACAAGCCAACTTCAAAGTTACTAAAAATATCTTTATCATTAATAATAAGTGGAGCCATAGGAAATTTAATAGATAGAATTTATTATAAATTTGTAGTAGATTTTATAATGTTACACTATAAAGATGTTTATTTTTTCCCTACATTTAATGTAGCGGATACATTAGTAGTTATAGGTACCATATTATTAGCTATATACATATTAAAGGAAGAGTAGTTTATGGAAAAAATATGCTTAAAAGTAGAAAAAGAATTTGATAATGTAAGATTAGATTTATATTTATCCAAAATATTTGAAGATAAATCTAGATCTTATCTTCAAGGAATTATAGATGAGGGGAATGTTCTAGTAAATAATAAAGAAAAAAAGAGAAACTATAAATTAAAAGTTGGAGATAATATTAAAGTAAATATACCAGAACCTAAATTGCTTCAAATAGAACCAGAAGATATTAAGCTAGATATTATATATGAAGATAAGGATGTAATAGTTGTAAATAAGCCCCAAGAAATGGTGGTACATCCTGCACCAGGGGTATATTCTGGAACTTTAGTTAATGCTCTTTTGAGTCATTGTAAAGATTTATCTGGTATAAATGGAGTAGCAAGGCCTGGTATTGTTCATAGAATAGATAAAGATACTTCAGGAATATTAGTTGTGGCAAAGAATGACATATCTCACAATAATTTAGCAGCTCAATTTAAAGAGCATTCAATTTCTAGGGTATATATGGCTTTAGTAGAGGGCATAATAAAGGATGGACAGGGAACTATAGAGGCGCCTATAGGTAGACACCCTGTAGATAGAATAAAAATGGCGGTAGTGAAAGATGGAAGGTATGCCGTAACCCATTATAAGGTTATAGAAAGATTTAAAAATCACACTTTAGTAGAGTGTAAGTTAGAAACAGGAAGAACACATCAAATAAGAGTTCATATGAGCCATATAATGCATCCTTTAGTAGGAGATCCTGTTTATGGTTATAAAAAACAAAGATTTAATCTAAAAGGACAAATGTTGCATGCAAAGTTATTAGGTTTTATTCATCCTACTACAGGACAATATGTAGAATTTGAAAGCCAACTACCAGAGTATTTCAAAAAAATAATAAAAATTTTAAGAAATGAATTGATTTAATTTAAAAAAAGTGATATTATATGTCTATAAATGTCACAAAAGATAAAAACATAAAAGAGCAAAAGATAAAATTTTTAATAACAAAAGAAAAATATAATTGTAATTAAAAAATTAATATTTATTCATAAAAACAAAAGACAAAATTACAATTTATAATTATTAGTAAAAACAAAAGATAAAATTAAAACTGTTGAAAAACTAAATTAAATGTTGTATAATAGTAAGAAATATTTTACCTTTAAAATGATCCTGTGAGGTCATAAGGCTATGAATAAATTTAGATGGAACTATTATGCCTTTACTCACAGAGTAAAGGCATTTTTTTATTCTATGATTAACAATTCTAATATTCCTTCTTACATAAGAGGAAAATAAGAATTTTAAAGTTTTTGCATTAGTTTAACTAAAATTTAGATGGGCAAAAACTCAACTTAATTAAGTTTCAGTTTACAAAAAAGGAGGCATAAAAATGAATCTTAAGGCTGAAATACTAGATGAAAAAGGTATTAAAAGAAGTCTTACAAGAATAGCCCATGAAATAATAGAAAAAAATAAGGGGGTAGAAGATATTATTCTTGTAGGTATAAAAAGAAGAGGGTACCCTCTAGCTAAGAGAATAGCTAAGGCTATAGAAAATATTGAGGATATAAAAGTACCTGTAGGTTCTGTAGATATAACTTTATATAGAGACGATTTAACTAAAGAAAATGAACAGCCAGTAATAAAAAGCTTAGATTTAGAACATCATATTAATGATAAAAAAATAATTCTAGTAGATGATGTAGTATTTACAGGAAGAACAGTAAGAGCAGCTATGGATGCTACTATACATCATGGAAGACCTTCTGGTATACAGTTGGCAGTTCTAGTTGATAGAGGGCATAGAGAATTACCTATAAGACCAGATTTTGTAGGAAAAAATATTCCAACCTCAAGAACAGAAGTAGTATCAGTACATTTAAAAGAACTTGATGGACAAGATTCCATTAAAATATTTGAAAAATAGCGTCTTTTAAAATAGTCCAGAGAGACTAAAAGGAGGAAATAATATGAAAAAATATGTAGATGTAAATGAAAAATTACCTATCTTAAAAACTATACCATTAAGTTTTCAACATTTATTTGCAATGGTGGGAGCCACTATATTAGTACCAATGCTTACAGGTATGAGTCCTTCCATTGCATTGTTTGGAAGTGGTGTAGGAACACTTCTTTATGTACTTTGTACAAAGGCAAAACTACCAGCTTATATAGGATCATCTTTTGCATTCATAGGTCCCATGACGGTGGCATCATCAGCTTATGGAACTAATGCCATGTTATCAGGAATAATAACTGCAGGTTTAATTTATATATTAGTAGCAGCTATAATAAGTTTTACAGGAACAGATTGGTTAAATAAAGTATTACCACCAATTGTAGTTGGTTCCGTTGTAATAGTAATAGGTTTAGGATTAGCAGGAGTAGCAATAAATTGGGCGGGTCTTAATTCTAATTTTACAGTAGATTCTATGCAAAGTGTACCAAGATGGGCATGGATTACAGTTTCAATGATAACCTTAGGAATAGGAATACTTGGAACTATGTATTTTAAAGGATTCTTAGGAGTAATACCAATTCTTATAGCAATGATATGTGGATATATTTCAGCATTATCCCTAGGGGTTATATCTCAGGAAACTTTAACTAAAATAGCAAGTGCACCCTTATTTCAGCTTCCACCATTTATGAAACCAGAGTTTAACATAAATGCCATGATATTAATGGCACCAGTAGCTTTTGTAACTTTAGCAGAACATATTGGACATGTTTATGTAACAAATAATGTAGTAGGGAAAGACTTTACAAAGGATCCTGGACTTCATAGATCTATACTAGGAGATGGAGTAGCTACTTTATTAGCAGGATTTATAGGAGGACCTCCAAATACAACTTATGGAGAAAACATAGGAGTTATGGCTATAACTAAAGTATACAGTGTATGGGTAATTGTGGGGGCTGCAATAATAGCTATTATACTTTCATTTATAGGACCTGTAGCTACACTAATAGCTACCATACCAATGCCAGTAATGGGTGGAGTAAGTATACTTTTATTTGGAATAATCGCTTCCTCAGGTTTTAGAGTATTTGTAGAGGATAAAATAGATTTTAGTAAAAAGAGAAACCTAATAATATCCTCTGTAATAATAGTGTTAGGAATAGGTGGAGCAGCAGTAAAATTTAAGTTAGCAGGCTCAGAAGTAGAAATAGCAGGAGTTGCATTAGCAACACTAGTAGGAATAATATTAAATTTAATACTTCCAAAAGAAAGTAGAACAGAAGAAGAAGATAATAAAGAAGAAAATCTTAAAGAAGAATTTGTTAAACCTATAGAAAAAAATGTGGGTTAAAAGATTTAATGTATAATACCTTTTAAAGGTTAAGAATTAAAGCAAAAAGTATTTTTAGTCAATAAATAGCTATAAAAAATAAAGAATACTAATATTTGTGTTCTAATATCTAAACTAACGCACTGATGCCACGTCCTGTGGCAAAGTGCTAGCTTATATATTAGTCCACAAATAAAGTATTCTAATTATTTTTCTAGATATTTATTTTCTCTAAAAGTACTTTTTGTTTTAATAGGTTTAAAAGGTATTATTCTAATTTGTATTTATGAAAAGCCTAAAAGCTATATATTTTTTTTTCAAAGAATTTCACTGTGGATTTCCTAAATCATCTGTAAGAAGTTTATACTAGCTTCTACTATTTGTTTAAAAAGATGCATGTGTGCCGTAAAAGGCATTTTAAAAAGATTAATCATATCTGCACTCTATACTCTAAATAACAAAAGTGCCTAGCACTTTTATTATTTTACGTGTGTTTTTCAAAATTTTTTGGTATAATTTATAATAGTTATTAAATAACATTATTTAGATGAATTTAAGAAAAGGTGAGGATTATGAGAATTTATTCTTGGAATGTTAATGGTTTAAGAGCGGTAGCGAAAAAGAATTTTCTGGAGTGGATAGGGGAAGAAAATCCTGATATATTATGTATACAAGAAACAAAACTGCAGGAAAATCAATTAGAAGATAATATAAAAAATATAGATGGCTATTATTCTTATTTTAGTTTTGCTCATAAAAAGGGATATAGTGGTGTAGCTACTTACACTAAGGAGGAGCCTATTTCAGTAAAACATGGCATAGGTATAGAAAGATTTGATTCAGAAGGAAGAATACTTATAACTGAATTTAAGGATTTTATACTTTTAAACATATATTTTCCTAATGGCCAAAGGGATGAGGAAAGACTTCAATATAAATTAGATTTTTATGAAGCCTTATTTAATTATTGTGATGAGTTAGTTGAGGAAGGTAAAAAGCTAGTTATATGTGGAGATTATAATACAGCTCATAATGAAATAGATCTTAAAAATCCTAAAGCTAATGAGAAAGCCTCAGGATTTTTAAGAATAGAAAGGGACTGGTTAGATAAAATAATAGAAAGAGGATATATAGATACCTTTAGAAATATGAATCCAGATAAGATTAAATATTCCTGGTGGAGCTATAGATTCAAAGCTAGAGAGAGAAATGCAGGATGGAGAATTGATTACCATTTTGTTTCAAACAATCTATTAGATAGGGTGGAAAATACAGAAATATTAAATGAGGTTTATGGTTCAGATCATTGTCCTGTAATGTTAGAGCTAGAGTAAATAGTTACTAATATAAAATATTTTAGATTACAGGCTAAATAATTTTTTCTTATTAAAATATTTTTAATACTTAGGATAATAATCTATTAAGAAAGTGCATTTAAAAACCTATAAAATAGGAAAAATTCAATATATATAATCAATTATGATAGATTAATAAAGTTATAAGAAAATTTATTCAGTATATGAAACACAAATTATATTTAAAGTAGGAGATGAAAAAATGGAATATACACTAATTGCCACAGCAACCTTTGGGTTAGAAAAAGTAGTAGCTAATGAATTAAAAGAATTAGGTTATGATGATTTAACAATAGAAAATGGTAAAGTTACCTTTGTAGGTGATGAAAGAGATATAGTTACATGTAATATGTGGCTTAGAACTGCAGATAGAGTTTTAATAAAAATGGCAGAATTTAAAGCGGAAAGTTTTGAAGAGCTTTTTCAAGGAACTAAATCAGTACCTTGGGGAAAATATATTTCAGAAGATGGATTTATGCATGTTACAGGAAAATCTATTAAATCCGCACTACATAGTGTGCCAGATTGTCAATCTATAGTAAAAAAAGCTGTAATAGAGGCTATGAAAAGAGAGTATGTTAAGGATTGGTTTAGCGAAGATGGTGCAGAGTATAAAATAGAGGTAGGTATTTTAAAGGATATAGTTACATTAACATTGGATACTTCAGGCCCAGGACTTCATAAAAGAGGATATAGAGAAAACGCAGGAGAAGCTCCCCTTAAGGAAACATTAGCAGCAGCTTTGGTGCTTTTAAGTAAATGGGAACCTTCTAGAATACTTTCAGACCCTATGTGCGGTTCTGGAACTATTGCCATAGAAGCAGCTTTGATAGGTAAAAATATAGCACCAGGCTTAAATAGAAATTTTGCAGCAGAGGCTTGGGATATAATACCTCTTAATATGTGGGAAGAAGTAAGGCGCCATGCTAGAAACTCTATAAATAAAGAGGATTTTAGAATATTAGCTTCAGATATAAATGGAAGAATATTAAAAACAGCTAGGGATAATGCAGAAAAAGCAGGAGTTTCTGATTATATAGCTTTTCAAAAGATGTCTATGGAAGAGTTTAAATCAAAAAAGAAATATGGATTTATAATAACTAATCCACCTTATGGCGAAAGATTAAATACTTTAAAAGAAGTAGAAAAACTTTATAAAAATCTAGGAGAAGTATATTCAAGTTTACAGGATTGGTCTTGTTTTATATTAACTTCTTATGAAGGTTTTGAAAAAATATTTGGGAAAAAATCAGATAAAAATAGAAAACTATATAACGGAAGATTAAAATGTTATTACTATCAATATATAGGATTAGAGCCTCCTAAAAAACATTATGAAAAGTAATATTTAAAGGATATAGATTCAAGTATTAATTTATTATATAAGTTTATTTAGATAGTTTAATATAGGACACTACTTAATATAAAACCCACTAGCTAAAGTTAAAGTGTTTTAATATCTATCATTTTTTATAAGATCTAGGAATTAATGAAGATAGTTAAGTAATGCAAATATTAGAATTATAAATAAAGGTGGTGAAATTTTATGGGATTATAATATCTCATAAATAAAATATGGATAGATTAATAAAAGTAGAAAACATTAAAGATATATTACCTATTTATAAAAACACAGCTATTGAAAAACTTTTTAAATATCATAATTTAGGTTATAAACTAGAAAAATATGATAATGCAGAATTGTTAGTTGGAATGTGTATGGATAATCGCAAACAACTTAAGATACCTAATAATTTTGCATATATACTTAGAACTGGTGGAGGGAACCTAAGATATAGTGAGTTTAAAATATCTTATGCCATTGCAGTAGGTGGGGTTAAGACCTTAGCATTAATAGGGCACAACCATTGTGGAATGGTAAATTTAATGAATAAAAAGGAAAAATTTATTCAAGGACTAGTGGACAATGCTGGCTGGAATATGCAGCAAGCAGAAGAACACTTTATGAGTTTTGCTCCTATGTTTGAAATAGAAAATGAAATTAGTTTTTTATTAAGTGAAACTAAGAGGCTAAGAGAAAAATATCCTAAAATATTGATAGCACCATTATTTTATAATGTAGATGATAATTTATTATATTTAGTTAAGGAGAATAATTAGAAACCTTCTAGATAATCAACTATTAAAATAACTTAATTTATTTGACATTAAAAAATATATGTAAAAGATAATTATTTAATATTATATTAGAAAAATATTTACAAAAGGCATTTGGGGACAGTTTACAAAAATAGAAATATGATCTATATTTAAAATATATAAAAAAAGGAGGGAGTATTTTGAAGAAAATTTTAAGTTTTTTAATTGTATCTATTTTAGCATTAGGTTTATTTGGATGTACTAATACTAAGGTAGAGGAAAAAAAAGAAGATGCATCCAATAAGAAGGAATCTAAAGAAAATCTTGATATAACTGTATCTGCTGCTGCAAGCTTAACAGAAGCTTTAACAGAAATACAGAAAAAATATGAAAAAGAAACAGGAGCTAAGCTTTCAATAACTTTTGATGCTTCTGGCACACTTCAAAAGCAAATAGAACAAGGAGCTCCAACGGATTTATTTATATCAGCATCTAAGAAGAATATGGATAAATTACAGGAAGAAAAATTAATAGATAATGATACAAGAAAAGATTTATTAGGAAACAAACTTGTTTTAATCGTATCTGAAGAAAATAGAGACAAAAAAGTTGAAAAAATATCTGATTTAAAAAATATGAACTTTAAATTAGCTATAGGAGAACCTGAATCTGTTCCAGCAGGAAAATATGCAAAAGAAGCGATAGAATACTATAAATTGTGGGATGTTTTAAAAGATAAAATTGTATATGGTAAATCTGTAAAACAAGTGGCTAAGTATGTAGAAAGTGGAGAAGCCGCTGCAGGAATTGTTTATAATAACGATGCTAAGGTATTAAAGAAAAGTTACATAAAATATACTTTTGATGAAAAATCTCATAATCCTATTGTTTATCCAATGGCAGTAGTTAAAAATAGCAAAAACAAAGAAGGTGCAAAGAAGTTTGCAAAATATATTCAGACAAAAGAAGCCAAAGATATATTTATAAAATATGGATTTAATCCTATAGAAAAATAGGAAATCATTATGATATTAGAACCAATTATTTTATCAGTGAAAATAGCTTTTATATCTACAATTTTTACATTTTTATTTGGTATACTATTGGCTAGAGTTATTACTAAGTATAATTTTAGAGGAAAAGATATACTTGAGAGCTTAATTATTATGCCAATGGTTCTTCCACCAACAATTACAGGTTATGGGCTGCTTATTTTAATGAGCAGGAGGCATTTTATAGGAAAATTTTTATATGAAAACTTTGGAATAACTATTATATTTACTCCTGCTGCAGCTTGTGTTGCAGCGATAATAGTTTCAATACCTTTAATGTATCAAAGTGCTAAAGCAGCATTTTTGAATATTGATCATATATATGAAAATGCAGCAAGAACACTTGGTGCAAGTGAATGGAGGATTTTTTTAAAGATAAGTTTTCCATTGGCATGGCCAGGTATAGTAAGTGGAAGTGTATTGTCCTTTGCAAGGGCTTTAGGAGAATTCGGAGCTACTTTAATGGTTGCGGGGAACATACCTGGTAAAACACAGACCATACCTACTGCTATATATTTTGCTGTAGATAACGGATATACAAAAGTGGCAAATACACTTTTAGGAGTAGTTGTAGTATTTAGCTTTGTTTTAATATTTTCATTAAATTCATGGCTAAAAAAGAAGGACTATAAAAGGCTAAATTAAATTATATTTATAAAGACTTAGAGGCAGTATATTATGTTAGTATATAATTAACAAACATGATTACTGCTTTTAGTTATAATTGACGAAATTACATAACTCTTAAATAATATTGAAAAGAAAAGTTGATGAATTGTTTACAATAATATTTGTAGTCAATTAATTCAATTTTAAAAAAGGAATTAAAAGGAGTTTTGACAAATGATAAAATTAGATATAGTTAAAAGCTTAAATTATTTTGATTTACACTGTAATTTAACTTTAGGGAATGAAGTAGTCGCATTGCAAGGTTCTTCAGGATCAGGAAAAACAACCATTTTGGATTGCATTGCAGGTATCAAAACTCCTGATAAGGGGATTATTAAGATTGATAATAAAATTGTTTTTTCTTCTTCGGAAAATATAAATTTACCAATAAAAGATAGACATATAGGATATTTATTTCAAAATTATGCTTTGTTTCCTCACATGACTGTGGAAGATAATATATTATTTGGAGTAAAGAATCAAAAGGATTATGATATAAGTTATATAAATTATATAATTGAAACATTTAAAATAGAACATCTTAAAGATAGAAAGCCTAATGAAATATCAGGTGGAGAAAAACAGAGAGTAGCTTTAGCAAGAGCTTTGGCAATAAAGCCTAACGTATTAATGTTAGATGAGCCATTTTCAGCATTGGACAAGGCTACTAAGGAAGCAGTCTATAAAGAATTTATGAAATATAAGAAGCAGTTTAAAATGAGTATTTTTTTGGTTACTCATAATCCTTATGAAGCAGAATTGCTTGCGGATAGGTCCATAATTATTAATGATGGAGTCCTTGTAAAAAGTAATGATGCTTTTAATATTGTGTAAAATAGTTTATAATAAAATAAATTCGGATTTAAAACATAGTAATAGATGAAGGGGACGATATAATTATGAAAAGTTTTTTTAAGACACTACTTATTGTATTGATATGCATAGTTATAGCAGGATTTGCATTTTTTAAGATGGCTACTTACCAAGGAGACAAAGGAGAGAATTTAAGTGATAATTCCATTAAGAATGAAAATATATTAGACAAACTAAAGAATGTAGAACTTAGCAAAGGAACTTTAACTGTAAATGAAGAAGATGTAAATGAAATGCTAAAAGTTTATTTTCAAAATGAGAAAAATGTAGGAAGTATATTGGTGAAATCTGCTAAAGTTGATACTAAGGATAATAAATTAAATTTATATATACCAGTTAGATATAATGGAATTGATTTGCTTATGTCATCCTATGGAGATGTAAGTGCAAGGGATGATAAAATAATCTATAAAGTAGATAGTATAAAAATGGGAAAAGTATCAGTACCTAAAAGTATTCTTCTAAATGAAATAAAAAAATCAAACATGAGTAATATTCAGAGCAATGGAGATGAGATTATTATAGATAAGGGGATTACTAAAGTTAAAATAAAGGATATAAAAATCGAAGATGGCAAATTTAAAGTTAGTTTTTAAAAATATAATTTTACCGTAGTTTTTTCAGTGGTTATATGATTTAATAGAAGATTAAAAATCATATAATCACTGAAATTTTTTTGAAATAGAATATATGCTATTTATAAAGTAAATTTTATAATTTAGATAAAGAATAATTTAAAACAAAACACATGTTGTTTATAAAGTTATTCTAAGATACGAATATTGGCTTTTATAGAAGTAAACATTGTAATTATTATAAGTAGTATGTATTAGTTATATTATAATGTTTAAGTTATATATGTTAAATTGTACCTATATAAAGTATATTAAGAGTTTAAGAAACATACTATAAAATAAAGCAATATATTTTAAGGTGAGTTTATTTGTTAAAAGCAGACGGTGTTTTTCAAGGTGGTGGAGTTAAGGCTACAGCTTTTACAGGAGCTATTTGTAGATTAGAAGAGGAAGGAATGATGTGGCAAAGGCTTGCAGGAACATCTGCAGGAGCTATAATAGCAGCTTTTTTAGCTGTAGGCTATAGAGGAAAAGAAATAAAAAAAATAATGTACGAGTTAGATTATAAAAAAGTTGGAAATATAACTGCTATCAAAAAATTCCCTTTAGCCAAAAAGTCTTTAGGACTTATATTGGAAAAGGGTATTTTTAGTACACTGTATATAGAAAAATACCTTGAAGAAGTGTTTAAGAATAAAGGAAAAACAAAGTTTAAACATATAAGTTTAAATAAAGAGTCTCCATTAAAGATAATAGCTTCAGATGTTACTAATAAAAGATTACTTATATTGCCAGATGATATAAAAAAATATGGCATGGATCCTATGGAATTAGAAATAGCTAAAGCAGTAACAATGAGCATAAGTATTCCATTCTTTTTTACACCAGTAAAGCTTAAATATATGGAAAAAGAAGCCTATATAGTAGATGGAGGAATAACTAGTAATTATCCTATATGGATATTTGATGTAAAGGACGTGCCTAGATGGCCAACATTTGGGTTTAAGTTAGGCAATAGTGGGGAATTTAATAGAACTATAGAAAATAAGGATTTTATATCCTACATAGTAGATGTAGTAGAAACAACTATAGATTCTTATGATGAAAGTTATTTAAGGGATAAAGACAAAATCAGGACTATATCTATACCAGCCTTAGGAGTAAAAACTACAGAATTCAATATATCCTTAGAAACTAAGGAAAAATTATATAAAGAAGGTTATGAAAAGGCAGATGAATTTTTGAAAAAATGGGATTTTAGAAGATACATAAGATCCTATAGAATTTAGGAAATTTTAATTAACTATATAAATTTTTAGCGTTTTAAATTAATTGTTGTTTTATATAGGCTTATAATTAAAAGTTGTAAATTGTTCTAAAATATTGCTCTAAAATCTAGATGATTTTATAAACAGAGTTCTTAGCTTCAGAGGGAGTTTTTACTCCAACTTTGAAGAAAAGCAGAGAGTCCAAATCTTTGATTTGGTGTGAATAGCTTTCACAGAGTGCGATGGGAGTATTAGATCGGGTAGTCATCGAATAAAAGGCTATAGTTTAAATTTGTTAATGATTTTTATAAATATTTATTTAAAAGTTACTTATACTAAAGATGTAAACTTAATAAATCAGGAGGTATTATTATGAAGCCAAAAGAAAAGAGAGAATGGACAGAAGAAAATTATTTGGCTAATGGTCATAAGACTCAAAATCAATGGGCAAAAAATGAGCTTAATACTACTATAAAAGAACCAGGAACGAATGAAAGTGGTATAGAAGCAAAAAAGAAAGGATACTAATTTACACTAAAATATTTTTATAGATAAATCCCCCCTAAATAAAAAACTTCTTTCTGGTGAAAATTAGAAGTATAAAACCAGAAAGAAGTTTTTTTATTTAAAAACAAGTATTATATAAAAATTTTATAGAAAAAATTTAGCTTATTTGAATTCCATATAATTGTAGAAAATTTATTATTGTAATGCTAAAATACACAGTTGGAAGTAATAATTAGAAATTAAGGATAATAATTTGAAAAATATTTTTATTTAGAAAGGAATGTTTTAATTGATCAAAGAAGAAATGACACCAAAAGAGAGGGTCGTAGCTTTTTCTAAAGGGGAGGAAATTGACAGAATAATATGTATCCCGGATATGGGAGTTACTATGGCACCTTTTATTGGAGTTACAGCTAGAGATTATTATCATTCAGCACAGCTTATGGCAGATTTAGAAATAGCTTTGTTTAAAAGGCTTCATCATGATGGTGTAAGTATATCTACTAGCCTTAGAGGAGTTGCTGAGGCTATGGGCGCTAAAGTTGGTTATCCCGAATATGGAATTTCTTATTTAATAGAGCCAGCTATTAATTCTATAGATGAAATAGAATCTCTTAAAGTTGTGGATCCTTTAAAAGATGGGAATCTACCAACTTTACTTGAAGCAATAAGACTTACTAGAGATGCACTTATGGATAAAGTAGATGTTGGTGCTGCTATGTCTGGACCTTTTAGTGTTGCAGCTTCTGTAGTTGGAACAGAAAACCTATTAAAATGGATGATTAAGTATCCTAAAAAAGTTCACACTTTAATGGATATAGTAGCGGAATCTAATAATAGATACATAGAGGAAGTAGCCAAGCTTGGAGTATCTATTGGATTTGCAGATCCAGTTTCATCTACTAGTCTTATAAGTCCAAAACAATTTAGAGAATTTTCATTACCAGCTCTAAAGAAAAATATTAATAAAATAAAAGAGAAGACTGGTGGAGCCCCTGCTATACATATTTGTGGCAATAGTAAGGAAATATGGGAAGATGTTGTGAATGCGGGGATTTCTAATTTTAGTATTGATAATGCAGAAGATTTAGAAGAAGCTAAAAACATAATGGGAGATAGAGTAGTCATTACTGGAAACGTTCCCCCTGTAGATATAGTCTACAGAGGAAATAAAGAAGCTATTTTTAAATCCGTTAAAGAATGTATTAAAAAAGGTCATGATTCTAAGAAAGGCTATATTTTAAGTACAGGCTGTCAAATTCCAATGCACACACCAATAGAAAATATTGAAATGTTTATGGAAGCAGGAAAAACTTATGGAAAATATCCTATAGATCTATAATAAAGAATTTAGAAAATAACTTTAAATTAAGATGAGGAGAGTTTCAAATGGGAAATACAAATGAAAATAAAGGAAATGGAAAGGCTCTTATACCTTTTGCTATTTTTGTGTTAGTGTATTTATGCTCAGGAATTATATTATCTATTATGGGAGTAGAAATGGCATTCTATCAATTTCCAGCTCCAATTGCAGTAGTAATAGGAATAATATTTGCATTTATTCTAATACAAGGAACTTTAGATGAAAAAATGGACAGCTTTGTTAAAGGTTGTGGGGACGAGAATATAATAATAATGTGCATTATATATCTTTTAGCTGGTGGATTTTCATCAGTTTCTAAAGCAATGGGTGGAGCTGATGCTACAGTAAATTTAGGATTAACTTTAATACCACCTCAATTTATTGTAGTAGGTATATTCTTAATATCTGCATTTATTTCTATTGCAACAGGAACATCAGTAGGAACTGTTGTTGCAGTAGGTCCTATAGCTGCTCAGTTAGTAGCAAAAGCAGGATTAAATATGCCCTTGGCACTAGGAGCATTAGTTGGGGGAGCTCTATATGGAGATAATTTATCAATTATATCCGATACAACTATAGCTGCTACAAGGACTCAAGGTGTAGATATGAAAGATAAATTTAGAGTTAACTTTGGCTTTGCTACGGTAGCAGCTTTAGTTACAATAGTTTTTTTGTTTATATTTGGAAAGCCAGTAACTACGCCAAAAATGGTAAGTCATTCATTTAATTTAATAAAAATAATTCCTTATATGTTTGTTTTAATAGCAGCCTTAGCTGGGAAAAATGTATTTGCAGTATTAATGGGTGGAATAATACTTTCTGGAGCTATTGGGATTGGTTATGGAGACTTCACAATTTTAGGATTTGCAAAGGAAGTTTATGGGGGATTTACAGGGATGTTTGATATTTTTTCATTATCACTGTTAACTGGAGGACTTGCTAATATGGTATCCAAAGGTGGTGGTCTTGACTGGCTTTTATACAAGATAAATAAAATGATAAAAGGTAAAAAATCTGCTGAATTAGGAATAAGTTCACTTGTAGCATTAACAGATGCAGCTACAGCAAATAATACGGTTTCTATAATTGTTTGTGGTGAATTGTCAAAGGAAATATCAAAGGAATATAAAATAGATCCAAGAAAAACGGCTTCTCTTCTAAGTACATTTTCAATGGCAATGCAAGGAATAATACCATATGGAGCTCAATTATTGATAGCAGGTAGTTTTACTAAAGGCTCAGTTAGCCCAGTTCAAATTGTACCTTATATGTGGTATCCATTTATATTAGCTATATTTGGTATAATTTTCATATTAACTCCTTTTGGGAATGGTTATTTAAAGAAACATCCTTGGGATTTTGAAAATAGTAGACCTGCGATAAAGGGGAGTTTTGAAAATAGTAAACCTGTAGAAAAGGCATAACATAAATTGATTTAAAGGACAAACTCATGAATAAATTTTTATGTGTTTGTCCTCATACCCTTATTTTTCATATAAATATTTTATCCGATGACTACCCGCTCTAATACTCCCATCTTATTTAAAGTGGGAGTAAAGAGCGGATATGTCCCTGGATAACGATTTTTCCTAAAGGATAACGACTTCTAAGGAGTAAAACTCCTAAGAATTCTGTTAATAAGCTTTAGTGGGAGTAAAAACTCCCTCTGAAACCAAGAACTCTGTTTATAATTGTAGTTTTTATTTCAGCAAAGAAAATACAATTAATTTGATATAGAAAGAGGTAATTTTATGGCTAGGATTACTTTTATAAAGAAACAGTTGGAAATAGAAGTGGAAAACGGTACAAAACTTATAGAATGTATAAGAAAAGCAGGTCTTTATATTGAAGCACCTTGTAATGGAAAAGGTAAATGTGGTAAATGTAAAGTTATAGCGAGAGGTAAGCTTTCGCCTAAAACAAAAGAGGAAGAAAAATTTACAGAAGAAGAGAATATTAGGCTTGCGTGTATTTGTGAAGTAAAGGGTGATGCCCAAATAGAATTAATAGAAAAAGATAAAAATAAAAAATTAAAAACTATTAATAAGGGTTTTTCTATAGAAACAAAATTGGATAGTAAAATAAAAAAAATAGAACTAAAAAATGTAGACGAAAAGATTAATATACCTTATAAAAATACTTTAGATTTTACCATAGAAAAGTTAAGTGTTTTAAAGAGAATAGGGGAAATAGAAAAAAGTAAGGAAAAAGAATTTTGTGGGGTAATTTATAAAGAAGAACTGATAGATATAATACATAAAGAGGATAAAGTCTTAGCTGTAGCTGTGGATATAGGAACTACAGGTTTATCTGCTTATCTTTTAAATTTAGAAAATGGACAAATTTTAAATAAAATATCAGATTTAAATCCTCAGACGGAATACGGAGGAGATGTATTATCTAGAATAACTTATTGCATGGAAAATAAAGATGGCATAGAAGTTTTATCTAAATGTATAAGAAAAAAAATAGATTCCATGGTACAAGAATTAATAGGTAAGAATTATAAAAGAAAAAGTGTATATGAAATAGCTATAGCAGCTAATACTACCATGCTTCATCTTTTCACAGGAGTTAGTCCAAATACCATAGCCAAAGCACCCTATAGATCTATATTTTTAGACCAATTAGAAATAAAAGCTAAGGATATGGATATAAAAATAAATGAGGAAGGAAATGTTATATTATTACCATCATTATCTTCCTATGTAGGGGCCGATATTGTGGCGGGTATTGTGGCTATAGATTTTCAAAATAAAAAACATCCAGCCGTATTTATAGATATAGGAACTAATGGTGAATTAGCAGCTATTTATAAGGGAAGTATGTCAGCTTCATCTACCGCAGCTGGACCTGCCTTTGAGGGGATGAATATCTCCTGTGGTTCAAGAGCTGAAGAAGGAGCTATAGATAGTTTTTCTATAGATGAAGAATATAACATTAAATATTCAACTATTGGCAATGAAGAGGCTAAAAGTATTTGTGGTAGTGGACTTATGGATGTTATGGCAGCATTAATAAAAAGTAAAGTAGTTATGACTAGTGGAAGATTTAATAAAAATATGCCAGATAATTTAAAAGAAAGATTAAAAGATAAGAAGTTTTATATAACAGAGAATGTTTATATATCTCAAAATGATATAAGACAAATGCAGCTGGCTAAAGGCGCAATATCTTCAGGAGTTACTATGCTCTTAAAAGAAATAGATGCTAATATTGAGGATATAGAAGAGGCAGTAATTGCAGGAGCCTTTGGATATCATATAAATCCAGAAAGTATAAAAATATTAGGAATAATACCGAAAGGTTTTAAAGGTAAAATAACTTTTGTAGGAAACTCCTCCATAGAAGGAGCAAGATTATCTTTACTAAATAAGGATATTTCAAAAGAGATGGTAGATATAAGAGAAAGCATAAAAGTTATAGAACTTTCCACCAGGGAGGATTTTCAAGATTATTTTGTAAAGGCTCTAAGTTTTTAATGATATTTTAGAATTTATAGTGTTTTACTAATAAAAACAAAATATAATTAAAATTGTAGCATTAGGTAAATCTTAATGGAGTGATTAAAATGATAAAAGTAAATTTAATTTCAGGTTTTTTAGGAGCGGGAAAAACTACTTTAATAAAAAAGATTTTGGGAAATGTGAAGGAAGAAAAAGTAATAATAATAGAAAATGAATTTGGGGAAGTAGCTATAGATGGAGACTTAATAAAAAAAGAGGATTTTGATGTATTTGAATTAAGAAGTGGATGTATTTGTTGCATGATGAAACAAGACTTTGAGGATTCTCTACAAAAGGTAATAGAAGAATACAAACCGGATAGAATAATAATAGAACCTACAGGGATAAGTTCCCTAAGTCAACTTTTAGATATATTAGAAAAGGATAATTTTAAAGACAGGATTAATATTAACTCAGTAATAACTGTAGTAGATGGTACAAGCTATTTAGAGGAAAAGGATGCCTTTGGAGAATTTTATATGGATCAAGTAAAAAATGCAAAAACATTAATAGTGAGTAAAACTCAAATAGTTGATAAAAGTACTCTAAAAGAAGTAAAAGAATCCTTAAGGGAGTTTAATGAAAAAGCCCATATAATAACATTGCCCTTTGAAGAATTTAATAAGGAATATATACTAAATTTTTTAGATGAAGATTTATTAAAGGATATGGAAAGAGAGCCTGTAGAGGTTGTGATATCTACAGAGGATGGATTTGAGAGTTTAGGGGTAAAAACTAATAAAATATTTGAAATGAAGGAAATAAATGAGATTATTAGTAAGTTATTTACTAGGGAATATGGGAATGTAATAAGAATAAAAGGGTTTTTAAAAGGGAAAGAAGAAATAATTCAAATCAATTGTACTAAAAAGGTTCATAACATAGAAACAGTTAAAGGCAGAGAAGAATTAAAGATTTGTATAATAGGACAAGGTCTATGTAAAAATGAGATAAAATCTTTGTTCAGAGAAAAATATAAAATAAAAAAGATATAAATATTTTTTAAGGAGTAATGATAATGGATTATGATGTGAACTTTAAATGTGTTTTAGATACAGGAGAAGAGATACCTAAAGAAGCAGTAAAAATGGCAGGAGTAAAATTTCCTGATGTACATAAAAATGCAAAAGATATGGCAGTACTTTCTAAGAGTATAAGAGAATATAATGAGGATCTTTTTTCTATAGTACCTTTTTGTATGACAGTGGAAGCGGAAGCATTAGGAGGGGAAATAAATTTAGGAGATGAAAAGGCTGGCCCTAGAGTTTCAACTTATACTTTTAAAAGTATTGAGGATATTAAGGGATTAAAGGAAATAGATTTTGAAACTAAAAGAATGGGAGAGGTTTTAAAATCTGTTGAGATATTAAAGAAAGAAGGAGAAACTGTAATAATGGATGTACAGGGACCTTTTACTATAATAAGTTCTTTAATTGATCCAAGAATTTTTTATAAGGCAGTAAGAAAAAATAAAGATGAAGTAGAAAGACTTATGGAAATAGTAGAAAAGAGCTCAGTGGAATTTATAAAGGAAGGAGTAAAAAGAGGAGTAGATATAATATCCTTTGGAGATTCTGCTGGAACTTTAGATATATTAGGACCAAAAATGTATAAAGAATTAGGTGGAAAATATACCTACAATGTTTTAAAAGAAGCTAAAAATTACCTAGAAGATTCTATAATTCATCTTTGTGGTATAACTTCATCTTCATTAGATAGAGCAGGATTTATAAAGTCAAATCCTATAGAAGTACCAGAAGGAATCACTTATGGTCAGGCACTAAACTATATTATAAAAGAAAATAAAGATGTAAAAATATTAGGTCATAATTGTTTAAGAAAGACCGCTAAACCAATGAACAAATCCGTAGTTTGGGAAATAAAATTATAATTATAATAAAAATATTAAGGAGGAAAAGTAAATGAGTAATGTATCAGAAGAATTAATAAAAAAATTATCAGAATCAGTAGTAGAAATGGAAGAAGAGGAAACAGTAGAACTAGCTAAGGAATGTATAGAAAAAGATATTAGTGCCTATGAAGCTATAGATAAGGGCCTTGCCAATGGGATGAATAGAGCAGGTGAACTATATGAAGAAGGAGAATATTATATTCCAGAATTATTGATGTGTTCTGATGCCATGTACTCAGGATTAGAAATTTTAAAACCCCATTTAAAGAAGAATGATTTAGGGAAAAAGCATAAAATAGTTATAGGAGTAATACAAGGAGATACCCATGACATAGGGAAAAATTTAGTTAAAATAATGATGGAAACAGAAGGATTTGAAGTGGTGGACTTAGGAAGAGACGTGCCACCAAGAGATTTCGTAGATAAAGCTAAAGAAATAGAAGCAGATATAATTTGTATGTCTACCCTTATGACTACAACTATGGATGGTATGGAAGAAGTTATAAAATTATTAAAAGAAGAAGGAATAAGAGAAAAAGTAACGGTAATGATAGGAGGAGGTCCTATATCTCAAAATTTTGCAGATAAGATAGGAGCGGATGTGTATACAACAGATGCTTCAAAAGCAGCAAAATATGCTAAAAAAATAATAGCAGAAAAAGTTAAATGTTAGTAAAAATTATACTTAGAACAATAAATAAGTTTTTATAGAATATATTTAATTAATGTAAGGAAAATTTAAAACATACGAGGTGCAGCAAATGTTAACACCAAAAGAAAGATTAAATTTAGTATTGAAAAGTAAAGAGGTAGATAGGCCTCCCTGCATATGTCCAGGCGGAATGATGAATATGATAATAGAAGATTTAATGGATATAAGCGGATTTAAATGGCCAGAAGCTCATGTGAATCCAGAGATTATGGCTAATTTAGCTATATCAATGTATGAACAGGGAGGATTTGAAAACTTTGGAGTACCTTTCTGTATGACCATAGAAGCAGAAGCTATGGGAGCTACAGTGGATTTAGGAGATAAAACTACTGAACCTAGAGTTATAAAGTATCCCATAGAATCCGTAGAGCAGTGGAGACAATTAAAAAAAGTAAATTTAAATGAGGGAAGAGAAAAAGTAGTTTTAGATGCTATAAAAATTATAAAAGATAGAAATTTACCAGTACCCATAATGGCAAATTTAACAGGACCTATAAGTGTAGCATCATCTTTAATGGAGCCTATGTATTTTTATAAAGAATTAGTTAGAAAAAAAGATGAAGCTCATAAATTTATAAATTTTGTAACAGAAAATTTAATAGAATTTGGAAAAGCTCAACTTTTAGCAGGAGCTAATGTTATAACTATATCAGATCCAAGCGGTACAGGAGAAATTCTGGGACCAAGATTGTTTAAAGAATTTGTAATACCTTATCTAAATAGAATAGTAGATGAACTTAAAGACTACACAGATGGAACAATAATACATATCTGTGGAAGATTAAAAAGTATATACAAAGAATTAAATGATTTGCATAGTGATGTGGTAAGTTTTGATTCTATAAGTAGTGTAACTCAAGTTCTTAAGAATGTACAAAATAAAGCTGTAATGGGAAATGTAAGTACATTAACTATACAAAATAGTACGAAAGAAGAGGTAGAAAAACTAGCTAATGCTTGCATGAATTTAGGAGTGGATATACTATCACCAGCCTGTGGCATAGGAACCAAAAGTCCTATAGAAAATGTAAGGGCAATGGTAGATGCAGCTAAAAAAAGAAACGTAAAATAAGGAAATTACGACTTAGAGGGAAGTTATACTACCCATGGTTTAAAAAAGGGATATGTGGCTAGAAAGGCAACTCACTTCAATAAGAGATTCTAACTTGTTTTTTCTTAAAATATATGGTTCCAAATTATAACTCGCTGAACACTCAGACAATAATTTGGAACATACATATATTTTGAAAAAACAACTAAGAATCTCTAATCTTGTTCAAATGCCTTTTACACCACATATCCCTATTTTTTAAACCACGGGAAGCTAGAATAACTCTTTAAAAATAATTTCCTATGTGGTAAAGAGGTACAAAAGGAAGATTTTACTCCACTACGTTCTGTAAAATACACAATTATATTTTCCTTTTTAAGATATTTATACATTATACGTATATAAAAAATTTTTAGTTATTTATATTTTTTCAAATAAGGACTTAAAAAAAATTTTCGATAGAAAATTAATGCGGTAGCATGTCAAAGAACTATATTTTTCATAATGTTTATATGAATTAAATTTACACCTAAATCTATTTGCGTTAGTAAACAAATTCAATATAATAAAAAATTCTCATTATAGCTATCTATTGACTAAAAGTATTTCTTGTTTTAGTACCTTTAAAGGTTGGTATAATAATTTCCTACTGAAAGAAAAATAGTGGAGAATATATAATTTAAAAAGTCATACTCTGTATTCTGTTTAGTTTCTTTTGCACTTTAATAAGAGTGTTATACGAATTTTTTATAGGAAAATATTCATCTATTAGAATTTTATATAATTGTAGAAAATTTATTATTCCAATGCTAAAATACAAAAATGGAAGGAACAATGGCGAATTTAGTATTATATTAAATTAAAAAAATAAAAATTCTACTTTAAAATATAAATATATTAAAAATAAATATAAAATAAGTAAAAAAAGAATAGAAATTTAATATATAAAATTTGAAAGAAAGGTATGTTAACCATGGATACTTTTAAAGATGAAATGACCGCAAAGGAAAGATCAGAAGCTTATTTTAAAGGAGAAGAAGTAGATAGATTGCCCTGTGTTATTATGTTTGAGGAAACAGCTGCGGTATATGCGGGTATAAGTACTAAGGAATATTATTTTGATGCGGATAAAATGCTACAGGCAGAAAAATTTAAAGTAAGAGAGCTAGGAGCAGAAAGTGCAGGAATTAATGTAACCTTAAGAGGTATGGGAGAAGCTCTTGGTAGTAAGATGGGTTATCCTAGTGATAGAGCCTCCTATTTAATTGATCCAGTATTAAAGGATTATAAAATGTTAGATAATATGGAGGTAGTAAATCCTTATAAGGATGGAAGGTTACCAATAATATTAAAAGCATTAGGTAAAATAAAAAAAGAGTTAGGTAATGAAGTAAATATAGGTAGTGGGGTTTCAGGACCTATTAGCGCAGCTTCTGCAGTTAGGGGAACAAATAACCTTATGAGGGATTTTGTTAAGAATAAAGAAGGTATACATAAATTATTAGATTTTATGACTGAATGTAATTTAGCTTTTATTAAGGCAGCCTATGAGGAATATGGATTAGTATGTGGCATAGGTGATCCTTTGTCCTGCGGTAATTTAATAAGTGGTAAACAGTTTGAAAAATTTGTGGAGCCTTATCTTAGAAAAACCATAGATGGAATATATAAGATAACAGGTAAAAAACCATCTTTGCATATATGTGGAAAAACAAAGCATATATGGAATAATTTGAGTAGAATGAATATATCAACTTTCAGTGTGGATAATTGTGAGGATATAGGGGAACTTAAAGATTTGCTAGGGGATAAAGTATGTATAGTAGGAAATGTGGATCCTGTTTCTGTCATAAGGAATGGAACTGTAGAAGATGTATACAATACTGTTAAACTATGCATAGAAAAGGCTGCGGACAGCCCTAAAGGATATGTAGTTGGATCTGGTTGTGATATACCTGGTGGAGCTCCAGTGGAGAATATAAGGGCTATGATAGAAGCCACTAAAAAGTATAGTAAGGGTATTAGAATAGGTAGAGGAATTTAACTTAAGAGGAGATGTAATATTAATGATAGAAATATCAAATTTACAAAAATTTTATGGTGATACAGAAGTTTTACGTGATATAAATGTGGAAATAGATAAGGGAGATATATATGGCCTTTTAGGAGTTAGTGGAGCAGGAAAATCTACGCTTTTAAGATGTATAAATGGACTTGAATCTTATGAAGCTGGAAGTCTGAAAGTAAATGATGTAGAAGTAAAAAAATTAAATGAAAAAGAACTTAGAGCCTTTAGAAAAAATATAGGAATGATATTTCAACAGTTTTCTTTACTTGAAAGAAAAACTGTATATGAAAATGTAGCATTACCTATGGAGTGTTGGGGATATAAAAAGCAAGATATAGATAAAAAAGTAAAGGAATTATTGGAATTAGTAGAATTAGGAGATAAGATAAAGTCTAAACCTAGAGAATTAAGTGGTGGACAAAAACAAAGAGTTGCTATAGCAAGAGCTCTTACCTTAGATCCACAAATATTATTATGTGATGAAGCTACATCAGCTTTAGATCCTAGTATAACAAATTCTATTTTAGAATTGCTTAAGAAGATAAATAAAGAATTAGGTATAACTATTGTAGTAGTTACTCATCAAATGGATGTAGTAAAGCAGGTGTGTAATAAAATGGCCATATTAAGTAAGGGCAATTTAGAGGCAAAAGGAAAAGTAGAGGATATTTTCTTGGACAAGCCTAAAGTTTTAGAAGAACTCTTAGGGGAATTAAAAGACAATGTAATACCAAAAAAAGGGATAAATATAGAAATAATAGAAAGAGAGAACATTCAAAAGGGTTCCCTTTTATCTAGTTTGGCTATAGATACAAAGGTTAAATATTCTTTAATATGGGGTGGAACAGATAAGTATAGAGACAAAATATTAGGGTCTTTTATTATAAATATAAAAAATGATGATAAATCAAAGATTATAAATTACTTAAATGAAAAGCATATTGAGTGGAGGGAAGTATAGAGTGAATGAGATTACAACTTTGATGAAACAAATAATTCTTCCTAGTTTATGGGAAACCATATATATGATAATAATAGCAACTATTTTATCTGCTGTAATTGGGTTTATATTAGCTATAGTATTAGTAGTAACAGATGAAAAAGGCATTAAGCCAAATAAAATAATTTATGGTATATTAAGTGCCATAATTAATGTATTAAGATCAGTACCCTTTATTATTCTTGCAGTAGCTATAATACCTTTTACAAGAAGTGTTGTAGGAACATCCATAGGAAAGGATGCAGCCATAGTTCCCTTAATTATAGCTTCAGCACCCTTTATAGCCAGATTAATAGAAAGTAGTTTAAAGGAAGTAAATCCAAGTTTAATAGAAGCAGCTAAATCCTTTGGAGCTTCAAATATTCAAATAATATTTAAAGTAATGGTAAAGGAAGCTATTCCATCTATAAATTTAAATTTAACTTTAGCTACAATAACAATATTAGGATTAACAGCTATGGCAGGAGCAGTAGGAGCTGGAGGCTTGGGAGCCGTTGGACTTACTTATGGGTACCAAAGTTTTAATGATACTATAATGTATACCACTTTAGTTTTATTAGTAATAATAGTTGGGATTATACAATTTATGGGAAATATTATATATAAAAAATTAAAATAAATACATAATAATCTATTTAAAAAAATTTAAAGCTATAGTTAACTTAACTATATTTTTAAATAAATATATACATAGAAAGTAACAGTCCATATAATTTAATAAATTTTACATATTTAAGGAGGATTTAAAAATGAAAGGGAAGAAAATAGTCAGTATTTTAGCAGCTATAACATTAACATTGGGAATGGTAGCCTGTGGAAACAGTTCATCTAAAGATAAGGAAAAAGCCACTGAAACATCAGGAGATAAAAAGGTAATAACTATAGGAACATCAGTTATATCAAAGGATGTTTTAGAGGAAGCTCAAAAAGTATTTAACAAAAAAAGTAGCAAATATGAAATGAAAGTAAAAGTATTTGATGATGCAATAACACCTAATATGGCAGTTAATGATGGAAGTATAGATGGTAACTTTTATCAATATCAAGATTATATGGACAATTTCAACAAGGATAGAGGAACAAAATTAAAAGCATATGGTAAGCCAGTTTTTGCATTCCAAATAGGATTATATTCTAATAAAATTAAGAAAATAAATGATATTAAGGATAAAATGACTGTTGCAGTATCTAATGATAATACTAATAGAGCTTTAGCATTAAAATTATTAGATAAAGAAGGAATAATTAAACTTAAAAAAGGTGTAGAAGTACCAAACACTTTAGATATTGTTGAAAATAAACATAATTTAAAATTTGTCGAAATGGAAAGATTAAATTTAGCAAATGCATTAAACGATACTGATATGGCTATAGTTATGGCGGATGTTATGCTTAAAGCGGGTAAGGATTCAGAAAAAGCTTTAGCTTTTGCTCAAGAAGAGGGTATTGTCTTAGTACTTAAAGAAGACAAAGAATGGGCAAAGGAAGTAGAAGAAGCTTTAACTAGCAATGAGGTTAAAACATTTATAAAAGAGAAAACAAAGGGAACAAAAACCCCTTTATTCTAGGCTAAATATTTTAGGATAATCACAATTCCTATTGTTAAATACAAAGATACCTCTGAACTGTTATAGTTTAGAGGTATCTTATTTTTAGTGGATTTTAAAGTTATTTTTATCTTTTATGATAAATTTATATTAAGAAAAAAGTGTATAACTTGTTAAAAGTAAAACTATTTTTATAGTCTAAAATAGCAAAAATTATGTAATTAAATGATTCTTAAATATTAGAATTTTCAACTCTCTCATCATTTTTATATTCACCAATGAAAATTTCACCATTAGAGTGAATGTACATACCTTTTCCATGTCTTAAATCATTTACCCATTGACCAATATATTTATCTCCATGGTTGCAAACATAAACTCCATGTCCATGACGAAAATCACAAATCCAATCACCAGTATAAACATCACCATCGGACCAAGTATAAATACACTGACCGGATTTTAAATCATTTTCCCAATATCCAACATAACTTTCTCCATCAGGCCAAGTATATATGCCATATCCATGTTTTTCATCATCTTTCCAACTACCAGTATATTTTTCACCAGAAGCCCAAATTAAAACACCTTCACCATGCATCATGTTTTCTTTCCAGTAACCTACATATTTAGTTCCGTTAGTGTAAGTATATGTACCAAAACCATGCATTTTCCCATCTTTTCTCTCACCTTCATATACTCCACTATGACTATGATGATGTTCATTAGAAATAACAGCTTCAGATGCTGTAGCTTTAACACATATAACATTCAATTCATGATTTTTAGGATTTTCTATTTTAAATTTATTCATATTATATACCTTACCTTTCTAATATTAGTTATATTTATCTAATTTTTCAATATATTTATATAAATGATTTTTCATTTCATTTAATAATGAATAGCAAGTATAAAATATTATATCATAAAATACTGAAAACAAGATACTAAAAATCAATAATTTTATTGATTTTTTAGTATCTGAAAATCTTATTTAATATATTCTGTATGTTTGTTTTAAGAAGCTATTTTATTTTAATAAGTAAGTAAAAATTAAGTTCATTAATATTAATATAATTTAAGATTTTTGTATATGAAAACAGGCTAATCATAATCATAATTTCTAATATTGGGTACAATAAATAAATTTTAACAATAGAATCTTTTAAAAAATAGAGGAAGAGTTAATATATTTAAAGTAATATATAAGAGATAGTTAAAAAATCTGTTTTAACTCCTTTGCTGAAAGTTCAACATTAAATCAAACTATGCTAATATAATAATATAGAATTGAAATAAAACAGGGGGAACTTTTATGAAAAGTTTATTTGATAAAACCTGCATAAAAACAATGGAACTTAAAAATAGATTTGTTCGTTCAGCCACCTGGGAGGGCATGGCCACAGAAGAAGGACATATCACGGAGAGATTACTTAATTTATATGAAGAATTAGCAAAGGGTGGAGTTGGATTAATAATAACTAGTTACACTACTATATTTGATTATGATAAGCCAAGTCTTAGAATCCTTGGAATTTATGATGATAGCTTTATTAAAGAACATAAGCTTTTGACAGATATAATTCATAAATATGGAGCTAAAGTATTAATGCAAATAGTCTTAGGAGAAAATTATATTAATAATGAAACCGGTAGTGAATTTTACGGATTAAGTGAAAATATGCCAGAAGATGATATAAAGGCTATAGTAAAATCTTTTGCTGAGGCAGCTAAAAGGGCTAAAGAGTCAGGTTTTGATGGAATTCAAATTCATGGAGCACATGGATATTTTTTAAGTAGAACATTAAGTCCTCTTTTTAATAAAAGAAAGGATAAATACGGTGGTTCAGTGGAAAAGAGAGGTGCATTAATACTAGAAGTTTATGATAAGATAAGAAAAACAGTAGGAGAGGATTTTCATATATCCATAAAAATTAATTGTTCTGATTTTGAAGAAGGAGGAGCAACCTTTAAGGAATGTGAATTTGTTTGCAGGGAACTTTCTAAGAAAGGTATAGATTCTATAGAAATCAGCGGTGGAGGAACAATTTGGACAGAAACTAATAAAAAGGAATCTATATATAAAGAGTATGCTTCCAAAATAGCAGAACAAGTAGATACTCCTATAATTTTAGTTGGTATGAATAGAAGTTATAATAATATGGATCAAATATTAAACAATAGTAAGATAGAATATTTTTCAATGGCTAGACCTTTTATAAGGGAACCAGATTTAATAAATAAATTTGAAAAAGATGAAAATAGAAAAGCTAAATGTATATCCTGTGGGAAATGTTATGGTGAAAATGGAATAAGATGTATATTTAATATGTAAAATAAATATAAGGATGGAGAATTCAAGTGAAATTCTTCATCCTTTATTTATGTAAACATTATTTTAAAACATAGCAAATTAATATTTTAAAAACTAAAGGGTGATAATTACTAAAGTATTAAACAAATACTATAAAAAATTGATATTTTATTAAAAAATATATTGACTTAATGATAAAATTACGATAATATCTAATATATAATTAATAAATTGATTTTGGATATAATAATCATAATGTTAGTACTAATAGGTAATTATTTAATCCTAGATATAAGACTATAGGGTTTATGTAAAATAATTTTGAAGAAAGTTTTAGGAGGGAAACATATGATAAAATTTAAAGATAGATTAATGATACCTGAAGGATATGAATCCACATTAGGAAT
The DNA here is from genome assembly GCF_054768115.1 of Clostridium sp. CTA-6. NCBI lineage: Bacteria > Bacillati > Bacillota > Clostridia > Eubacteriales > Clostridiaceae > Clostridium > Clostridium sp. CTA-6. Next base: position 87,920 of record NZ_BAAAAU010000001.1, read on the forward strand.
AAGAGAAACAGAGGTTGCAATAAAAAAGGTTAAAGATTTTTTTGAAAGAACTTTAGCAGAAAAGTTGAACCTTACAAGAGTTTCAGCACCTTTATTTGTAAGAAAAAATACAGGTATGAATGATAACTTAAATGGAGTAGAAAGACCAGTAGCTTTTGATATGAAAGATCTAAAGGAAGAAATGATAGAAATAGTACATTCTTTAGCTAAGTGGAAAAGAATGGCTTTACACAGATATGATTTTAAAGTTGGTGAAGGTCTTTATACAGATATGAATGCCATAAGAAGAGATGAGGATTTAGATAACCTTCATTCTATATATGTGGATCAATGGGATTGGGAAAAAGTTATTAAAAAAGAAGATAGAAACAAAGAAACTTTAAAGTCTATAGTTAACAAAATATATAGTGTATTTAAGGAAACAGAGAGAGAGATTTGTAGCCAATATGAGGGATTCAATGAAATATTACCAGAGGAAATATGTTTTATAACTTCTCAAGAACTCGAAGATACTTATCCGGATTTAGATTCAAAGGAAAGAGAAGATGCTATAACTAAAGAAAAGGGAGCAGTATTTTTAATGGAAATAGGGGGAGTTTTAGCCTCAGGAGAAAAGCATGATGGAAGAGCTCCAGATTATGATGACTGGACATTGAACGGAGATATATTATTTTGGAATCCAGTATTAGAAAGAGCCTTTGAATTATCTTCTATGGGTATAAGAGTAGATGAAGAATCTCTAGAAAAACAACTTAAAATAGCAGGTTGTGAAGATAGAAAAAATCTAGAATTTCATAGATTGCTTTTAGAGGGTAAATTGCCATATACCGTTGGTGGTGGAATTGGACAGTCAAGAATATGTATGTATTTTTTAAGAAAAGCACATATAGGGGAAGTTCAAGCATCCATATGGCCAGATTTAATGATAGAGGATTGTGAAAAAGCAAAAATCAACTTGCTATAGTATAACAATAGAATAAATTAAGTAATTATTAAATGATTCTAAGGTTTAGATGGAGTTCTATTATGAAAAATAGCTCTCCATCTTTATTTTATAATATTATAAAATATTTGGATCAATTTTATTAGGATTTTCTTTATAATGATTTAATTTATTAATAGCAGGCCCTTCAATAATATCACCTTCATAGCTAAATCTAGAGCCATGACAAGGGCAATCCCAAGATTTTTCTGCATCATTCCACTTGAGTTCGCAACCTAGGTGAGTACAAGTATTATCTACTAAATGAATAGTATCGGCATTATCTTTATAAGCTCCATACTTTCGTCCATCAATTGTAACAACTTTTCCTTCGTCATTATTAAGGTCTAATGTATTAGGTGCACCTTGTAGCTTACCTTTAACAAGTTCTTTGGCTACATCTATATTTAAAGTAAATAAGTTTTTAATGGAACTGGAGGTCATAGGTCTTGATGGATTATATAAATCCTTCCAGGAATTTTCTTTATTAGTAATGAGATCCTTTAGTAATATTGCAGCAGCAGTACCATTTGTCATTCCCCATTCTCCAAAACCCGTAGCTACATAAATATTTTTAGTAGAAGAGGTTAAATGTCCTATGTAAGGCACTCCATCTAAAGTCATGTAATCTTGAGTTGACCAATAGTATAATATATTATCTATACTAAAAGTTTTTTCTGCAAAGGACTTTAAATTTTTATAATGAGTTAACGTATTTTCTCCATGAGCTGTCTTATGGCCCTCGCCGCCTACAAGAACAATTTTGCTGCCCTTATAATTTTGACAACGAAGAGAGCGTCCAGGTTCTTCAGCATTTATAAACACACCTTTGGGAAAGTCTTCCTTTGTTTCTACAGCTAAAACATAAGATTTTTTTGGAGAAAGTCTTGCAAAGTATAATCCTAAAGCATCATAGCAAGGAAAGTGTGAAGCTACAATAATTTTCGAAGAAGATATTTTCTTCTCATTATCAGTAGTACATACGCAGCTATTATCGCTATCAATGTCTACTATTTTTGTATTTTCAAATATATGACTTCCATCTCCAGGTATTTTATTGGCTAGGTCTAATAAATATTTTCGTGGATGAAATTGAGCTTGATTTTCAAAACATAAAGCAGCTTTTACAGGCAAAGAAATAGGAATACTATCTAAAAATTTTGCTTTTAATCCTAAGCTTAAAGCTGCCTCTGCTTCTTTTTTTATTGAAGATACAAAGTTTTCATCTTCAGTATAAATATAAGCAGGGAGTCTGTGAAAATCACAGTCTATAGAATATTCATTAACTATATTCTCTATGAAATTTATTGCAAATTCATTGGCATCTGCATACTTTTGTGCTTTTTCTATTCCCATTTCAGTAATTAACTTATCGTATATTAAATGATGTTGAGAGGTTATTTTGGCCGTAGTATGGCCAGAAGTACCTTGGCATATTTTATCTGCATCTATCAGTGCAACTTTAAAACCTTCTTTTTTTAGAAGAAGAGAAGTAGTAATTCCTACTATACCAGCACCGATAACAGTTATATCCACAGTGATATCTTCATTTAAAACAGGATAGTCTGTTTCTGGAGTAGAGTCTAACCAATAAGATTTAAAAACCCCTTCGAAATTTTCACAGGTATTACATGATTTGTTCATTAATATCTATCCTTTCTTTAACTCGTAATATATAGATTTCAATATATATGTTAGCTTTTGTAATTAATAAAGAAATATTCTAAGACTTAATTTAATAATGGTAACTTCTTTAAAGTGAAAAGGAGCAGAAAGTTCTAAAATTTTTAGTTAAGATAATTTAAAAAAAGAGGAAAACATTCAAAATTTTTTAAGTTTGAATTTAACTAAAAAGAAAGAGCTGTCTCCTATTTTTGAGATTTAATATAGTTAAAAAGAATGAATTATACCCTATTTTTACAGAATAATTCTACTAAAATATGATATAATCATTAAATGAATAATTAAAACGAATAAATTATAGTGATGGTGAGAAAATGAGCAAATTATTATTAGCAGAAAAGCCCTCTGTAGCTAGAAATATAGGAGAGGCACTAGGGTGTAAAACTAGGGAAAACGGATACTTAGAAGGTAATGGATATATAGTTACCTGGGCCTTTGGTCATTTATTAACCTTATATGATTGCAAGGATTACGATCCTAAATTAGCTCTTTGGAGTTTTGAAAATTTTCCATATATACCTAAAGAGTTTAAATATAAAATAAAAAATGATGGTAAGAATAGAAATGTGGTAGATCCAGGAGCAAAAAAACAACTTGAAATAATAAAGGAACTTATAAATAGAGAAGAGGTAGAAGAAATAATATCTGCTACTGACTATGATAGAGAAGGGGAACTTATAGCACTTTTAATATTTAATTATTTAAAAGCAAATAAACCTATATATAGAATACTTATAAATGAATGGACACCTACAGAAATAAAAAAAGGTCTTAAGGATTTGAAAAAGAACGAAGAAATGATAAACTTACAAGATGCAGGAGTAAGTAGACAATTAGCAGATTGGGTTATAGGTATAAATTTTACATCTATAGCCACTATGAAATATACAAGAGGAAAAGGAAATCTTCTTAATATAGGTAGAGTATTAATGCCAACTTTAAAGATTATATATGACAGAGAAATGGAAATTAAAAATTTTAAGGTAGAAGAGTTTTATGAATTAGAAGCCACTTTTAAAAATGAAAAAGGCGAATATAAAGGTAAATTCTTTTATGGCAAAAAAGAAAAATTCCCAAATAAAAAAATTATGGAAAAGCTTAAAGCTGAAATAAAGGACAAAAATGGATTAGTAACAGAAAAAACTGTAGAAATTAAAAAGGAAAATCCACCAAGTTTATTTAATTTAAGTAATCTTCAAGGATATATTACAAGTAAATATAAAGGTTTTACTGCAGATAAAGTTTTAAAGGTATCCCAAAGTCTTTATGAAAAAAAATATATAACCTATCCAAGAACTGAAAGTACAGCCTTAGAAGAAAGTATTAAGGATAAAGCAAAAAAAGTATTAGAGGTTTTAAAAAATGATTTACCTTTTAAAGAGGAAATAGTTTTTAACACTTCAAAAAAGGTGTTTAACAATGCTAAGGTAGAAAGCCACAGTGCTATAATGCCAACCTACATAATACCTAAAAATTTAACTCCAGATGAAAGATTAGTATATGATGCAGTTAAAAATAGATTTATATCTCAATTTATGAAAGAAGCACAGTATGAAAATACAGAAATAGTAACTACTGTACTAGGAGAAAATTATGAAAGATTATTTAAGACAAAGGGCAAAATACTTAAAGCTAAAGGTTGGCTAAAGTTATATAAAGAAAAGAAGAAAGATGAACTTTTACCACCTATAGAAAAAGATGATGAAGTAGAAATGAAAAGTTTAAAAATAATATCAAAAAAGACTAAACCACCTGCTCATCATACAGAAAAAACTTTGCTTAAAGCTATGGAAACCTGTGGTAAAAACACAAAACAAAATGAAGATAATGAGGAAGAATCAAACATATTATATGGATATTCCATAGGAACAGCAGCTACTAGAGCAGAAACTATAAACAAGTTAAAATATGCAGGCTATATAACTCCTAAGGGGAAATCCTTATTAATAACAGATAAAGGTACTAAATTAATAGAAACCTTTCCTATAAGAGAACTTTTAGATACAGATTATACAGGAAAATTAGAAAAGAAATTATATGATATGGAAAAAGGAAAATTTAAAAGAGAAGATTTCCTAAAGGAAATATTTAATTTTACTGTAAATGGGGTAAATAAAATAAAAAATATAAGATCAAATGTAATTTGTGATACAAGAGTTAAAAATAATAAATAATATTAATGACAAAGGAGGGATTTAAATGCTACAGGATAAATTTTTAACTAAAATAAAAGAGCAGGGAAAAAATATTAAAGAGTATAGCAATATCTATAGTATATTGGGGACTTTAAGATTGATATCTATGATAGGGCTTATATATTTTATTTATAAAGCTTTAAATTCAAGTGTTTATAGTAAATATTTAGGGTTATCCATTTTAATGGCATGTATGTTTATAGCTTTAATAATAAAGCATAGCAATATAAAGAATAAACTTAAATTTTCCAAAGAAATGATAAATATAAATAAAAAATATGTAGATAGAATCAATGGACAATGGATAGAATTTCAGGATAGAGGAGAAGAATTTATTTCAGAAGATCATCCTTATTCAGGAGATTTGGATATAGTGGGAAAAGAATCACTTTTTCAACTTATAAACACAACTAACACCAAGGATGGTAGAGATAATTTAGCAAAATTATTATTAGAGCCAAATAAAAATAAAGATGAAATAATTTTAAACCAAAGAGCTGTAAAGGAGTTAGGAGAAAAATTAGAGTTTTGCCAAAACTTAGAATATACAACAGGAAAATATAAAGAAAAGCTAAAAAGCACAGAAAAACTTATGAAATATATAAGGGAAAATGGTATTTTAATAAAAAGTAAAGTAATAAAAAATATATTGTACATAATGCCATTAATTACAGTGCCTTTATCACTAGGTATAATTATATTAAAGCTTAAGAATCTATATACTTTAGTAGGAGTTTTAGGTATTGTTCAATGCTTAATATGGATGTTAAAAGCTTTAAAAATTAATGCTATCCTGCAATCTATAGATAAACTTAAATATAATTTTCAAACCTATAGTAAGGTGTTAAAGTTAATAGAAAAGGAAGAAGTAGAGTGTGAAAAATTAAAGAGCATAAAGAAAGTACTTTTTAATGAAAAAGAAAGTTCTATTAAAGCTATAAAGGAATTAAATATAATTTCGGAGAAGGTTAATTTAAGGTACAATGGTATTTTATATATAGTCTTAAATATATTTTTCCTTTGGGATTACCAATGTGTTTTTTCCCTAGAGTCTTGGAAATTAAAATATGGCGATAAAATAGAAAAATGGCTAAATGGCATAGGAGAAATAGAAAGTTTTGCAAGTTTAGCTGTTTTAACTCATATAAATAACAAAATTTCTTTTCCTAATATATATGATTCCGATAAAAAAACAAGTTTAAATAAAAATACTCAGTCTAATAGTTTACATAAGGAGAATTTTAAATCTGAAAAAGATAGTTATCCTAATTTAAAATTAGAATATGGTGATAATTTAAAGATAGAATGTAAAAACATAGGGCATCCTTTAATTAATATAAAGGATAGAGTATGCAATGATTTAACTATGAAAAATAATATTCTCCTTATAACTGGATCTAATATGTCGGGAAAAACTACTTTTTTAAGAACGCTAGGAATTAATTTAGTTTTAGCTTATAGTGGGGCACCAGTGTGTGCAGAAGAAATGAGCTCTTCCCTTATGGACATATATACTTCTATGAGAATAACAGACGATTTAAAGGGTGGTATATCTACATTTTATAGAGAGCTTATAAAAATTAAAAATATAATTAACCATTCAAAAAATAAGAGCCCTATGATTTTTCTAATAGATGAAATATTTAGAGGAACAAACTCTAAAGATAGATATATAGGAGCCAAAAATGTATTGTTTAACCTAAATAAATCTTGGATAATAGGGGGATTAACTACTCATGATTTAGAACTTTGTGTTTTAGATAAAGATGAAAGAATAAAAAATTATCATTTCTCAGAATACTATAAGAACAATGAAATATATTTTGACTATAAAATAAAAAAAGGACAGTCTACCACGACTAATGCTAAATATCTTATGAATATGGTTGGTATAGAGATTTTAGAAGAATAAAATAGACCTAATAGGGTGTTTCAAAATAGATTAAATTTAATTTTAATGACAAAAATACACTTCATAAACCAATTAGTGTGCTTATGAAGTGTATTTTTTATCTTTCTTATATTAAATGCACTATTTACTGTACCAACAGCATGGGGTTTAATAATAGATGAAATTTTATATATAGTTTTTATGATAGTAATTATAATCTTGTAATATTGCCAATGGATATTAAATTCAAAATAAAACTTAAAAATGTAATAATGTTAATAATATAGAATATATATTTTTAATAGACAAGTTGAAAAAATCTAAAGGGGGATGAAAATGTTATATAGAAAATTTGGAAAAACCGATGAAGAGGTTTCTATATTAGGATTTGGATGTATGAGACTTCCAGTAATAGATGATGATCCAGCTAAAATTGATGAGAAGAAAGCTATAAGACAAATAAGATATGCTATTGATAAAGGGGTTAACTATATAGATACAGCTTATCCATATCATGAAGGTGCCAGTGAATTTTTAGTAGGAAAGGCTCTTAAAGATGGATATAGAGAAAGGATAAAATTAGCTACTAAACTTCCTTCCTGGCTTATAAAAAGTAGAGAGGATATGGATAAATATTTAAATGAGCAGTTAGAAAAATTACAAACAGATCATATAGATTTTTATCTTTTGCATGCTCTCAATAAGGAAGATTGGGAAAATTTAAAGAAGCATAATGTATTTGAGTTTTTAGATAAAGCTATAGAAGATGGAAGAATAAAATATGCAGGTTTTTCTTTTCATGATGAATTATCTTTGTTTAAGGAAATAGTAGACGCTTATGATTGGAGTTTTTGTCAAATTCAATATAATTTTATAGATGAAAATTATCAAGCAGGTACAAAAGGGCTTAAATATGCTTCACAAAAAGGTCTTGCAGTTGTAATAATGGAACCTTTAAGAGGTGGAAACTTAGCAAGAGTAGTTCCAGATGATGTTAAGAAACTATGGAATAAAGCTCGTATTAAGAGAAGTCCTGCTCAGTGGGGATTTAGATTCTTATGGAATTATCCAGAAATAACTGTAGTTTTAAGTGGTATGGAAAAAATGGCTCACATAGAAGAAAACATAAAAGAATCTAACAACGGATATGCAAATTCTTTAACAGAAAAAGAGCTTGAATTAATTGATAAAGTTAAAGAAATATATATAAGTAGAATAAAGGTTGATTGTACAAATTGTAGATACTGTATGCCATGTCCCTTTGGAGTAAATATACCTAAAAACTTTAAGTACTTAAATATGGCTTCAATTTATAGTGATGTGAAAAAACAAAAGAAAAAATATGTAAGTTACTTAAATAAAAATGAAAAATCTTCAAACTGTAGGAAATGTGGAAAATGTGAAGAAGCCTGTCCTCAGAATATTAAAATAAGAAATATGTTAGAGGAAGTGGTTAAAACCTTTGAACCTTAACAAATTGTTTTCAATTTGTTAAGGTTCTTGCTTTGTTACTTTTTTTAAGAGCACTTCTATTTTTAAATATTTACCTCTTTAATTTCATTTCCAGTCCATTGTAAAAATTTATAAAAATCCTCATAATCAATAGTAAGAGTAGCTGTATTTGTATTAGGATGAAAATTAATTTTACCATCATGCTTTAAATCCTTATCTAGAAGTACCTTTACTTTTTTATCAGAATTATTCATAAGCCCAAATGGAGTAACACTTCCAGGAGTAAGCCCTAAATGTTTATAAAGCCTTTCTTCTGATGCCATGGAAAGAGGTGTGCTTCCTATTTCCTTTGCCAAAGCCTTTAAATCTGCCATTTTTTCATCACACAAAATAAGAAGGTAATGTATATTTCCTTTTCTATTTCTAAGAAATAAGTTTTTGCAATGTTGCCCTTCTATATCTAATTGCAAATTATTTACCTCTTTTATTGTATAAACTGCCTCATGTTCATGCTTAATATATTTAATATTTAGCTCATCTAAAATATTGTATATTTTTTCTTTACCTTTGTTCATTTATTTCACCTTCCTATGAAATTTTCTTAAGGATTATGTAAAAGTCCTTAGTATTTATTTTTTGAAATGTTTATTGCTTAGACTTTATTATAATGTATTTTAGAAATAATTTCATTATATTTTATATTTTCTGAATTCTAAGGAGAACTAAATTTGTTTTATCACTAAAAATTATTAAATTAATGTATTTGTATTAAAACTAAAAAATATTGACCCCGTGGTCAATAGGTGGTAATATGTAGTTAAAATAAAAAGGGGAGATGTTAGTTATGTATCTTTCATTAAAGAATATAGGGAAAAAATTTAATATAGCAGGTAGAGAATTTTGGGTGCTTAAAGATATAAATTTAGAAATAGAAAAGGGGAATATTGTTACCATTTTGGGACCTTCTGGGTCAGGAAAATCTACTTTATTAAATATAATAGGTGGCATAGATAAGGCAGATAAGGGTCAGTTTATTTTAAAGGATAATATTATAAGTGATCTTAAAGATCAGGAGCTTACTTTATATAGAAGAGAAAAATTAGGATTTGTGTTTCAATTTTATAATTTAATACCAAATCTTACGGTATGGGAAAATATAGAAGTAGCCTCTAATATAAGCCATAATCCTAGGGATATTAAAGAAATATTAGAGAAAGTTCATTTATATGATAAGAAAGATAAGTTTCCACAGGAATTAAGTGGGGGAGAACAACAAAGGGTTTCCATAGCTAGAGCTATTATAAAAAATCCAGAATTACTTTTATGTGATGAACCTACAGGTGCTTTAGATTATACAACATCAAAGGAAATACTAAAATTATTAGAGGAAATAAATAAGGAATTTAAGACTACAATTTTAATAGTAACTCACAATGAACCTATAGCTTCTATAAGTGACAAGATAATAAAGATTAGAGATGGAGGAATTTCTGAATTTATAAATAATAAAGAAAAAATTCCAGCGGAAAAGGTGGTGTGGTAGATGATTCTATCTAAAAGAATTAAAAGAGTTATAAAATCCAATAGAGGTTCTTATATAGGGTGTACTTTATTAGTTTTACTAAGTTGTATACTCTTTTCCTCTTTTAATGTGGCTTTTAGAAATATAGATAAAAATTTTAAAGAGTTTGTTGAGGATTATAATTTAGATTCTGCTAAAATCATGGTTAATAAATCTATAGATAATATAGAAAAATTAGAAGAAAAATTTAATATATACCTTGAAAAAAGGTATGAAATGGATTATAGCTTGGATGATAATACTACCTTAAGAATATTTAGTAAAACATCTAAAATAAATAAGTCTTATATTATACAGGGAAGAGATATAATAAATAAAAATGAGATACTCTTAGATCCATCCTTTTCAAAGGAGAAAAATATAAAATTAAAAGATAAAATAAAAATACAAGGAAAAGAGTTTAAAGTAGTTGGATTTTTTGCATTGCCAGATTATATTTATCCTCTAAAATCTGAAACAGATCTTATATGGAACGCTAAAAATTTTGGCATAGCTTCTATGTCAGAGAATAATATGGAAGAGTTAAAGGGAATAAAAACCTTTTACCACACAGTGTTTAAAGAAAATAATGAAAAGCAATTTAGAAAATATATAGAAAAAAACTATAATATATTATCCTACATAGAAAGGGAAAATAATGTAAGATATTCCTTTGTAAAAACTAAGTTAGATAGTTCTATAATCATGGCGATAACTCTTCCTATGGTTATAATTTTGTTAACCTCTGTTCTTTTATCCATAGTGATATGGAGAATGATAAAAATAGATTTAAAACAGATAGGGACTTTATATGCCTTAGGTTATAAGAAAGGTGAAATATTAAAGCATTATATGAATTATCCTATTATAATTGCTATTATAGGAGGAGTAATAGGTACCATATTGGGGCTATTTTTTTCGAAACCTCTAAGCCAGTTTATGCTAAGTTATTTCAATATACCTTTAATAAAAGAAAATTATAGTGTAAGTTATATTATTTTAAGTCTAATAATACCCTTATTCTTCTTGAGTTCAACCTCACTTATTGTACTATTAAAAGTTTTAAAAATGTCTCCTGTTAATCTTATGAAAGGTTTCAAAAATAAAGGGAAAGTAAACAAATTAGAAAAAAGCTTAAAACTTTATAGATTTAAATTTGAAAATAAGTTTAAAATAAGAGAGATTACAAGAAATGTGGGAAGAACTATTATATTATTAGTGGGTATAATAATAGCTTCCATGTTTTTGCTTATGGGGTTTATGAGTAAAGATTCCATGGATTCTTTACTAAAGGCTCAAAGAAATATAAACCAATATGAGTATAATTATATTTTGAAAAATATTCAAAGTGAAAAAAACTATACTGGGGAAAAATATAATCTATCCTCTTTTAAAGTAGATAATGACAAAGAACCTATACCTATATATGGTATAGAAAAAGATACACAACTTATAAATTTAAAGGATTCGAAAGGAGAAAAAATACAGTTCAATAAAATTATAATAACTAAAGCATTAGCAGAAAAATTAAATATTGATAAAGGGGATAGAATAAAAATATATAATACTTATAAGGATAAAGGATTTTTTATAAATATAGATGAAATAGCAGATAATTATGTTACTAAAAGTATATATATACCTCTTGATGAATTTAATACTATGATGAATTATGAAAAAAATAGTTATATAGGATTATATTCAAAAGAAAAATTAGATATAGATGAAAACTTAATATTTAAGGTAGAAAGTAAAAAAGAAATTGAAGAAGCCTTTAAATCTATGACAGAGCCTATGAAATATTCCCTTACTATTATGGCAGTTTTTGCGATTATAATCGCTTTAATCGTAATATATGTTATAACTTCTATAATCGTAGAAGAAAACAAAGGTAATATATCTATGCTAAAAATATTAGGATATAAAGAGCAAGAAATAAATTCTTTAATATTAAATACAGGAAAAATTCCTGTTATAATAGGTTATTTATTTTCTATACCTATATTAAAAATTTCTATGGGACAGCTTATGAAAAAGGTAGCAAAGGATATTAATTTTTCAATACCTATGAATATTTCATTAAAGTATACTATAATAGGTTTTGTAATAATATATTTAACCTATGAAATATCAAAAATATTATCTAAGAAAAAAATTCTAACTATATCTATGGTAGATTTTATGAAGGCTGAATAGGAGAAGATTTTATGGATGACAATTTAAAGAATATACCGGAAGATAAAAAAGAAGCTATACTAAAAGCTGCTTTAGAAGAGTTTGCTACAAGGGGATATGAAAAGGCTTCTACAAATAAAATAGTAGAAAAAGCAGGCGTATCAAAGGGGCTTTTGTTTCATTACTTTTGTAATAAAAAGGGATTATTTATATATGTATATAACTATTATTTTAAGTTTTTGAAAGAAGAGTTATATATGAAGGTAGATACAGAGGAAAGGGATATTCTAGAACGAGTAAAAAAATGGACTATGATAAAAATGAACCTTATAGAAAAGTATCCTAGTATATTTATGCTATTTATAAAATCTATATTGAATATGCCTAAAGATATAAAATCTACTTTAGAAAAAATCCAATCAAAGGAAACAAAAGAAGCCTATGAAAATTTTTTATCCAATATAGATTATTCCAAATTTAAAGAGAATATTGATATACAGAAGTGTTTAAAAATACTAATGTGGACATTAGAGAAATATGGTGAAGAATATATAGTTCTTAATATAAATAAGCCACTATTACAAATAAATAAGGATAATATTAGAAAAGAGATAGAAGAATACGTGGATATATTAAAGGCTGGTTTTTATAGATAGTTTATTAATTATACAAAATGATGACTAGAAATAGATTTAATTTTAATATAACAAATATAAAAAATTAGGAAATGAGTTAGTTTATAGATTGAATTTTTTATATTTGAGGTGTTAAAATTAAATCTATTTTATTTTGAGAGAGCCTTTGTTATGTTATACGAGATATAACTTATATAATTTATTTTTATATGAAATTTAATAACATTTAATAGTATAAATAAAACAAATAGTTATAAACAAAATTATAAATTTTATCTATTTGATTAGAAAATGCCACTATTATATAATGAAGTTTGATTTAAAATGGAATATTAGTAATTTTTTATACAAAATAGTATATATGGATAAGAAGGAGATATAATGGAAAAAGAAAAAATAATATTTTTATCTCATTGTATATTAAATAAAAGTTCTAAAGTGAAATATTATGGAGAAGAAAAGAATAGAGAAAAAGATGAGAAAATAAAAAATTTACTAAAGTTACTTATGGATAATAATATATCAATTATTCAACTTCCCTGTCCTGAATTAACTTGCTATGGGATTAAAAGATGGGGACATGTAAAAGATCAATTTGATACCCCCCATTTTAGAAAACATTGTAGAGAATTATTTTCGATATATTTAGAGCAAATGGAAGAGTATATTAATAATGATTATGAAATTTTAGGGATTGTAGGAATAGAAGGAAGTCCAACCTGTGGTGTAAATAAAACCTGTGTAGGTAAATGGGGAGGAGAACTTTCGTCTAATAACGAGCTACAAAGCATTATAGGAACCATAAAAAGGGTAAATGAAAGAGGAATATTTATGGAAGAAATAAAAAAAATATTAGAAGAAAAACAGTTAAATATTAATATCATAGGATTAGACGAAAAAAATATAGAGGGTATATATGAACTCTTTCTGTAGGACGGTGTTAAAATGAATTTGAAAATTGAAAATCTTACCATAAAATTCAAAGAGGTTACTGCTGTAAAGAATTTAAATTTAGATATAGAGGAAGGGACTATTGTAACATTATTAGGGCCAAGTGGATGTGGTAAAAGCACTACATTATATACTATAGCTGGATTGTACAAGCCTACTAAAGGGAATATATATTTTAATGATAGGATTATAGATAATTTAGAGCCAGAAAAAAGAAATATAGGCATGGTTTTTCAAAATTATGCTCTATATCCTCATATGACTGTATATAAGAATATAGAATTTCCTTTAAAAATGAAAAAGATTAAATCTAAAGAAGCAAAGGAAAAAGTAGAAAGTATAGCTAAATTGGTTAAGATAGAAGATTTGTTAGAAAGAAAACCTTCACAACTATCAGGGGGACAACAACAAAGAGTGGCTATAGCAAGAGCTTTGGTTAAAGAGCCAGAAATACTATTGTTAGATGAACCTTTGTCTAATTTAGATGCCAGGCTTAGGATTGAAATGAGGGAAGAAATAAGGAGAATACAAAAAGAATTAAATATAACTACTATATTTGTTACCCATGATCAAGAAGAGGCTATGACAATGTCAGATAAAATTGCCTTATTAAAAAAAGGGGAACTTCAACAATATGATAAACCAGAAAACCTATATATAAAACCTAATAATTTATTTGTGGCTAAATTTTTAGGAAATCCTCCTATAAATATTTTAGATGGTGAAGTAGATAAAAATAGTAATTTTTTAAAAGTTTTTGAAGGTAAAACTATATTACATTTAGATGATTTTATTAAAGATAAAAATATAGAAGATGGTACATATAAAATTGCCATAAGATGTGAAGATTTTATACTAGGAGAAAAGGATAGGTCTACTATAAAAGGCACTATAGAAATGGCAGAAATGATAGGAAGAGATACTATAATAAAAGTAAAAGTAGGTAATGATTATATAAGATGCATAATACCCTATGAAAATTTAAATAAAAATGAGAAAACAGTATATCTAAATATAAAAAAATATAAGATACATTTTTTTAGTTTTGAAGATGAAAAAAATCTATTAATTAAAGGTGAAGAAAGTGAATAATAATAAAAATTTAAAATCCTTTGTAAAAGGTATTATGTATATAGCACCAGCTTTTGTACTACTCTTAATTTTTAATATTTATCCTATAATAAAATCCTTTGATATGAGTTTTTATACTCGTTATAACTACTATAAGGATATAGTTTATGCTAGGGGATTAGATAATTTTTATTACATATTTAGTGATAAAGAATTTTTAACAGCTATGAAAAATACTTTTATATATGTGCTTTATGTTATGCCTATATCTATTATTTTATCATTGATAATTGCTATTTTACTAAATTCAAATATAAAATTTAGAGGTTTTTTTAGAACTGTATATTTTATACCCTTTATAACATCAACAGTAGCCATATCTATGGTTTGGAGATGGATGTATCATGCAGATCATGGAATTATAAATTATCTATTACAAGCAATAGGATTATCTCCTGTTAAGTGGCTTTCAGATCCTAAATGGGCTATGCCTAGTTTAATTATATTAAGTGTATGGAAAAGTCTTGGTTATAATATAGTCATATTTTTAGCAGGACTTCAAAATATAGATGAGCAGTATAATTTAGCAGCTAAATTAGATGGAGCTAATAAGTGGGAAAGGATCAAAAATATAACTGTACCGCTTTTATCACCAACTATATTTTTTGTATGCATAATGACTTTGATAAGCTCTTTTAAGATTTTTGGAGAAATATTTGCCTTGTTTGATAAGCAACCTGGACCATTGAATAGCTGTCTTACTATGGTATATTACATATACAACAAATTTTATAATCAGTATCAATATGGCATTGCATCTGCTGCAGTATTTGTTCTTTTTATAATAATAAGCCTATTTAATTTTATTCAATTTTATATAGGAAAGAAAAAAGTAGAATATCATTAAATTATCTAGAGCATATTATGCAAGGAGATTATATTATGACAAAAAATATTTTAAAGAAATCTTTGATTTATATTATATTAGTATTAGGATGTATTATTACTTTGTTACCTTTCCTGTGGATGATAAGTACATCATTAAAGCCCTTTAATGAAATATTTTTAATGCCACCTAAATTGATACCATCTAAAATAATGTGGAAAAATTATGGAGAGGTTCAAAGTAAAATACCTTTACTAAAATATTTTTTAAATAGTGTGTTTATAACTTTAGGTATAACTTTAGGAACTCTTATTACTACTATTTTAGCAGCATTTGCTTTTTCAAAAGTTAAGTTTTGGGGCAGGGATGTAATATTTTCTATATTTATTGGAACTATGATGATACCAGGAGAGGTTATATTAATACCTAATTACATAACTATATCCAAGGTAGGTTGGATGAATAGCTATGAAGCCTTAATAATACCCTGGATTGTAAGTGTATTTTCTATATTTTTATTAAGACAATTTTTCTTTACTATACCAGAACCTCTTTATAGAGCAGCAAAAATAGATGGGTGCAGTGATTTTAAATTCTTGTGGACCATAATGGTTCCTTTATCAAAGCCAGCTTTAATAACTATAGCATTACTTAGAATTATAAACAGCTGGAATGAATTTTTATGGCCACTTATTGTAACTAATATACCAAATATGAGAACACTTCCAGTAGGGCTTATGACATTTACATCAGAGGCTGGAGCGGACTATCATTTATTAATGGCTGCAGCTACTATGATAATAATTCCAATACTTATAGTTTATTTTGTACTACAAAAATATATAATATCTGGTATGACCAAATCTGGAATAAAGGGATAATTTGTTTTTAAATAAATTTAATATAAATAAGTTGGAGGGGATAAAATGAAATTTAAAAAATTAACAGCTCTTATCACAGTAGTTACATTAACCTTTGGGTTAGCAGCCTGTGGTAGCAATAAGGAAGATGCATCAAAAAAGGAAGAGTCAAAAACCACAATAGCAACAGAGATAAAAGAACCTGTTACAATTGAATTTTGGCATGCTATGAATGGTGAGAACGAAGCTGCACTAAAAGATATAACAGAGGAATTTAATAAAAAAAATAAGGATAAGATAACAGTAAAATTAGTATACCAAGGTCATTATAAAGAATTATTTTCAAAATTAGATGGTGCTGCTAAATCTAAAAAATTACCAGCATTAACTATGATATATCCAAATAGATTGACAGCTTATGTTATGAATGATTTAGTAGAAAATTTAAATCCTTATATTGAAAATGAAAAAATAGGATTTAAAAAGGATGTATGGAATGATATTCCAGAATTTGTAAGAGATAATGGCATGTGGAATGATAAACATTATTCACTTCCATTTAATAAAGGTACATATCTTCTTTTTTACAATGAAGAGTTGCTAAAAAAATATAATGTAAAAGTTCCAACTAATTGGGATGAGTTAAAGGAAGCTTCTAAAAAATTAACTGTAGATACTAATGGTGATGGGAAAAATGATATATACGGCTTAGGATTAAATTCATCTGTAGGAATAGATTCAAGTTTTTGGGTAGAACAAGCAGGTGGACATTTAATAGATGAAGCCAATGATAAACTTCTTTTCAATTCAAAAGAGGGAGTAGAAGCCTTTGATTTTTTATCAGGATTAGTTAAATCAGGTAATGCTAAAATAGCCACTGAAGAAAAATATATGACTGGTGCTTTTAGTAGAGGAGAAGCAGCTATGGGAATTTCTTCAATATCAGCCTTACCAGATATAATAAAGGCTTGTAAAGGAAACAATATAAACTTTAAAACTGCAGTGCTACCAGAAGGAAAGAAAAAAGCAGCATTATTTTCAGGTACAGATGTAGCAATATTTAATACTCCTTCATCAGAAGAGAAACTAGCAGCCTTTGAATATTTAAAATTCTTTATGGAAAAAGAAAGTCAAACAAAGTGGGCTACTAAGTCAGGTTATTTACCACTTAGAAAATCTGTTGCAGATTCAAAAGAATTTAAAGATTATGTAGAAAAAGAAAATCCAGCAAAGGGAGAAGCCGTTAAAGAATTTGATTATGGTTACTGTGATCCTAAAGTATTAAATGGATATGCTATACATGATAATATGGCTAAAGCTTTAGATGAGATAATAGATGGAAAGAAAGATTCAAAACAAGCTTTAGGTGATGCAGAAAAGAAAGCAAGACAAGAGTTAGATGAAGCTAAAAAAGCTTTTGGAAAATAGGCATAAAAATTAACAGTTATAGTACTTATTTTGGATAATATAAAAGAATGAAGAAATTATAATAAAAAATCATAAATTCTAAAAATTTACCCTATAGAGTGGATAATGATATAGTCTCTTTAAGATACACATACTAAAAAATAAAAATCTGTCTATCTTAAAGGGGAATATATTAAAACCTATCTATAGGGTAATTTTAATACTAATATTTATCTTATGTAAAAACTATAGACCAGATGCATTAGTTAAAGTATCTTTTAAAGTATTGGCAGATTTAATTAGTTTATCTGCTTCTGTTTTACTTAAATCTATACTTAATGCTTTTTCAACACCTGATCCACCTACGATACATGGCATTCCTAAGTAAACATCTTCAATTCCATAGTAATTTTCTACTAAAGTAGAAACTGGTAATATAGTTTTTTCATCTCCTAATATAGCTTTTACAATACGTGTTACTGCTAAAGCTATAGCATAGAAAGTAGCACCTTTTCTATTTATAACTTCGTAAGCAGCATTTTTAACATTTTCATAAACTTCTTTTCTAAAGTTATTATTATATTCAAGATTTTCTTTATTAGCATATTCATCAATTTTGATATTTTGAATATTAGTTACACTCCAAGTGGCGATTTCTGAATCTCCATGTTCCCCCATTATATAAGTATTTACGTTTCTTGGATCTATATTATATCTTTTCCCTATTTCGTGTTTAAGTCTTGATGTATCTAAGACTGTACCTGAACCTATAACTCTTTCTTTAGGGAAGCCTGATAGTTTATAAGTTACATAACTTAATACATCTACAGGATTTGAAACTACTAATAAAATAGCATCTTTATTATATTTTACCACTTCCGGAATTATTGCTTTAAATATATTAATATTTTTATTTATAAGTTGAAGTCTTGTTTCACCTACTTTTTGTGCTGCACCAGCTGTAATAACAACAATATCTGAACCTTCAGTATCTTTATAATCTCCACTTAGTATATTTACAGGTTTTACAAAATCTGCTCCATGGGATAAATCCATAGCTTCCCCTTCAGTTTTTGCTTTATTAACATCTACTAATACTATTTCTGTAGCAACACCTGATAGCATTAATGCATAAGCAGTGGTGGCACCTACTGAACCTGCTCCTATAACGGATATTTTAGTAGTATTTCTTTTTTTTATCATTTTAAATTACCCCCTAAAAATTTTAAGTTAATATAAATTAGTTTTAGTGGATTAATGGTATTTTGGTTTAGTGGTAGTACCAATAATCACATGTTTATAATATCATATAATATTATAGATTGCCAGGATAGTTAATTAATTAACATTATATGATATTATAATGATTTACAGCTAAATATAAAAAATAGTAATTAGTATTGGTTAATTTTCTTAAATATTATATACTTATATATTTGTATGGTAGCCGTAATTCTAAAAATATTTTGTTATATACAATAATGTTAAGAAATTGGTCATACTTGACATAAAATTGAAACTTAGAGTATAATCTTAATGAAAGTAATTAATATTTGATTGAAATAAAGTTTATATTTTTATAATATATTAGAATTTTTGTGAATATGTTCACAAATAAGTAGTAACCAAGGTTAATGTTATGTAAATTTTAATATACAATAGTTAAGTTTATAAAAAACTTATTATATTTTTACTTTTAAGAAGGGATGAATAATTATGTTTAGTCCTATAAAAAATACAAGAGTTTACGAAAAAGCTATAGAACAAATTAAAGAAATGATTGTTGAAGGTACTTTTAAAAAGGGAGATAAACTTCCTTCTGAGAGGGAAATGGCAGAAAGCCTACAAATTAGTAGAACTTCTATAAGAGAAGCCCTTAGAGAGTTAGAAATTATGGGACTTATAGAATCAAGACAAGGGGACGGAAACTTTGTAAAAAGTAGTTTTGAAAATAACTTATTAAAACCATTGTCCACTATATTTTTATTAAAAGAAAGTAATCCAGATGAAATATTAGAACTTAGGCAAATTATTGAAAGAGGATCTGTTGTATTAGCTGCTGAAAGAATAACTGATGAGGAATTAGAAGAAATGGAACTTCTTGTTGAAGATTCTTTAAAATCAGATTTTAAATATCAGTTAGTAGATGTAGATATAGCTTTTCATTATAAGATAGCCCAAGCTTCTAAAAATTTTCTTATACTAAGCATATTAAATGCTATATCATTTTTAATTGAAGCTTTTATTAAAGACATAAGAAAGAATGTAATAACAAAAAAGGAAAATACGGATATGCTTATAAAGCAGCACAGGGATATTTTGTCAGCATTAAAGGATCATGATCCAATAGCTGCTGAAAAAGCTATGTTATCTCACTTACAATACGTTAACAGCCAAATGAAAAAAGAAATAGAAATCATTACTTAAAGTACTATGGATTATATAGTGCTTTTTCATTTTAAAGAAAAAAGTTAGTTCACTAAAAACATAATAAAAAAAGAACTCTAATTTAACATATAGCTAAAATTAAAGTTCTTTCTATTGTTTTCCTTACTCATGTATATTATTGGTGCTAGTTTTAGAAAATATACATAAAATATAAGAATAAGTAAAGATAGTTATATTCTATGTAAGCTATTCACAATTTATAAGTGCTTGTATATTTGGAAATTTATATTATTATTTTACTTTAATATGTTCGTCTTCAATAAGTTCATTTGCAACCCATCTTGCAACTTTTCCAGTGATTGTTATGCAGTGATTTTTTCTTTCTGGACTTTTAAAGTTATCTCCAGCCCATTCTCTTGTTATTACTCTACAACAAGTTGATTTGTATTCATTTTTGATATAGTCATGAAGGCTGCTAGATTTTTTAAACATCTTTTCATCCATAGACTCACCTTCAACTCTACCATATATCATACCTAGAGCCATTTGTCCACCTGATACTGCACCACATAGACATCCTGATTTACCAAGGCCTATAGGAAATCCACTTGCCATTTTAACTATGCTTTCATCATATGGTTTCCCTAATACTTCATTAATTGTTTGAACTACTGCCTCACTGCAAAAAAAAGTACCGCTTCTAAAGTAATTTTCAGCTACAGCTTGTACTTTATCAAGAAGTTCTTCTTTTGTAAATTCTTTTGTGTTAATTAAATCCATCACATATTCCTCCTACATACTTATAAAAACTTACTAATATTATAATTTAAATTAAATACGCAACTTTTATTATAAGTTATGTATTTTAAACTTACCAATAAATAAATATTATAATTAAATGATTAATTATAAAAAAAACAAATAACTAAAGAATCATATTTAGAGCTATGATATACTTTTATGTGCATTTAATAAACTTATAAAAACTTTAAAATACAAGGAGGCGATCTTAATTGAACGAATTTTTAAAGAAATATCCAGTTCCTATTGTGGGACTTATGTTAGGGTTGGCAGCGACAGGAAATCTTGTTCAATCCTATGGAGAAATATATCGTAGTATATTTGGAATAATATCAGCTATATTACTTATTTTAATGCTCGTAAAGATTGTGAAGTATCCCAAAGGTGTAGCAGAAAGTTTGGATAATCCAGTGGTAGCTAGTGTATTCCCAACATTGTCAATGGGAATTATGTTATTATCAACTTATTGTACTCCATATGCAGCATCCTTTGCTTATATAATGTGGATTATAGGAATTGTTTTACATATTATATTAATATTATGGTTTACAAAGAAATTTGTTTTTAATTTTAAGATTAAACAAGTATTCCCATCTTGGTTTATAGTTTATGTTGGTATAGTAGTTACAAGTGTAACAGCACCAGTTTATAAGATGGGAAATGTAGGAAGAATAGCCTTTTGGTTTGGGCTTGTAACTTATTTAATACTTTTACCAATAGTTATCTATAGGGTTGTAAAAGTAAAGGGAATGCCAGAGCAAACATTGCCAACTATCGCAATATTTGCAGCACCTGCAAGTTTATTATTAGCAGGATATATGAAATCATTTCAAACAAAAAACATGACAATGGCTTGGTTTTTAATGGTGTTATCCATTATTATGTATATAGCAGTTATTATTATGTTATTTAAGCTTTTAAAATTAAAGTTTTATCCAAGTTATTCAGGATTTACATTTCCACTTGTAATAAGCGGAATATCAATAAAACTTACAAATGGATTTTTAACTAAGTCTGGACAAGCTATTCCTTTATTAAAATATTTAGTGAAATTACAGGAAGTATTAGCTGTTGCCATAACACTATATGTATTAATTAGATATATTCAATTTCTTTTACCTGAAAAACATGATTGCATTAGTATTAATAAGGGCAATTAATAAGGAGTTATAAAAATTTGACTGAAGACAAGAGTTTTACAAAGACTAAAGTATGGGGTTTTAAAAAATGTTATAAAAAAATAAAATGCAAAAATAGAGTTAAACATAAGAAATAATTAAACATGTATTTTGATGCGAAAAAAGCATAAATTTTAGCCATTCCCTTTTAATAGGATTTAAAAGGGAATGGCTAAGTTTGTTACTATCTTTTTTATACAAAAATTAGTCACATCTATCATATTATTATCAATAGTTTCTATATTTTTAAATATTAACAGAGTAGAATATAATAACAAGGCAACACTAGATTATAGTAATCTTTATACTAAGAAATATTTTTATTTTACATATTAATTTTAACTATTTGCAATAATAGTTGATTATCTTTAGCTTACTAAAGTTTGATATAGGTATAGAAAATAAAAAATATAATTAGTATTTTAATAAATTATTGTTGAATTTAATCGAAATTAGTATAAAATAAAAGATAAATGTTATTTGTAATTTAAGGATATAAAGTATATAAATTTGTTTTATTTGTAATTTAAGGATACAAAGTATATAAATTTATTTTATTTGTAATTTATGAATATGTAATAAAATGGAATTATGAATATTAAGAATAATAAATTCAATGGAAGCTAATGAAACACAATAGTAATGGAGGCGTGTCATGCTTGCAGCAATAATAAAAAAAATTCAATTAATTTTAGAAACTAAAAAAAAGAATACATTTAAATATGAATCTATTAAAATATGTTTAATGTATGTAATTAGTGGATTTATTTGGATTTATTTTTCAGATAAAATTATAAAGAAATTTGTTAATGATAGAGAAATGTTGATAATTATAAGTACATATAAAGGTTGGTTATATGTTATTATAACTGCACCAATTCTTTATTTAGTAATAAGAAGTATTCTAAAAAAAGTTTATTTAGCAGAAAAAAAAAATAAAGCTATTATAAAAGCAATACCGGATTTATTATTTGTAGTTAATAATGAGGGATACTTTATAGATTGTGTGGTAAATGATGAAAGTCTTTTGTTAATGCCTAGGGAAAATTTTATTGGAAAATCACTTTGGGAAGTTCTTCCTAAAGAGATATCAAAAGTAGCCTATGAAAAAATAAAATTAGTACTTAAACATGGGGGGTTAGAGAGCTTTGAGTACAAACTTAAAATTTCTAATAAAGAACTGTATTTTGAACTTAGAATGGTAAAAAATAATGAAAAAGAAATATTAGCGATCTCTAGAGATATTACTTTAAAAAAACAAAGTGAATTAGAGTTTAAGATTAGTGAAGAAAGGTATAAAACCCTTGTAAGTGAAATGCAGCAAGGATTAGTGCTTTTTCAAGGTAGTGATAATGAGGAAGGAAAAATTATAAACTATAAACTTTTAGATTCAAATGCAAGTTATGAGAGATTAACAGGATTAAAAAAGGAAAACATATTAGGTAAAACTCTTTATGAGATATTCCCTAATATGGAAAAGAGTCTGATTAAAAAAATCCAACGAGTGGCAATAACAGGACAATCTGTGCATTATCAACGTTATATAAAAGAAAAAGATAAATATTATGAAGCAATAGTGTATAGGCCTAAAAAATTACAATTCGCAGCAATTTTAACGGATATTACTGAAAGGAAACTTGCAGAGAAAGCTTTAAAGACTAGTGAATATAATTTTAGAAATATTTTTGAAAGCTCCTCAGATCCTATACTTATAACTCTGGATAATGAGATTATTGATTGTAATCTAGCTATGATCGAATTATTAGGCTATGATTCAAAGTCATCTATACTTCATAAAAATCCAGTTCAGTTTTCGCCAGAGAAGCAGCCTAATGGAGAATCTTCTAAAGAAAAAGCTCTTCAGGTATATAAGATTACTATGAAAAATAGGAAACATAAATTTGAATGGTGGTTCAAAAGAGTTGATGGTACCTTATTGCCAGTAGAGGTTATGATGACAACTATATTACATAATGGGAAAAAAGTTTTTCATTCTCTATGCAGAGATATTCGTGAAAGAAAAGAAATGGAAAATAAATTAGAATATTTAAGCTATCATGATCAACTAACAGGATTATATAATAGAAGGTTTTTTGAAAAAGAGTTAAAGAGACTAGATGTGGGAAAAAATTTACCTTTGACTATTGTTATGGCAGATGTTAATGGCCTAAAACTTGTAAATGATTCTTTTGGGCATGCTGCAGGAGATGAGCTATTAGAAAAAGTATCAGAAGTTATAAAAAAGGGATGTAGATCTAATGATATTATTGCTAGACTTGGCGGGGATGAATTTGTAATTTTGCTGCCTAAAACAGATATATATGAAACAGAACAAATTGTTAAAAATATTAATGCTTTAGCTTTAAAGGAGACAGTAAGTGCTGTTAACATATCCATCTCCTTTGGATATGGAACTAAGAAGAAAGAAGGAGAAAAGATTGA
Organism: Clostridium sp. CTA-6; assembly: GCF_054768115.1. Classification (NCBI taxonomy): domain Bacteria; kingdom Bacillati; phylum Bacillota; class Clostridia; order Eubacteriales; family Clostridiaceae; genus Clostridium; species Clostridium sp. CTA-6. Next base: position 112,478 of record NZ_BAAAAU010000001.1, read on the forward strand.
AGAAATTTTAAAGAAAGCTGAAGATTATATGTATAAGAAAAAGCTTTTTGAGAGCCCAAGTATGAGAGGAAAAACTATAGGTGCTATAATTAATACTCTTCATGAAAAAAATAAAAGAGAAGAGGAACACTCTCATAGAGTTTCAATGTTATGCCAGGATATGGGGCATGCTTTAGGGTTAACTGAAAGTGAGACAGAGGAACTAAAAACTATTGGTTTACTCCATGATATAGGGAAAATAGCTATAGAAGAAAATATACTAAACAAGCGTGAAGAACTTACAGAGGATGAATGGCAAGAAATAAAACGACATCCAGAAATAGGATATAGAATACTTAATACAGTAAATGATATGTTAGAGATAGCAGAGTATGTATTGTATCATCATGAAAGATGGGATGGGAAGGGATATCCTAAAGGTCTAAAGGGGGAAGAGATACCACTTCAATCAAGAATAATAACTATAGTTGATGCTTATGATGCCATGACTAGTCAAAGAAGTTATCGTAATGCTTTACAAGAGGAGATTGCTATAGAAGAACTAAAAATAAATTCAGGCACTCAATTTGACCCAGAGCTTGTAAGGATATTTATTGAAAAAGTATTAAATAAATCTTTTTATTAAAAAGTATCTTTTATGTTTTTTAGTATTTTATAGTTTTAGAATATAAATATATTTTTCGGTGATAATATATTTTAGATAAAAAATATATTGAAGGAAGTGTTTAATGTGGCAATAGTAAGTACAGCAGCGGACCCATATCAAGCATGTATATATGCCTGTAGCAGATGTGCTCAAGCATGTTATGAATGCTTAAATGCTTGCCTAAATGAACAAGATGCTAATCCAAGAAAAAATTGTATAAAAATCCTTATGGAATGTGCAAAAATGTGCGAAATGTCAGTAGGACTTATGGCAATGAATGGGCAATTTGCAAAGGATCATTGTAAACTTTGTGCTACTATTTGTGATAAATGCGCTCAGGAGTGTAAAATGGTTCAAGATGAACATTGTCAAAAATGTGCACAAGAATGTACTACCTGCGCAGAAGAATGTAACAAAATGTCTGGAATGTAATGTATTTCAATATACGGATTTTGATAAAATATTTTGATAAATCTATTAAAAATTTAATAATTAAATAGGTAAAGGCTAGAAAATTAGGAATATAACTATTTCAATTTCTAGCTTTTTAATTTATAATTGAAGTTAAAAATTATCTATAAAGAATCAACAAATATATTTATATTACATTGTGTCAGTTAATGAGCATAGTGAATTTAAAGAGCACAAGATACTGTAAGTAGGTAGCTATCCTATTATAAGTAAAGAAGGAGAGTAATAATATGAATGGAACTATAAGAGAAAATATAAGACCAGGTACAAAAGTGAGAGTTGTTCAAAAACAAGATCAGCGTTCTGGAAAATTAACAGAAGGTGTGGTTGAAAAGCTTCTTACAAAGTCAGCTATTCATCCTCGTGGTATTAAAGTTATGCTTGAGAGTGGTATTGTTGGTAGAGTTAAGGAAATATTAAGGTAAAAAGTTAGATATTATAAAAAGAAATCCTTATATTTTTTTAAAAAAGATAGATGCATTTAATAAAAGTTTCTTTTATTTGTAATATGAAAAGAGTAAGTTTTTTATTAAATGAACTAATTAAAGAATGGAACACTATATTTAGGTAAAATTCAACTAAATATAGTTTTTATTTTTTAATTTATTGTAAAGAAATTTAATACATATAAATTAACCTATTAAAATTACGATTAATTACTGTATAAATAGACAAAATAAAAAAGGAGTATCAGTACAATGAAAAAAAATTCTAGTATAAAAAGTAAACTTATAATTTCTTTTGTATCATTGATTTTAGTATCCTTAGTTTTACTAGGCTCTATAGTTTACACTAAAGTATACAATCAAACAAAAGAAGACTATGCTCAATCTATAGAAAAGCAAATTACCCAAGTGGATACTAGCTTTAATAATTATATTGTAGCCTTTGAGGAAAATATAAATATGTTTTCTAAAGGACTAAATAATTTAGATAAGCAAGTAACTTCATATCTTGATAAGAAATATCAATCAAACGAAATACCTATGACTCCTCTAAAAAATGGAAGTTTTGAAGCTTCTTTATATAAGGAGTTCGAAAATTTTACAAAAACTCACGATGGGATAGAAACTCTTTCTATATCTTCAGAAAGCAATGGAGGATATATGCAGTATCCAGCAATTTCAAGAAAAAAGGGATATGATCCTAGAACAAGAGATTGGTACAATGAATCTAAGAAAAATAAGGACAAGGTTTCTTTTACAGATGTTTATAAAACCTCATCAGGATCTATGGTAATGTCAGTTCTAAATCCAGTTAAAGATTTAAATTCCAATTTTAAAGGAGTTATGACCTTTGATATAAACTTAAAAAAATTATCTGAAATGAGTAAAAATACTAAAATAGGTGAAAATGGTTATCTTATTGTAACGGATGAAAAAGGAACAATAATAGCTAGCGGTAAAGATGAAAGTCTTGTTTCCAAGAATATAAAGGAGCTTAAAGTAGAGAATTTAAATAATTTATCAAAATATAAAAATAATAGTTTTAGTACAAAAATGGGTAATGGAAAAGAATATTTTATAAATGTAAAAAAATCCTCTAATGAAAAATTAGGATGGTATTACATATCTTTTGTAGAAAAGGCAGAGCTTACAAGATCTGCAAATAGTATAGGTCTCATAACTTTAATTTTCACTATTATATTTTCCATAGTTGCAGTATTAGTATGTATATTTATATCTGATAAAATATCACAGCCTATTAAATATGCAGCGGAGCATATAAAAGAAATGGGAAAAGGAAATTTCACAATTCCAATAGAAGAAAAATATTTTAAATTAGAGGATGAAATTGGAGATATTATAAAGTCCTTAGACAGAATGCAGGATTCTATAAAATCTATGCTAGGTAAGGTAAAGGAAAGTTCTGGGGTAGTTTCAGAGGAGGGAGAAAAGTTGCTATCTGCTTCAGAAGAAATGACAGGTTCCTCAAGTGAAGTCTCAAATGCAATACATGACGTAGCTGTAGGAATTTCAAATCAAGCTGGAGAACTTGTAAAGGCTACCACAACTATATCAAGTTTTGGAGAAAGGCTTGATATGGTGGTAGGTGAGTTATCATCAATAAGCGAAAATTCTGTAAGTATAAATTTGGTAGCTAATGATAGCAATAAAAAGATGGTAAATATGATAGTATCCGTAAAAAATATTGAAGAGTTTTTTAAGGATTTTTTAAATGTAATATCTAAACTGGATAATAATGTAGGTCAAATAAGTGAGATGACAAATTTAATAAATAGTATTTCAGAGCAAACTAATCTTTTAGCTCTAAATGCAGCAATTGAAGCTGCAAGAGCAGGAGAATCTGGAAAAGGATTTGCTGTGGTGGCAGATGAAATAAGAAAGCTAGCAGAAAGAAGCAAGGAATCTTCTGAAAGTATAAATAAATTAGTAGAAAATATAGATAAAGATAAAAAAGATATTATAAATAATACTGAAAAAATGAAAGAAGAACTTGATAGTCAGTCTAAAACTATAGAGGAAACTATAGATGTATTTAAAAATATAATAGAAGCTATTGAGGATATTGTTCCTAAAATACAAAATGTTAATAGTTCAGCCTATTCTATAAATGAAGAAAAAGATGAGGTTTTGTCTAAGATGGAAGGAAGCTCAGCTATTTCAGAAGAGATATCTGCCTCTTCGGAAGAAATAAGTGCTTCTTCTGAGGAAATGCATAATTGTTCAAAGGATGTATCTATATCTGCGGAGAAATTAAGTGAAATGACTAGAGCAATGAATGAAGAGGTAAATAAATTTAGAATATAAATAAAGAATTTATTACAATTATAATAAAATAAATTATAGTAAATTAAAAACAAATCTTATATTTGTTTTTGTAAATAGGAATACTGCATGGATAGAAAATATAATTTTATAATTTTGAGGGTATTTCTAGAAATGCTTGGCATGAAAGATTCCTTTTTTAAGGAACTTTCATGTTTTTTTATATTTATGATAAAAATTTTGCTACATCATATTGATATTTATTAAGATAAATATTACAATATAAAAAAGGTAATATATTACCTTTTTATTTTCTATTAGGAGGAATAGCATGGATAATACAAAAGAAATGGATAATATTGATAAAAGATATCATATTTTTGGTATGCTATTTTTATTGTCTAATAAGCTTGAAACACTAGGAAATAATTTTCTTGGAGAACTCACAACAAAACAATGGTTTTTTATGTTAATATTAATGAATTTTTTTAAAGAACCTCCTACTCTTAGTGAATTAGCTCTCGAAATGGGAACTTCACATCAAAATGCAAAACAAATTGCCATTAAACTTGAAAAAAAAGGATTTTTAGTAGTGAACAAGGATATTAAGGATAAACGGGTATTAAGGTTAACTCCTACGAATAAAATTAGAGAATATGTAAAATTAAGAGAAGATAAAGATCACTTTTTTATTGAGAAATTTTTTAACGTATTAACAAAGGAGGAAGTTAAAAGTATTTATGAAAGTTTTACTAAACTATTAGATAATATACAAGTTATAGAAAATGAATTTTTATAAAAGTATAATTTCAGGAGGTAAAGTATATGTATAATAAAATAGCAGTAATATATAAATCAAAATATGGTAGCAGTAAAAAGTATGCCCAGTGGATAGCAGAGGAAGTAAAGGGAGATTTATTTAATTCTTCAAACATTAAAGGAGAAAAGTTAAAAGAATATGATATTATTGTTTATGGTGGAGGGCTCTATGCTAGTGGAATTTCAGGTATATCTCTTATAACTAAAAATTTCGATATTTTAAAGGATAAAAAAATAATAGTATATACAGTAGGACTTGCTTCAACGGACAAAAAAGAAATATTTACTCCTATTATAGAAAAAAATTTCCCTAAATCTAAGAGACAGGAAATAAAATTTTTCCATTTGCGAGGTGGAATAGATTATAAAAAGCTAAGTTTAGTACACAAATCTATGATGGCAATGCTTAAAAAGGTAACGGCTAAGAAAGCTGAAGATAAGTTAACAGATGAAGAAAGAGAATTTTTAGATACCTATGGAGATAAAGTAGATTTTACAGATAAAAATACAATAGTACCTTTAGTTAAGTATATTAGTAATATTGTCTAGCTAGGTGACTAAATAGAATTATATTAAGAAGAAATAGCAAAAACTCCAATAAATGTTTTGGCTTAAAAGACAAGCTTAGAACGGAAGATAACAACCGGCTTGGGTTATTTATTTATACCTTTGCCGGATCTTTGGTAGTGTAAATAATAAAACTACAAAGTAATTAGTTCATAATAGTCTTCTCCCCATTTGCACATCATACTAAGAATAGGCATTAAACTCTTACCTAAATCCGTTAATGAATATTCAACCTTTGGGGGAACTTGAGGATAAACCTTTCTGTTAACTAAATTATCTGATTCTAGTTCCCTTAGCTGTTGAGTTAACATTTTTTGAGTTATTCTAGGAATCAATTTTTTTAATTCATTGAATCTTTGTGTACCTTTTGTTCCAAGATGCCATATAATAAGAGGTTTCCATTTACCACCTATTAGATCTATTGTAATTTCAAAGGTACATGCATATTCTTTATTTTTAAATTCTAAAATATCGCAGTTAGAGTTCATAGTTTTTATCCTTTCTATAGTATCTTTTTAGATACTATAATACAAAAAAGTGCGTACTTGTTTTGATGAAACTTATTTTTTACAATAGTAGCATAAATTATAAAAAATATCAATAAGGAGGATACATTTATGAATAAGATATTAAATAGAAAAAGTATAAGAAAATATAAAGATATAAAAGTAAGCGATGATATTGTTGAGGATTTATTAAAAGTAGGCATGGCGGCACCTTCAGCTAGGGTATCCAGATGAAGAAAGAAAAATAGAGGATAGATTTAATAAAGGTAGAATACATTATAATAGATGGTAAAAAACTAAACGAATATCATATATAAATTAAAGAAATATGTATTTTATAATGATAAGATATAATAGTAATTTTTAATATGAAGGAGAGAAAATATGTTGACAAATCACTTGGGAATAAAAGTAAAAGATATAGAAAAAGCTCAAAAATTTTATTGTGAAAATTTAGAATTTGAATTTGAGCATAAATACGAGGATAAAGATAAAATTTTAGTATTTCTAAAAAATGAAAATTCAGTCATAGAGTTAATACACTCCAAGAATAATGTGTATAACTCAGTAAAAAATGGAATTATAGATCATTTAGCTTTTACTGTCACTAATATACAAGAATATATTGATAAGTTAAAAAGGAAGAATGTAAATTTTATTACAAATGAAATAACAGAAGTGGATGGCAAGCTAATTATATTTTTTGAAGGTGCTGAAGGAGAAAAAATTGAATTAGTTCAATACATATAGAAATATATTATATGAAGGAGGAGGGTATATGAATAATGCATATTGTTATGAAACCAAAATTGGGAAAATAGTAATTGTGGAAAATGGTACATCTATTACTCAGCTGTGTTTTGGAGAAGATATTCCTAAAGATGTAACCATTCTTGAGACTGATCTACTAAAAGAAGCAAATAAAGAGCTTGAAGAATATTTTAGAGGAAAAAGAGAAAAGTTTGATTTATCCTTTGATCCACAAGGTACAGAATTTCAAAAAAAGGTTTGGAAGGCATTACAAGAAATACCCTATGGGAAAACTTATAGCTATAAAAATGTAGCAGTAAATATAGGCAATGAGAAGGCTTGTCGTGCGGTAGGTATGGCCAACAATAAAAATCCTATACCTATTTTTATTCCTTGTCATCGTGTTATTGGAGCTAATGGTAGTTTAGTTGGTTATGCAGGTGGACTAGATATAAAAGAGAAGCTTTTAAAAATAGAAAAAGAGAACTCAGAAGGGTAAAACAGAACCACACAAAACATACTGAATTGTTAAAAGAGATAAGGGGCTTAGAAGGTATGAAAAGGAAAAAAATACTAGAAAATCTGAAATCACAAATAAAGAAAGGAAATCATATTATTGGTGTAGCCACAGGAACAGGAATGACAGCAAAGTATGCAAAAAAGGGTGGAGCAGATTTCCTTCTCATGTTGAACTCAGGTAGATTTCGTCAAATGGGAAGAAGTTCATTAGCAGGGTTTTTACCCTTTTATAATAGTAATGATATGGTAATGGAATTTGCCTATAGAGAGATAATACCTTTGGTAAGGGACATGCCTATAATTTTTGGATTTAATGCAACGGATCCCACAAAGGATATGGAAAGTTATATAGATGAAATAAAAAATAAGGGATTTTCTGGTATTAATAATTACCCTACAGTTGGATTAATAGATGGTGAGTTTAGTAAAGCTCTTGAAGAGAAGGAATGTCATTATCTAATTGAAGTGGAAGCAATAAGAATAGCCCACCAAAAAGATATGTTTACCGTTGCATTCGTATTTAGTGATATACAAGCAGCTCAAATGATTGAAGCTGGAGCAGATGTAATTTGTGTGCATTTAGGATTAACAGGAGGAGGGCTATTAGGAGCAAAAAAAGTTTTATCGCTAGAAGCTGCAAAGATTAAAGCAGAAAAAATATTTAAAAAATGTGATGAACTAAATCCAGGTGTAATTAAGTTAATTTATGGAGGCCCTGTGAAAACTCCAACAGACGTTCAGTATATGTACAGTAATAATGAAAATTTAATGGGATATATAGGTGGATCTGCTTTTGAAAGAATCCCTTCTGAAAAATTTATTACAAATATAACGAAGGCTTTTAAAGTATCCTCACAATTAGATGAAGATGACTTAATGGTTAAAATGTTAGATGGAATTACAAAGCATTATGATTATGTTGAGTTTGTTAAAGAATATGTTACTAAAAATTATATGCGTGAAATTTCCTTTTCAGATTTGGCCAAGGTCGCTCATGTATCTAGGAGTTACCTAAGTACTTTGTTTAAAAAGGAGGTAGGCTGTAGTTTTCGAGAGTATCTAGTTAAATTTAGAATGGATAAAGCAGCAGAAATACTAGATAAAAAAAATATTCAGTTATCAGAGCTATCACCTTTAGTTGGGTATGAAGATTATGCCCAATTTAGCAAAATGTTTAAAAAGTATAAAGGCTGTTCTCCGAAACAATATAAAAATATAACATAAACACAAAAACACCTAATGTAATAACGTTTACACTAAAAAGTAAAAGCAGTATGATTAATTTGTAGTCAATCATACTGCTTTTTATTTTAAGATAATATTTTAAAAATTATTTATCTAGTATTGTAAAGGCTACATAAAACCAAAGTCATGGGGAGGTTGAAGAATTGAAAACAATCGCAATTGCAGGCACATTTGATACCAAGGGGACTGAATATTTATATGTGAAAGAATTGATTGAAAGTTTAGGGCTAGGTACTTTTACTATTCACACAGGTGTATTTGATCCTGTATTTGAGCCAGATGTATCAAATAGGGAAGTAGCGGAGGCAGCAGGAACAGATATTGAAAAATTAGCTGCTAAAAAAGATAGGGCACTAGCAACGGAAACTTTATCAAAGGGCATGGAAATTTTAGTACCTAAATTGTATGAACAGGGAAAATTTCATGGAATTATATCCTTTGGTGGTACTGGAGGGACTTCGCTAGTAACACCAGCCATGAGAGCATTGCCTATAGGTGTACCTAAAATTATGGTGTCAACAGTAGCATCAGGAAATACTGCTCCGTATGTAGGTACAAGTGATATTATTATGATGCCTTCTGTAGTAGATGTTGCAGGTCTTAACTCAATTTCAACAAAGGTTTTCACAAATGCAGTATTTGCCATAGCAGGTATGGTTAAGTTTGAAAATACAAAAACAATAGAGAAGAAGCCATTAGTCGCCACAACCATGTTTGGGGTAACAACTCCATGTGTAAATGCAGCCAGAAAATATCTTGAAGCAAAAGGATATGAAGTCCTTGTTTTTCATGCAACAGGCGTAGGTGGACAATCTATGGAAGCACTTATTAATGCTGGATTTATTGAAGGTGTATTAGATTTTACCACAACAGAGTGGGCAGATGAAATTATTGGTGGCGTTTTGAATGCAGGACCACATCGTTTAGAGGCAGCAGGAAAAAACCATATTCCACAGGTTGTATCAGTAGGTGCAATTGATATGTGTAACTTTGGACCTTATGATACGGTACCAAAGAAATTTGCAGGACGTAACTTATATAAGCATAATCCTACAGTAACTCTTATGAGAACTAATGTAGAGGAAAATGAAAAAATAGGTAGAAAACTTGTTGAAAAATTAAATATGGCAAAAGAGAAAACTGTTTTAATGTTACCTCTTAAAGGAGTATCAGGAATTGATGTAGAAGGTCAACCATTCTATGGGATAGAAGAAGATAAGATGTTGTTTGATACCTTAAGAAAGGGTATTAATAAAAATGTTGTGGAACTAATAGAATTGGATTTTGCAATTAACGATGTAGAATTTGCAGAAATGGCAGCGCAAAGATTAATTGATTTAATGAATAGATAAAATTATATAAGGGAGGATTTATAAATGAATACAATGACAAGAAAAGAAATTATGAAAAAATTTAGAGAAGAAGTTAAAAATGGTAAAGCATTAGTAGGAGTAGGAGCTGGAACAGGTATTACTGCTAAAAGTAGTGAAGCTGGTGGAGCTGATATGCTTATAATTTATAATTCAGGAAGATATAGAATGGCAGGTCGTGGATCATTGGCAGGATTGTTATCTTATGGTGATGCAAATCAAATTGTAGTTGAAATGGGCTCAGAAGTATTACCAGTTGTAAAAGATACACCAGTATTAGCAGGTGTGTGTGGAACTGATCCTTTTAGAGTTATGGATGTATATTTAAAACAATTAAAGGATCAAGGCTTTAGTGGAGTACAAAATTTCCCAACAGTTGGTTTGATTGATGGTGTATTTAGACAAAACCTAGAAGAAACAGGAATGGGCTATGGTTTAGAAGTAGAAATGATCAGAAAAGCACATGAATTGGACATGCTTACAACTCCTTATGTATTTGATCCAGAGCAAGCAAAAGCAATGGCAGAGGCAGGAGCAGATATTTTAGTAGCTCATATGGGACTAACTACAAAGGGAACAATTGGAGCAAAAACTGCCCTTACATTAGATGATTGCGTAAAGAAGATTGAAGATATTATTAAAGCAGGTAGAGAAGTTAATCCAGATATTATGGTAATCTGCCACGGTGGACCTATTGCAGAACCAGAAGATGCTAAATATGTGATAGAAAGAACAGAAGGAATTGATGGATTCTTTGGCGCATCTAGTATTGAAAGATTTGCAGCTGAGAAAGGTATTAAATCACAAACAGAAGCATTTAAAGCAATAACAAAATAGGGTTTGCAGTTTAATAATTAGGTTAAACTTGAAAGTATAAAAAATTAAAATAAATGGTATATGAAGTGTAGGATGCTTAGAAACAAAAGCTTCTTACACTTCAGTTTGTATCTAAAAGGCATAGATGTTATTGGTGTAGAAGTATTAGATAGAGTTACTTCTACAAAATACGAAGGATAAAATTGGATACAATAATTAGTGAGATAAATTAATATTAAATTTCTATTATCTTCTTAATTTTCTTAAGAGATATTCTATAGATTAAATACATGAAAAAACTAACTATAACGATAATTCCTAAATTAATTCCAAGTGCAATATATTCACTTGAGCTTATACTTCCACTGTTTCCATATAATATAAGAAAATAAAATAGGTAAATTGTAATACTTCCAACTATAGTGGGAATAGTAAATATTTTTTTTAGTTGTACTTTTATACATTTTTCAATATATTTATTATTTGCTCCAAGATTTTTCAGATCATGAAATAAGGTCTTGTTATTAATAGCAATAGTTATACTCCTGGTATATGAAATAATAGCTACTGCTGTAAGACAAATAATGGTAATGTAAATGAACAACATTAGGTATACAGCCATGTTTTTTATACTATCTTGACGGTTTAATACATCAAATGAAGGATAGTATTTCCAATCTAAGAACAATTGATTATTATCTGAAGATAGATTTACGTGTTTATCTGCATAATATTTCTTACCTTTTTCTAGAGCTAGTTTTTTTTCATATTCATCGTAATGTGGAGTAACTGCTGCAGTTTCGGAACTTCTTTTTATAATTTCATTTTTTAATTTATTTGCAAAAACATAAGTTTTATTTGGATTTTTTACATTAAAAAGCACAAATTCTTCAAAATTTTCTATAGGTAAGCTTTTTATATGTCTTTTATAGTCTTCATCAGAAATTACATGTTTTGTTGTTCCATTTTTAAAAAATGGTTCAAAAGTTATTGTTCCTGCATATTTTATTTTTTGGCAAATCTGAGTAACTGGGTTGGTAATTTTATTTACGTCATTAAATTTTTCATAAATATTTTCTGCACTTTCATATCCAATTATGGTTAAATATTCACCAGGATTAACATGAACATTTTTTCCCGAAACTTTATTAAAATCACTTTCACTAAAAAATTCATCATAACCTATTTTATCAATATAATCATGAGTTATTTTACCGTTATCCATATAGTCACTTTTAACACCATCAACTATAAGTGAAATTGATGAAATTTCGTTATAGGAAGTAATATTTGCATTATATTTTTCTGCAAGAGAATATATTTCATCTTTTTTTATTTGATTTTCAGTTTTATTGTAGTAAAAAGAATAGTCAATGGGATTATTATAAATGGAATAAAATAATCCTGTAAGATTTGCAGGGGTATAAAACGCTGCAAATAAAGCACCAGCAATCAAAAATGATATAGTACACATACTTTTAACAGTTTGTTTCCCCATAAACTTCATCATGCTTTTTGGTATAATATTTTTATAGTATTTTTTTTGATTTTTACCTTTTTTACTGTGAATAACAGTATAGGTTACTAGCATATAAATACCTATTACAGATATTAAAAATGTTATATTCCAAATTAGAGGCATTACATAATTAAGATAGTTTATAATTAGTTGAGGAACACCATAGCCTAAAAGTATGCCCAGAACAACTAAAATGCTTCCAGCTATGCCATACCATGGCTTTACATCTTTTACTAGTTCGCATTTCCTATGCTTATTTAAAATCTCAATAATGTTAGTACGCTTAATAAATTTTGACCCCATAATAAAGATACATAATGTAACAAATAAGCAGAAAATTATTCCAAAGATAAGACCAAACCAGCCTACTTGATATAACATTTCTTGGGTATCAATAATAAAAATCTGAAATAATTTCCAAATTCCAAAGGATACAGGAATACTTACTATTAAACCAATGAAGGAACTAATTAATGTAATAATGGAAAGTTCAGTGAAAAGAACTTTTTTGATTTGGGGTTTTTTTGCGCCTAGTGATAAAAGCACTCCTGTTTCTCTATTTTTATATTTAAAGAATAAAGAGGAAGCATATGTGGTAAAGAGTGCACAACCTATTATTGCAATTCCAAAAATTAAATAGGCTTGTTTTCTACTGTCTCCTTGTTCAGGGAGTATTTTTTGTACTGTTGGACTAAAAAACATTACAGCATAAGAGGTAACAAGCATAACAGATAGTATTGTACAAAATATAAGCATATAATAATTTTTTATATTTTTTGAGCGAAGTTTCGAATATATATTATTCATTGTCATTATTGTCACCTCCCAATTCTTTTAAGGTTTCAAGTAATAAATCTAAAAATTCATTTCTACTATTGTTTTTTATTAGTTCTTTATGAATTTCTCCGTCCTTTAGTACAATAACTCTGTCACAGAAGCTTGCAGAAAAACTATCGTGAGTCACCATAAATACTGTAGCTGAAAGTTGTTCTTTAGCACGAATGAAGGCATTTATTACTGTTTTACTTGATTTGCTATCCAAATTTCCAGTTGGTTCATCTGCTAATATTAAAAACGGATTGTTTATTAACGCTCTTGCAACCGCAGTTCGCTGCTTTTCACCTCCTGAAATTTCAGCTGGGTATTTATTTTTAATATGGGAAATACCAAAAATTTCACATAATTTATTTGCGGAAGCTTCCATAGAAGCAATATTTTTGGTAGCAATAATTTGGGGAAGGCAAATATTTTCAAATATTGTAAGTCCGTCTAGTAGCATAAAATCTTGAAACACAAATCCTAATTTTTCATTTCTAACATTAGCAAGCTCTTCTTCTTTTAGATTTGATATACTTTCTCCATTTAATAAAATTTCACCACTATCAAAGGGAATAAAATTAGATATACTATTTAGCAATGTAGTTTTCCCACTGCCGGATGGGCCCATAACAGCGACAAATTCTCCTTTTTTAATTGTAAATGAAACATTTTTCAATACATCATATTTAGAAGTATTTGTTTTATAAGACTTATATAAATTTTTAATTTCTAACATAATGATAACCACCTTTCTGTATATATAATAACTGAGTTTATATTTTCATTTAATAATGGTAAATGTAAAATATGGTGTAATTTTTGTAATTTTTAGTATAAGAACATATATTCTGTAAAAGTTTGATAATCCTATGATATAATCGTTATGGGGGGTGCTTTGATTGTTTCGTGTTTGTATATGTGATGATGAAAAGATACAAAGAACTGAACTTAAATCTATAATTAGTACAGAGCTTGAACTTAGAGGGATAGATTTTAATGTTTATGAGAGTGAAGATGGTGAAGAGATGATATCATTACTTTCTAAAGATAAAAATTATCTGGATATTATTTTTCTTGATATAGAAATGGATGGAATAAATGGGGTTGAAACCGCAAGACAAATCAGAGCTTTAAATGATAGAGTAGTTATTATTTTTGTAACTGGATTTATGGATTATGTATTTGATGGTTATGAGGTAAAAGCATTAAATTATATATTGAAACCATATAAGAAGGAAAAAATTGTTGATGTTTTATCCGAGGCTTTAAAACAAATTGATATTATAAAAGATAAATTTTTTATAGTACAGTTTAATAGTAATTCATATAAACTTTGTCTTAATGATATTATTTATTTTGTAAGTGATAAACGAAAAATAAAGGTTAAAACGAAGGGAGAGACTTATGAATTTTATGGGAAGCTTGATCAAATTGGAAAAGAGTTGCCAAATTTTTTTGTGAGAATACATCAGCGGTATTTAGTAAATTTAAATTTTGTATTATCTATTGAAAATAATTATGCTCATATTAATAGTGAAGAACTTCCTATTAGTAGAAAAAGGTATCAAAATGTTATGATTGCTTTTGCTAAAACTATGCTTATATGAGAGGTAATATTTATGAAAGAATTTTTACTTTGGTTGTGTTACAGTGTTCTTGTCATGAGTAGTTATTTTACAGTAGGAATAATTTTTTCAAAAATTACGGATTGCTTTGTAGATATAAAAAAAAATAAAATATTTAAGTTAGTTATTTTTGTTGGGTTAAGTGCAATACCATCTGTGGTTATAATTGTAAGTGATGTTGTAAATGTGATATATGCTTTAATAGCGTATATAGCTATTATGCTAATTTGTTATGAGGGAAGTGCTATAAAAAGGATATCTGTTGTCATGGTGTTTTATCCAATTATAGTGTCATTTAATCTTTTTGGTTATAATTTTATTAAAAAAGGTTATTTCCCATATCCTACAATATGGAGCTATATATTGATTTTATTTTGGTTTGTAATTTATAAGGTGATGAAAAACAAAATTTTGTATGCTAAGCAATATATCAATGATAAAACTTGGATATTGATAGATATAATTTGTATTGCGCCACTTATTTCTATAGTTTCAACAATAATTTTTACAACACATAATGAAGAATATAAGGCTTATGTAATAGCATTAGTATGTATTATTTCTAATATTGGAGTTATGTTTCTTATAGGGTATATAGTTGATAGTGTTAAACTAAGACTTGATAATAAAAACTACAAATTGCAATATGATTATTATAAATCATTAGAGGAAAAACAGCTTGAAGTGAGGAAAATATATCATGATATGAATAATCATTTTCAGATAATTAATAATTATATTAACAATAATGATATAAAAGAAGCAAAACTATATTTTCAAAGTTTTGAACAAAAATTTACTTTTTATAGAAATAAAATATTTTGCAAAAATACTATAGTTAATGCAGTTCTAAATAATAAGTACGATCTAATGGTTGAAAATAATATTGATTGCAATATAAATATTTCAATTGATGATATAGTTTCAATGGATGATATGGATTTATGTTCAATATTTGCAAATACACTTGATAATGCTATAGAGGCTTCACTAAAAATAAAAGATTTATCACAGCGTAAAATTACTATAAAAGCTAGAACAAATAAAGGGTATTTTAGTTATTCTATAACTAATAAGAAAGACCAACATATTTTAACTCATAAAAAAACTATTATATCAAGTAAATCAGATATAAAACACCATGGGTTTGGACTACAAAACCTAAAAGATATTGTGAATAAATATAAGGGAAATCTAGATATTAGTTATAATGATACACAATTTTCTGTAGTGGTGATTATAAAAGTTTATTAACTAATGGATGACAAATTTGAATTAGATTTGGACGGAAATATGGAAGGAGTATTTTCAGAGTTATCATCAAAATTGCAGCATATGTCTAAAAATCTGGAGTATAATTTTATAAATTTAAAAAAGAAAAGGAAAAATAAAATATTTAGTTATAGATATATCCCATCAAGTTAAAGCGCCATTAACTTATATTAAATTATTTAATTCACTTTTAATGGAAGATGATTTGAGCAAGAAGGAAACAGAAGAATTTTTATCTAGAAGTAAACAAGAAATAAATAAATTTATGGAGAAATAAGAAACGAACTGCTATAACACTATTATCTTTAATACTAAGTGGCATATTATGTAATTTTTATGAATTTGATGATAAAATGATTAATGAATCTAATAAATATTTAGTTAAAGGAAAAATATACGTTTTAGATTATTGAAAGGGAATGCAAGTTATACAGTATATAAATTTCCATTAGTTCCCTTGATTTTTTGTTGTTACACTAACTATTGTTGAAATCTTAATTACCTATTTTTAAAAAAGATTCTATAGTAAATAAAATTAGGTACAATGAATAAATATATTTAAATATGCAAAGGAAAGATCAATATATAAATAAGAAATTTCATATATTTAAATAAATTAATAGTATTTTAAAGAACACAATTCCAGTAAAAATAAAATTATTACTGGAATTGTGTTTTTATGATTAACTAAGAATTTGATAAATTAAAAAATACTTAGATAGAAAGGGTGGCTAGGCAATAATACCTATAATTAAGGTTTAAATTCAGTCTTTATTAAAATATACAGTTATTCCTTTATTTACTCAAAATTTTTAAACTCTTAAACCACAGATTTAAAACATGATAAAGATAAAAACAACTTAACTATGAGTTAAATTTTCTATATCATATTCAACTATGAATCTATTGGTATACAGGTTAAAGTAAGTTATACTAAGTGCATAGAATCCTACAATAACTATATGGAGTGATAAATAATGGAAAAATTATTAATAGGTGAAGTTATTTATAGATTAAGAAAAAAAAAGCTATTACCCAAGAACAGTTGGCAAATTTTATTGGAGTATCCACAGCAGCAGTATCTAAATGGGAAAGTGGAACTTCATATCCAGACATAACATTATTACCAGTTATTGCAATATTTTTTAACGTTACTATTGATACGCTATTAAATTTTAAAATTCAACTTTCAGATGAGGAAGTTATGAAAATATTTGCTGAATGTGAAAAACTATTTAGTAATGGTGAGTTGGGAAAAGCTATAGTTAAGAGCAAGGAATACATAGTAAAGTATCCATCAAGTTATTATTTAAAGCTTAGGATAGGTTTCTTATTTACTATGTATTCATGGAAAAGTACAGAGGAAGAAAAGGGTATGGATATGATAAAGTATTCTATTGAACTATTTAAAGATATAGCTAAAAATTGTACAAAAATAGAATTAGTTGAACAAGCACTATTTCAACTGGGTGCATTATATCCATCAATAGGAGAAGAAGATAAAGCTATAGAAGTTTTAAATAAAATTAATAAAAGTGAGCTTGATCCTAATCTTTTACTTTCTAATATATATATGAAGAAAGATGAATTAAAAAAAGCAAGGGATATATTACAAAGTAAACTATATAAAAATATTAATGATATAACCTTTGTATGCTTCGGTTTGGCCAATTCTTATATGAAAGATAAAAAAGATTTAAGTATGATAGAAAAATATTATAACTTATCAATTAACATTAAAAAAGTTCTTTCATCTAATGGAGATTATATCTTAAGTTTATCAATGGAATACTTAAATTTTGCACAAGTTTATTTGAAATTTGGTGAAAGTAAAAAAGCTATAGATATGCTACATAAGATGGTAGAAGATATAGGAGAAAATGATATTAATGAACCAGAAAATTTTAGAGATATTTGGTGTTTTAATGAAATTCCAAAGGGAAAGAAAACTATAACTATGAATTTATATGAAAATATATTTAAAATCTTTGAAGCACCAGAATTTGATTTAATTAGAGAAAATAAAGAATTTATTGATATAATAAATGATTTGAAAAATTTAGAGAAAAAATCTTTGAGTGAGAAATAAAAAATATAAATAAAAGAGATGGTTTTATAAATAAAAATCAATTCTATGTCTAATATTAGTCTTGATAGTTAGATAAATAGTCATATGGTAATAGATTTTATATAAAAGGATTAGTTAATCACAGATTTTATATTATATCCATATTTTATATAGTAAAAAATAATTGAAGGTGTGCAATGAAGAAAAGATTTGGAACAGTTCTAAATTGTATTGATGGTAGGGTTCAGATTCCTGTGACAAATTGGTTGAAAGAAAACTTTGATGTGGATTATGTAGATTTAATTACAGAACCTGGAATAGATAAGGTGTTATCTCAAGGTCAATGGCTTGAAATTGAAAGGTTAAGAGAGAAAGTTATAATTTCAATAACAGCCCACAATTCTAATGTAGTTGCTGTGGTAGGACATTATGATTGTGCTGCAAATCCTGTTAGTGATTGCAGGCATTTTCAGGAGATAGTAGTATCCACGTATGTAGTAAAGTCATGGAGACTTCCAGTTAGAGTAGTTGGTTTATGGGTAGATGCGTTTTCATGTGTACATGTTGTCAGTATATAAGTTGCAAATATCTATGATGTATAGAAAATAATTAAATGAATTTAAAAAGATTATAAATTTAAAAGGCAGCTTTTGAGCTGCCTTAATCATTTAATATTTAAAATTTATACAGAAATCTTGTATACTATATTTTACAAAAAAATATTGGCTGTTGCATTTACAATGTTAGCACCAAAATATTTAGGTAATGTAGGTAAATATCATGCAACCAAAAATACTGAAGGTAAAAAGGTTGAAAATAGACCACTTACAACTCAAGAAAAAAGAAGATGTACTGCAATGTTTATAATGGTTGCAATATTATTCCTTATGAGAAATAGACTTCATCACATGATGACAGATGAAGATCTTGAATTAAAAGATTCAGCAAACCTAAATGTTTAATTAAAATAGAAAATAAGAATAATTTTAAGTAATAAAATAAGTCTTTAGTAAGAGATGTTGCTTTGTAGAAGAAAAGGTTGAATTCATTGAAAAATATATCTAGATGTTATATGATAATGAATACAATCATTAATTTGTGAAAAATTGTATAGACAAGTATTATAATATTGTATTTCATATTATGGAGGGTAATTATGTACGAATCAAGGGAAAATTATTTAGAAACAATTTTAATATTAGAAAATAAAAATGGAAGTGTAAGATCTATTGATATTGCAAAGGCACTTGATTTTAGTAAACCAAGTGTTAGTCATGCAGTAGGTTTATTGAAAAAATCTGGACATATTAATATAGATAGTAAAGGATACATTAATCTCACTGATATAGGCCGTAAAAAAGCAGAAAGTATATATGAACGTCATCAGATTTTGACTAAATTTTTTGTTGAAACAGCAAAAGTATCTGAGGAAATAGCTGAAAAAGATGCTTGCAAAGTTGAACATGTAATTAGTGATGAAACTTTTCAAGGGATTAAAGAGTTTATGAAAAAGTGATAAGAAAATGACAGAAATTTTTTGTGCTTTGGATTATGTGCTTTTATTAGCTGATCATAATGATCCAGAGAAGCATAAGCATTGGGCAAAGCATTTACTTATTAGTTTAAAGGGAAATTTCGATTGTTTAATTGAAGGTGAAAAAATTAGTTGTGAAGGAATTATGATTTTATTGAAAGCAATGGTATGTATGGTTTAGTATATATATTTGATGAAACCACAGATATATCTAAAAAAATGGAAGAAACATATTTAAATGAAACTCCTTATTACATTTTCAAATCAGATACTGTAGAAGAGATGAAAACAATTTGGAATGATAGTATGGGAAAGACAAGGGATTTTAAAAAGATAAAAGAGAATTATTCTACATGCATAACTTTAACGAGATGTTTGATAGAATTTTAAATGATAAACCTAAAATTAATATATTTAGCTGCGAATTAAATTCTAAATCTTTAAAAAAGGAGTGGACAACATTTGGATGAAAGCAACTTAGAGCAAAATTATTTTATCTTTGATGGAATTACAACAATTGTAGAGAGAGATAATGATGATTATCGAACTGTTTATAAGATGAATTGTCAGAAAGGATCTGGATTTATAACTGTTTATCAGGTTTTCCCAGGAATTAAACTTCTTTATAATGAATTTGATGCTGTAAGCTGCTATTGTGGGAAACAATCCTGTGATAATATTATGGAAATTAATTATTGTTTAGAAGGAAGATTGGAATGTGAACTTCAAAATGGATTGTATTTATATATGGGGGAAGGAGATTTTTCTGGTTTTATGATGAATAATCACTCCATAACAACAGGATTTCCCCTTAAATATTATAGGGGAATTTCCGTAGAACTTCATATTGATGAAGTAGAGCATATACTTCCTACAATTATGAAAGAGATGTCTATTGATATCTGGGCATTAAAGGATAAACTTATTTGTAAAAATCAATATTTTATTATAAGAGCAAGAAATGAAATTGAACATATTTTTTCAGAGCTTTATTCAGTTCCATTATCAGTCCAAAAACCTTATTTTAAATTAAAGATTTTAGAGCTTCTTTTGTTTTTGAGCAAAATAGATGTTCATAAAGAAGATGATCAAAAGCTTTACTATCCTAAACAACAGGTTGAAATCATAAAGAAAATTCAGAAACAGATAACAGAACACCCAAAACGAAGATACACTATTGATGAACTTGCAAAAGAACATGGTATTAGCAAAACAACCTTAAAAACATGCTTCAAAGGTGTTTATGGAACTTCTATTGCAGCTTATATGAAGAAATATCGTATGGAGTATGCAGCTGTATTGCTTCAACAAACTAGGAGTAGTGTTGCAGATATTGCGGTTAAAGTGGGATATGAAAATCAGAGCAAATTTGCAGCAGCTTTTAAAGAAATTGTGGGAATAAGCCCTATGCAATATCGAAAAATAAATGTCTGATTGGAGCTAAAGCTGACTCTTAGGAGTTGGAGCACAGATTTAAAAAATGCTAAAATAGACTTAGTTAGTTAGAACTAACTAAGTCTATTTTTTATCCTCTTCTATAGCCATTATCTAATATATTTAAGATAAGTGGAGGTAAGCAGAGGAGGATGATTTTTAATTTTCAAGTAGAGTTAAAAATCTATATAAATATTAGAAACTTATTTATGATATAAGGAGCGTGATTTTTAATATGGAAAATACAAAAGTTGAGTCCCCTATTTCTAGACTTAGGGAATTTGCAAAACCACATAGAGCTAGTTTTATAGGCTCTGTGTTACTGGCTATTATTGGTGTGGCATCCGGGATGATTCCTTATTTTGCTGTAGCAAATATGGTGGTTAAGTTAATTGGAGGAGAAAAGAATATTTCTTACTATGGTTTTTGGTGTGTTTTAGCAGCTGCAGGATTAATTTTAAAGACCATTTTTATGAATTTATCTACAACTGTTTCTCATACAGCTACTTATGCTACTTTAGAGGAGATTAGACTCAGATTGGTTTCAAAACTTTCTAGAGTGCCTATGGGATATATTATAGAAACTCCCTCTGGTAAATTAAAAAGTATTATTGTAGATCAGGTAGAGAGTATTGAGTCTACTTTGGCTCATTTAATTCCAGAGATGACATCAAATCTTTTGGTGCCTATAGCTATTGTTGTATACATGTTTATTTTAGACTGGAGAATGGCATTTGTATCTTTTATTACACTGCCAATAGGATTTTTGTGTTATAAGGGTATGGCCAAGGATTATGAAAAGCGATTTAGTGGTTTTGTAGCGGCAAGTAAAAAAATGAATACTACAGTTATTGAGTATGTAAATGGAATTGAAGTAATAAAAGCCTTTAATCAATCTGCAAATTCTTATGAAAAATATACAGATGCAGTAACAGGGAATGCAAACTATGCGGTGAATTGGATGAAGGATTGTCAGGTTTTTATGTCTATGTGCTTTACAGTATGGCCTGCAGTTTTGGTATCAGTATTGCCATTTGGATGTTATTTTTGTATGAATGGAAGTCTCACAATTCCTGTATTTATTACTATAGTGATATTATCTTTGGGAATTGTAGAACCAATACTTTCAGCTATTAGCTTTACAGATAGAATTGGACAAATAGGAACAGTTGTAGGAGATGTATCTAAGCTGCTTGACGCTCCTGAACTTGAAAGACCTACTAAAGAAAAAAATTTAAAGGATTTAACTATTGAATTAAAAGATGTAAAATTTTCTTATGATAAAGAAAGTCAAATTTTAAATGGTGTTAATCTTAGGATAAATCCCGGAATTGTAACAGCTTTTGTAGGACCTTCCGGTAGTGGAAAATCTACAATTACAAAGCTTATTGCAGGGTTTTGGGATGTAACAGAGGGTAGTATTAGTATAGGAAATATAAATATTAAAGAAATTCCTCAGAAACAGCTTATGGAACAGATTGCTTATGTATCTCAAGATAACTATCTATTTGATGATACCATAAGGGAAAATATCCGTATGGGAAAAACTACTGCAACAAATGAGGAGATAGAAGCCGCAGCAAAAGCTTCTGGCTGTCATGAGTTCATTATGAAACTAGAAAAGGGATACAATACTGTAGTTGGTGGAGCAGGAGGACATCTTTCAGGAGGAGAACGCCAAAGGATTGCAATTGCAAGGGCTATGCTAAAAGATGCTCCTATTGTTATTCTAGATGAAGCTACTGCTTATACAGATCCTGAAAATGAGGCTATTATTCAAGAATCAGTAGGAAATTTAGTTGTAAATAAGACGCTAATTGTAATTGCTCACAGACTTTCAACAGTTATAGATTCTGATAAATTAGTGGTAGTTAAAAATGGGAAAATTGTGGCAGAAGGAACTCATAAACAGCTTTTAGCTGACTGTAAATTGTATCGTAGCATGTGGGAAGCTCATGTAGATGCAAAAGATGAGGCATAAGGAGGGATAAATATGATAAATACATTTAAAAAAATATTTGACTTTTCAGGAGATAATAGAAACACATTAAAAAAATCTGTAGTATTTAGTGTAATTCATTCTATATTTGATTTTTTACAACTTCTAGCATTAGCAATTGTATTAAATGGGCTTATTAGTGGGATAACAGAAAAAAACATGTGGATGTCTTTAGGCATTATGCTTATAAGTATTGTCGGAAAAACTATTTCTAGTTACATTTCTCATTTTTCTCAAACTAAAGTTGGTTATTTTATGTGTGCAGATAAGAGAATTCATATAGGGGATCAAATGAAATATTTGCCTATGGGATATTTTAATAGTAATAGCCTTGGTAGTATTACATCTTCTGTAACTACTACAATGGGAGATATAGAAAATAATGCACCTATAGTACTTACAAAGATTCTTCATGGGTTTATTCATGCTGGGGTAATTATGATAGGTATAACAACTTTTGATTGGCGTATTGGATTAGTAGTATTTATGGGAATTATTCTTTTTGTATGGGCAAATGCTTTGTTGCAAAAAAAATCCCATGTAAATTCTCCTAAAAGACAGGAAGCTCAGGCAAAACTTGTAGAAGCTACATTGGAATATGTACAAGGTATAAGCGTAGTAAAAGCTTTTAATATGGATGAGAATACAAATAAAAAGATTGACCAAGCTATAAAAGAAAGTAGAGAAGGAAATATTTTATTGGAAAAAACCTTTATTCCTTATACTGTTTTACAGCAGCTGGTATTGAGGGTTAATAGTGTAGCTGTTATATTTATTGCTATTTTGTTTTATGTAAATGGAACCATGGAACTTTTCAAATGTCTTCTTATGGTAATTTCAGCTTTCATGATTTATGGGCAATTAGAGTCAGCTGGTAGTGTATCTGCATTGCTTAGAATGTTGGATGTTTCCATGAATAAAGTAGATGAAATTGATGCAATTCCCGTTATGGATATTGATGGAAAAGGTATCGTACCACAGAACTATGATATAAAGTTTAACAATGTGAGTTTTTCTTATGATGATAAAAAAATACTTAAAAATATCAATCTAAAAATTCCAGAAAAAACTACTACTGCTATAGTTGGACCTTCTGGAAGCGGAAAAAGTACTCTTTGTAATTTAATTGCAAGGTTTTGGGATGTAACTGAAGGTAGCATTACAATAGGTAATAGAGATATTAAAGAATACACATTAAACAGTCTCCTTAAAAATATTAGTATGGTGTTTCAAAATGTTTATCTTTTTCAAGATACTATAGCCAATAATATTAAGTTTGGTAAAACTAATGCTACTATGGATGAAGTTATAGAGGCAGCTAAAAAAGCCTGCTGCCATGATTTTATTAAATCACTTCCTAATGGCTATAATACTGTGATTGGCGAGGGAGGATCTAATATATCTGGAGGAGAGAAGCAAAGAATTTCTATTGCTAGAGCCATTTTGAAGGATGCACCAATAATTATATTAGATGAAGCAACTTCTAATATAGATCCAGAAAATGAAAGTCGCCTCCAAGAAGCCATAGCAGAACTTACAAAAGATAAGACCATTATTATGATTGCTCATAGATTAAAAACAGTAAAACAGGCAGATCAGATTATTGTTCTGGATAATGGTAATATAGTTCAAAAAGGTACACATGATGAATTAATTAATAAACCAGGTATTTATGCTAATTTTATTGGGGTACGTAAAAAGGCTATTGGGTGGAAAATTGTTAGTTAAATAAATTATTTTTCATCTATTGACTGTTACATTGTGTAATAGTGTATATGATATTCATTAAACTTAAATTGGATGTATAAATCAATAGTAAAGCAAATACGTCAATTAAGATTTTAAATCTTAATTGACGTATTTACTTTTAAAATTTTATTAAAACATAATATTACAAATAAAATTTTTGAATTAAAGGTTATATTTTCTAATACGATAATATTTTATGGAAATGTAATGTAATCTGGAAAGGAGTTATATTAATGGTGAAAATTCAATATGATAAGATTTTTGGGGAACAAATTTCTAATTCTTTTAAAAATAGAAAAAATAAAGCTACGGAAAAACATGATGAAAAAAATAAAGTTTTTGATATTAAAAAATTTTCTTCAAATAATAAGAAAGTTAGAGCTCATAAGTATTTTTTAGAAGGTAATGTAATAAAATTATATCTTGTAGAAAATGGAATGAAAATAAAGTGCCTTAAAAGAATTGCTTTAAAAGATGCAGATGCATCAATTTTAGCTCAGATAGAGAACGTGAGTCCAGAAGAGTTACGTGTAATTGTTCAAATGCAACAAGATGAAAGGAAAAAAGATGAAAATAAAAAAAATGAAGCTGAAGAATATAGTATTTATGATACTAAAAGCTATTTGAGAAATTTAAAGTGATTTATTAGGTGCATACATTATAAATTTTTATGATAAGACTTTTATTCATAGTTATATGTTTCCAAAATGCTATAGTATTTTAAATGGTAAATATCTATAAAAAGTTTAAGTATTCAATTAGATATAGCGATATATATAATATTATAAAAAATATTTTATATGAAATGGGTGTTCAAAATATGGCAAAAATAAGTTTAGATAATTTAATTAGTAAAGTTGAAGATATGCCTATTCTACCGGATGGAATAAATAAGATAATATCTCTTGCGGAAGATCCTTACTCTACAGTACAGGAATTGGAAAAGGAAATATTAACTGACCAAAGTCTTACATCAAAAATATTGAAATTAGCTAATTCAACCTATTATGGATATGCTAGAAGAATTGATACTGTATCAGAAGCAGCTGTACTTTTAGGTGCTCAAGCAATAAAAAGTTTAGCTCTTGCATCAGCAGTAAGTGAATATCTTGTAAAAGAACTTCCGGGAGGATATGGTCTTGAGAAATATGAGCTTTGGAATCAATCTCAAAGCTGTGCTATAATAGCAAGATTTATAGCTAAAAAATTAAAATATCCTAAAGCTGAACAAGCTTATGTTGCAGGTCTTTTAAGAGATATTGGTAAAACTATATTAAATTATTATGTAGCTAAAGAATATCAAACAATAATAAATAAAGTAGATGAAGAGGGAAAAACTTTTGTAGAAGCAGAGGAAGAGATTCTTGGATTTAATCATGGAGAAGTAGGAGCTAAAATAGCTGAAAAATGGAATTTTCCATTATCTTTAGTAGAGAGTATTCGTTATCATCATTCACCAGAATTATCAAAAGAAGATCCTAAATTAGTTTCTATAGTACATATAGCGGATTCTATTACTATGATGTTAGGTGTAGGTGTTGGAAACGATGGATTATCTTATAAATTTTCAGATTTTGCCCTTGAAACTTTAAATATAAAAGGAGAAGTTATTGAAAGTATAATCTGTGAATCAGTAGATTACTTAAATGATAACGATAGTTTTAATATTATTTAAATATTGAAAAAGCTATAATATATTGCTGATGCATGATACAGATTACATAAATAATCTTTTAGATTATAATATTGATTTAACCTTAACTGGACATAGCCATGGAGGATAAGTGCATATACTCTTTTATGGTGGTGTGGGAAAAACTTTGTATGCAATAAAATGAGTAATTAAAAATAAGCCTAGGAACAAAAATTATAATTTTATTCCTAGGCTATTTATATATTCTAAAGTAAAGTTAAATATTATGCAAACATCTAAAATATAATTTTTA
The DNA here is from genome assembly GCF_054768115.1 of Clostridium sp. CTA-6. NCBI lineage: Bacteria > Bacillati > Bacillota > Clostridia > Eubacteriales > Clostridiaceae > Clostridium > Clostridium sp. CTA-6. Next base: position 138,881 of record NZ_BAAAAU010000001.1, read on the forward strand.
TTGAAATTATTATTTTAGATAGTTAGTATTTATTAAATACCTTTTGCTAAAGAATGACTTAAATTAAGTTTTTCTTTAAATACAAATCTGTAAGCTTGAATTATTATTGTAGGTAAAGCAGCTAAAATATAAATATATATAAAGTGTTCTATATTAAGGGGGCTAACCTCAAATAATGCTTTTAAAGGATCAAAAGCTAAAACTAAATTTAATAAAAAGAATCCTGTAGAAAAGGCTATCCAAGTATATTTGTTGGAAAATAACCCTATTTTAAAAATAGAACTGTTAGAACGACAATTGAATCCATGGAATAATCTACTTAAGCATAAAGTAGCAAAAGCCATAGTTGCTGCTAAGTTTTCACCATAACCTTTTAACCCTATATGAAAGGCTACCATGGTGAATATTGTTATTAATATACCTTCACTTAGAATACCCTTTAAGAAATCTTTAGAAAGTATAGGTTCATCTATATTTCTAGGCTTTTCATTTATTAAATCATTTTTAGTTTGTTCAACCCCAATAGCTATAGCTGGCAAGCTATCTGTAAGTAAATTTATAAATAAAAGGTGAACAGGAGCAAAAGGCACAGGTAAAGCAAACAGTGAAGCATATAAAACGGATAAAATACCAGCAGTATTTCCAGAAAGTAAAAATCTAATGGCATTTTTTATATTGCTATATATACTTCTGCCGTTAGAAATAGACTTAACAATGGTTGCAAAATTATCATCTGTTAAAATCATTGAAGCTGCGTCTTTAGATACTTCTGTACCTGTTATACCCATTGCAATACCTATATCTGATTGCTTTAATGCTGGAGCATCATTAACGCCATCCCCAGTCATAGCCACAATTTTTCCTTTTTCTTGCCATGCTTTTACTATTCTTATCTTGTGTTCTGGAGAAACTCTAGCATATACAGATATATTTTCTACTCTATCTTTTAACTCTTCATCACTAATTTTATCTAGCTCTACACCTTCTATAGCTTCATCATTATTTCTTAGTATTCCTATTTGAGAGGCTATGGAGGAAGCAGTTATTTTATGGTCACCAGTTATCATTACTGGTTTTATACCTGCGTGTATACATTGTTTAACAGCTTCAAAAGATTCTTTTCTTGGAGGATCAATCATTGATATTAAACCTAAAAATATATAACTATCTTCATCTTCCATAGAAAGTTCAATATCTTCTTTTATTTCTTTATAGGCAAAAGCTAGTACCCTTAATCCCTTTTGTGAAAACTCATAATTTACACTTTCAACTTTTTTCTTATCTTTATTCGTAAATTCCTTTATACCTTCAGAAGTTCTTATGTATTTTATCCTTTTAAGGAGAACATCTACAGCACCTTTGGTAATCATAAGGTATTGTCCATCAATTTTATGAGAAGTACTCATAAGTTTTCTATTTGAATCAAAAGGTAATTCTGAAAGTCTTGGATAAGTTTTTCTTAAATCTAATTCATCTAATGAATAGTTTTTACCTAATTCTACAAAAGCTATTTCAGTAGGATCACCTATTTTTTTATTCTGTTGCACAGTAGAATCATTACATAAAATTGAAGATTTAATTAAAAGATTTTGTACAGAATTTTTTAAATCAAATTCATTCGACTCAAATATTTTATTGTCTATATAGATTTTTTCTGTTTTCATTTTATTTTGAGTAAGGGTGCCTGTCTTATCAGAACATATTACTGAAACACATCCTAACCCTTCTACAGCTTTTAGCTTTTTAATAATAGCATTTTCAGAAGCCATTTTTTGAGTACCAATAGCAAGTACAATAGTAACAATAGAACTTAAAGCTTCTGGAATAGCAGCCACAGCTAAGGCTACAGCAAACATTAAGGAATTTAATACAGAAGATCCTCTATGTATGTCAAGTAAAAATATTAAAGCGGATATTACTAAAATTATCATCGCTAATTTTTTACCAAAATCATCTAGACTCACTTGAAGAGGGGTTTTCTTTTCTTGAGTATTCTCAATAAGTGAGGCTATTTTTCCTATTTCTGTATTCATACCAATACTAGTTACAACTACAGTAGCTCTACCATAGGTAACGAAACTACCAGAGAATACCATATTCTTTTGATCACCAAGGGCAATATCATTTTCAGATATAGTGTCTGCAGTTTTAAGAACGCTTTCAGATTCACCAGTTAAAGAGCTTTCATTAACTTGAATAGAGTAGTTTTCTATTATTCTTCCATCGGCAGGTACATAATCACCAGCTTCTAAAATTAAAATGTCTCCTGGAACTATCTCTCTAGATAAAAGTTCTATTTTTTTACCATCTCTTATTACTTTAGCATGAGGAGAAGATAGCTTCTTTAAACTATTTAGAGAATTTTCAGCTTTTACATGCTGAACTGTACCTAATATAGCATTAAGAGTAATAACAGCAAATATTACAATGGTGCTTTCTATATTTCCTGTTACCATAGAGATTATTCCAGCTATTATTAATATAATTACTAAAAAATCTTTAAACTGTTCTAAGAAAACCTTAAGGATTGTATCTTTTTTCTTTTCTACTAATTCATTGTATCCATATAATTCTCTTTGTTTTTTTGTTTCTTTAGAATTTAAACCATTTTTACTCACATTAAAGTATTTCATAGTTTCTTCAATAGATTTATGAAAATATTTTTCCATGAAAATTTCCTCCTTCTAGTTATAGATTAAAATGCTTAAAGGGTTAAAGAATTCATTGTAAAACATTACTAAAAGCACAGTACTAATAATAGTATCTATATTTTTAGGTTAAGGTTATATATTATTAAAAATTATTTTTATTTTTTAGCTTGGTTTTTTAATATAAAATTATAAATTACACTTATGTAAGTTTAATTTTTTATCCTCCTTAAATTAGATATTATTGGTAATATGAAGTCTCAAAATAATTTATAATTGCCTAGCAAATAAAAAAGACTTTTAATATAATTCTTAGAATACAAAAGAATTATATTAAAAGTCTTGCAACCAAACTTTGGTATATAACACCAGGCTAGAAAACTAACCGGGCATGTTGATGTTATATTTTATACTACTCCCTTTTAACAACATATAACAATATTAACTTAAATATATAATATAACTTTGCGGAGAGCTTGTCAATAAAATTACCAAATTTAGTTTGAAAAAATATATAATTAATTATTAATTTATTCAATCAATAAGCCGTGATATAATTATTAATGGTTATTAAAATAAGTCCACTTTTGAAAAATTTTAAGGGCAAATAATAATTATTATAAGTAATATAGTGTAGATATTGGCATTATTATAGGGAAAATTAAATAATTTTAATGGTTTTCAAACTAATAAATATTATAGCTATATAAGGTCAGAACTTAGTTATTTTTGGATTTTTATCAGTGCTTTTAGTAGTTTGAAGAGAAAAGATTATTTAAATAATAAAAATACAATATAGGGGGGAATTAATGTACAAGATAATGATAATAGAAGATGAAGAAAAAATAGCAAATATTATAAAGAAATCCCTTGAAAAATGGGGTTTTGAAACTTACATAGTAAAAGATTTCAATGACATATTTCAGGAATTTTTGCATATAAATCCTCAGCTTGTGCTTATGGATGTAAATCTTCCTGCTTATGATGGTTTTTACTGGTGCAGTAAAATCAGAAGTATGTCAAAAGTACCTGTAATATTTTTATCCTCAAGAAGTACCAATATGGACATTGTTATGGCTGTAAATATGGGTGGGGATGATTATATAACAAAACCGTTTTCTATTGAGGTACTTAATGCAAAAATAAATGCTATTTTAAGGAGAACTTATTCTTATAGAGATTCCAATATGGATGTTCTTGACTGTAAAGGTGCTATGTTATCCTTAAAGGATAATATACTTTACTATCAAGATAAAACTATTGAACTTACAAGAAACGAGTTTAAAATTCTTTATATATTAATGAAAGAGTATGAAACTATTGTGAGCAGAGAGGATATAATGCAGGAACTTTGGCAGGATGAAAACTTCATTGATGATAATACTTTAACAGTTAATATTAATAGGCTGAGAAAAAAGTTAAATAAAATAGGCCTTAATGATTTTATTAAAACCATTATAAATCAGGGATATGTTATAAAATGAGCTTTATTAAATATCTAAAAGAAAACATTAAGCTCTTAGCATTTTATATTTTCCAAATAATTTTTATATCATTAACTATATATTTTGATAGAAAAAATAGAGTTTTAACTTCTAATATTTTTTATATCATTTTTGTTTCTATGTTTATGTTTATTACTTATATTGCAATAGATTATTATAGAAAATACCAGCAAATTAAGAAACTTTTAGATGTTGAAGCTTCAGAGGATAAAACTCCCATTTTACCTAAACCTATAGACTGTAAAGAAGAAATATATTATTCAATAATAGATAGCCTTTATAATGATTTTATGGAAACTGTAAAAAATATAGAAAATGAATTTAAGGAAAATAAGGAGTTTATGACTGCTTGGGCTCATGAGATAAAAACTCCAATAACAACTTCAAAGCTTTTAATTAGCTGTGAAAAGCAAGGTCTTGATACAGAAAACTTAAAACCTTTGGAAGAAGAGATAGAGAAAATTGATGATTATGTTGAAAAAGTACTTTATTATTCAAGAAGTGATAATTTTTCTAAGGATTACACTATCTCAGAAGTTAATATAGCAAAACTAATAAAAGAGAGTGTAAAAAAACATTCCATTATATTTATAAAAAAACATATAAAATTATTAAATGAAGTACCTGAAGCTTTTACTGTGGATAGCGATAAAAAATGGATTCTTTTTATTATAGATCAGATTGTTTCAAATGCATTAAAATATTCTAATGTAAATGGTATTGTAATTTTTAAAACCTTAGAAAATGATAAAGAAAAAGTTTTAATTATAGAGGATAATGGTTTAGGAATTAAAAGTGAGGATTTAAAAAAAATATTTAATGATGCATTCACAGGTTACAATGGAAGAAATATTAACTTAAAGGCTACTGGCATGGGACTTTACCTTTCTCAAAAGCTAGCAAAGAAACTTAAACATCATATAGACATTAAATCGGAATATGGAAAGGGTACTAGTGTATTTATACACTTTCCCAAGTGGCATGATTATTATGATGTTACAAAAATGTAAGATGAACAAGAAAAATGTAAGTTAAAAAAATGGTGATACATTTTGGAATTTTATATACTGAAATAGGGAAATACAACTAAATATTTAAATTTAGTTGAATACATTTTGGAGGTATATAAAATGAAAAAAAAGTTATTTTTAACTACAATATCAATATTGGTAGTAATAGTAATATCAGTAACAGCTTCTTATTTAATTACAGTTTTTAATCATTCGAAAATTTATTCATCTAAAGATTCAAATGAATTTGTAGAAAGGCTTGATAATGAATTTCCAAATTGGATGAAAAAATACAAAGTACCTGGTGTTGCCATAGGATTAATTGAAAATGATAAAATCATATGGCAAAAGGGATATGGTTTTGCTGATAAAAAATCTAATACAAAAGTTACTCAAGATACTATTTTTAGAATAGCATCTATATCTAAACCTATTACTGCTTGGGGAATAATGAATCTTGTAGAACAAGGAAAAATTAATTTAGATGCTCCAGCAGAAAAATATCTTACTCGTTGGCATATTCCACCATCAAAATTTGACACAAAGGGTGTAACTATAAGAAGACTATTAAGTCATACAGCAGGGCTTTCTGTACAAGGGGCTCCTGGATATGATCCGGATAAACCATTACCTACTATAGAACAATCACTTTCAGGAATTGCAGGAAAGCAATGGCGTGTTGGAATAGTAAATAAACCAGGAAATACATTTCAATACTCAGGAGGAGGTTTTTCGGTTTTACAATTAATTGTTGAAGAAGTAACCGGAACAAAATTTGCAGACTATATGAAATCAGAAATATTTAATCCACTTAATTTAAAACATACAAGATATGATAGAAAATATAAAGATAATACTACCATTGCTACTGCATATACAGGCGATGGAAAAGCTATAGTAGATAGACCTTGGATAGAGCATGCCTCTGGCGGAGTATATACAAATTTAGCAGATCTTTCAACTTTTACTGCAGCATGTATGAATTATTCTAATGGAACTGGTGCTGGAAGAGGTGTTTTAAAATCAGATTCCCTTGAAAAAATGTTTTCGCCTCAACTAAATACTAAAAGTTCTTTTGGGGTTTATGGTCTTGGATTTATTCCAACAACGTTAAAAAATGGTGAAAAATTAATAACTCATAGTGGAGATATAACTGGTTGGAATGCTCAAATTGCATTTTTACCTAAAGAAAAAAGGGGTATTGTAATTCTTACAAATGGAGATGCTGGATACTATTTTAAATCTGATGTTCTAGGGGTCTGGACTAATTGGGCTACAGGAAGCAATATTAATGAGACTAAATTTTTGAGAATTATGCAAGCAACATTGTTATCGCTAGCATTTTTTCTAGATATTTTATTTTTGTATTTTATTTATAATATAAAAAAGCAATTTACAAGCAAAAGAAGAATTGTTTCTTTAATTTCTAATAATAAATTTGACTTTAAATATTGTATGAAAGTTATATTACCAGCTTTACTTGTGGCAATTTGGTATTTTATCTTCTATTCAAAAGTTCCTTTTAAAATTATATTTAAATTAGATGATTATTTACTTTTTACATTTTTGTCACCAGAACTTTTTTGGGTAACACTGATTGTTACAATTTTTGGAATTGTCTTAACTCTATTAAATATATTAACTAAAAAAATTAATTAGAATATAGGTTTAGTCTTAAATGCTAATTATATATGGTGTAGAATTGTTATAAGGTAATTTTTACATAAGGGGTATTTTAAAATGGAAGTATTAAAGGTAAACAACTTAAGAAAGGTTTATGGTTCAAAATTTGGTAGATTGAAATATACAGCTATTGATGATATAAATTTAGAGATAGAGAAAGGGGAATTTACAGCAATAATGGGGCCGTCAGGCTCAGGAAAAACAACATTTTTAAATGTAATTTCCACCATTGATAAGCCAACTTCTGGGGATGTGTTTATAGAAGGACAGGATATAACAAAATTAAAGGAGCCAAGTTTGTCCTACTTTAGAAGAGAAAAGCTAGGTTTTATTTTTCAAGATTTTAATTTACTTGATAACATGACATTAAAAGAAAACATTGTCTTACCTCTAATGCTTATGAAAGTTTCTTATAAAACCATACAAAAAAGGTTAGAGATTATAAGTTATAAACTTGGTATTAAGGAAATATTGGACAAGCATCCTTATGAGGTCTCAGGTGGGCAAAAACAAAGAGCAGCAGCTGCAAGGGCAATAATTACTGAGCCATCCTTGATTTTAGCTGATGAACCTACAGGTTCATTAGATTCTAAATCTTCAAAGGAGCTTTTAAATTGTCTTAAAAGCTTAAATGATAGCGGTACTACTATATTAATGGTAACCCATGATGCTTTTGCAGCCTCCTATTGTAAAAGAGTAATATTTATTAAAGATGGTAAATTATTTAATGAAATATACAGAGGAGATATGGAAAAAAAGAATTTTTATCAAAATATAATTAGAATTCTTTCTGTTATTGGAGGTGGCGCTGATGACATTATTTAATATAGCCTTAAATAATATAAAGAACAATTTTAAAAATTACTGGACATTTTTTTTAAGCTCTACTTTCAGTGTTTTTGTATTATATTTATTTATATCTATTGTAAATAATAACAGCATAAAATCTGAGTTTGAGGGTAAGCAAATGCTTACCCTTTTGTTCATTGTGGCTTCTTATATAACTGCAATTTTTTCATCTTATTTTGTATGGTATTCCAACTCTTTTTTAATAAAATCCAGAAATAAAGAATTTGCTCTATATATGATACTTGGGATGTCTAAAATGCAGACTTTTGTTTTAAGTTTTATAGAAAATTTTATAACTACAGTTGGTGCGTTTTTTTTAGGAATTACTTTAGGATTAATTTTTAATAAGTTTTTTCTTATGCTCTTATATACAATGATAGGGGCTCATGGAGATGTAAAAATTCAGCTTAGCTTAAAAGCCTTTGGGGTTTGTTTCGTAGTATTTGGATTTATGTTTATATTAATAAGTATTCATAGCTTTATACTTATGCACAAGGGTAATATTATAGAACTTTTTAATGCATCAAGAAAGACTGAGAAAGATTTAAAGGTATCTTTTATAACTAGTTTCATTGCACTACTTTCTATTATTTTTTTAGGAGTTGGATATTATATAGCAATAAAAAAGATTACTTTTAATATTAATCTTGCTTATGTAGTAGTGCTTTTAGTTGTTATAGGAACTATATTATTTTTTATAGGGGTTACTTCATGTATTATATATTTTAGTAAAAAAAATGAAAAAAATCTTTTTAAGGGAACAAAACTAATAGCTATTTCTCAAATTTCTTATAGATTTAAAAGTAATGTGAGTACTTTAAGTGTAATATCAGTTACAACTACTATAGCTTTGTGCGCTATGATAGCTTGTTTTGGACTTTTTGATAAAGTTGAAGAAAATACAAGATATGTGAGACCTTTTTCTGTAGAATATATAAAAGATAATGATAGAATAGACAAAATTTTCCAAGATACTGTTAAAAAACATAAAGAAGTTTCGGTTAAAAATAATAAAAATATAGAACTACTTGAGGTGAAAGCTAAAGTTTCTTTTTATAGCAATAGTAATACATTTTTTATAATAAATGAAAGTCAATTCAATAAAATTGCTAATAGTGAAAAAACTAATAGAAGAGTAACTTTAAAAAATTCTACAGATTGCTATTTTTTTCAAATGAAAGATTTTGCTGCAAATAAAAGTGTAATTGGTGAAATAATAGAATTAATGAGTAAAAATAAAAAATATAATCTAAAAATATCAGGTACTGATATGAAATATTTTATAGGAATGGAGCATTTTAAAGAAACTTTTGTTGTTAAGGATATTGTATATAACGAAATAAAAAGTACAATTTCTAAAGAAAAAGTGTTTAAAATTGCAGGATATACATTTGAAAATGAATATTTTTTAAAGGATTTTATACAGGATTTAAAAAAACAAATTCCCCCTAAAAATAATCTTTTAACTTACTATGAAAGTTATAGTTATGGATTAAAGATGACAGGTATGATGGCTTTTATTGGAATATTTATTGGTTTAGTATTTCTTACAGCTACAGGAAGTATCATATACTTTAAAATTATCATGGAAGCTCAAGAGGATAAGAATAAATTTATAACTCTTAAAAAAATAGGAGCTAGTGAAAAAGAAATAAAGAAGGCTATATCAGAAGAATTGTTTATTTTGTTTGGATTACCATTCATAGTAGCAGTAAGTAACTCTTATGTAGCGTCTATAGTTCTTGGAAAAATGATGGCACTTAAAATATATAAAGCCTTTGCAATTATTATTTTAGTGTATGCAGTATTCTACAGTGGGTATTATTTAATAACTTTAAAATCTTATATAAAAACTATCAGTGATTAAAATATTATAACCAATTAAATATTTTTCAAGTGATATTAACCATTGATAATTAATATGATATACAGATGTCATATTACCAATGTTATGATTAGAGTAATTTAAATAACAAAATATTTAAGTAAGCTTTTAGGCATTTGAGAAAGGAGAAGTTCATAAAGTTAAAATTAGAAATTCAAATAAAAATTGTTTGGGTTTGTATATGGTTAGTATTATATTTCGTAAAGATGTATATATTAAACTTTCCGTTGGGAGATGAAATAAATATGGACTTGGAATTTAAACTAAGATCATTATATATATGCGTTAAAAATATGGAAAGAGCAATTGAGTTTTATGAGGACTTATTAGGACAAAAAGTTACTGAAAAAAATGATATATATAGTGTTTTTGACATTAATGGTTTTAGATATGGTCTATTTGCAAATGAGAAAATGAATGAAGTAAAAAAATGGGGGAATAACTGTCTCCCAAGTTTAGAAGTAAATGATATTGATTTAGTTCTAAAAAAATTAGAACAATTAAACTGCAAAATTGTTTTTCCATTAACAATTATAGGTGAAAATCAAGTTTTAGAATTTACAGATAGTGAAGGTAATGATATAGAAATTACATGTCCTTTATATTAATTATAATTTGTAATTAAGAGCATTTAATCTTAGATGGATTAAGTGCTCTTTGTTATCATTATGCTATCATTTTGTGCTATGATAATTATCTTATGTAAAGTTGTAGTATAAGAGTTCTTATATATGATTTAAGAAGTAAATATAATCAAAAATAAGGATGATTAAAAATACTGGATTTTTAATTGAAGTAATTTAGATGTTTTGATTCTTATCTATGAGTAAATTATAAGTTAGTCCAATTAGTACTAAAAGTCCTCCAAGCAAATTACCGAAGGATAATTTATTTAAAGTAAAATAATCAATTATAATACCAACAAATAATTGCCCTATAAAAATAATCAGTGTTAAATAGAAAGAAGATATTTTAGGTGTAACATAGCTTGATAGTACAATTACTAAAACACCAGTAAGACCACCTAGATAAGCCCATAAAGGTATAGACTTTATTTTCGTATTAGTTATGTTTAGGCTTTCGTTACTTAAAAATAAGAATATAAATGAAAAGAACAATCCAATAACATAGTTAAAAAGAGTTCCTTGAAAAATACCAATTTTTTCTGCTAGATTAGAATTTATTATTCTCCCAGCTACAATAGAAGCACCTGCTAGAATTGCTATGAATATATATAACATTATTAATCCCCCTCTAAAAAACAGTCATTATAAAAATTCCTAAAATAATAAATAACAAACCAATACATTTCTTTTTTTCAAATTTAATAACTTTCATTCCAAGTAATCCAAAATGGTCTATAAAAATTGATGAAAGTGATTGTCCTAATAAACCTAAAGCAAGGGTTAATGATACTCCAAGCTTTGAAAAGCTAAGATTACTAAAAACTACAGTAAAGACACCTATAGCACCAGCACTATATAGGTATATAGGTATTTCCTTTTGAATTTTAATTTTCGATCTACTTATTAAGAGCACAAATGTTATAGAAAAAAGTCCAATAACATGAATTATTATGCTTGAAGTATAGTTTCCAAAAGTATTAGACAAAGTTCCATTAAATAAAGTCATTATAGCTATTAAAGCACCTATAAAGGCTGAAATTAAATTATTCTTCATATTAGTATTCCTCCTAGTGAAACCTTAAACTTAATTTATCATGAAAAAGTTGTAAAGAGATATGACATATGTCATACTTAAAACAAGAATTTATGAGGAGTTTAAAAATAAAGCTATGATAAGAATAAATGATTTAAAAGAAAAAGATAAGTATATTTCAAAGTATAGAATTAATGATATCTTCACTAAAGATATGAATCCCTTTATAGAACTTTTCTTTTTCAAAAAAAATGAGCATATTTGTAGAGAAGATGAAAAGCTTAATTATCTTTTTTTTCTTGTAAAAGGAAAAGCTAAAGTATATACAACTCTTAGTAATGGTAAGTCTTTGTTACTTTGCTTTTATGATGATTTTAAATTGTTAGGGGATGTAGAAATCATTAATTTAGAAAATGCATCTTCCAATGTGCAGGTTATAGAGGATACATATTGCCTAGCTATATCCTTAAAAAGTGTAAGCTTGTATTTGCTTAATGATGCTAAATTTTTAAGGTTTATTTGTAGTTCTTTAGGTGGAAAATTAAATAGATGTTCAAAAAATAGTTCTATAAATTTGCTTTATCCTTTGGAAAATAGATTAGCCAGCTATATTCTTGCTACTGGTGAAAGAGTAGATAATAATGAAGAAAGAATAATAAAGTTTAATGAAAACTTAACTGAAATAGCAGAGCTTCTAGGTACAAGTTATAGACATTTATTAAGAACATTAAATAGTCTTAGTTGTAAGGGAGCCATAATGAAGAAAAGTAATTATTTTCAAGTATTAGATGAGAAAATTTTAAAAAAGCTTGCAGCAGATCTATATAAATAATTATTTTTGTATAATATCTTAAATAATGATATAAAAATCAACCTTTAAAATCAACCGAAAGGTTGATTTTTTTTATGAAAAATTTTTGTATCATAAGATTATAAAAAGGAGGAATTCATATGGGAAATATAATAGAAGTTAAAAATCTAGAAAAAAGTTACAAAAGCAAAAAAGTAGTAAAGGGAATAAGTTTTGATGTAAAACAAGGAGAAATACTTGGTTTTTTAGGACCTAATGGTGCAGGGAAAAGTACTACCATAAATATATTATCTACTGTATTAAAATCAGATAAAGGAGAAGTTAAGTTTTTAGGTGAAAAATCTACTGAGGATGTTATGAATATTAAAAGAAATATAGGTGTAGTTCCTCAAGACTTAGCTATTTATGAAGAAATATCTGCAGAAAAGAATGTAAGATTTTTTGCAAGTCTTTATGGATTAAAAGGGAAAAAGCTTGATGAAAATGTAAAGGAGACTTTGGAGTTTGTAGGGCTTTATGATAAAAGATTAGATATGCCAAAGACATTTTCAGGAGGAATGAAAAGAAGACTAAATATAGCTTGCGCCATTGCACATAATCCTAAACTTATAATAATGGATGAACCTACAGTAGGAATAGATCCTCAATCAAGAAATCATATTTTAAGTTCAATTAAGAAATTACAAAAAAGAGGAGCTACAATATTATATACTACGCACTATATGGAAGAAGTTGAGGAAATAGCAGACAGAATAATAATAATGGATCATGGAACCATTATAGCTGAAGGAACCAAGGAAGAGTTAAAGAAAAACATAGAGGATGAAAGAGTATATTCTATTAATATAGCAAATAAAGAAAAACTTACAGAAGATGACTTTTTTAACATAGAGGGAGTAAAAAAAGTTATAATTTCAGATGAGAAAGTTGAAATAACATCTGTAAATACTGTTGAAAATTTAGATAAATTAATTTTAACTATGATGAACAAAAAGTGTAAGATACAAAATATTGATAGTAGTTTAGCCTCTCTAGAAAGGGTATTTTTAAATTTAACAGGAAGAAGTTTAAGAGAATAGGAGTAAGGTTATGAATTTATTAAAAGTTGTAAAGATTGATATTATAAATATATTAAAAAATCCTATACTTGTTCTATATAACACAATTTATCCATTGGTTCTTATAGGTTTGTTTGGATTTATAGCAAATGGAAATTATGGAGGTGAAGGGGTAACATCCTATGATTATTATGGAATTACAATGATTATTTTTACTGTATTATATATTGCTTTAACAGCTTCAAATACTTTTATGGAAAAGAAGGTTAAAAAGGGCAATGTAAGGTTAATATATTCTCCTACTTCTAAAACTATAATATTTTTATCCAAAATATTTTCAACATTTATATTTGCATCAGTGCTTTTTACTATAATACTCATTATAGAAAAATATATTTTAGGAATAAACTTGGGAGGAGAAAATTTTATATATATAATTGCTTTATTAATTTCATTTAATCTTTTAATGTGTTCTTTTGGGGCTTCAATGTGTTGTATCTTTAAAAGTGAAGAGGCAACTAATAAGTTTTTATCTCCAATAGACATGTTACTTGCATTATTAGGTGGATTATTTTTCCCTATGGATAATCTTGGAAAAACAGTAGAAAAGCTTTCCTACATATCACCAGTAAAGTGGATTAGTGAATGTATATTTAAAATAATTTATGATAAGGATTTTTCAATGTTTGTGCCAGCTATAGCCATTTGTATTGGCAGTTCACTTATATTTATAATCCTTTGTCAAATAACTTTTAAACCGGAGGAATATATATAATGAGTGTGTTTACTATATTAAAAAATAATTTTTATAGGATAATTTCTAAAAAATCAATTATTATAAATACAATAATATTTGTTCCACTTATGATTATGGCGGCGGTTTATTTTACAGATAAAATGGAAATTAAAGGTACAATAGCAGTGGTTTCTGAAAATAAATCTGTAAATTTAAACACAAAATATTTAAAAGTAAAAGTATTAGATAAAAAGCCTAAGATGTCGGAGCTTTTATTAAACAAGTATGATGCAGTGTTAGAGGATAAAGGAAATGGTAAAATTGAGATTACAACTATAAAGGGAGATAAATTTAAAAACACAATAAAAAATTATTTAAAGGCACCACAAAATATAAATAAGAACATAGATATAGGAGAAAAAAGAGGGGTAGGTACTAATATATTAGGATTTTTAATAATGATTATTTTGATTCAATCTGTAGGTCTTATGGTAATGTATCCTGAAGATAGAGATTTTAAAACCTTTAGAAGAATATTAATTTCTCCTGTAAGTGAGGGAAAGTATTTATTAGCACAGGGAATATTTAATTTTATTATAATATATATGCCTGTATTTTTAGCTATAGTAATAGCAAAAGCAGTGTTTAATGTTGATATAGGTTTTAGTTATGGTAATTTAGCTATACTTTTGAGCATAATAACTTTTCTAGGAACCGCTTTTGCCTTATTTATTACTTCTGCTATTGATGATTTAGAGAGTAGTCTTATGCTTGGATCAGTAATAATTACATTAACTTCTATTCTTTCAGGAAGTTTTTATTCATTCTCAGATAATAATAAAATTTTGGATATAATAATTAATATACTGCCTCAGAAGAGCTATTTAATTTTAGTTCAAGGGATAGAAAATGGTAAAAATATATTAAGTTATAAACTTGAGTTAAGTTATATTGTTATCTTAATACTAGTATTATTTACATTGGCAAGTTTAATGACGAAAAATAGTTTGAAAACAGGAAAATATTAAATTAATTTACTACAGTATTAGATATATAGTATAATTAAGTATCGCAGATAATAGCTATGGGACAAATAAAAAAGTAACTTTATTTTGTTGCGAATTATTTGAAAGTAACAAAATATTTCACAGGTGATTATATGGACAACAAAGTAAACTTAATAAGGACTAAGCTTATTAGTCCAATGCCAAGAAAGAATTATGTTAAAAGAGAAAAGATTATAAAAGAATTAGAGGATATAAAAGATTATAAAATTACAATAATAAAAGGAGCAGCAGGTAGTGGAAAATCCACACTGCTTTCTTCTTTTATAAAGGATAAAAATTTAAGTGATGTAAATTGGATAAGTCTTGATAAAGAAAATAATCAATGGAAATCCTTTTGGTATTATCTTATTGAAATATTAAAGAAGTATTTAGAGGATAATGGAAAAGAGCTTACTAATACTTTTAATACTTTTATAAGAAAAGATGAAATATTTAATGTTATTCCTTATATAGTTAATGAATTAGCTAAGGGAGAGGATATTTTTATAGTATTTGATGATTTTCATTATATAAAAGATGAATTTTTGAATTCAACTTTAGAATATTTAATTAAATATTCATCTAATAATATACATTATATTTTTTTAACTAGAGAAGAGATTCCTTTATATTTAGGCGAACTAAGATTACAGGGACAACTTTTAGAAATTGAAGAGGAAAGTTTGAGATTTTCAAAAGGGGAATGTTTAAGTTTTATAAAAAATACATTGAATATTGAACTTACAGAAGATATTATAGATAAAATATTTAATATATCAGAGGGATGGATTGCAGGAATTCAGCTTATCTCCTTGGCTTTAAAAAGTAGAAAGGATAATATATTTAGTGATATAAGTGTATTAAATAAATATGTAATAGAATATTTGACAGAAGAAATTTTAAAACAACTTAGTGAAGAAGAAAGAAATTTTTTAGTAAAAACTTCAATTTTAAATTATTTCAACATAGAATTATGCAATGATATTTTGAATACAAAAAATGCAGAAGAAATAATAAATTCTTTAATATATAAGAATTTATTTGTAATTATTATAGATGAACAGAGAAAAATATATAGATATCACCATTTGTTTAAGGAGTTTTTAAATCTTACTTTTTCAAAGGTTAATAAAGATGAACAGATAAAACTAAATTTAAAAGCATGTGAGGCTTTTAAAAAACAAGGGAATATTGAGGAAGCCATAAAACATTTATTAGAAATAAAAGCTTATGATAAAGTTTTAATAGAAATAGAAAATAATGCACAAAATATTGAAGTATGGTCCTATTTAAAAGAAATTCCTATAGAATATCTAATTACAAGTAAGGAGTTAACTCTTCAAAGATTATTTTATCATTTTGTAAATTTGGAAGTAAATGAATGTAAGAATTTGATAGATATATTAGATAATAAGATAAAGGAAAGAGAATGGTTTGAAGTTATTAATGCTTTTAAAATATACATATATGATTCTTCTTTAGATGCAAAATTGAATTTACAATATATAGAAAAATTTAATTTTAGTGAGATAACAAAAGCTATAATATATTTAAATAGCTGTTATATATTTTTTGCACAAGGATATCTTGATAAAGCTATATATTACTTAGATAAAAGCAATAGTATAGGTGAAAAATATAATATATCATATATAAGTTTTTTCAGTAAATCAATTAAAGCATGTGCTTTAGAGGAATTAGGTGAACTCTATAAGGCAGAATGTATTCTTAATAATATGAAAGAAATGCTTGATAAAATGCCTATATTAAGCAATTTAATGTTTATGTATCATTTAGGAATAGCTGGAATTTATATGAAAAGATTTGAAATACAAAAATCGGAAGAAGAACTTAAATTGATAAATGATTTTTTTTGTGATGGCTATGAGTTTGCAGATAGAGGAATTTTATATAATTTGATGGAATCTCAATTTTTAAAGGGAGATAAAAAGAAAGGTAAAGAACTGGCAAATAAGATTATAACAATACATACAACTAAAGAAAAAGATATACTACTTTATTTATATTCAGCAAGAATAAAATATTTCATATCAGCTGGTATTTATTCAAATGAAAATTTACAAGAATATAAGGTTTTATTTGAAAAACAACAAAAGAATTCTAATATTTATATTAGAATTGATGAGAAGATTACTTATGCAAGAGTTATTTATATATTAGGTGAACAAGAAAAAGCTAAAGATATTTTATATAAATGCTTAGAATATAGTAGAAAAAAATCATTTAAAATATATCTTGTTGATGGATTAATTGTGCTTACATTAATATTAGAAGAACTTAATGAAAGTAGAAGAACCACATTTAATTTATTAAGAGAAGCTATTCATTATAGTGTTGATAATAGATATTTAAAGCCATATGTACTTGAAGGGGAAAAACTTTTAAATATTATAAAAAAACTTAAAAATGACAAGGATATAGAATTAACTTCTAAGGAAGATAATTTTATAAAAAATTTAATTGATATTATGGAACCAGAAAAGATTAAAGCAGAACTTTTAACTGAAAGGGAGAAGGAAGTGATGGAAATATTATTTGAAGGAGCTTCAAATAAGCAGATTGGAGAAAGACTAAATATATCTTTAGCAACGGTAAAAACTCATATGATTAATATATATTCTAAACTTCAGGTTTCTAATAGAGTACAAGCTGTAGAGAAATATAAAAAAATTAAAGCCATAAAATATTAATACTTAAGTATTAATATTTTATGGCAACTAGATTAGTGAAGCCATGGAGACTTTAAAACTATTTTCGGTCTAACCTTAAACAATTATTTCTAAAATCTTTACCCATTTTAAATCACCTCTCTACACTAATAGTATGTGAATATTAAAAAAGAATATACTATTAGTGTAGAATAAATAAATCATGTAAATTTGCCTAAGTTTAACAAATTAGAAGAAAAAAATTTAAAAGGAAGATAGACTTTAAAGATAGCTTGTTTAATATTATCAAGTACTAAATCATAAAAAGTTTTTATGTTAGTCTTTACTTTATGGCTACATATATATCTACTTCAGAATTTTCGTTTTTATCATATCTCTTATCATAGAGTTCAAAATCTCCTGTATAGGTTCTTTGAAGTCCTGAATTCCATATATATCCCCAGGCTTCTCCTATTTTATCTGGCATTTTGCCTTTAGCTGTTACTACACAATATTTCCCAGCTGGTATCACTTTATATGTCATACCTTCTGGTATAGAATTTTTATCTGTAACTTGAAATCCCACCATAAAAGAATATAAGCCAAATTCTTTATTTTCATAATCAGTATATAAACCTAAAATCTCATCTTTATTTACTTTATTTAATATTTTGTCCCCAAGTCTTTTATTTTCAAATTCTTCCCAAAGTTTTGGAATTACAGCCATAAAGGCACCATTTTTGTTAGTTGTTCTTATTTCTTTTCCAACTATTATCATTTTATCTTTTTCTACTATTTTAGTAATTATATCTTCTTTTCTCCATCTCTTTAAATTAGGTAAACAATTTTTCATTAATGCTATTGCTTCATCTTCCTTCATTCCTTTTTCTTTCATAAAAGGTACACATACATCTATCATTTGTTCCATAGTTAAATTTGGATGCTTAAAAGCTCCATTTTCATAACAATAAATACAATATTCATGATTTTTTTTATTATTTAATTCAGTACTATAAAGCTCTTCATTCATTGGCATTCCACAACTTTGACAATATCTTTGTTCCATATTTTATTCCCCTTCCTTATGTTTATATTTGTATTATATAGGAAGGCTTTGACAACACTATGTCATATTTGAATATATATCATTAATTTTTTTACATTTATCCTTTATAATTTCTCTAATATGATTGGGTTCAAGTACTTCCACATATTCTCCGTAACTTAATATCATGGAATATATCCAGTCATCTTCTAATAAATATGTATCTACAATTACACTACCATCTTCTTGAAACCTCATTTCATCTTTATCAAAACAATCGTCTATTTTATATCTAACTCTTTCAGAAAACTTTAATACAACTCTTATAGGTACTTGTTCACTCTCACTAATATTTATATATTCTTTATAGGAAATTCTATTTTCATTAATTTTTTCATGTAAAACAGTTAAATTTTCCATTCTTGATAATTTGAAAAATCGGTAATCATTTTTAAATTTGCAAAAGGAAAATAAATACCATGAAAAACCTTTAAAAACAAGAGTTAATGGCTCTACCTGTCTCCAATTATATTCACCTTTTGAGTTTCTATAATCAAAGACTATACAGTTTTTGTTATCTACAGCATCATATATAATCTTGTATTTTAAGTTTTCTTCTTCACATTTTTTAAAGCCCCAAGGTAATGTATCTATATACATTTGCTCAAAATGTAAATCAAATACTTCTTTTTTTTCTTTAGGAACAATATTTTTTACCTTTTCAATGGCCATTTCAACATTTTTATTATCTAAAAATTTATTCATATTTTTTAGAGCTTCTATAATTGAAATCATATCTTCTAATGTTAAAAGTTGATGATTGATTTTATAGTTATCTATAATGTAGAATCCCCCATTATTTCCAATTTGAGAAACTATAGGAATTCCAGCAAGATTAATTGCTTCAATATCTCTATAAATTGTCCTTACAGAAACCTCAAATTTTTCAGCTAATTCTGATGCAGATATTTTTTCTCTATTTAAAAGCATGACCACAATTGCCAATAATCTATTAATTTTCATGAATCTATAAACCCCCCCATAATTTGAAATGACTATTTTATTATATCAAATTAATAACTTGTAAGATTGTTTAGAGAGAAATTGTTGGGAGAATTGCATAAGAAAGTTTTAAAAGAATAAATTCAATATGGTAATCTTTAGGTTATTTATGGGTGTGAACTTGACTTAACAAATGTACTATAGTAAACTTATATCGTAAAAAAGAATAAAGACAGTTCGTAACCATCCTGTCTATAAATAAAACTAGGACGTAGCTACCGCCTTAGGTAGTTTTTTTGTTGATGGGCATTTAATGCCCTTTTTTATTTGCAAAAAATTCACAAATATGATTTTTTATTTTAGGTGAAATTTTAAATTTATATAAAGTTTAGAAATTGTTATTCAAGGACGCAGAGGTCTTATCTAATGAATTTTTTAACTTAAATATAACAGTAACAGTATAAGGCTGTTTTTTATAAAGATTGTTCAAATATAACTTAAAAACCTTACAAGTTAGGGAACTTTAAATAGTTGTAAAATATTCTAATAAATAATAATTTATCATAACCATTATAACTATTTGATGTTTTCAAGTCTAAATGAGTGTAAAGATTGAAAAATCTATAGTACAAGGAGGAATGAAAATGAAAAAAATAGGATTAACAACTACAGTGCCAGTGGAAGTTATTGTTGCAGCAGGATATACACCAGTAGATTTAAATAATATGTTTATAACTTCAGAGAATTATTTAAAATATATAGACGTAGCTGAAAGAGATGGTTTTCCCAAAAGCTTATGTGCTTGGATAAAGGGGATTTATGGAGCATGTCTAGAAAATAATATTAAAGAAATAGTTGGAGTTATGGAGGGGGATTGTTCTAATACTAAAGTTCTTATTGAGGTTTTTAAACTAAGAGGAATAAAAATTTATCCATTTTCATTTCCCCATAGTCATAGTTTAAAAGATGTAGAAATTGAAATAAGAAAGTTCATGGATATCTTCAATGTTAACGAGGATAAGGTAGAACAGGTTAGAAAAATATTAAATAGAGTTAGAAAGCTAGCAAAAAAAATAGATGAAATGACTTATATAGATAATAAGGTTAATGGTTTTGAAAACCATCTATATCAGGTGAGCTTAAGTGACTTTAATGGAAATATAGATAAATTTGAAGAACACCTTAAAAAAGTCATTGAGGGTATGGAGAAAAGAGAGCCAATAAATAAAAAATTAAGATTAGGCTATATAGGAGTTCCTCCAATGACTGGAGATATATATGAGTTTAGTGAAAAATTAAATGCTCATTTTGTATATAACGAAGTTCAAAGAGAATTTGCTTTTCCTAGGGGGATAGAAGCTGCAAATATATTTGAACAGTATTATAATTACACCTATCCTTATGATAATGAGTTTAGAATTAAGAAATTGAAAAAGCAAATAGAAAAGAGAAAGATAGATGCTATAATCCATTACACTCAGGCTTTTTGTCATAGAGCTGTTGAAGATATAGTATTAAAAAAAGAGCTAGATATTCCTATGTTAAATATTGAAGGGGACAAGTTAAATACATTAGATGCAAGAACCAAGCTTAGATTGGAAGCTTTTCTTGATATGTTATTAGATTTAAAGGAGCGGAATCAATGAGGTTATTGGGAATAGATCTTGGAAGTAGAGAAGTTAAGATTGTTTTAATGGAAAACAGTATTATAGTTCAAAAGAAAAAAGTAAGTACCATGAAATTTTACAGAGATTACTGTAGCTTTAATGGCAAGGTTATAGTAGATTTAGAAAAACTAAATATAGAAGGAATTGATAAAGCAATATCAACGGGTTATGGGAAAAATAATACGGATTTAAAGCTTTTTACACCAATAAATGAGATAAAGGCTCACGTTTATGGAGCAATTTATCAAAGTAAACTAAAGAATTTTATACTTTTAGATGTAGGTGGGCAAGATGTTAAAGTGGTAAAGGTAGAAAAAGGAATTGCTACTGATTTGGAGCTTAATGAAAAATGTGCTGCTTCCTGTGGAAGATATTTAGAGAATATGGCAAATGTCCTTGAAATATCTTTAGATGAAATGAGCAGGTACTCGGAAAATCCTGTGGATTTAAATTCTACCTGTGCAGTATTCTCAGAGTCAGAATTAATTGGAAAAATAGCTGAAGGGGTACAAATAGAAAGATTATGTGCTGGAGTTAACTACTCTTTGTATAAAAGGTTACAGCCTCTTTTAAGTAAATTTAGAGATAAGAAATTAGTTCTAACTGGTGGTGTCGCTAGAAATAATTCAATAAAAAAATATTTAAATAATGATTATGAAGAAATAGTCCCAGTAGAAGATCCTCAGTTTAATGGAGCCATTGGATGTTGTTACTTTGGATTGGAATTTTTAAAATAAATTTAGGAGGAAAAACATGTATATTTTAAAGGCGGAACATAGTTTTGATAGTGCTCATTTTCTTGCAGGTTATGAAGGTAAATGTGGAAATATTCATGGACATAGATGGAAGGTTGAAATTCAGGTTCAGTCAAAATCATTAGTACAAGGCGGTCAGCTTGATGGAATGGTAATAGACTTTGGGGATTTGAAAAAAGATGTTAAATCTATAGTAGATTATTATGATCATGCATTGATAATAGAAAAGGGAACTATGAGGGAACAATCACTAAACTCATTAAGAGAAGATGGTTTTCGTATAATAGAAGTTAATTTTAGACCAACAGCAGAAAATTTTGCATTATTTTTCTATAAAACCATGAAAGATAAAGGATATAATGTAAAAAGTTCTACAGTTTATGAAACTCCTAATAATAGTGCTACCTACGAAGAAAGTGGGGTTAATTAAGATGGATTTTAAAGTAGTTGAAAGATTTGTAAGTATAAATGGGGAGGGAAGACGCTCAGGACAATTAGCTATATTTATAAGATTTGCAGGTTGTAATTTAAATTGTAGTTATTGTGATACACTTTGGGCAAATGAAAAGGATGTATCTTATGAATTAATTAGTTCAAAAGATATATATGACTATATTAAGTCACAAAAAATTAAAAATGTAACCCTAACAGGTGGAGAACCTCTTATGCAAAAGGGAATAGTAGAGTTACTAAAAGTTCTTTCTAAGGACAAAGAACTTTATGTGGAAATTGAAACTAATGGTAGTGTATTATTAGACGAATTTTTAGATATAGAAAATTCACCAAGTTTCACTATGGATTATAAGCTTCCTTCAAGTAATATGGAAAATAAAATGGCATTAGATAACTTTAGATATTTAACTAATAAGGACACGGTAAAATTTGTATCTGGTAGTATAGAGGACTTAGAAAAAGCTAAAGAAATAATAAAAAAATATAATTTAGTGAATACAACTAATATATATATAAGTCCTGTTTTTGGAAAAATTAATTTAGATACTATTGTAGAATTTATGAAAAATAATAAAATGAATGGAGTTAATTTACAACTGCAGCTTCACAAGATTATATGGGATCCTAATAAGAAAGGGGTGTAGTAATATGGCAATTGATGTTAAGGCCATTGAAGAGCACATAAAAGGAATTTTGATAGCATTAGGAGATAATCCAGAAAGAGAAGGGTTAAAGGATACACCAAAACGTGTAGCTAAAATGTATGAAGAAGTATTTAAGGGTATGTGCTATACCAATGATGAAATCGCAGAAATGTTTAATGTAACTTTTGAAGATGATTTATGTGTAAGCGATAATGTAGGCGATATGGTTTTTATGAAGGATATAGAGATATTTAGTCATTGTGAACATCACTTAGCACTTATGTACAATATGAAAGTAGCTATAGCATATATACCTAAGGGAAAAATTATTGGATTAAGTAAAATAGCAAGAATAGCAGATATGGTAGGACGTAGACTACAGCTTCAAGAGAGAATTGGGAGTGATATAGCAGAAATTCTAAAGATGGTAACTGATTCAGAGGATGTAGCTGTTATTATAGAAGGTGAACATGGCTGTATGACTACTAGAGGAATAAAAAAGACAAATACTAAAACTATAACAACTACATTAAGAGGAAAATTTAATACTGATACAATTGTAAGCAATAAATTAATGATGCTTTATACAAAATAAAGAGGTTTTTAGTTTTGGATAGAGTTTTATTAATATAAATATATTAGATTCGTACAAGGCTGAAAAACCTTGCATAGGGTGGAATATTTTATATAAAGGAAGTGTATTAAAAGGCATAACTATAACAAAGATTTTTGTGGATTTTAAGATGATAATAAAATAATAGAGGGATGTGTAGTAAATGAATAAGGAAAAAGCAATAGTAGTATTTAGTGGTGGACAAGATAGTACAACCTGTTTGTTTTGGGCAAAGAAAAAGTATAAAGAAGTTATAGCAGTATCCTTTGATTATAATCAAAAGCATAAGTTAGAGTTAGAATTTGCAAAGGATATATGTAAAAAACATAATATTGAACATAAAATCTTAGACTTGAACTTACTAAATCAATTAGCACCAAATTCACTAACAAGGCAGGATATAACTGTTGATAAAAGTGCACCAAAAGAAGGAGTACCTAATTCCTTTGTAGATGGAAGAAATTTATTATTTTTGAGTTTTGTTGCAGTATTTGCAAAACAAAGAGGAATAAATGCTATCATAACTGGTGTATCACAAAGTGATTTTAGCGGATATCCAGATTGTAGAGATGTGTTCGTAAAATCCTTAAATGTTACATTAAACTTAGCTATGGATTATGAATTTGAAATACTTACACCACTAATGTGGATTAATAAAGCGGAAACTTGGAAAATGGCCTATGATTTAGGAGTTCTTGATATAGTTAAAGAAGAAACCTTAACATGCTACAATGGAATAAAAGCAGATGGATGTGGAGAATGTCCAGCTTGTAAATTGAGAAAAAAGGGATATTTAGAATTTGAAAAGGAGTATTTAAAATAATAATTTTATATGTATTGTTTGTCGAATACCTCCTTTTATATTTTATGTTTAGTTTTTATAAATTTTTTCGATAATTTATTATTGAAAGTATGGAATACTAGGAGGAATATATTATGATAAATATTTTTGGTAAAAAAAATAGTAAAAATGATACCATTGACCAGGAAGTTATTATTGAAGAAAAACATGAAGTTGAAACCACAGATACTATGGAATTTCTAAAGGAAATGACTGTACAAATAGAGGGAATAATACAGCAGCATAATAAAGTTAATGGTGAACATGAGGTACTTGAAAAATTAGCAAAGCAGATTGAAAACCATATGGCAACAGTATCAAATTTAACCGAGAGGACTAATGAATCAACAGATAAGCTTTTTAGTCAAGGAGAAAGCTTGTTGGAGATTACAAAAGATACTGTAAGCAAATCCTTAGAAGGTAAAAAATCAATTGAGGGCATGGTTAAAGTAATTGAGAATCTTGATATAGAAACAAAGGATACATATGAAAATATTAATGCTTTGGGTGAAAAACTAAAAGAAATTGGAGAAATAGCTCAATTAATAAGTGGAATAGCTTCAAAAACAAATCTTCTTGCTCTTAATGCCGCTATAGAAGCAGCTCGTGCAGGAGAACAGGGTAAAGGATTTGCGGTAGTTGCTGATGAAGTTAGAAAATTAGCAGAAATGACAGGAGAGAGTAGTAGTAATATAACTAATTTAATTAGTGGCATAGATTCTCAGACTAAAAATGTTTTAAGTAGTGTGGAAAAAAGTACATTAGTAGTTACAGAAGGTGTAGAATCTTCTAAAGGAGCCCTTGAAAAAATAGAGGAAGTTTTAGATTCATTTAACAGGGTTGAAGATGACACTGATAGTCTAATTAAAACAATTAATACTCAGAAGGAAGATATAACCAAAATTTTTAGTGGAATAAATGAGGTAGACAACATTCTTACTGAAACAAATGATCAAATTATAAATCATATAGATGAGGCTCATAAAGTAGATAAGAAATTAGAGGAAAGTGTATATCATATAGCTCAATATGTAAAATAAAATTAAGAAAATGCATTTCACAAGTTAGAATTAGTTTAATAATATATATAATAACTTAAGGTTATAAAAGTAATATGAGAATTAAGGATATGGTAATTAAAATATTATAAATAGAATAAATATTATATTGGGAATTTATTATAAATACTTATAAGGGAGAACAATAAAATGTGGACACGAGAGCAGATCAAAGAAAGAGCTAAAAGAATATTAAAGCTTAATTACTGGAAAGCCTTTCTAGTAAGTTTAGTTATAAGTGTTGTAACTGGAGACAGTTATGGAAAGGCAGAAAAAAATGTTAACAAATTTACTGATGACTACGCTATCTTTGATAATACAATCTTTGAAGGATTAGTAAATTGGACAGGAAAGCTGTTAGTGTTTTTAGCATCTATAGCAATAATTTTGCTGATTTTAAGGGTTGTAGTAGGATATATGCTTGAAGTAGGTGGAAGGAAATTCTTTATTAAAGCAGCAGAAGGGGAAACTAATATGGGATACCTTGGATATTGCTTTAAAGAAGGAAGCTATTTTGGAGTGCTTGTAACAATGTTATTAAGGAGTATTTATACATTTTTATGGACTTTATTATTAGTAATACCAGGGATAGTTAAGACCTATGCATATAGCATGGTACCATATATATTGGCAGATAATCCTTCTATAGGTGCTGAAAGAGCCATACAGTTAAGTAATAAAATGACAGATGGAGAGAAATGGGATATGTTTGTGCTTGATTTATCATTTATAGGTTGGTATATTGTGGGCGCATTAGCTTTAGGAATAGGTGTATTATTTGTGAATCCATATGTTGATGCTACAAAGGCTGAATTGTATTTGGATCTTAGAAAAAAAGCAATAGAAAATGGATCAACATCCTATAAAGAATTAAATATTGTAAGTTGTGGCAACAATATTTAAAGATGGATTAAAGTCTTAAGAATCTATTGAAAGTCTAAAGTATATAATAAGTAAAAAAAGAATTTATAGGACTAAGTCAGCATAGGCTTAGTCTTTTTTATATAGAGTAATGTACTTAATATATCTAGAATTGCAAAAATAAATTTTTTTAATCAGTAACAACATGTCAAATCGATAGCAAAGTAGTAAGAAATCAGGATTAATTTTAAAATAATATGATATAATAATATTAAAATTCAGGAAAGTTTAGGAAAGTTTAGGAAAAAATATTATTTTGTTATTTTTTAATGTGACTAAATTTGAAATTTAGGAGTTGAATATTTTGAGAAAACCAAGAACGGCAGAAGTAACAGCACATCTTCAGTCTGATATAAAATTTGTTTGGAATGTGGTTACTAATAATAACGACTATAAGTGGCGTAGCGATATTGAAAAAATTGAAATTATTAATGATGGAAAAGAATTTATTGAGTATACTCCTAATGGAATTGCCACAAAATTTTTTATTACTAAAAAGGAAGAGTATAGCCAATATGAATTTAGTATGGGAAATAAAATGTTTACTGGTTTTTGGACTGGACATTTTTCAGAAACAGAAAATGGTGGAACAAAGATAGTTTTCGTAGAAAACATATTTATAAAAAATCCAATCATTAAGATTTTATCTTATTTTTTTATGGATTTAAAGAAAATGCAAAATACATATATATTAGATTTAAAAAAGAAGTTAGGGGAACAGTGATGACAAGAGGAGATTTAAACAATGTTAAAAGATAAAGACAGACAAAGTATAGATGTTGCAAGATTATATTATCAATCCGAATATAGTCAACATGAAATTGCGAATTTACTTAATATTTCTAGGCCTACAGTATCAAAACTTTTAAAATATGCTAAGGAAAATGGTTACGTTACTATTAAAATTAATGATCCAATGGATATATCTGATGATTTAGCCTTAACTTTAAAAAATAAGTATGATTTAGAGGAAGTCGCTATTGCTTATTCTCCATTAAATAACGAGGATGAGATAAAAAATCAAATAGGTCGCGTGGCAGCGCAGTATTTACATGATATTGTTAAAGATGGAGATATTATTGGAGTAAGCTGGGGAACAACCATGTATGCTGTAGCCACACAGTTAGTGGAAAAAGAATTAAAAGATGTTCAAATTGTACAACTTAAAGGTGGACTAAGCCATACTCGTAGCAATACATATGATTCAGAGATAAATGAATTATTTGCAAAGGCATTTTATGCTGAGGGAAGAGCGTTGCCATTGCCTGTTATATTTGACACACCAGAACTAAAAGAAATTATAGAAAAAGACAGCCATATAAATGAAGTAATGAAAATGGGGAAGCAAGCTAATATTGCTATTTTTTCTACAGGTGCAGTTGAAGATGATGCTCTATTATTTAGATTAGGCTATTTTAATGAAGAAGAAAAAAAGCGTATTCAGAAGTATGCAGTTGGAGATGTATGTTCACGATTTATTGATAAGAATGGTAACATATGTGATGAAAAAATAAATAGTAGAACAGTAGGAATAAATTTAGAAGAATTAAAGAAAAAAGAAAGAAGTATTTTAGTTGCTGGTGGAGAAAGAAAACTTAATTCATTACATGTAGCATTAAGTTCGAAAATAGCTAATACACTAGTAACAGATCAATTTACCGCTAAACTATTACTTGGAAGATAAGTATATAACAAAGAATAACAGTCATTATATTTATTCTTTTAGGATTGAAAGTGGCATTACAAAAACAAAAATAATAACAAACTTAAAAATGCAATTTTATAAATGAAAAAACTCTCATGTAATTATTTATGGGGGCTTTTTTACTTTAAAACAATATTAGAACAAAAGAAAAAACTAATATTTACTTTTGTTCTAATGAGTGCTATTATGAGGATACAAAGAAGCACAAAATAATTTTGAAACAAAAGTAAAAGATAATTAATGTTTAATAATAAAAAAAGTGAGAGGGGCTATAAATTATGAAATTATCTAAGTATATTGATCACACACTATTAAAACCGCAAGCAACAGAAAAAGATATTTTAAAACTTATTGAAGAAGCTAAAACTTATGATTTTGCATCAGTTTGTGTAAATCCTAGCTGGGTTAAGCTTGCGCATAAAAATTTGAAAGATACAGATGTTAAGGTTTGTACTGTTGTAGGATTTCCACTTGGAGCAACTTCCACCGCTTCTAAAGTGTATGAAACAAAAGTTGCTATTGAAGATGGTGCAGATGAAATAGATATGGTTATTTCTGTTGGACAACTTAAGTCAAGAAATGATGAATATGTAAAAGAAGAAATCAAAAAAATTGTAGAAGCATCAAAGGATAAATTAGTTAAAGTAATTATAGAAACATGTTTATTAACAGAAGAAGAAAAAGTAAAAGCATGTACTTTAGCTAAAGAAGCAGGCGCAGATTATGTAAAAACTTCAACTGGATTTTCAACTGGTGGAGCAAAACCAGAAGATATTAAATTAATGAGAGAAACAATTGGTAAAGATATGGGTGTTAAAGCTTCTGGAGGAATCCATACTAAAGAAGAAATGGAAGCCATGATTGAAAATGGTGCCACAAGAATCGGTGCAAGTTGTGGAGTAGAACTTGTAAAATAAACATAATATTATAGATTGTTAATTTGTTTTTTATAACAGATTAGCAATCTATAGGATAAAAAACTAAAGTTATATTTTATATAATTACATATCAGTTTATATTAAAAAACAATTATTAAGTTCATATTTTATAGAAGTAAGTTATTATTATGTATTTCGTAAAGCTAAACATAGCTTAATGCAACGTATAAATGAGGAGATTTAAATGAGTATGAACGATATTAAGAGATGCCTAGCTGATTATTTAAATAGAACTCCAAGCTTTCAATATAAAGTAAGTAAATACTAAAATAAGTAGATGTAGGATGTACTGCATTAAATATTGAAAGGAAGTGCTTAAAAATGGATATTGCAGTTATTGGTTCAAATATGGTAGATTTAATAAGTTATATTGATAGAATGCCTAAAGAAGGTGAAACTTTAGAAGCACCAGATTTTAAAATGGGATGTGGGGGTAAGGGAGCAAACCAGGCCGTTACAGCTGCAAGATTAAAATCAGATGTTATGATGGTAAGTAAAGTTGGAGATGATTTATTTGGACAAAACACTATTAAAAATTTTAAAAGCAATGGTGTAAATACAGATTTTGTAACTGTTCAAAAAAATCAAGCTAGTGGAGTTGCACCTATTTTTGTTGATAGAGAATCTAAAAATAGTATTTTAATTATTAAAGGTGCCAATAAAAATTTATCTCCTACAGATATAGATGATGCAAGTGAAGAATTGAAAAAGTGTTCTTTAATTATTTTACAATTGGAAATTGAATTAGAAACTGTTTATTATGCTATAGATTTTGCTAATAAAAATAATATTCCTGTATTGTTAAATCCTGCTCCTGCTACAAAAGAAATTGATTTCGATTATGTTTATAAATGCGATTTCTTTGTGCCAAATGAAACAGAATTAGAGATTTTAACAAATAAACCTGTAGACACAATAGAAGATATAAAAGAAGCTGCTCATTTCATTGGGGATAAAGGGGTTAAAAATGTAATTGTTACAATGGGTAGCAAAGGTTTACTATGGATTAATAAAGATGAAGAGCATTTTATAAAAGCACGTAAAGTTGATGCTGTAGACACCACCGGTGCTGGTGATGGATTTATTGGATGTTTTGCACATTATTATGTAGCTACAGAAAACATATTATTAGCTCTTGAAAAAGCAACAGCTTATTCAGCCCTTAGTGTTACAAGATATGGCACTCAAACTTCTTATCCTACAAAAG
Organism: Clostridium sp. CTA-6; assembly: GCF_054768115.1. NCBI lineage: Bacteria > Bacillati > Bacillota > Clostridia > Eubacteriales > Clostridiaceae > Clostridium > Clostridium sp. CTA-6. The sequence goes on from NZ_BAAAAU010000001.1 coordinate 169,289, forward strand.
AAGAGTTTGAAGAATTTTTAAAGTAAGTTTTAGGTTTGAGAAATTTTACTGTAGAAAAATATATTTTTAAAAACAAAGACTCCTATACATTAGTGTAGGAGTTTTCTATTTTGTGGAAAATAAGAGTAAATATTTATTGAAATTTCGTTTTTATTTGTAAAAAATAAAATTGGTGAAAATACAATGTTTTATCTATAAAAAATAATGTATAAATAGTTTGATTGATAGCTATTTTAATGTTAGCCAGTTTTTTTATAAATAAAGAAAAGAATGGTTTCTATAGTTATAAGACTAGGAGATGAATTTGTAGTTTATTAAACTGTGGGTATAAGATTCTGTATATGAATCTATGATTCTCAAAGCAGTTGGCTTTGAAAAAGCAAAAAATTGTATTGACAGTAGTAAAAAGAAATGATAATATATTTTTAATTTATCACTTTACTCAGATAAACTAATAAACTAATAAAGTGAGGGGATAGAATGGAAAATTGGAATAAGTATATACCGGAAGGTATGAAAGATATTTTATTTGAAGAGAGCAATATAAAATTAAATATAGAGGATCAATTAAGAAAAATTTATAAATATAGTGGATTCTCTGAAATAATATCTCCTACATTAGAATTTTATGATGTATTTAATTCTAATATTCAAGCTATACCTCAAGAAAAAATGTATAAACTTTTTGATGATTTAGGTAGAATTCTTGTTTTAAGACCAGATATGACTACTCCGATAGGGAGAATTACAGGTACTAAAATGAAGGATTGTACATATCCGCTTAAACTTTGCTATACAGGAAATATATTTAGGGTTAATGAAAAATTAAATGGGAAGCTAGGAGAAATAACTCAATCAGGAATTGAAATAATTGGAACTAAGGGAATAAAATCTGATGTAGATAGTATAGTTACAGCTATACATGCTCTTTTAAGCTTGGGGCTTAGAAATTTCAAAATAGAACTAGGAGAAGCTGGATTATTTGAAGCTCTAACAGAGAATATGAGAATAAAGGAAGAAAATTTAAAAAAATTAAAAGAAATAATAAGAAACAAAAATTATGTAGCTCTTAAAAAATTTTTAGATGAAATAATTTCAAAGTATTCAAAGAATGATTTTGAAATTATAGAGAACTTGCCTAAATTATTTGGAGGTATTGAAATTATAGAAAAGGCTAAGAGTTTAACTAAAAATGAAAAGGCTTTAAAATCTTTAAATGATATATATAACATATATAAATCCATAGAATATATAGGACTTGGATCATATATATCCATTGATCTTGGAATGGTTCAAAACATAGATTATTATACAGGAGTTATATTTAAAGGTTATGTAGAAGAAGTAGGAGGCTCTATATTGAGTGGAGGAAGATATGATAATTTAATTCAACATTTTGGAGCGAAACTCCCCGCTATAGGATTCGCCATTAATGTAGATGATGTAATGATTGCTTTAAAGAAACAAAATACAATATCTATAGATAAAGATAAGAAAGTTTTAATATCTTACAAAGATGAGTTTTTAAGAAAAGCATATGATTTTATGGAAGAGCTAAAGACGAAAAAAATTATATGTGAATTAAGTCCTTTAGATGATGATAAAGAAATTTTAATATACTCAAAGAAGAAAGGTATAGATTTTATTATAGGATTTACAGGAGAAGAAAAACTATTTGTTAAGGATTTAAAATCAGATAAAATAGCTTTTTTAGAAAAAGATGAAATTGAAGATTTATTAATGTTGTAATTAGTGAGGGGATAGGTGATTACATTGAAAAAGGTAAAAATAGCATTAACCAAAGGCAGACTTGAAAAGGAAGCTATTGAAATATTTAAAACTATTAATATTAATACTAGAGAATTAGAGGATAAAGGAAGAAAACTTATTTTAAATTGTGAAAATGAAGAATATAATATAGATTTTTTTTTAGTTAAAGCTAAAGATGTAGAAACCTATGTAGAATATGGTGCTGCGGATATGGGGATTGTGGGAAAGGATACTTTAATGGAAGCAAATAAGGAGTTTTATGAAGTTTTAGATTTGAATGTAGGAAAGTGTAAATTTGCTTTAGCTGCATTGCCTAGTTTTAAATTAGATGAAGGATACAATAGGAAAAAAATAGCTACTAAATATCCGAACATAGCAAGGGAATATTTTAGAAAAAAGGGCATGGATGTAGAATTAATTAAAATAGAAGGCTCCGTAGAATTGGGACCTATTGTAGGACTTGCAGATGCCATAGTAGATATTGTAGAAACAGGAAACACTTTAAGAGAAAACGGCTTAGTAGTTGTGGAAGATATATGTGAAATAAGTGCAAGAATGATAGTAAATAAAGCTAGTATGAAAACAAAAAAAGATGAAATTATAAAAATAATTGAAAATGTAAGTGAAGTAATAAAACAATAGGAAAGGACAAAAAAGAAAGGGAGGTATTAGTGGAGGGTGTAATCGTTATATACTCTCACTAAAGATAAAAAATGATAGATATAGTTAAAATAAGTGAAGACAATAAAAAACAGTGTATGAATACTTTGAAAAGTAGGTCAAAGGAAGTCCAAAAGGATGTAATTATTTCTGTAAAAAAAATACTAGAGGACATAAATGAAAATGGGGATAAAGCATTAATAGAATATACTAATAAGTTTGATAGTAAAAAAATAAATTTAGAAAATATTAGGGTTACTCCAAGAGAAATAAAAAAGGCTTATGAATTAGTTGATGAAAAATTTATAGAGGCTATAAAAATTGCTAAAGAAAATATATTGTTTTATCATGAGAAGCAAAGACAAAGATCATGGATGGTAACAAAGGAAGATGGAATAATTTTAGGTCAGCAAATTAGAGCTTTAGAGACTATAGGCATATACGTTCCAGGAGGAACAGCAGCTTATCCTTCTTCAGTATTAATGAACACCCTTCCAGCTAAAGTAGCAGGAGTAGAAAAAATAGTTATGATAACTCCTCCATCTAAGGATGGGAGTGTAAATCCTAATATTTTAGTAGCTGCTAATATTGCTGGAGTTGATGAAATATATAAAGCAGGAGGAGCACAAGGAATAGGAGCTTTAGCTTATGGAACAAAAATCATACCAAAGGTCGATAAAATAGTAGGTCCAGGTAATATATATGTGGCTATGGCAAAAAGAAGTGTTTATGGCTTTGTGGATATAGATATGATAGCAGGACCTAGTGAAATCTTGATTATAGCAGATGAAAGTTCTGATCCTAAATTTATAGCAGCAGATTTTATGTCTCAAGCTGAGCATGATGTATTGGCATCCTCAATGTTAGTTACTACCTCTGAGAGATTAGCTGAAAAGGTAAAAGACCAATTAAATATACAGATAAAAAATCTTTCAAGGAAAGAAATAATACGGACATCTATTAAAGATTTTGGTGCTATTTTTGTAGTAGATAATTTAGAAGAAGCTATAGAACTTGCTAATGATATATCCCCAGAACATTTAGAGGTTATGACAGAAGACCCCTTCACTATTTTAGGACAAATTAAAAATGCAGGTTCTGTATTCTTAGGTAAATATGCTCCAGAACCATTAGGGGATTATATGGCAGGACCAAATCATGTATTGCCTACTAGCGGAAGTGCAAGATTTTTTTCACCTCTTTCAGTAGATGATTATATTAAGAAATCAAGTTTCACATATTACACCAAAAGGGCGTTGGAAAAAGTAAAGGATGTTACTGTAACCATGGCTGAAACAGAGGGATTAACTGCCCATGCAAATTCCATAAGAGTAAGATTTGATAACAAAAATTTTTAACTTCAAGTTTAGGTTTAATATCAACAAAGATTAATAAGTGGTGGTTATTAAATAAATAGTAGTTTAATGTGTTTCTTATAAAAAATACAATTGGAACAGTTTATAATTATTAAATAAAATTTATACACCATGGAAAAGAGGATAAATTTATGAAAGAAAGTGTAGCTAAGATTTATAGAAAAACTTCAGAAACAGAAGTAAAGGCGGAAATTAATTTATATGGAGAAGGAAAATATGATATAAAAACTGGCATAGGTTTTTTTGATCATATGCTAAATCTTATGGCAAGGCATGGACTTATTGATGTAAAACTAGAGGCAAAAGGTGATTTACAGGTAGATTCTCATCATACCGTGGAAGATGTAGGGATAGTTTTAGGTCAGAGTTTTAGAGAAGCTTTAGGGGATAAAAAAGGTATTAAAAGATATGGAACTAGCTTTGTTCCTATGGATGAAGCCTTAGCCAGTGTGTCTATAGATATAAGTGGAAGACCATATATAGTATGTGATTTTAACTTTACTGTAGACAAATTAGGGGGAATGGATACAGAATTAGTGGAAGAATTTTTAAGAGCATTGGCTTTTAATGCTGAAATAACTCTACATGCTAGGGTACTATATGGTAAAAATAATCATCATATGATAGAGGCGGTTTTTAAAGCTTTAGGTAGAGCTCTTAGGGAAGCTGTAGATAGAGATGAAAAAATAAATGGGGTTATGTCTACTAAAGGTACACTATAGAAATAATAAATATGAATTATATTTAGAAACAATTATTTTTACTATTAAATATTACAAACTTTACAAGGAGTAATGGGGAATATTATAAAGTTAATAGCATTAAAAAAGAAATATAGGGGGGAAATAGATGATTTCAATTGTGGATTATGGTATGGGAAATTTAAAAAGTGTAGAAAATGCACTTAATTTTTTAGGGATAAAGTCTGTAATCACATCAGATAGAGAAGTAATTTTAAATAGTGATGGAGTAATATTACCAGGGGTGGGAGCTTTCCCAGATGCCATTAATAACATTAGAAAAGATGGCATTGATAAAGTTTTAAAGGAAGCAGTAAGAAAGGATAAACCTTTACTTGGAATATGCCTTGGAATGCAGCTTTTATTTGAGGAAAGTGAAGAGGTTAAAAGCTGTAGGGGATTAGGTTTTTTAAAAGGGAAAATAGAAAAAATGAAAGTGAATTTAAAAATACCACATATAGGTTGGAATAGTTTAAGTTTTCGTAAGGATTCTCCAATACTTAAAGGTATAAAGGAGGACAGTTATGTGTATTATGTTCACTCGTATTACGCAAAAATTGAAGAGGAAGGAATATTAAATGCCTATTCTCAATATGAAATAGAGGTACCGGGGATAGTAAGTAAAAATAATATTTATGGGATACAGTTTCATCCTGAAAAAAGTGGGGATATAGGACTTAAAATATTAAGTAATTTCGGGGAGATGATAAAATGATAATTTTACCTGCCATAGATTTAAAAGAGGGTAAATGTGTTAGATTATATCAAGGAGATTTTAAAGCTTCAAAGGTGGTAGCAGAAGACCCTATAGGGGTAGCACTAAAATTTAAAGAGAATGGAGCGGAATATATACATATAGTGGATTTAGACGGAGCCCTTACTGGAGAAATTAAAAATTTATCCATAATTTCTTCCATAATAAAAACAATTAATATACCTGTAGAGCTTGGAGGTGGAATAAGAAATTTAAATACAATAGATATGCTTATAGACGCAGGAATTGAAAGGGTAATATTAGGTACAGCTGCATTAAATAATAGAGGACTTGTTGAAAAGGCTGTGAAAAAATATGATAAAAAAATTGCCATAGGAATAGATGCTAAAAATGAAAAGGTAGCTATAAATGGATGGTTAAATATAAGTAGTACAAACTATATAGATTTTGCTAAGGAAATGGAAAGGATAGGGATTAGAAATATTATATTTACGGACATTAGTAAAGATGGAACTTTAAAGGGGCCTAATTTAAATCAGCTTAAAAAACTAAATAAGAGTGTAAGTTGTAATATTATAGCTTCAGGAGGTATTAAAGATATAGAAGATTTAAAGGTTATAAAGGAAATGGATATTTATGGAGCTATTGTAGGTAAAGCTATATATTCAGGGAATATTGATTTGAATGAAGCTATTAAAATTATAAACAAGGAGAGTTCTAGATGAGCAAATATTGGAGCAATATAACTAAAAATATAGAACCCTATGTATGTGGAGAACAACCTAAAAATAAAAAAATTATAAAGTTAAACACTAATGAAAATCCATACCCTCCCTCACCTAAGGTATTGCAGGCTATAAAAAATGCTGCCAGGGATGATTTAAGATTATATCCAGATCCTAATTGTGATGCCTTAAGAAAAACTATAGCTAATTACTACAATTTAAGTAAGGAAGAAGTCTTTATAGGAAATGGTTCTGATGAGGTTTTAGCCCTTTCATTTTTAACTTTTTTCAATCCAGAAGAAACTGTAGTTTTTTCAGATATTAGTTATAGTTTTTATCCTGTTTATGCAAATTTATATAAATTAGATTATAAGTTAGCAAAAATTAGAGAAGATTTTTCTATAGATATTAATGACTTTAAAAATGCAAGAGGAGGAGCTGTTATAACAAATCCTAATGCACCAACAGGGGTGTATCTTTCCTTAGATTCAATAAAACAAATTTTAGAGGATAATGTAAATAAGGTAGTTATAGTTGATGAAGCTTATATTGATTTTGGAGGAGAGTCTTCAGTAAACCTCATAAAGGATTATCCTAATGTTTTAGTAATACAAACTCTATCCAAATCTCGATCTTTAGCTGGAATGAGAGTAGGATTTGCTTTAGGACAAAGGCATCTTATAGATGGATTAGATAGAATAAAAAACTCTTTTAACTCCTATACAATAGATAGAGTTTCAGCTTTGGCAGCCATAGAGGTCATGAAGGATGAAGAATATTTTAAGGAATGTACATCAAAAATAATAAAAACAAGAAATTGGACTATAAATGAATTGGGGAAAATAGGATTTAAAATAATACCATCTAAAGCTAATTTTATATTTATTACTCATGATACATATGAAGCTAAGGATATTTTTGTAAAGCTCAAGGATGAAAATGTACTTGTTAGATATTTTAACAAAGATAGAATAAGTAATTATTTAAGAGTTAGTATAGGTTCTAAAGAAGAAATGGTGATTTTTATAGATAAAATAAAGGAGATTATAAATAAATTATAGTTACTATATAAATAAAAAATATATATGAAAAGTATATATTAGAACATTATATATTTAGAAAATATAGATACAAAGAATAGGTTTAAAAATATAGTAAGTAAAAATCGGGTAAAAGTATTATTGGAGTATAAAATTATGAAAAAAGAATATATGATTAAAAAATAGAAGGTTTAAAATATGTTAAAAAGGAGGATTATATGTGATTACAAAAAGAATAATACCATGCTTAGATGTAGATATGGGTAGAGTTGTAAAGGGCGTTAATTTTGTTAATCTAAAGGATGTAGGTGATCCTGTAGAAATAGCAGAGTTTTATAACAAAGAAGGAGCAGATGAAATAGTATTTTTAGATATATCAGCTACTCATGAAGGAAGAGCTACAATGATAGATGTAATTAGAAAAACAGCAGAGAAACTATTTATCCCTCTTACTGTAGGAGGGGGAATTAAAAATATAAATGATTTTAGAGATATATTAAGAGCTGGGGCAGATAAAATATCAGTTAATTCATCAGCTATAAGAAATCCTAAACTTATAAAAAAGGCAGCAGAATGTTTTGGATCACAATGTGTTGTAGTGGCTATAGATGGTAAAAAACGAAAAGATAAGGATGGATGGAATGTATTTATAAATGGAGGCAGAATAGATACAGGCCTTGATGCTATAGAGTGGGCAAGAAAGGTTGAGAAATTGGGAGCCGGTGAGATACTACTTACAAGTATGGATGCAGATGGTACAAAAGAAGGCTACGATTTAGAGTTTACAAATGAAGTTTCAAAGGCAGTAAATATTCCTGTAATTGCTTCAGGAGGATGCGGAAAACTGAAACATTTTGGAGAAATTTTTGAAAAAAGTTCAGCAGATGCAGCATTAGCAGCTTCATTATTTCATTTTAAAGAATTAAGCATAAAGGAAGTTAAAAACTATTTAAAAGAAGAAGGCTTTAGTGTAAGACTTTAGTTTCATATATTTAAATTTTAAGATTTTATAGGTGAAATTCATTCTATATAAAGATTATAAATGATTACAAATAGATGTTGTAATTCTCATCTCCATATTTTTAAATAAAGGATGTTAGATTATGTGGTTATAAATTAAAATGGAGGATAAAAATGAATTTACAGAAAATATTAAAGAAAATAGATTTTAAAAAAGGATCAGGTCTTATACCTACTATTATTCAGGATTTTTACTCAGGGGAAGTTTTAATGTTAGCATATATGAATAAAGAGTCTCTAGAAAAAACTATTGAAACTAATACTACTTGGTTTTGGAGCAGATCTAGAGAAGAACTTTGGAATAAGGGAGCAACTTCAGGTCATTTTCAATATGTTAAAAGTATTCATATAGATTGTGATGGAGATACTCTATTAATTAAAGTAGAGCAAATTGGACCGGCATGTCATACTGGGCATAGAAGTTGCTTTTATACAACATTAATATAAATGTATTAATTATAAATAGAAAAAATTACATGTAGGAATTAATGTTATAAAATGGATAAGGGGAAGGATGTGAGTATTTGGTGGTTTGATGTAATTTATAAACATTTGATCACTAAAGGCAAATTATGAATAAAGATAATGTGTTAAATAATTTATTCAATATAATAGAGGACAGAAAGGATAAGCCCATAGAAGGTTCTTATACTGGATATTTATTTGAAAAAGGATTGGATAAAATATTAAAAAAAGTCGGAGAAGAGAGTTCAGAGGTAATTATAGCGGCTAAAAATGAAGACAAAGAGGAACTGATAAAAGAAATATGTGATTTAACCTATCATATAATGGTTTTAATGGCAGAAAAACAAATAAAATTACATGGTATAGAAAAAGAATTAGAAAAAAGAAGAGAAAAAATATGCAATAAAAAAAATGAAAGAAAAACAATAGAGAGATTATAAAAATAGGAAGATTCAATATAATTATTGTAATTTGAAGTATTTTCATTAATAGATTAAAATAAACGTATATTTATAAATTTAAAATAGTTAATAAATGAAAAAAGTATTAATATTTTTATAAGGGGGATAACATGTCTAAGGATATAGATTTGCTAATTCACAAAAGGCACATTAACCACAGGGGATATGTAAAAAAGAAAAATCAAATTCCACAGGCAATAAGTATATGTATAATAAGTTTATTAGTAGGAACTATTTTATGGAAAATGAATCCTGATAATATATTTTATTGGCTTATAGGTATAGCTATTGGTTTTGTATTAAGAAAATCTAGATTTTGCTTATGTGGGGCTTTTAGAGACCCATTTTTGTTTAATAATACAAAACTTTTAAGAGGAGTAATAATTACTATTATAATTAATACTTTAGGCTTTGGAATAATACAGTATTATTATCTTAAAGGAAATATTATGAGTTATGACAATATTCCTGGAAACGTTACTTCCTTTGGATGGCATATAGCTATAGGAGCTTTTATTTTTGGTATAGGCATGGTTATAGCTGGTGGTTGTGCATCAGGAATACTTATGAGAATAGGTGAGGGACATGCTCTTCCATGGATAGTATTTATAGGAATGATAATAGGGAATCTTTTAGGAGCTAAAGACTATTCTTTTTGGTATGATAAAATTATTAAAAACTCAAAAGTTATTTATTTTCCTGAATATATTGATATAAGAATTGCAATAGCAATACAAATAATTATACTTATAATTATATATAAATTCCTTTCTTTTAAAGAAAAGAGAAATTTTGAGGAAAAATAATGGAGGAACAGTTATGGAAGTAAAGGATTTAGATTGTCTATATGAGCCCTGTCCAATACCTTTAGTTAGAGCAAGTCAAGAATTAAAAAAAATGAAAACTGGAGATATTGTAGTTTTACATTCAGATCAAAGTTGTATAGGGGTTATGGCAGAAGAATGGGCAAAACAAAATAACTATGAAATAAAAGTAATTGAAGTGGATAATGGTGAATGGGAAGTTTATATTCAAAAATAATAAAAAGGGGATAAAATATGAAATGCATAAAGGATAGATTAAAAAAGCCCTGGCCTTATTGGATAGGTGGGATACTGCTAGGTATTTTAAATGTAGCTCTTTTAGCAACAACGGGGGTTGCGTGGCATGTCACTAGTGGGTTTTTGCTATGGGGTGCAGCAGTATTAGACTTTTTGGGAGCTGAACCATTGAAGTGGGATTTTTTTAATATATTTAATGTACAATATAAGGAGATATTATTAAATCATAGCTTAGTTATAAATAAATTTACTATTTTAAATATAGCAGTTATTATAGGATCTTTAATAGCAACTTTATTTGCTTCTCAATTTAACATAAAAAAAATCAAAAATAGAAAACAAGTAATTATTGCTTTAATAGGTGGTATAATCATGGGCTATGGAGCTAGGCTTGCTTCTGGATGTAATATTGGTAGCTTTTTAATAGGTATATCATCTTTTTCTTTACATGGTTGGATATATTGGATTTTTATTACTTTAGGAGCCTTTATAGGTACATTAATATTAAAGAAGTTTATATTATAACATAGATAATATAAACTTCTTTAATTTTTATTAGCAGAATCCTCTTTTTCTAGATATTATAAAATCAACAAACATTTTTTCGTATTTGGTAAATACATAATTTTTTCGAAATATTACATAATAATTAAATTTAATATCTATATTTTCTAAATTTATATGCTTAATACTTTCTTTTTTTAACTCTTTTTTCACCGTTAGTTTAGGTAAGAAAGCAAAGCCTTTTCCGGCACATATGGAAGACTTAATAGCTTCTGGAGAGTTAAGATTATATACAATGTTTAGGTCATCTATACTAATTCCTTTTTCAGAAAGAGCTTTTTTTACTAAATATGTGGCATTAGATGTTTTTTCTCGTAAAATTAAGGGTAAATTTTTTAATTCTTCTAAAGTGATACTATCTTTGTTATACCCATTATTTCCCACCAAAATTAATTCATCTGAGGTTATAAGTTTTGCATCTATACTTTTATCCTTAGGCAGATCTTGAATAATTCCAATATTACTAGAGTGATCACATAATTTTTCCATAACCTCGGTAGAATTTAATATTTCCATATCTATGTCCACTTCTTTATTAAACTTTTTAAAAATGTATATGCTGCAAGGTAGTGCATATTCACCCACACTTTTACAAGAGCTTATGATTAATCTAGGTCTAGTCTTTTTTATATTTTTAATATCCCTTTCTATATTGTCTTTCATAGATAGAATAGTATCCGCATAATTGTATATAATTTTACCTTCCTCTGTAGGTTTCACTCCCTTATTACTTCTTATTAATAGATCTGCTCCAATTTCTTTTTCAAGATTTTTAAGTTGCATACTAAGCCCTGGTTGGGTAAGGTGCAGAGCTTCAGCTGCCTTTGATATGCTGTTATATTTTACAGTTATATAAAAAGATTGGAGATATTCAAAATTCATATATGTTCACATCCTTAGAATTAATAATTTTAGATAACTGATATATAAGTAACTGTTATGCAGTATAACACTTACTTATTATAAAATAGGGTGCAATGATATTATAATAAAAATAGGGATTGAGAGAAAATTAACAAACACACTTTATTATTTTCATTATAATCTACATTTGTATAAAAATAAATAGGAAAGAGAGGGGATAAGTATAATCAACATATTTGGAGAAGCAGTAAATTTTTTAAGTACAAATTTATGGAACATTTTTTTGCCTTTTATAATAATAGCAGCTTTATATGTAAATTATAAAAGAAAAAATTTTTTTAATGTAATAAGCAAAAAAGATCCTAGTAAGATAGAGTTTAATAAAGTGAAAAATGCCCTTTCAATTTCATTATCTTCAAAGATTGGTACAGGAGCTGTAATAGGAGTATTGGCTGCCATGTGGAAGACTTCCCAAAATGGTATAGGTGGAGAGGCCGTAGTACTTTGGGTTATTATTGGCATGATTTTACTCATTCCATTAACTTATTCAGAGGTTTTTTTTACTCAAGTAATAAATAAAACTCCAAGGAATTTTATAGAACGATATATTAATAAAAAAGTTGCAGCTGTTTATGCAGTATCTTTAGTTATATTATATTCTTTTGGATTTACAGGTTTTCAAATGACAGGAGTTCAAAGTGTAGTTAAAATTTTTGCTAAACAAAATTTCAACTATAACTTTACGACTAAGGGTAGATTAATTTTTATAGTTATACCAATTATATTTATAGTATCTTCTATAGTTTTAACCAAAAGCTATAAACTTTTTATTAATGTATTAGGTTCTCTTGTTTCTTTATTAATTATTTTATATGCAGGATTCTTTTTAGTATTTTTATTTATAACAAGGAGTTTTATACCAGAGTATTTATCTATAATTTGGAGAGATTTCTTAACCTTTAAGACTGCAGCTACAGGTATTCCTATAGGACTTATTGTGGGATTTCAAAGGATTATCCAAGTAAGTGAAACAGGATTAGGAACCAGTGCTTTAGCTAGTTCAGATATGATGAATTCTCCCAGGAGAGAGGCTATGATTCAGACCATTGCAACTATTATTACTATATGTAATGCAATTATAATAACGTCCTATGTATTTACTTATGGAAGATATAATCTTAACGGGGTAGTTTTATCAGGAGATGGATTAGATAGAATTGCTAGTTATTTAAACAGCGCTTATGGAGTTACGGGTTTTTTAGGACAAAGTATAATAATTATGTTTTTTTTAACCTGTGGTTTTACTACAGTTTTAAGTTCGTATCATTTTATTAATACAATTATTTATTTTAATGAAAATAAGAGGATAGTATTTTATATATGCTTAGTAACAGCTTCGGGGCTATTAAGTGTATCAAATTTTGATATGATTTTTGATGCAGTGGACTTATTGATGTTCATTGTAGCAACAATAAATATAACTGCTCTTTGTATATTTGTATATAAGGATATACAAAATTATAAAATTAAGTGATCAATAAGTTTTATTTATAAATACAGCCATTATAAGGGGCTTAATACCTTGTAGAGTATATTTTAATGGAGGTATAAATTATGAGCAAAAAATATTTAATAATAGGAGGAGTTGCTGGTGGTGCATCTACCGCAGCTAGACTTAGAAGACTTAGTGAAAAAGATCAAATAATAATGTTTGAAAAAGATCCATATGTATCCTTTTCAAATTGTAGCTTACCTTATCATTTGAGTGGAGTTGTAGAGGATTCCAATAGTTTAGTACTTATGACTCCAGAGCAATTTAAAGCTCAATACAATATAGAGGCTAGAGTAAATAATGAAGTTATAACAATTAATAGAGATAAAAAAGAAGTTACAGTTAAAAATACATTAACAGGAGAAGAATATTCTGAAAATTATGATAAATTGATCTTATCACCAGGAGCGACACCAATAGTTCCAAAAATTAAAGGGATTGAAAATGTAAATATATTTACAGTAAGAAATGTAATGGATATAGAAAGATTAAGTGAAAAATTAAAAAATAAAAAAGTTGAAAATATATCTGTTATTGGAGGAGGTTTTATAGGGGTTGAAGTTGCTGAAAATTTAAAAGAAGCAGGAAACAATGTTACTTTAATTGAAGCTATGCCTCATATTATGAAACCCTTTGATTATGATATGGCACAAATTTTACACAAAGAATTTTATGATAATGGTGTGAATTTAATTGTAAAAGATAAGGTTAGTGCTTTTGAAAAAGATACAGTAGTTTTAGAATCTGGAAGAAAAGTACAGGCTGAGGCTGTAGTTATGGCCATAGGTGTAGCTCCAGATACAAGACTTGCAAAGGCATCAGAATTAGAAATTGGAGAAACTGGAGCTATAAAAGTAGATCAAAACTATAGAACTAGCGATAAGGATATATATGCAGTAGGAGATGCTATTGAAGTTTATCATGCCCTAGCTAGAAAAACTACTAAACTACCTTTAGCAGGACCTGCTCAAAAAGAAGCAAGACAGGTGGCAGATCATATTCATGGAAGAGTTGTTAGGAATACAGGCTTTATAGGAAGTTCAGTAATTAAATGTTTTGATTATAATGCGGCAGCCACAGGACTTAATGAAGAAATGATAGAAGCATTGAAATTAGACATAAAATATGAGGTGGCTAAGGTAATACCGGGAGATAAAGTAGGATTAATGCCAGATTGTGAGCCTCTACATTTTAAATTGATTTTCGAAATTCCTACAGGGAAAGTATTAGGAGCACAAGCCATTGGTAAAGGAAACGTGGATAAGAGAATAGATGTAATTGCTACAGCAATTAAATTTGGAGCTACTGTAGATGATCTAAGAGACTTAGAACTATGCTATGCACCACCTTTTGGAACTGCTAAAGATGTAGTGAATTTTGCAGGCTATGTAGCATGTAATTTATTACAGGATGAATTTAGACAAGTTAGAGAAAAAGATATAAGAAATATCGTAAGAGAAAAAGCTTTAATCATAGATGTAAGAGAAAAACATGAATATGAATTAAGTCATATTATTGATGCAAAAAATATACCTCTTAGTGAGTTAAGAGATAGAATAAATGAAATACCTAAAGATGAGCCTGTGTATTTACACTGTAGAAGTGCTCAAAGAAGTTATAATGCATTAAAGGCTCTTAAAAATTTAGGTTATGAAAATATTTATAACGTTTCTGGTGGATTTTTAGGAATTTCTTTTTATGAATACTTTGATGACATAACTACTGAAAGAGAAAAAATTCTTACAGATTATAACTTTTTATAAAATTAGAAATTGAGTAATTTAGCTTATTTAAATAACTATAAGGATTCTATGGTTCAAAGGGATCTTTTATTTCAATTGAACCATAGCAATTCTTAACTAGCCTATTAGTTATAACAATGGATTAAATTAACATGGATGGAGGGAATGATTTTATGAATAAAAAACAGATATTCTCAGGATTTATAATTTCAATATTAATGATCATATTTGCTATAGTACAGTCCAATAGAAATTATAAGCTAGGATTGTTTTTAATAAGTGGCCTTGCCATAGGTTATTTAATGCAAAGATCAAGATTTGGTTTTGCAGGAGGTATAAGAAAACTATATGTTACAGGAGAATCAAGTCTTACTAAAGCACTACTTTTTCTTTTTTCTATTTCATTAATAGTTACAGCGGCTATTCATTATGGAGCCCATGTTAGTGGAGCTGAAGTAGCTTATAGAGCTTCAGAGGGAGTTAAAATAATACCTGGAACTCAAAGTGTATATCCTGTAAATTTAGCTACAGTATTTGGGGGAATACTTTTTGGAATTGGTATGATGCTAGGTGGAGGATGTGCTTCAGGTACTTTAACAGATGCCGGTGAAGGGGAAGCTAGAGCTCTTATAGTATTATTATTCTTTATAACAGGTTCTCTATGGGGAGCACATGATATGCCATGGTGGAAAAGTACTCCTGTTTATACTTGGAATAAGAGTGTTTATTTGCCAGATGTTTTTGGATATATGGGAGCTATTTTAGTTTCTTTATTAGGATTTTTAGGAATTTATATATTTACTAAGAAATATGAAAATAAGAGAAAAAGAGAAAACACATATATACCTTTAGAATATGATAGCTGGCAACAGGAATTGCCAGAGACTAATGAATATAAATTTTTTAGTAAGGAAACTTATCATAAATTTTTTGTGAAAAGATGGTCTTTTTATACAGGAGCAGTTTTACTAATGATAATGTTTGAAGTAATATTGTTAACTACAGCCAAAAATTGGGGAGTTACTTCTACATTTGTAGAGTGGGGAGCTTGGCTTTACCAATCTTTAGGAATAGTAGATGTTTCTAATTGGCCATATTTTGCAGATAAGATGAAAACTATAAATGCTGGTTTTATTAATGATCCAGGTTCTATGAGAAACTTAGGAATAATAATAGGAGCTTTAATAT
The DNA here is from genome assembly GCF_054768115.1 of Clostridium sp. CTA-6. NCBI lineage: Bacteria > Bacillati > Bacillota > Clostridia > Eubacteriales > Clostridiaceae > Clostridium > Clostridium sp. CTA-6. The sequence continues at coordinate 185,232 of NZ_BAAAAU010000001.1, forward strand.
CTCCGCTTTTAGCAGGACATTTTTCTTTTAAGAGAGGTTTTAAATTAAGAGATATAATTTTTTATGCCTTAGGAGGTATATTTATGGGATATGGAGCAAGATTAGCTTCAGGTTGTAATATTGGAGCTTTATATGCTGCTATATCTAGTATGTCTTTATCTGGTTGGGTATTCTTACCTTCATTAACTTTAGGAGGTATAATAGGAGTTAATTTAATTAAAAAATTCAATATTAATTCATAATGAAATTCAAAATATATAAAAATTCTAAAACAAATTCATACTCATTAGTATTCTCTTGATAATATGAATATTATAAAAGAAATCACTAAAAATCGACTATAAACTAAGTTGGTTTTTAGTGATTTTAATTTTAGAAAATAAAATTGTTTTATACTTTAAATGTTCATATTAATTTGTAATTTACAGTTATATTAATTTATTTTAGTAATGGTTATAGAAGCAGAATAAGTATTTTCTGAAATCCTTATAAAATCCTTATAATTGTAGTTTAGAGTAAATATTGAACAGAAGGAGAGGATGATTAATATGGAAAAATATATTTTACAAACAAAAGATATTTGTAAAGTTTTTAAAGGTCAGCATGCAGTAAACAATATTTCAATTACAGTGAGAGAGAATTCTGTGTACGGATTATTAGGGCCTAATGGGGCAGGAAAATCTACTATGTTAAAAATGCTAACAGGAATGTTGCGGCCTACATCTGGACAGATTATATTTCATAATCATCATTGGACTAGGAAGGATTTAGTGAGTATTGGTGCTCTTATTGAAGCTCCACCCCTTTATGAAAATTTAACTGCAAGGGAAAATTTAAAAGTTCGTACTACTCTTTTAGGATTAAAAGACTCACGAATTGATGAAGTATTAAAAATTGTTGATTTAACCAATACAGGTAAAAAAACTGCTGGTAAGTTTTCGATGGGTATGAAACAACGTTTAGGAATTGCCATTGCTCTACTTAACAATCCTAAACTATTGATATTAGATGAACCAACAAATGGTCTTGATCCTATTGGTATTCAAGAACTACGTGAATTAATTCGATCATTTCCAAAACAAGGAATAACAGTTATTTTATCCAGCCATATTTTAGCGGAGGTTCAGCTTATTGCAGACCACATTGGAATTATAAGTAATGGGATCTTAGGATATGAAGCAAAAATTAATCCTTCAGAGAATTTAGAAACACTTTTCACAGAAGTGGTAAAAAAGAACAAGAAAAGGAGGACATAAAAATGTTAAATTATATAAAAGCTGAAAAGCTTAAATGTAAAAGAACCTTTGGGAAAAAGAACACTTATATAGCTCCAATTACTGTTTTGCTACTTGCATTTTTATCACCATTGTGGTATCAAGCTTGTGCATTTAATTGGTGGTATCTATTAATTTTGCCGGGATTTATTGCTTTGAGTTGTTACTTTGTACATCAAAAGGAGGAAAAAAAATTAAATTATAGAGCTGTATTTTCTTTACCTATTGATTTAAGAAAGACCTGGATTGCTAAAAATATTATGATTTCTATGAATTTATTTATTGCTTGTATGGTTTTATTAATTGGTATTAATTTAGTTGGAGTATTTTTTAGTGGGGCTCACAATATTCCAGTTTTAAATACTGTAATGGCTACTATTATTATGGTTATAACATCTTTATGGCAGATTCCTTTATGTTTATTCTTATCAAAAAAGCTTGGAGCTTTTGGAGTTATACTAATAAATGTTGGAGCAGGAGTGATTTTTAGTATAAGTATGGTGTCTAAGTCTTTATGGTGGTTATGTCCTTACACATGGACAACTCGATTAATGTGTCCAACACTAGGAATATTACCAAGTGGACTATTTGCAGAACCAGGAGATCCATTATTAAACCCTAATGTTATTCCTATAGGAATTGGTATGTCTATTTTATTATTTATTATCCTTATGTTTATTACAACCAATTGTTTTAAGAATCAGGAGGTAGCTTAAGTATGATCAGTTTATTTAGGTGTATAAAATCGGATTTTTACAAACTAAAACGTACTCCTATTTTATGGCTACATGTTTTTATTCCATTTTTAGGTTCGTTTTTATTTTTACTTTATTATTCTTTTGGTTCTAAAGGGAATATAGATTCAATCTGTGGGTACTTAGAGACAGTGGCAATAGTATTTCCATTATTAATAGGTTTAATGAGTGGCATGGTTATAGAACAAGAGGAGAGAGCAGGAAATTTTCAAATGCTTTTAAGTAGCACAAAGTGCAAGAGTGTTACCTATCTAAGTAAATTGATTTTATTACTTTTATTAGGAATTTTTTCTCTAATAATTGCTATAGGAGTTTTTGCACTTGGTTTTAAAAAGATGGATGCTATGTTTTATGTACAGGAAGCAATTGTTTTATTTGTAGCAAATATTCTTATTTATATTTTACATGTATTAGTAACCCTTAAATTGGGGAGAGGAGCTTCCATAGGCTTGGGAATTGTTGGAACCTTACTTTCAGCACTAATGATTACAGGTTTAGGAGACAGAGTATGGCAGTGGACACCTTGGGCCTTTGGAGTTAGATTTTGTGACTATACTATGTTAAAAATAATAGATCCCTCAAATTATAATATTGTTTCTAGAGAAGTGGGAAGGGGATTTTTTATTATGATACTTGAAGTTTGTATTGCTTTAATAGGTAGTTTTTTATGGTTTAAGTATTGGGAAGGTAGAAAATCTTATGAATAAAGAAAAAGGATAAGATATTAAATTTGAAGAATTATAAATTAAATAAAGACTTAAAAAATACAGCATATATTATTAATAACAGGCTGTATTTTTTTCTCATAGAGTTTATAATTAAAAATGAAAAATATCATAAAGGCAGGAGGATATTATGTCAAAAATACTTGCAATTGATGATGAGGAAGATATTTTAATTCTTATTAAAAATGTTCTTTCCAAAGACAATCATTTAGTAACTACAGTAAAGGAAGCAAAAGATATTCCATTAAATGATTTTGTAAAATTTGATTTGATTTTATTGGATGTAATGATGCCTGATATTGATGGATTTACTTTGTGTAAGGAAATTAGAGGGATGGTAGACTGTCCAATTCTTTTTTTAACGGCAAAAACTATGGAAAGTGACATTATGTTTGGATTAGGAATTGGTGGGGATGATTATATAACAAAACCTTTTGGAGTAGGAGAATTAAAGGCTAGAGTAAATGCTCATCTTCGCAGAGAGCATCGTGAAAAACGACATATTTTTGTAGCTTCAGATATTATATTTAATTTATCCAGTAAGGAAATTAAAATAGGTGATGTAAAGGTTCCATTCACAAAGGGAGAGTATGCTATATGTGAATACCTCGCAAGAAATTCAGGGCAGGTGTTTTCTAAAGAACAGATATATGAAGCGGTTTATGGTTATGATGGAGAAAGCGATAGTTCTGCTATTACAGAGCATATTAAAAATATTAGAGCTAAGTTAAAAGTTTTTGATATGTCACCAATAGAAACTGTTTGGGGAATTGGGTACAAATGGGTATAAATAAAAAACAGGCCACATTAAAAACTGTTTTTCTTAGGTATCTATTAGCATTAGCTCTTGCTTTTTTTGCAGCAATAATAATTGAAATAATTATTGCAAGCTTAGGGATGCAAATGAATTTTTTTAATAGTGCTAATTATAGTGAAGATTTAGCAAGACGAGCAAAGCCTATACTCCAATCTGCAGAAAAGATTACAGAAGATATGATTCCTAATGGATGTAAATTTGCTGTATTTGATAAAGAATTTAAGGTTATTACAACAGATCTTAAAGAGGAAGATTTAAAACAAGCAACTTTATATGCTAAAGGTATTAGTAGAAAAAATGGAGATAAGAAAAGTTATTATTTTATTGAAAGAAAAGATGGATTTTGTGTATTGCAATATTATATTAAAATGAGCTATTCTTCAGAATGGATGAATGAACATTTTCCTAATCCAGAATTTTTATTAATTACAATTCTTATTTTAGGATGTTTAATTGGAGCTTTTATTATTTCTATAGTTTTTGCAAAAAATTTAAAAAATAATTTAATTCCTTTAATGAAGGCTACTGAAAAAATAAAAGAACAGGATTTAGATTTTGAAATTGAAAATTCTCCTATAAAGGAATTTAATGATGTATTATGTTCTATCTCTGATATGAAAGAGGAACTAAAAGAGTCTTTAAAAGAGCAGTGGAATTTAGAGAAGACTAAAAAAGATCAGATATCTTCTTTAGCCCATGATATCAAAACTCCTTTAACTATTATTAAAGGGAATACTGAACTTTTAAAAGACTCTTATCTTAATAATGAACAGAAAGAATATATTGGGTTTATAGAAAAGAATTCAATACAGATTGAAAAGTATATAAAACTGCTTATTGATATGTCAAAAGGGAAATTAGAGTTTTTAGAAAAATTGCAGAAAACTAACACAAAGGAATTTGTCTATGACATTTATAATCAACTAATTGCTCTTGCGGGCCCAAAGGAACTACATATTAATTTCCAACAAAAAGATATACCAGAAAATATAATCATAAATAAAGAAGCTATGCATAGAGCTATAATAAATATAATTTCTAATGCAGTGGACTATTCATCCTGTAATAGTAATTTATATTTTTATGTTGAAGGTAAAAGTGACTCTGTTGAATTTTCAGTTATTGATAGTGGTAAAGGATTTTCTAATGAGGATTTAAAAGCTGCTAAGAAACAATTTTATATGGGAGATTCAAGTAGAACATCAAAAACACATTGGGGTATGGGGCTTTATATTGCAGATTCTATTGTAAAACAACATAATGGAATTTTAACTATTGAAAATTCACATCAAGGAGGAGGAAAGGTAATAATTAAAATACCTTTATTAAATGACTTTTAGGTTTGCTAAAGTTTATTTAGAATAATTACTTTTAAGCAAGAATGGCGTAAAAATAAATATTTTAAAAATAGATCACTAGAAATTAATTAAGATTTTGATTAATTTTTAGTGATTTTAATTTGAAAAACAATAAAATTTAAAAAAATTAAGAAAAATATATAAAAAATAATTTGTTTAATTATTCTATATGTATGAATAATTAAATGAATAAATAAAAAAAGTAAACGATACAAATATGCATAAATAAATATATATATACTATAAATCATAAAAAAAACTTATATACAGCATAAAACACATAAAAAAATGAATAATTATACATGGCATATACATTTTTAAAAATATAGATTGCATGAATAATATACAGAATATTTTTAAAACCCCGTAAAAACCGTCTAAAATCTAAGAAAAACATATAAAAATTGAAGAAAAATGTAAAAATACAGTTAATTATTCATATTTTTGACTAGAAATATCAATTTGAATTAATTATGCATTGTATGTATAATGAATAACAAATGTTAAATAAATAACTAGTACATGAGTACACAAGAGGAGGAAAAAAATATGAGTTCTTTTATTAATGTAACTTCCGAGATAGGAAAGCTTAATAAAGTTATGCTTCACAGACCAGGAGCAGAAATTGAAAATCTAGTTCCTGAATATCTTGAGAGGTTACTATTTGATGATATACCTTTTTTAAAAGTTGCAAGGGAAGAGCATGATAGATTTGCACAAATTCTAAGAGAAAATGGAACTGAAGTTTTCTACTTAGAAGAACTTACAGCAGAAACTTTAGAAGATGACAAAATAAAGAAAGAGTTTTTAGAAGAGTTTTTAACAGAAAGTAAGATAACATCACAAGTAATAAGAGAAGCTTTAATGGAATATCTTCTTAAAATGCCAACAAGAGAAATGGTTGATACATTAATGGCTGGAGTTAGAAAGGAAGCTATTGAAGTTAAGGAAGCTACTTCATTAATAGAGTTAATGCAAGATAGCTATCCATTCTACCTTGATCCAATGCCAAACCTTTATTTCACAAGAGACCCAGCAGCTTCAATGGGATCTGGAATGACAATTAATACAATGAAAACAGAAGCAAGAAGAAGAGAAACATTATTTTTAACATACATTCATAAATATCACAAAAACTTTGCTAATGGCGAAACTAGCTTATGGTATAATAGAACGCTACCTTATTCAATAGAAGGTGGAGACGAGCTTATCCTTTCAGACAAGGTTGTGGCTATTGGATGCAGTGATAGAACATCAGCTGAAGCCATTGAGATAGTAGCTAAAGGCTTATTTGCTAAAAATGAAAGTTTTGAAAAGGTTCTTGTATTTGATATACCAAACTGTAGAGCATTTATGCATCTTGATACAGTATTTACAATGGTTGATTATGATAAATTTACAATTCATCCACAAATACAAGGTCCACTTAGCGTTTATGAAGTTACTAAGGGTCAAAATGGAACATTAAGATTTAAACATCATACAGATCCATTAGAAAAAATATTAGCTTCAGCTCTTGAAATTCCATCTGTTGAGTTAATTCAATGTGGTGGTGGAGACTTTATAATAGCAGGAAGAGAGCAATGGAATGATGGTTCAAATACACTTGCAATAGCTCCAGGAACTGTTGTAACTTATGAAAGAAACTATGTATCAAATGAACTTTTAACTAAGAGGGGCATTAATGTTCTTACTATGCCAAGTGCAGAGCTTTCAAGAGGAAGAGGCGGCCCAAGATGCATGAGTATGCCTCTTCATAGAGACAATTTAAGATAACCCAATTATTTAGATATGTTAACATAATTTGTATAATTATGTTAACATAATCTATATAATTTTCCATAGCAATCTATATAATTTTGTATAATAATCTATATACATTTAGAAAAGGGGTTTGAAAATGGGAACACAAGATAAAAAATTAGGTCTTGGACTTTTGATTACTCTTGGTATAGGCTCTATGATAGGTGGTGGGATCTTTAATAGTCCCACAGACTTAATAACAAAAGCTAATCCACAAGCAGCTCTAATTGCTTGGATAATAGGTGGATTTGGAATTATATGTTTAGCACTAGTATTCCAATTTCTTGCCAATAAGAAGCCAGATTTAAAAGGTGGAATTTATTCCTATGCACAGGATGGATTTGGAGACTTTATGGGTTTTAACTCAGCTTGGGGATATTGGCTTTCTGCTTGGCTTGGAAATATTGCTTTTATAGTTTTAATGTTTAAAACTATAAACAGTTTATTAGGACCAGGCCGTGAATTAAAGCCAATAGTGTCTTTTGTAGCAGCATCCTTATTATTATGGGCTGTGCATTATATTCAAACAAAGGGAACAAAAAATGCAGGAATCATAAATGCAGTTGTAACTATAGGTAAGTTATTACCATTAACATTAGTTGTTATACTAGGTATATTCATATTTAAGCCAGAATTATTTACGGTTTCAAACTGGAGCACAGTACTTGCAAGTTCTGGAGAAGCAACATCTACATTTAAACAGGTTAATGGTGCTATGGGAACTATAATTTGGTGCTTTATAGGTGTAGAAGCATCTGTAGTTCTTTCAGAAAAAGCAGAATCACAGGCTATAGTTGGAAAAGCGACAGTAATTAGTTTGTTAATTACATTACTTATTTATGTTTCAATATCCTTACTTGCAATGGGGATTATTCCAGCTAAGGAACTTGTAGCATCAGGAACTCCTCTAGCAGAGGTTTTATCCAAAACAGTTTTTGGAGGAGCAGGAGCTATAATAGTTAAATTAGGTCTTATAATATCATTGTTTGGAGCATTAATAAGTTGGGTAATGCTTGCAGCAGAAATACCATATGTAGCAGCTAAAGATGGAGTTATGCCAAAATGGTTTGCTAAAGAGAATACTGCAGGAGTTCCAATAAATTCATTAAGATTTACAAATATTATAACACAAGTATTTTTATGCGCATTACTTTCAGATAAATTACAATCAGCTTATAGTTTAGTATTTGCCATAGCAACTACTTGTATGTTAATTCCTTATACTTTATCAGCATTATATGCTATAAAGGTGTGTAATGAAGAAAAGATAAGTGGAAAAAATAAAATAATAGCAATTTTAGCTTCTGTATATACAATATATGGTATATATGCAGGTGGAATAAAATACTTTGCTCTTGCATTTATAATGTATGCCTCTGGAGCAATAGTTTTCAATAAAGCCAAGAAGGAAAAGAAACAAAAGTATACATCAATGGAGAAGATCGGTACAGCTGTAGTTGTATTTGTAGGAGTAGCTATGATAGTTTTACTAGCAATAGGAAAAATATCACTATAATATTTAGATAAATAGTGTAATATATTTTATATAAAGTAAAATATAAAAATTAAAACTGTTTTTATGCTAAATAGGTTATATGTGACCTATGATTAAAATCACCTCTTTAAGTAAATCCCATTACTAAAATGGTTAAAATTTACTTAAGGGGGTGATTTTTTATTATAAAGAGAAAGATATAAATGAGAAAAGGATAGCCTTGCTGGTTATCCTTTTTTTACATATACATTATGTAATTTGACATAAGTATAAAATGACATAAGCTACCCATAAGCACAAATATATGAAAAATATCATGAAAATTAAGATATTTACTAGCGATTTTAGGTCGTTTTGTACCATAAATTACTGCACCTATAGAATAGGCAATTCCACCACTTATTAACCAAAATAGGCCACCAGAGGAAAGAGTTTTAGATAATGGAAATATTGCAATAACTATAAGCCAGCCCATAATTAAATAAAAACCAGTAGATATCCACCTTGGAGCAGAAAACCAAAAATTTTTAACTAGTATCCCAATAATAGCTAAAGCCCAAATAATAGCTAACATGGTTAATCCAAAGGTTCCTTTTAAGGCCAATAAACAAATAGGAGTATAACTACCTGCAATTAAAACGTAAATCATTGAATGGTCTATTCTCCTTAATATTCTAATGGATTTTTCTGAAGTTGTTACCAAATGATATATAGAGCTAGCACTATATAATAATATTAAACTTGCCCCAAAAATTGCAAAAACTGTAATATGCAAAGGACTATTTTGAAATATTGAGGAATTGACTAATACTATAAGCCCTACTATAGACATGATAGCTCCAAACAAATGAGTTAAACCACTTACTGGATCTCTAAACTTTTTAAACATAAAAACCATCCTCTCTAAAATGTATTGATATAATAATACGTAGTTTTCAAAACTATGTATTATCTTATTGTTATTTTAATACTAAATATAAAATTTTTCAAGATGTTAATTTAAAATATTTTTATTTAATCATTATTTCTTCTAATAATTACTGTCTACTTTGTGAAAGAAATTTGTAGTAAATTAGTATTTTATCTAAGATATTTCATATAAAATCAAAGATTACTTAATGAGGCATATAGTTTTTAATTAAAGATTATATTAATAATTAAAATATAAAAATAGTGAAATAAACTATAGATATAGGTTTTAGTTACTATATATTAGAGTAGAATATATAGATTTGTAGTAGTTAATACTATATAATTGTAATGAGGTGATTTTATGGAATATAATGAAGAAAATTTGGAAATCATTCTTTCAAATATTACAGAATTTAATGATATTAGACTTTCAGATATTCCAGATATAGATTTATATATGGATCAAGTAACAACACTGTTTGATATGAAGCTAAAGTCATTAAAAAGAGATGAAAATGATAAAATTATGACCAAAACTATGGTCAATAATTATGCTAAAGGAAAATTTTTCCCAGCTGTAAAGGGCAAAAAATATAATAAAGAGCAGATAATTTTATTAGAAATAATTTATAATCTAAAACAAAGCTTATCTCTTTTAGATATTGAAACAATACTTACACCAATTATGGAAAGTATACATAAGGAAGATAATAGATTTCCTTCAGTGGAAGACTTATATGGAACTTTTTTAAATATAAAGGAAATTCAGTTAGAAAGCTTTCATGAAGAGTTTAAAAAGTTAAGGGACATAATAAAGGAGAAATCTGAAAAATTAGAGGGAGAAGATGTACAATTAAAAGAGTTAATTTTATTAATATTTACTTTAATTAGTAAAGCTAATATGGAAAAGAGAATGGCGGAGAAATTAATAGATAACTTTTTAAAAGACAATAAATTATTGTTAAAATAGAGATAAATTATAAAGAGACTAAAACATAAGGTCTCTTTATTTTAAGTTATAGATAGGGAGAGAGGGTTATCTATGATAAAAAAGATTCTTATAATAGAAGATGAGTTAGCTATAGCTGATTACCTTTAACTTTTGAACTTGCAGGGCTTTTTTATGTGGATAAATATTATTTAGCCACTAAAGGGCAGTGTAAAATAGAAAAGGTAGAAGAAAAAGTAGCAGATAATCATTATAAGGAAGTAAAAATTTCACTTAAAAGTTCAGAATATGAAGTTAAAGATCATGCAATATCAACCCTTAATGGAGCGGAATATGTAAAGGTGGAAATAAATAATAATAGAAGTGATATTTATAGACTTAATATAATGTCACAAATAGAAAAATACAAATCATATTCTAAAATAGGGAAAATAGATTCATTAAATAGGGATGATAATTTTATATATGAGGATCTACGTTATGGAAATGTGAGAATTAGTGAAAGAGAAAATTCATTAAGCATACCAGGAACGGATAATTTATGTGTTTTAGGGGTAGATGGAGAAGATAATGTTTATGTGGGAAATGTAATAGATGAAAAAGTTGATAAGGTTTTTTATGGAAGTATAAAGGGAAATTTAGCAAGATAAAATTTTAGATAAACAAAAGTCAATGAATAATATTCATTGACTTTTGTTCATTAGTATTATATACTATATTTACATTAGAAAGGAGTCTACATAACATGGTAAGAATTTCAAAAGATCCTGAAGTTCGTAAGCAAGAAATATTAGAGGCAGCAATGAAGTTGTTTTATATGAAAGGCTACGAAGCAACTTCTATGGCAGATATAGCAAAGGAGATAAATGTAGTTCAGGGTTTATGTTACCGTTACTTTAAATCTAAACAAGAACTTTTTGATATTGCCATGGAGCAGTATGCCAAGGAATGTTCAGAAAAATTTTTAACAGTAATTTGTGATGATAAAAAAAATTTAATAGAACGCATGGATGCTATGACTGAACTTATGCAGAGCCAGGAAAATAATAGTAAATATCATGATTTTTATCATAAGGTTGGTAATGAGATGTTACATGAACAACTTATGATAAAAATTGCAAAGAATTTAATTCCTTCTGTAAGTAAAGAGTTAACGAAACTGGCTGAAAAAGGAGAAATTCAAATTAGTAGTGATGATGTGGAGGTTATCACTAATTTTATAATGTACGGACAAATCGGTGTTTTAGGTTGCGAAAATATCACCATGAATGAAAGAATTAAAAAAATTCGCAAATTTATAAATTTAATATTAGATATAGACTGATAAAAATATAATATGAGATTATTTATTATATTACATAGAAATTTAATAAAATGTCCCTAATAAAGTATTGCTGTAATGCAATATTTTGTTAGGGTAAAAAAATACTATATGAATGAATTAAATTCAATGACTTTGATTCATTGTAAGATAATAATTATAGAAAGAAGAGGATTTAAATGAACAAAAAATTAGAGAAGGATTTTACTACAGGTAATACAACAAAAAAATTAATTGGAATTACAATTCCATTGCTTATAGCTTTTATATTTAACATGGCATATAACATAGTTGATAGTGTTTGGATTGGAAATTTACTAGGAGAAAAGGCCATGGCGGCTCTTACCATATCCATGCCACCTATCCTTTTGTTTACTTCTGTTGCAATGGGAGCTACTAATGGAATAGCAATTTTATTATCCAAAAATATTGGAGCTAAGGAAAAGAATAGTATAAATAAAGTGATTTCTACCTCATTTGTAGGTGCAATAATTTTTAGCATAATAGTAACTATTGTTTGTGAATTTGGTACCAATATTATTTTAAATCTTTTAAATACGCCATATAGTATATATTCTATGGCAAAGGATTATTTTGTTATATATATGTTAGGATATGTTTTTGTATTTATGTATTTATATTTTACTGCTATATTGCGTAGTTTTGGTAATACAATTATGCAGATGATTTCTATTATTCTTTGTACTTTACTCAATTTAGTGTTAGATCCTATTTTTATAAATAAATTGGGAATAAGAGGAGCTGCATTTGCAACCTTATTTTCACAAGGAATTATGATGGGGATTATGGTTATATATATTATTAAGAAAAAAATAATTATAATTGATTTTAAATTATTTGATAAAAATATTTTAAAGGAAATAGTAAAAAATGCAGTTCCATCTATTATTCAACAAAGCATTCCTGCAATTAGTACAAGTTTTATAACTTCTTTAGTCAGCGGATTTGGTATATTACCTATAGCTGCTTTTGGTATTTCAGGAAAATTGGAAACAATTTTATTTTATCCAGCTATGGCTCTTAATATGACAATTACCACTTGTACTGGTCAATGTTTCGGTGCTAAAAATACTAAAAAAGCAAAAGAGTATCTTCATAGTGGCATGTTATTAGGCAGTGGATTTTTAATAATATTAACAGTTATAGTAGTAGTTTTTTCAAAAAATTTAGCATCTATATTTGGAGCTGGTGAAAGTGTTGGAAAATTGGTTAAAGTTTATTTTTCAATTATATCAATTGGATATATTTGTAATACTATTACTAACTGCGTACTTGGAACAGTTAATGGCTTTGGAAAACCAAGAGCAGCTATGTATTTAATGATTTTTTACTATATAATTATTCGTATACCACTTTCAAAGTTATTATCTTTAACTGTATTGGGGTTAAATGGAATTTGGATTGCTGTCTTGCTAAGTCATATTTTAGCATCTATAGCAGGAATCTGGTATTTTAGATTATTATTAAAGCAAGAAGTTATAGAAACTCATATGAAATTTGGTATATAATAATGTAGGAGGTGATAGTCATTGAACTTAAGAAAATTAATAGAAATAGTCCTCATTAAGTGTTCAAAGTTGGTAAGAATAGAAGGAAAGAAGCTTTATAAAGGTGGATTAGTATTTGATATAAAAAGCAAGAAAATAGATAATTCTTATAATATATATGGAAAAGTTAAAAATGAAAATAAAAGCAATGATTATTATACTCATATAAGGATAAATATGTCAAAGAGTATATTAGAAAAAACTAAATGTAGCTGTGATGATTTTATTAATAACTCCGTGTATAAGGAAGAATTTTTATGTCCGCATATTATAGCCACTATGTATAAGTTTTATGATTTGGCATCTAAAACTCTTAAGGATAAAACTAATAAAGAAGAAGATAAATCTAAATTTATAGTAGGAAATACTATATTAAATGAAATAACAAAATATAATAATTTAAGAGAAAAACTAAATGTTAGTATAAAGTTAAATCACATAAATAATGATGATTTAGATTATTATGAAGCTCAGTTTAAAATTGGTAAAAGTAATATGTATTTAATAAATTCTTTGGAGGATTTTGTTCAAGGAAGAATCCAAGGAACTAAGGTTTTTATTAATAATGGATTGGTATATGATCCTAAAATTCATTATTTTTCTCCTGAAGATGAAAAAATTATTGAGTTTATAGAAGAATACATATCAATAAATAAAGAAATATTTAAAAACAAGATAAATTTACCCTTTAAAATAATTGATGGTAGAAAGCTAATAATATTAACAAGTGTATTAGAAAGATTTCTAGAGACTATTCAACATAGAACAATTAAATTTAAGTATGAGTATATAGATTATAATACTAAGATTATACATAAAGATTTACCTCTTTCTTTCACTCTGAAAGAAAGGGAAGATAGTTTTATTTTAACTACTAAGAAACAGTTTCCGATTCCACTTACTTTAAAGGGAGAAGTATGTTTTTATGGTAACAATCTATATATTCCTTCTAGAACTCAAAGGAAATTATACAAACCTTTCTATAAACATCTGAAAAAGCAAGGGAAGATATCATTTAGTAAAGATGCTAAAACTTTTCAAGAATTAATAGTAATATTAAACAAAATTTCCCAGGTAATAACTTTTGATGAAGGGGTTAAAAATTTTGTGTCAGCTCTCATAGTACCAAAATTCTATTTTTATAAGGAATCAGAAGAAATTTTTTGTAAAGTTAAATTATATTATGGACAAGAATATTTTGAACTTATTAAGGATGCACAAAATAAAAATTTATCAAATTTTATAAAGATAAATTTACCACCATCCATAGGAAAAGAGCTATATATTAATAATATAAAATGTGAGAATTTTAGGAAAGAAGATTTAGGTGGTAAAGTTATTATTAGAGATCTAGAAAAAGAAGAAAAAATAATTAAGGAATTGGGAAAATTTAGATTTATAAAAGGAGAAAATAGATTTTTATTTATTGGAGATGAAAATGATTTATATAATTTTTTAAGCAAGGGATTAAAAAGATTTAGAAATATAGGAGAAGTAATTTTATCAGACAGTTTGAAAAGTTTAAATTTATATGGTTTAACTTCTATAGAAGTTAATATTACTGAAACTTCTGAGGAATGGTTAAATTTGTCTTATAATATTGGAAATGTTTCTAAAAAAGAGTTTAAAAATATATTTAAGGCTTTTAAGAATAATAAAAATTTTTATAAAACAAAGGATAATAATTTTATTGATTTAGAGGATAATGAAGTTAAAAGTTTTTTTAGTTTATTAGAAGACTTAAGTTTTAATGGAGATATAAATGGAGATTCTTTTAAAATTCATAAAAATAGGGCCTATTATATTGAAAGCAGAGGATCGTCTTTTATTAAAGAAAAAGATTTGCTCCAAAATATTTCAAACAGAATTACAAAGATAAATGACGGCTATTATGAAGTCCCTAAAAATCTTAATGCTACTCTTAGAGAATACCAAATAGCAGGATATAGATGGATGAAAATTTTAAGTAATATGAAATTTGGTGGGATTTTAGCAGATGAAATGGGACTTGGTAAAACCATACAGACTATAAGCTTTCTGTTATCAGAAAAGGGAGCTAAAAGCCTCATAGTTACACCAACTTCTTTAATATATAATTGGCAAGATGAATTTCAAAAATTTGCTAAAACTTTAAAGATTGGAGTTATCCATGGAAGCAAGGAAGAGAGAATGAAAGTTTTAGATGATAGGGAGAAATATGATGTTTTACTAACTACTTATGGAACCTTAAAAAATGATTTTCAGTTATATAAAGATATAATATTTGATTATTGTATAATAGATGAGGGACAGAATATTAAAAATCCACTGGCTCAAAATACTGATAGTGTTAAGAGAATTAATTCTAAAGTGAGATTTGCATTAACAGGAACTCCAATTGAAAATAATCTAATGGAGCTTTGGTCTATATTTGATTTTATTATGCCAGGATATTTATATAGTGAAGAAAGGTTCCAAGAGAAATTTATAGATGAAGTGGAAACAAATATTGATAAACTAAAAACTTTAATTCGTCCATTTATTTTAAGGAGAGAAAAAAAGAATGTATTAAAGGATTTGCCACATAAGATAGAAAAGAAATTTTTAGTGGAAATGACTACTAATCAAGAGCGAATATATAAGGCATATATGAAAAGTATAAAGGAAAAATTAAAAAACAACAAAGAAGATAAAATCACAATATTTTCGTATCTTACAAGACTAAGACAGCTATGCTTAGACCCTTCTCTTATAATTGATGAATATAAAGGGGGAAGTTCTAAACTTAGGATAGCCATGGAATTAGTTCAGGAAGGAGTAGATGAAGGAAAGAAAATTTTATTGTTTTCACAATTTACTTCAGTATTAAAAAATATTTCAAAGCTATTAGAAAAAGAAGGTATAGAATACTTCTATTTAGATGGATCAACTAATGCTAGTGAAAGAATTAAGCTAGTTAATGAATTTAATAAAAATTCAAATGTTAAGGTTTTTTTAATATCATTGAAGGCAGGAGGTACAGGATTAAATTTAACATCAGCAAACTTAGTTATACACTTTGATCCTTGGTGGAATCCAGCAGTAGAAGATCAAGCCACTGATAGAGCACATAGAATAGGGCAGAAAAATTTAGTACAGGTAATAAAGTTAGTATGTAAGGGAACCATTGAAGAAAAAATTATAATGTTACAAGATGATAAAAAGGAACTTATAAATAATGTTATGAATAGTGATTTGAAGAGTGGGAATTTAATAAATACATTATCAAAAGAAGAGATATTAGATTTATTTACTTAATAATTGAAATAGATAATATAGACTTTTAGTAAATCCTTTAATAAAATTTATAGAAATATTAATTTATATTAGTATTGCATATATAAAGCATAAGAACGTTAAGGATATAGGTAGAAAAATAAACCAAGAAAAAAGTGTTTAAGTATATGAATAATAAAAATATATTATAAGGTAAGGTTGGAGGAAAATATGGAGAATAAACTTATAAAGGAAGAATTTTTAAAAAAATATCCTTCTATAGAAGATGACATTATTGAAAATAAAATAGAGTGGAATAATCTAAGAGATATATATTTAGATTTTAATAAATACAAAGATACTTATGAAAGCCAATGTGATTTTATATCCAATATATTGAGGACTCACAATAAAATACATTCTGTTAAATCTAGAGTTAAAAATCCTGAAAGGTTAATAGAAAAAATTATTCGAAAAACCTCTAATAGAAAAGAAAGATATGGGGAAGATTTTCAGTTTACTGTTGAAAACTATAAGGAAGAAATAAATGATTTAATAGGTATTAGAGTTATACATATATTCAAACAGGATTGGGAAGATATACACCAGTTTATTTTAAATACTTGGAAAGTTATAGAAATAACTGCAAATGTAAGGGATGGAGACGATACAAAAAGATTTGAAGAACTGAATATTCAAATTCAATCTAGAAAATCTGGTTATAGATCTGTACATTATCTTATAGAATTTTTTCCTACCAACCAAAGGGTCATAGCAGAAATTCAAGTAAGAACTATATTTGAAGAAGGTTATGGAGAAATTGATCACCAATTAAGATATTGCCATAAAGAAATTCCTGAGGTTTTGGCATTAAATCTTCTTTTATTTAATCGTATTTCAGGAAGTGCAGATGAAATGGCCTCCTTTATAAATTTGCTTAACAAAAATTGGTGTGAAAGAGAAGGAAAATATGAGGAAATAATAGCTTCTAAGGATGAGGAAATAAAAAAATTAAAGGAAAAAATAAATAATAAAAATTGTAAATAGATTCTTCATTTAATACAAATATCTTTATGGTTTAAAAGTTATAAATTAATGAAAAAGTTTTTTATATGTAATATCAATAATTTAAACTCTCGGTAAAATCCCGGGAGTTTTTTATGTAAGTATAATAAATTTGCTATTGGAAAAAAATAAATTGAGGTGATTTTACTATGAAAATAGCATTAAAAGAAGATACAAAACAAATGGATAAATTTTTAAAAGGAGTGCACATGGGAGGAAGTACTTTTAAAGACTATCTTGAAAAAGCTCAGAATGTTGATTTGAAAAATGAGTTAAAAAATATTATAGAATCTTTTAAAAGACATGAAGAAGCTATTACCAATAGAATAGAACAAATGGGAGGAGATGCCCCAGACACTTTAGGATTTCTAGGAACTATAGCAGAATTTTTTGAAAAGATAAAATTAACACCTGTAAATAATGATTTGCAAGTTTGTGATCATGCTATAAAAGCTATGGAAATGGGTATAAAGCAAGGGGAAAAATTTAAGGAAGAAAATAAGGATTTAGACCCTAGTTTGATGAAGGAAGTAAATGCTGTGGTAAATGATTATTACAATCATTTAAATATTCTTAATGAAATAATTAGAAACTACAATAGATAATATAAAAATAAATATATTTTTATTAGTAAAACAATTAATAAAAACTATCCCTAAAAGCCTAGGAATTTGCTAATTTATTTTTCAAATTTCTAGGCTCTAAATATTTAAATAAAGTTATTAAAATTAGTATATTAATTTAGATTTTGTACTTATTACAATAGTGCGGTGTTAGGATTTATATTGCTTTTTAGAATAAAATCCCATATAATTTAAGTGGAATGAAAATGAAAATCATTTAAATTGTATATATAATTATTTATGTTAAGGGGGATAATTTTGAGTAGTGAAAAAGATATTGTAGATACTTATTATGAATATATCGAAAAAGAGTTTAATTGTAAAATTTCAGAAGAATTATTAGGCAAAAAATATGTTATTGGAAAACAGTTTGGTACAGGAAATTTTTCAAGAATGAAAATAGAAAAGGGATTAGAAATTTCAAAGGTTATCGTTGATAAAACAATTATGGATTTTGATAATAGAAGATGTAATGATAATGTTTTTGAATTAGGATATTGCTATAGTGGCTATTCAAAAATAATATCTTTGCCTAACAATAAAGAATATATACTTAAACAAGGAGATATTTTTATATATAAAACACTAAATGATGTAGAATATTTTAAATTTAAATATAATAATTGCAAAACTGTATCTATTAACTTACATTTTAATACTTTTAAAAATGCTGTAAATCCAATATGGGAAGACAAAGTTATAATGGACTGGGAAACTCAAATGAATAATATATTTAAAAAAGATATATTAGTACTTGAAAAAGCTAGTTATGATATAAAAAAAATAGCAGAGGAAATAGATGACATTTCAATTGATAGTATGATGGGCTATATGAAGCTTAAGCTAAAGACAATAGAATTTTTGGCTATTTTTTTTGAAAATAATTCTAATGTGAAATTAATGGAAAATTCAGAAGATGAGAAGAGAGAGTGTATAATTAAGGCTAAGGATATAATAAATAAGAATTTACAAGATCCCCCATCACTTAAAGAACTAGCTAGTGATTTAAATATAAGTTTATATAAATTACAAAAAGCTTTTAAAAATAGTACTGGAAATACAGTTTATGAATATATAAAAAAATCAAGAATTGAAAAGGCAAAATATTTATTAAAAAATACGGATATGTCAATCTTAGAAATTGCAAATGAAATAGGTTATGAAAATCCAAGCAAGTTTTCAAATGCTTTCAAAAGTTATAATAATATTAATCCATTAAAATATAGAAAATTAAATAGATCAGTATAAACTTAGTTTTTAGTTCTTAAAAATGCTCTAAATTTAATAAAAATCTTATAGTCAGATTTTTATTTTTGGAGCATTTTTTGTTTTTTTTGGAGTAGAAGTTGAAAATGATTTTCAATTATAATAAAGATGAAGTTATTTCATAATTGTACTAAATATTGAGAAGAGAAAGGAGAGAAATTATGAAAGAAAAATCAAATTTAAGTTTTCTTTTAGAGGTATCAGGCAAAGAAAAAATTAAATTATATATATCAGCTTTGTTTAGTATAATAAGTTCACTTATGGCTATAGTACCGTATATTCTTATGTATAATATAGTTTTGGAGCTTTTTAATGACACTGTAAACTATGGGAAAATTAAATCCATGGCTATAACTGTAGGTACTATTGTAGTTTTAAGAATGGTTATATTTTTATTATCAGGGGTATTTTCTCATATAGCGGCCTATAGCATACTTTATGAGCTTAGAATGAAGACAATAAACCATATGTCTAAACTTAATATGGGATTTTTTACAGGTAACACTATAGGGAATGTGAAAAAAACAATAAATGAGGATATTGAAAAATTAGAAAACTTCATAGCTCATCAAATTCCAGATTTATCTGCAGCTGTGGTAACACCTATTATAATTATAATTTATCTTTTATATTTGAACTGGAAATTGGCCTTAGCTTTATTTATTCCTATTATTTTAGGATTTGTAAGTCAAATAGGTATGTTTAAAGGTATGGAAAAAATGATGGCCCATTATCATGATTTAGTTCAAAGGCTTAATTCTACTATTATTCAATATATAAACGGAATGAATGTTATGAAAGCTTTTAATCTAACAGCAAAATCATTTAAAAGTTATAAAGACATAACAAAAGAATATGCAGATTATTGGATTGATTTAAGTATGAAAACTGCTCCTCTTTATGCAGTATTCTTAGTACTTATAGATTCAGGACTTTTATTTATGATTCCTATTGGAGGAGTTATGTTTTTAAAGGGAAGTATAAATGCACCTACTTATATATTATTTTTAATTTTAAGTGCAAATTTCCTTAATTCTTTTAAACAATTATTAGAATTTGGATCAACTTTTTCAATGTTATTAGAAGGAGCAGGAAAAGTAAGAAATATTCTTGCAAAAGAGCCTCAAGTAGAAGGATTGAAAAGCTTAAAGAAAGATATTAATGGGAAAATAGAGTTTAATAATGTTACTTTTAAATATGACAAAGAGGAAGTTATAAAAGATTTATCTTTAACTATAGAACCTAAGAGTACAGTTGCTCTTGTAGGGCCTTCAGGCTCAGGAAAAACTACATTGGGTCAATTGATAGGAAGGTTTTGGGACGTTGAAAAAGGTAATATTACTATTGATGATATAAATATAAAAGATATAAAAATGGAAGAACTTATGAACAGGGTATCCTTTGTATTTCAAGATGTATTCATGCTTCAAGATACTATATTAGAAAATATTAAAATGGGTTCTAATAGAAGTATGGATGAAGTTATTGAGGCTAGTAAAAAGGCACAAATTCATAATTTTATAATGAGTTTACCTGATGGGTACGAAACCTCTCTTGGAGAAAATGGAATTAAGCTTAGTGGAGGAGAAAAACAAAGAATTTCTATTGCAAGAGCTATATTAAAGGACAGCCCTATTGTAATTTTAGACGAAGTTACTTCTTATTCAGATATAGAAAATGAAAGCAAAATACAAAAAGCCCTTAGGAATCTTCTGAAAGGGAAAACTGCTATAATCATAGCCCATAGATTATATACAATAAAAAATGCAGATAAAATTGTAGTTTTAGAGGAAGGAAAAATTATAGAACAAGGAACTCACAATTATCTTATGAATAAAAAGGGATTATATAGACATCTTTGGGATATGTATGATTATGAACTAACAGAAACAGCAGAAGTAGCAGGAGGTATGTAGTATGATAGGGGATATAAAGGTATTATTAGGTGAGCATAGTAAAAAGCTTAGAAAGCCTATAATTTTATTAACTATAGATAGTTTATTTAATATGTTTTTTTATTCAATATTATATTTTGTGTTGTTAGATTTAATTAATTCCCAATTAAGTTTTTCTAAAATTAAAAATTATACTATATTCATGGTAATAGCGTTTATATTTAGAACTATAGTTAATGCAATAGGATACACAGGAATACAAGCTAAAGGTGCAAGAGGCATTGAAAGTATGCGTATATCCTTAGGAGATCATATTAAAAATATAAATTTAGGGTTTTTCAATAAAAATAGTATAGGAAATTTGTCCAATATAATGACAAATGATTTGCAAGATTTTGAAAAAATTATAACTCATAATACTAGTGATTTGATAAAAACTATAGTTCTTAGTATTTATTTACTCATAATAACATTTTTTATTGATGTTAAATTAGCTATAATTCAACTTGCATTTGTATTTGTAGCTATGCCTATTATTTTAACAGGAGGAAAAAAAGTTGCTAGAATAGGTAAGGAAAAGAAAGTAATTATGAATGAAGTAATATCAAGAATGGTTGAATACCTAAGTGGTATACAGGTGTTTAAAGCTCATAATTTAGCAGGTAAGAAATTTGAAAGATTAGAAAAATCCTTTAGAGATTTAAAGAGAGAAAGTATAAGAACAGAAATATCTATTGTACCTTTTGTACTTATATTTCAGATAATAGTTGATATAAGTTTCCCTATATTATTACTTATAGCTACAACTAAATTTGGATATGGGAATATTGACAAGAAAGCTTTTTTAACATTTATTATAATAAATATAGCCCTTACAAATATACTAAGAGCTTTTGGTGCTCAATATGGACAGTTTAGGTATTTAAAACTTGCCTCACAAAAATTAATAGATACTTATAATAAACCAGAAATGAGTTACAATTATGAAGAAGTAGACTTTAAAAATTATGATATTGAGTTTGAAAATGTAAGTTTTGAATATGAAGAAGGAGAAAATACTATAGATAATTTAAGCTTTAAAGCAAAGGAAGGAACTATGACGGCTTTAGTTGGACCTTCTGGTTCAGGCAAAACTACAGTTACAAGTCTTATAGCTAGATTTTGGGATATAAATAATGGATCAATAAAAATTGGTAGGCAAGATATAAAATATATAAAGCCAGATTCATTATTAAAACACATAAGCATGGTATTTCAAGATGTATATCTTTTAAATGATACCATATATAATAATATAAAATTAGGAAATGAAAAGGCTACTAAAGAGGATGTTATAAAGGCAGCTAAAATTGCAAATTGTCATGAATTTATAGAAAAATTAGAAGATAAATATGATACTATAGTAGGAGAAGGCGGATCAACCTTATCAGGAGGAGAAAAGCAAAGAATATCTATAGCTAGAGCAATACTCAAAGATGCACCTATAGTATTACTTGACGAAGCTACAGCTTCCCTTGATGCTGATAATGAGTTAGAAATTAGAAAGGCCATAAAGAAACTTACTTTAAATAAAACTGTTATAGTTATAGCTCATAGATTAAATACTATAAAAGATGCAGACCAAATTATAGTTTTAAATGAAGGGCATATAGAAGAAAAGGGGAGTCATAGGGAACTTATAAATAATAAAAAGAGATATTACAATATGTATAATGAAATGGAAAGAGCTAAAAATTGGGCAATATAAAGTTAAAGATATAGATAATTATATACAATTTTAAATAATAAAAGAGGGCTGTTTCAAAATAAGATGAGCTTTAATTTTAATATAGTAAATATAAAAAATACATGTAATAAAAGCTTTAATAGTTCTAAATTTGACGGAATTAAAAATTTTTGTAATTCCTCACAGGACGTGAGGAGTCAGTAGTGAAGGCATGGATGACGCCTCTACTGAGTAAAAAATTTTTAATGGAGTCAAATTTAGAACTACTTAGCAAAATGAATTGCTTTATGAATGAATTATTTATATTTACGAACTTAAAATTAAAGCTATTTTGAGACAGCTCCTTTATTATTTAAATTAATTTTTAAATAAATAAACTATTTACTCCTTGAGAAATTTATAATTAGTTGGTAAGCTATAAATGATTACTTTTAGTTAAATATATTTATATATAATAAATTCAATAAAGACTAAATAAAACATTATTCATAGATGAAAATAAGAAAAAAAGGATTCTGTGTGATTATATACAAGATATATTAAAAGGAGATTAATAAAAATGAAGGTTACCATAAAAGATGTGGCTAAAGAAGCAAAGGTTTCACCCTCTACAGTCTCAAGAGTATTGTCAAATAGTCCTAGAATAAGTGATGAAACAAAGGAAAAGGTATATAAAGTTATAGAAAAACTTAAATATAAACCTAATGCAATAGCTAGAGGATTAGTTAATAACAAAACTAGAATATTAGGGGTTGTACTCCCAGAGGAAGCAGAAAATTTGCTATCTAATCCTTTCTTTATACAAGCTATGAAAGGCATAAGCTCCTATGCTGAAAAAAGAGAATATTATATAACCTATGCTTTTAGTAATAATAAAGAAAGTGAGAAAAAACATATAAAGGATTTAACAAGTAGTGGACTAATAGAAGGTATGCTTCTTTTAAGACCAAAAGAAAATGATGAAAATATAAAATACTTAAAAGACATAAATTTTCCTTTTGTTATTATGGGACGATTAAAATATACCGAAGGAGTTCTTTGGGTTGATAATGATAATTTTAAGGCTATGTATAATATAGTTAATAAATTAATAGATAAAGGTCATACAAATATAGCCTTGATAGGAGCTAAAAAGGAATTAAACGTATGT
Source organism: Clostridium sp. CTA-6 (assembly GCF_054768115.1). Classification (NCBI taxonomy): domain Bacteria; kingdom Bacillati; phylum Bacillota; class Clostridia; order Eubacteriales; family Clostridiaceae; genus Clostridium; species Clostridium sp. CTA-6. The sequence continues at coordinate 209,168 of NZ_BAAAAU010000001.1, forward strand.
AAGGATAGAGAAAAAGGATATAAAGTAGCACTAGAGATGAATGGAATTAATTTTAGTAAAAATTTAGTTAGTTATGGAGAAGATTTTAAAGAAGAAGAAGGATATATGCAAATGAAGAAAATATTAGAAAAAATAAAGCCAACAGCAGTAGTGGCAATGGATGATTTGCTAGGAATAGGTGCTATGAAGGCATTAAAAGAAAAAGATTTAAATGACCTTTCTATAGTTGGCTTTAATAATATACCCTTAGATAAATTTCAAAAACCTGAGTTAGCTTCTGTGGATATAAATGGAGTGGAGCTTGGGTATTATGCCACAAAGTTGTTAATAGACAAGATAGAAGAAGTGGAAGATATTAGAGATCACTATATTATAGAAACAACTTTTGTAGAGAGAGAATCTTTTAAATAGGTTAATATTTTTAAAAGGAATATGAAGAATAAATAGTTTAATCTATAATGCATATTTGTACAAACGTTTGCGCAAGAATGCATTAAAAATAATGAGTATTTTGTAGAATTTAGCATAATAAGTTAATAAAATTAATGAATTTGAAAAATTCTAGCATTGTAAACTTTTACTTCCATTGATATAATAAAAATCAATAAAATTAGTACTAGTAATAAATAAAAATTTATTAGATGATAGATTTTATAAGGATTAATATAAAGTTTTAAATTTATATTATTAACTATTGAGGTGATAAAATGAGTAAAAAATATATAGTAGGTGTTGATTTAGGAGGAACAAAAATATATACAGCGCTTGTGGATTTAGATGGAAATATAATAAAAGAAAAAAAAGTTAAAACAGAAGCAAGTAAGGGAGAAGTTGATGTATTATATAAAATAATTGATACTATTGATAATGTTATAGAAGAGGTAAATTTAGAAGAAATAAAAGCTATAGGGATAGGATCTCCAGGACCTTTAGATGCTAAAAAAGGGGTTATAATTTCATCTTCAAACCTACCCTTTAAAAATTTTAGTTTAGTTGAGCCTATAAAGAATAAATATAATATTCCAACATATCTAGATAATGATGCTAATGTAGCTACCTTAGCAGAATTCATGTTTGGCGAAGGAAAAGGCACAGAGAATATGATATATATAACAGCAAGTACAGGCATTGGAGCAGGAGCTATAATAAATGGTAGAATATATAGAGGAAATACAGGAAATGCTTTAGAAATAGGTCATACAACCGTTATGAAAGATGGACCTAAATGCGGTTGCGGTAATAGCGGTTGTGCAGAAAGTTTAGGATCTGGTACTGCTATAATGAAAAAAGCAAAAGAGGCTTGTGAAGACAATAAGCAAACAGCCTTAAAAGAATATGATGATTTAACTGCTAAAGAAGTTTTTCAAGAAGCTAAAAAAGGAGATGAAGTTTCAAAAGAAGTACTAGAATTTTGTTTATCATATCTAGGTATAACTGTAGCCAATATAATAAATACCTTTGATCCAGAAATGGTTGTTGTAGGTGGAGGAGTTATAAATGGTGGGGAAATTGTTTTTGATACAATAAATAGAGAAGTTAAAAAGAGATGTTGGAAAGCCATTACAGACAACTGTAAAATAGAGAAAGCTAAGCTTGGAGGAAAAGCAGGGGTTTTAGGAGCTGCAGCCTTAGCTATAACTGAAAGTAAAAATTAATATTCTTAATATGTTATATATTTAGGTATTTCATATTTTTAATAAGATTATAGTTATTATTTAGGATAAGAAAAAAATTTATAATCTATAAGTATTAGTTCTAAAAGACTAATACTTATAGTAAAATTACTTATAGAAATGTTATTAAAGCATTATTTTTTTACTATTTTGCGCAAACGATTGCGCAAAACTGCAAATGGAGGATTATTAATGAATAAGAAATGGTGGAAAGAAGCTGTTGCATATCAAATATATCCAAGAAGTTTTAAGGATTCCAATGATGATGGCATAGGAGATATAGAGGGAATAATTTCTAAATTAGACTATTTAAAGAATTTAGGTGTAGATATAATTTGGATTTGTCCTATGTATAAGTCACCAAATGATGACAACGGTTACGATATAAGTGATTATAAAGCTATAATGGATGAGTTTGGAACTATGAAGGATTTTGATAAATTGTTACAAAAGGTTCATGAAAAGGGTATGAAACTTATAATAGATTTAGTTATAAATCATACTAGCGATGAACATAAATGGTTTATTGAGTCAAGATCTTCTAAAGATAATCCAAAACGTGATTTTTATATATGGCGTGATGGTAAAAATGGAAAGGAACCTAACAATTGGGAAAGTATATTTAAAGGTTCTGCCTGGAAATATGACAAAAATACAGATCAATATTTTCTTCACTTATTTAGCAAAAAGCAGCCAGATCTAAATTGGAAAAATGAAGATGTTAGAAAAGAGTTATATAAGATGATTAACTGGTGGCTAGATAAAGGAATTGATGGATTTAGGGTAGATGCTATAAGTCATATAAAAAAAGAAGATGGATTAAAAGATATGCCTAATCCAAAAAAATTAGAATATGTCCCTTCCTTTGATAAACATATGAATGTAGAAGGAATTCAAAAATATCTCAAAGAGTTAAAGGAAAATACCTTTGATAAATATGACATAATAACCGTTGGAGAAGCTAATGGAGTAAATATAAATGAAGCTCCTCAGTGGGTAGGAGAAAAAGATGGGAAATTTAATATGATATTTCAATTTGAACATCTAGATCTTTGGGATGTTGATCGAGAAGAACAGTCTACAGTAAAAAAATTAAAAGAAGTATTAAGTAAGTGGCAAGAAGGCTTAGAAGGGGTTGGATGGAATGCTTTATTTATAGAAAATCATGATATTCAAAGGGTAGTCTCAACTTTAGGAGATGATAAAAACTTTTGGGAAGAAAGTTCAAAAGCTTTGGCTCTTATATATTTTATGCAAAAGGGGACTCCCTTTATATATCAAGGTCAAGAAATAGGAATGACTAATGTTAAGTTTGAAGATATACAGGATTATAATGATATAAAAACTATAAATATTTATAAAGAAAAAATAAAAAAAGGTATACCAAAAGAAGAGGCTCTTAAGTATGTCTGGGAAACTTCAAGAGATAATTCAAGAACACCAATGCAATGGGATACTACAGAGAATGCTGGATTTTCAAAAGAAAAACCATGGATGAAAGTTAATCCGAACTATGTAAATATAAACGTTAGGGAACAAGAAAATAACCTAGATTCCATTTTAAATTTTTATAAAAAAATTATAAAAATAAAAAAGAAAAATAAGGCACTTGTATATGGAAAATATAATTTGATTTTAGAACATCATGAACAAATATATGCTTACACAAGAATTTTAGAGCATGAAAAATTTATAGTAATTGCTAATTTAACCAATAAGAAAGCTAAATATATCTATAATAAAGAAAAATTAAATTATAAAGAATTGATAATTTCAAATTATCCAGTAGAAAAACATGAGGATATAACAGAAATAGTATTAAAACCTTTTGAAGCTAGACTTTATAAAATATTTTAAAATTTAAATTGATAGAGAATTATAAATATTGGGGGGATAAAGATGAAAAGGAATAAGCTAATATCTTTTGATTTTTGGCAAAAATTTGGAAAGACATTGCTAGTTGTTGTGGCAGTTATGCCTGCAGCAGGACTTATGATTTGTATTGGTAAACTTATAGGAATGCAGGCTTCTATGGGATTATTACAGTCTGTAGCAAGAGTAATAGAAGATATAGGATGGGCAATAATAGGAAATCTTCATATTCTATTTGCAGTAGCAATTGGTGGATCTTGGGCAAAAGAGCGTGCTGGAGGAGCTTTTGCAGGATTACTTACTTTTATTCTTACAAATAGAATAACAGGAGCTATTTTCGGAGTTAAACCTGACATGTTTTCTGATGAAGCAGCAAAAGTAACTTCAATGTTTGGAAGACAATTAGTAGTTAAAGATTATTTTACAACTATACTTGGAGCACCAGCATTAAATATGGGTGTATTTATAGGTATAATTTCAGGATTTTTGGGAGCTTACTTATATAATAAGTATTATAATTTTAATAAATTACCAAAATCTTTAGCTTTCTTTAATGGAAAACGATTTGTACCTTTTGTAGTTATACTAGGATCTGTAGTAACAGCAATAATTTTATCTATGATTTGGCCTTCTATTCAAGGTGCGTTAAACGCTTTTGGAAAATGGATAGCAACATCTAAGGATACTGCACCAATAGTAGCACCTTTCATTTTTGGATCATTGGAACGTATATTACTACCTTTTGGACTTCATCATATGTTAACAGTACCACTAAATTATACTTCTCTTGGAGGAACTTATAAAATTTTAACAGGACCAACTGCAGGCACTATAGTTGCAGGTCAAGATCCATTATGGCTTGCTTGGGCAAATGATTTAATTAATTTGAAAGCAGCCGGCAATATGACAGAATATAATAATTTGTTAACAACTGTTATACCTGCACGTTTTAAAGTAGGACAGGTAATAACATCTTCAGCTTCATTATTGGGTGTAGCTTTTGCAATGTATAAAAATGTAGATAAGGATAAAAGAGATAAATATAAAACTGTTTTCTTATCAGCAGCATTAGCAGTATTTTTAACAGGCGTTACAGAACCTATAGAATTTATGTTTATGTTTATATCACCAATTTTATATGGAGTTTATGCAGTTATTACAGGAACAGCTTTTGCTTTAGCAGATTTAATAAATTTAAGAGTTCACTGTTTTGGATTTGTTGAATTTATAGCTCGTACTCCTATGATGATAAAGGCTGGAATTACAAAAGATATGCTAAACTTTGCAATTGTATCAGTGATATATTTTGTACTAACTTATTTAATATTTAATTTTTTAATAAAGAAATTCAATATACCAACGCCTGGTAGAGCAGGAAATTATATAGAAATGGAAGGAGAACAGGATAATAAAGAAGAAAAAGTAACGGGAAAAGAGGCTAATAAAGATTCATTACCAGTGAAAATAATAAGTTTACTAGGAGAAAAGGAAAATATAATAGATGTAGATGCATGCATGACTCGTCTTCGTGTGACAGTAAAGGATAAGAGCCTAGTTGCAGAGGAAAAAGAATGGAAAAGACTTGGAGCATTAGGTCTTATAGTAAAGGATAAAGGGGTTCAGGCTATATATGGACCAAAGGCAGATGTATTAAAGTCAGATATTCAAGATATTTTAGGAGATTAATTTATGAAAGTTCTTACTTTAAATTGTCACTCTTGGCAAGAAAAAAAACAAATAGAAAAAATAAGATATTTGGCAAAGGTAATATATGAAAATAATTATGATGTGATTGCTCTTCAAGAGGTTAGTCAAAGTATTAATAGTAAAATATTATTTGATAATATAAAAGAGGATAATTTTGCTCTTATATTAATTAAAGAACTTGAAAAATTAGGAGAGAATAGATTTAAAATTCTGTGGGATTTTGCTCATATAGGTTATGATAAATATGAAGAAGGTCTTGCTATATTAACTAAGTATCCTATAAAAGAAAAAGATTCTTTTTATATTTCCAAAAGTAAAGACAGGAATTTTTGGAAAACTAGAAAAATAATAAAATGTAAAATATATTATAATAATCATCTAATTTCCCTTTATTCCTGCCATTTAGGCTGGTGGGATGATGAAGAGGAAGATTTTAAATTCCAAGTAAATAAATTGGTTCAAGATTTAAAAGAAGAGGAAACCTGTATACTAATGGGAGATTTTAATAATGATGCTTTTTTAAGGTATGAAGGATATGATTATGTTATAGATAAAAATCTTAAAGATATATATGATTTAGGAAAATCAAAAGATAATGGGGTAACTGTTATTGGAAATATTGATGGTTGGGAAAGTAATAGAAAAAATATGAGGATAGACCTTATATTATCTAATAAAAATTTAGACATAGAATACTGCAGGGTTATATTTAACGGAATAAATAAAGAAATAATTTCAGATCATTTTGGTGTTGAAGCAAAAATAGAAATTTAAAAAAGTGTTGGACAGTTTGTAATGTTTAGTTTATGAACTGTCCATAGTAATTTTCTATTGGTTCTGCATAGAGGGTTAGGTATATTATAAATTTTTTTAAATAGGATGTTTATTTTTAAGCTGTACTTTGGTATTTAACTGGAGTGCGGTTTTTTTGTGTGGATTTAAACTTTTTGTTGTTATTTAATAAATATATTTATATGTATCATTAAATAAATCTCTTTTGGAAAAGTTATAACTTTAATATTGTAACTATTTATAAATAGCAGAATACCATATTAATAGTTAAATTATATAAAAATTAAATACTTAGCTATCAGTTTATATATTTATGTAAGCGAGGTGATTAAGTGATAGAATCATTACTATTAGTGTTAGCTGTATCTTTAGATGCTTTTGTGGCCAGTATTGCTTATGGAACAAATAAAATAAAAATTCCTTTTGTTTCTGCAACAATAATAAATATTATTTGTTCAAGTGTTCTTGGGGTATCACTTTTTTTAGGCTCTGTAATAAAAAAATTTGTGCCTATTAAAATTACTTCAATAATAAGTTTTATTATATTGTGTTTATTTGGAATATACTATCTGTTTGATAGTATTGTAAAAAATTATGTAAAAAAGAATAGAAATTCTAATAAAAAGTTAGAGATAAAGTTTTCAGATTTAAATTTTATAATAGATATATGTATTGACGAAACTAAAGCAGATATAGATCATTCAAAGAATCTTAATCCTAAAGAAGCTTTGTATCTTGCTGCAGCCCTTTCTTTAGATTCTTTAGCTATAGGATTAGGAAGTAGTTTAGGTAATGTAAATTATATACAAATAATCTTATTATCTTTAGTAGCTCATTTTATTTTTATATACATTGGATTATTTGCAGGAAAAAAATTTGTTGAGAAATCAAAACTTAATTTATCCTGGTTATCAGGAATAATCTTAATAGTTTTAGCTGTGATGAGAATAATATAATTAATAAAATAAATTAAACATATAATTATGTGGATAGTGATAATTATACAATTAATGAAAGAAAAAGGATACCCATTTAGGTTGTCCTCTTTCTATTCAAATGAATTTAATATTGGAATTATATTTATTACTGGTATTTCATAAGGATGTACTTTTTTTATAGTAGTTATTGTATTTTTCAATACTTCTTTAGTACAGCAAAACTCTACTTTATATTCTTCTGCTTCACATATTTCACCTATTTGTCCATTAAAGGGGTCTGCTCCCTCTAGAGCTCTCCAGGAACCTTTAACTTTAGAAACTGCCATACAGTTATCATAATTTCCTCCTACTGTAAGAGCTCCTATATGGTTTAATGCTTTTCTTAATTCTTTTATATATTCTTCTGGTATAAAGGTTTCTATTTTAAAAAAATCAAATTTCATAGTTTAGTATCATCCTTTCTATATATATATTTACTATTAGTATAACCTAGACTGCAAATATTAAATTATTTGCTTAAGATTTAAAATGAAAGGTTGTTTTTATTCTTCAAATTCGGCAGAGTATCAATTATTTCTTTATTAGTAGGAATTTTAGTTTCAATATCCTTTATTACTTAAATATTTTACTACTTCTTTAGCATCTTTTCCATTAGTATCATATAATACTATATTTTTATCTGGAGTAATTTTTTTATAATAGAGTTCTATTTTATATATGATCCAATTTAGTATATTTTAGGTAATATTAATTTTTTATGCATACTTCTATTTCTTAAAGTTTACACATTATAAATAAAAAAACATAAACTATTAAGAAGGGATAAATTATATAAGGAAGGAGAGTTATCATGGAAAATAAGCCTATAGAAATATTAGGTATTACTTCTGAAGAGGAAATAAGTAAATATAATATACAATATCCATATAAGGAATTTTGCAAATCATATACTATAAGTCTTGTAAATAATAATCCAAAGATAGGACAAATTTTAAAGGTTTTTTTAGAACCTAAAATAAGAGAATGGAAATATATATTTACTCAAGGGCAGTATAAAATCTTTATGGAAGGATGCATAAACATAAGAGTATTGTTTTTAGAAAATCCATATGATGAGAACATTTATTCTACTGAAATTAATAAAATTATTTCAGGGTTTTTACCAGTAGAAAGTGACTATACGGACAACTTAAAACCAACTTTATTTATTGAAGAAGCTTTTATTGCTCCTTTAAATGAAAATAAATTTTCAGTATCTTTATTAATTGGCATAGGAACAATTTTACAAATGGGAAATGAAGATGTAAAAGAATATACAGAGGTTCTAGATGTAGAAGATAATTTTAAAGAAGAGATAGAATATGACAATATGGAAGAGGATAATTTAAAGGAAGATACAGAATATGGGCATATACAAGATGTAAATTTTAAACAAGAGATACAATATGAAGAAGTAGAAGATACAAATCTAAAAGAAGAAGTACAATATGAAGAAGTAGGAGATACAGATCTAAAAGAAAAAGCACAGTATGAAGAGGCAGAAGAATCAAGTTTAAAAGAAGAAGTACAATATGAAGAAGTACAATATGAAGAAATAGAAGATACAAATCTGAAAGAAGAGACACAGTATGAAGAAGTAGAAGATACAAATCTGAAAGAAGAGACACAGTATGAAGAAGTAGAAGATACAAATTTAAAAGAAGAGGCACAGTATGAAGAAGTAGAAGATACAAATTTAAAAGAAGAGGTGCAGTATGAAGAAGTAGAAGATACAAATTTAAAAGAAGAGACACAGTATGAAGAAGTAGAAGATACAAATTTAAAAGAAGAGGTGCAGTATGAAGAAGTAGAAGATACAAATTTAAAAGAAGAGATACAATGTGAAGAAGTAGAAGAATCAAATTTAAAAGAGGAAGTACAGCCTGAAGATACAGAAGGTGTAAACTTAAAAGAAGAAATAGAATATGAAGATATAAAAGATGTAGATTTTAGAGAAGAAGTAGAATACGAGGATATAAAAGATGGAAATTTTAAGGAAGAGGTAGAATATAAAAATGTAGAAGAAATAGTGAGTAATAATTTAGGTGAAATAAATTTAGCGCAGAGCATATATGATCTTAATTTACAGGAAGTAAATCTAGAAGAAACTGATTTTAATGAAATGGATATAGAAAAATTAAAGGAAAACGCTATAAATATAGACATGGAATATGATATGAATTTAAATGAAAAGAATTTTTAATAAGTAAAAGAGAAAGGTAACATTTTTTTATATCTATTAATATAGTATAGTATAGGCAGTTTAATTAATACAATTTAAATTAATCAAAGGGGGAAAAATCATGAGTAAATCTTCAGAAGAAAAGATGGAAAACAAAGAAGTTTTAAATATAAATTCTTTTAATATATCAGAATTTTGTAATGCAGAGGAAGGAAGTAACTTTATTCATTTTAAACCTTGTGAAATCTGTAAAAGAGCAATACTAGATCCTATAAATGTAGCTGATACATCAAGATTACTACAAGTAAATGTAGCTTTAAGAAATGTTTGTATTGGAAAGGAATTAACAGTGGGCTGTATATTAATAGATAGAACTGGTACAGTATTAGCATTTAAATCTCAAACCTTTACTGTGGGCCATGGCGGTAGTGGATGTGGATGTTCAGAGGATAAACATGGCTCACCATGTACAAACACTAGTAGAAGATTTAGCTTTATTCTTCCAACAAGGGATTTATGCTCATCTATGGATCTAAAGGTAAAAATAATTGCTAACTATACTCATCCATGCAACTAATAGTTTAAAATAAATCTTAACTAAATACATAATAATGAACCATTATTATGTATTTAGTTATTAAAATCACATCTTTTCAAAAGCGCACCTATAGATAGGTGTGCTTTTATTATAAAAATTTTTTGTTTCACTCTAATTTTAACCTAATAAAAATAAATAACCATAGAATATAAGAATATTAATATAAAGGGTAAATTTACAAATATATCTAAAATAAAGTAAGGAGAAAATGTAGGATTATTCATACTTCATCTTGCTTTGATTTTATTATTTGTTAAATTCTATAATTACCTTAAAAAGGTCCCCATCAATATTAATGTTTAAGTTTCCACCTTGGAGTTCTACAATACTTTTGGCAATAGCAAGACCGAGGCCAGATCCTTCTGTGTTTCTAGCCTTATCTCCTCTTTTAAATCTTTCAAATATTTCATCAGAAGTAAAGTTCATTTCATAGCGTGAGATATTTTTCATAGTAATTATTATTTTAGTATTTGTTTCTATTAAATCTATATATACTCTAGTATTAGGTTGAGAATACTTTATAATATTGTTTATTAAATTTTCAAATACTCTCCAGGTTTTCTTTCCATCTAGATTTGCATAAGTTTTATTATTATCATATTTAAATTTAAGTTCTAGAGAGGATTTTGTGATTTTTTCTTCAAATTCTGCTATGGATTGTTTTAATAAAGCTGTTACATCTATTTTTTCAATATTTAACTCTACCGCACCACTGGACATCTTTGATGCTTCAAATAAATTCTCTATAAGGGATTTAAGTCTTTCAGATTTTCTATCTAAAACAGAAATGTATGCATTAACTTCGTCTTTACTTAAATCCTCTTTTTTAAGTAAATCTATATAATTTATTATAGAGGTAAGAGGAGTTTTTAAATCGTGAGATACATTGGTTATAAGTTCAGTTTTTAATCTTTCACTTTTAACCTGTTCCTCTAGAGATTTTTTATAGCCTTTGTTTATGTTGTTAATATTATGGGCTATTTTGCTTAGAGTACTTTTTCCTTTTTCCTTTATAGCATAATCTAAGTTACCGCAGGACATTTCTTCTGTAGCTTTTAATATTTCATTTAAATAATCAGCCTTTTTAAATAAGTATCTAATAAGGAAAACTATATAAATAATAGCCACAATAGATGCAACTATTATATTATGAGTTCCTAGTAATATTACTAAGAGTATAAATGTAGCTGATAGTAAGGATAATGCCATAATAAAAGCTATTTTAAATTTAATATTTTTATTCAAATTACTATTTTTAAAAGCATTCAATAATTTATTAATGAAACTTCCCTTACATTGAATTAAAAACTGATTTTTATCTTTTTTTAGTCCTATAGCATATTTTACATTAAATATTAAATATAAAATATAAAGGCTTACTAAAGTGATAATAACAAAGTGATTAATTCCTAAGGGTTTATAAAAAAAACTAAGATTTATTAAATAACTTCCCATTACAGCAGTATATAAAATAAATATAAATAATTTTAAATCTAAAGGGATATTATTATATATTTTTTTTATTTTATTTAAGATAGGGGGATTTAAGCAATTTCTTTTTTTAAACAGAGTTAATATAAAAATTCCTATGATTAAGGAAGATATACCTATAATTATTTCTTTTACAAGCCTATCTCTAATGGAATTATAATAATTATAATTTTTTAATATATAACCATTAGAATTAAAATCCTTTGTAATTATAATATATCCTTCCCAGTTAAAAGAATTAAGTAAATTATTGGTTTCTGAAAATTTTTCGGCTTTTCGAGATTTTAATGGAAAACTTATAGAATAAATAGAATTATTTTTTATATATCTATCTATATTAGTTTTAGGTTCTAAATTAGTATAAGCTTCTTTAGTTAAGGTGTTTTTAATATAGTATTTTATCTCTCTTTTAGATTCTATAGCTTTTTTTATGTTTTTATAGTCATTGTAAGACCATAATGCAATTTCTTTTTTTAACTCAGTCTCAGTTTTAGTATTTTCTTTTTCTACTTCTTTAAGTTTTTCATCTCTTTGTTGAGTTAATTTAGCGAGCTTGTTTTTATCACCAGATTGTTCAGCTTCTGATAAAAAACTATTATATTCATCTTTGATAGTCATTTGAGAACTTAGTATATTATCTTCATAAAATGATTTTAAGGTTGTTATTTGTTCTTTAGTAACTCTACTTTCTGCAATTTTATCATTAAAATTTTTATAGGTTATATGAAAGTTATATAAATTGTTGCAATAAGATTGTAGTTCTTCATCAAACTCTTTGCTGCTAAAATAAGGATCTTTCACAAGACACGTTCTGTTTTTTATTAAATCATAACCAGTTAAAACTGAAAGAGATATCATATATATGCCTACAATGAAACATATTATATAGATAAATTTATTCTTGGATTTTGTAACCAATTCCCCACACCACCTTCAAGTACCTAGGTTCTCTAGGATTAATTTCAATTTTTTCTCTTATTCTTCTTATATGTACAGCTACAGTGTTTTCACCATTATAATAGGGTTCCTTCCAAGCTTTTTCGTATATTTCTTCAATAGAAAAAACTCTTCCTTTGTTTTCTATTAAAAGTTCCAGTATTTTATATTCAATAGGAGTAAGTCTTATTTCTTTTTCATCTACAGATACTATTTTCCTTTTCTTATCTAATATAAGAGATCCTGCCACAACTTTATCCTCAGTTTCTTTGTAGTTTCCTAAGTTTACATATCTTCTAAGTTGAGATTTTACTCTAGCTACTAGTTCTAACATATTAAAGGGTTTTGTAACATAATCATCTGCCCCTATATTAAGCCCTAATATTTTATCCGTATCCTCAGATTTAGCTGAAAGCATTATTATAGGAATGTTTTTATTTTCTCTAATTTTGAAGGTTGCCTTAATACCATCCATTTTAGGCATCATAATATCCATTATAATAAGATGGATGTCCTGGTCTTCTAAAAGCATTAATGCATCTATTCCATCCTTAGCTTTAAAAACAGTTATACCTTCATTTTTCAAATAAATTTCTATAGCTTCCCTTATTTCATCTTCATCATCAACTATTAAAACCTTATATTCAATCATATTTTGTCCCATCCTTTCTTTACCAAATAAATTATACCATTTTTATTACCTCCTAAATAGGCTACAAAAGTCAGCCTTAATTTTTAATGAACTGTTTTTTGTTATAGAATTTTAAACTGATTTTTAATGAATAATGACCTTTGAATAATTCAATTATATAGTAACTTTTTAACAAAACAGGTATGATATTTCTTACAAATTTCTTAACAAAAATATATACATACTATTTAAACAAATCTTATCTTATAAATAAGATCTAATTTGTAGTAAAAATATAAAAGATATAAAATAACATAACTATAGAATTAAACATGATTTATGTAAAAGTTTACATAAAAAGATATAGAACCTCTTAAAAGCAGTAAATATATATTGTAGAGTATATTTTTAGATGATATAATTAAAAACAATATGAAATTAAAAGGTTTTCAGAAAGGGGACTAAAAATGAATAAAAAATCCTATAGGGTGTTGTGGGTAGCAACATCGACCAACTTTATTGCAGGTTTAATTTACATATGGAGTGTTATAAGTAAATCATTAATTAATGATCTTAATTGGACAAGCAAGCAGGCCTCCCTTCCTTATACAGTGATTACAGTATCCTTTGTAATTGCTATGGTGGTATTTGGAAAAGTTCAGGATTTAAAGGGGCCAAAACTTACAGTAACTTTAGGTGGAATATTGATGGGAGTAGGACTTATTTTTTCAGGAATATTTACAGAACCTAATATAATGATTTTAACTATGGGGATAATAGCGGGAGCAGGGATAGGTACTATAAATGCTTCTACTGCACCGCCGGTGGTAAAATGGTTTCCACATGAAAAAAAAGGAATGGTCACAGGAATAGTAGTAGCTGGAATAGGTTTATCATCAGCATTCTATTCACCATTAGCAAATTATTTAATAAAAACAGTTGGTTTATCTAAAACTTTTATATATATAGGAGTAGGTGCTTTAATTTTGTCAGTACTTTTAGCACAATTTTTAGAAAATCCACCGGAAGACTTTATACATAAAAATATTAATTCTAAGGATAAAAAAGAGATAAAATCATCAAAGGATTGTACATGGCAAGAAATGATCAGGACTGCAGACTTTTATAAACTTTGGCTAATGCTAGCATTTTCATCTTCAGCAGGACTAATGATCATAGGTCATATATCCAATATTGCGAAAATTCAGGTAAATTGGCAGGGGGGATTTATATTAGTTATTTTACTTGCCATATTTAATACACTTGGTAGAGTATTAGGTGGTACTTTATCAGATAAAATGGATAGAATAAATCTTATGAAATTGATATTTATTTTCCAAGGAATAAATATGTTTATGTTTCCTAGATATTCTAATGTAGTACTTTTATCAATAGGAGTAGCCATAGCAGGATTATGTTATGGTGCAGGATTTGCAATATTTCCTGCTGCAGCTACAGATAGATATGGAGTAAAGAATTTTGGAATTAACTATGGATTAATTTATACAGGCTGGGGAATTGGAGGAATTATAGGACCTATGACAGCAGCAGCTATTTTTGATTCTACAGGAAATTATAATTCTGCATATATAGTAGCAGCAGTATTAATGATTATAGCAACTATTATAGGATTAACCTTTAGACATGAAAGGTCTAAAATAGAAGATGTTGCTTTAAATAATAACAATAATTAAATAGATTTGTTTAATTATTAGTGTAAAGATTTTATATATTAAGAAATAAAAATAATTAATGATGAAAATCCTCTAAATATATCATGTAATATGTTGGAGAATTTTATGTTCAAAGAAAAAGAAAATGATAACGTGAAATTGTATTACGGGTATGAAAAATTTTATAAATATTATAGGAAAGATTCCCTTAAGATAAGCATAACAAAAAAGTAATTTATAATTTTTTTATAAAATATATATAGATATGATAAGTATCAATATATAAGGTAGGTGAAAAGTCTGATTAATTAAATCAGATCATCTTTGAATGAATTAATGCCTATGCCTATTTATTTAAATGAGAAGCTGTTATCAGATATTTATCCTATAGTAATAGATGGATTTATAGAAAGTAAATCTATAAGATTTATGAGAGATAAAAGTGATTTTATAAGGCTTCAAACTGGCCGTAAAAATCAAAGGTCAGAAGATAATAAGATATCTAATAATGATAAAGAGCATAATAAAATAGAGGATATTTCACAAAGTATGGTAAATGATTTTTCCGGGTCTTTAGATGACAGGTCCGTTAATAGAAATGAATTGACAATAAAAAGAATATATACTAAGTTTTATTTGTTTTATGATTTAAGAAATACTCTCATAAATAAGAATATGCTAAGGTATATTACAGACCAGGATATTTTTAATAATAATTTAATTCCAGGAGAATACGTTGAGTTTGATTCAAATATTATATCAGAGTCTACTTGTAATGAAATAACAAATTTATTAGATATTATAAAGTGTTATGATTCTAAGGAGTTAAATAAATTATTGCAAAATACAGATATGGAAAAAGCTATTACTAATTACACTATAATAGAAAAACAACTAGAAATTCTAAAGAAACTTTTGGAAACAAATGATTACGCAAATGTGGTAACAAGATTCAATCAATGCAAAGCAGTATTAAGTGTGGATAAAAAGTGCTTTTGTAGCAAAAGTATATATGATAATTCATATTTTCCCTGTAGAGTATTAGGTAAGGTTTTAAGATGTGAAAATAATAAAGGAAGTATATGTTTATTAGATAAAACAGGTATGGAAGATTATTATATAGATTTCATAAATTCTTTAGAGCCATACTTAGATATACTTAGAAGTAATAATATAGTTACACCTAAGAGTATCATAACAGAAATAAAAGCACCAGCCATACATATAATGCCTATAGGAATGTATGTATAAATTAGGTGTAGTTTAATTGAATAAAATAAAGTTAACTTTAAAATATGTAATTAAAAGGACAGGATATAATATTCCTGTCCATATTAATAACTTATGGTTACGCCCAAAAGGTCACGCCCACAAGAGATTAATTAATTTTTATTGTTTTAATATATTCTATAAAGTTAGCCAATGAATTTATAAATCATTTTTGCTACTCCATTGTTATAATTAGTATCTGCGACCAGTTTACATATTGATTTAATATTTTCATCTGCATTGCCCATAGCAACACTATATTTTACCTTTTCAAACATAGATATATCATTATAATTATCACCAAAGGCCATAGTTTCCTCTAGGGATATGTTTAAATTTGAGGCTAATCTTTCTAATGAAGCTCCCTTTGAAGTATGTTTGTTAACTATTTCAAAGTTATGATCCCCAGAAGAGAACACTGAAAATTTATCTAAGTTTTTAAAGTAATCCATACCAGCTTTTCTCTTTTTTTCATCAAAAGAAAATGCAAGTATATTATAAAAATCATCATCTTTACTTAATATTTCTTTATAATTATCTACAAAAACAAAGCCTGATTGAATAAGTTGCTTTTCACAGGATTCATAGATTTCTTCTATGTTTACAGATTTAGGATTGCTGCTAATTACTTTATCTGCCTCTATTTTCAACATATCTTTTCCATTAAAAGGAGTATAAATAGCTTTATTTGTAGATACCTCATAATAAAAGTTTTTATCAGTTAACCAATGTAATATTTCTTTTACATCGTTTTTATCTATACCTATAGAGTATAATTTTTTCTTATCTTTAAAATGAATAGAAGCACCATTATTTCCAATTATATGTGTAGATATATTTGCTTTTTCACATATAGAACACACATCAAAATGAGGGCGTCCTGTGGAAATCGTGATTTCTACTCCTTTATTTTGAGCATATCTAATGGCATCTCTATTTTCATTACTTATGATGCTTTTATTATTTAATAGAGTACCATCTAAATCTAATGCTATTAACTTCATCATTATGCACCTTAACCTTTCTCATTTACAGCCATAATATCTATGTTATTTTTTTCAAATATTTTAGTTAAATCTTTATTTGGTAATTTATCTGTAACTATTAAATCAATATCACATAAATCACATACTTTAAAAAAACTATTGTTACCGAATTTACTGTGGTCTACTAAAACTATAGTTTCATTAGATTGTTCAATCATTTTTTTCATAACAGAAGCATCCTCTGCATGAGCTACAGTTATACCCTTTTCTGATATTCCAAGGGCACCTATACATGCTTTATCAGCAAAATAATTGGAAAGCATAGCTATGGTACTAGGACCATATAAAAATTTATATTCACAATCTAAAATTCCTCCTAATAAATGAATGTCTATATTAGTTTTTTTTGATAATGTATGTGCCAAATTTATTGAATTGGTTATAACAGATAAATTATCTACTTCAAGCATTTCTGCAAAAATTTGTACTGTGGTTGATGAATCCATTATTAATTTATCTGTGTTTTTGATTAAAGATGTTGCAAGTTTTGCTATAAGTTTTTTTTCAGCGGGATAAGCAAGAAGACGGTCCTCATAGTTTTTTACTTTACCTCTTGTATTAGGTAATATGGCACCACCATGGGTTCGAAGAATTGCTCCTTCTTTTTCAAGATTTACAAGGTCCCGTCTTGCAGTATCTCTTGAAACATTGCACATTTTACATATTTCATCTACTTTTATTCGTTTATTTATTTTTAAATATTCTAATATTTTATTCATTCTTTCTTCTTGATACAAAACTTTATACCTCCAGATCAGAAATATTATAAGTTAATTATAAGCTAACATAAGTAATTTATCAAGTGTTTTTAAGTAATTTTAAGTAATTTTAATTTTTAATAAGTGTTTTTAAGTTAAAAAGAAATTTTATATAATAAATATTGTCTTAGATCTATGTTCTAAAAATTTTTCATAGAATATAAATAGCCTTACCTAAATAGTTTCACACAATATTTAGATAAGGCTTAATTTTTGTTTTTATAAATTTTAATTAAAAATATTTTTACATCAATACTACAAGTTGAGTCACAATAGGGTAAAATTGATAACCATCCCACTTAAGAATAGATTCTACTGAACCTAGAGTATCAGCATTATAAAGACCTATAATTCTTTGATGGGTAAGCAGGTTAAAGCTATCAGAACCATTTAAACTTAAAGGAGATAAATTACTAAGGAATAAAACTTCAGCTTTTATAGGTTCTTTAAGCTTACCATTTTCATTATAAATTTGTCATAAGTATTCTTTATCTCTTATAGCTGTAAGATCAATTATTCCTTCTAAATTACCTTTTAAGGATTTTACTCTTGCTTTATAATAGTCTTCATATACTACGGTATATTCATTATCTTTACTAAATTTTTCATAATCAAAAATAAGTCTTGCAATATTATCTTTAAAGGAATAAATATAGTTAAAATAATATCCACCGCTGCCTCCAGAATTTATAGAGAGAAATACTTTAGGAATATTATCTTCTCCAAATTTACCTATAAATAGATTTGGCTCATAACCTGCATTTTCTTTTGGTTTTATACTTATATCAACATTAGTTTTTTTATTTTTTACATTAAGGGTTATATCTTCAATAAAACCATTTTCACCATAGGGTTTTTTACCTGTAACTGTTATAATTTCATCGAATCCATCACCGTTTACATCTGCACATTTGGTATCTAAAATATATATTTTATCTTTGGTGCCATTAATTTCTTCTGGAATTCTAAAAAACATATACTCACCTTAATTATTTATTCCATATAAGTATATTAAAAATAATTAAAAAGATGAATTTAAACAATGAGGACTATGTTAATAAGTGTATTAATGCAATATTCAGGATAAGTTATATATATAAAATAAATTTAAATTAAAAAAATAGTGTAGAAACTACTTCTTTTTTATAATTAAATATTTCATAATTTTAAATTAGTAGACAACCTTAAGGAGATGTATAAATAATATGAATAGTAGATAGAGCTATAATTTTTTATTAATAAGAGGATGGTGTTTGTATTGTACAAGCTACTAGAGAAATATAAAGAAGGAGATACAGAAGTTTTGAACAAAATTATAGCATATTTTACTCCAATTATATTAAAAGAGGCTTCAAAGTGGAGAATTTCATGTTATGAATATGAAGATTTAGTACAGCATGGATATCTTTCCGTTATAAAGGCTGCTAATATGTTTAAAGGGGAGGAAAGTAAATTTATTCCCTATTGTATAAAAACTATTAAAACAAATTATAAAGCTCTATTAAAAGGAGAGATAAAGCATCATAGAGAAATACCAGATGAAAATATATCAGATAAAGGGAATGAATATTTCTTCACTATAGAGGATGAAATAATAGCCTATGAAAATATAAATGAACTTTATAAAGCATTAGACAAGCTTACCTCAGAGGAAAAAGAAGTGATAAATAGCTTTTATATTAAAAATAATAGCCTTCAGAAAGTGGCAAATTCTATAGATAAAAGCTATAACTCGGTAAGGTATATTAAAAATAAAGCTATAAAAAAACTGCAAAAGATACTTGAAGAGCATAGTTAATAGTAGAGGATAAAAAACTCTAAAAAGGTGGTGGATTCCATGTATGAGCAATTAATAAAGCTTATAAGTGATGTGGGATTCCCTATAGCAGTTAGTTTATATCTTTTATTAAGAATAGAAAAAAAGCTTGATGAAATAACTAAAGCGTTAACTACCCTTGACAAAACTATAACTTCTGTTATGAAACAACAAAAAGATGAGGAATCTACTAAAAAGTAAGTATTTCAATTTTTAGTTTGTTGATTATTAGAAATAAATAAATGAGAGGATGTTTCAAAATTAAATCTAGTTTTGAACATCCTCTTGTTTTAAAATATTAATTAGAATTTTTATTATTGAGAAATTATTTTATTATTAATGAATAATTACCGCTATTACCGGAATATTTATATACATATAGATAATATTTACCAGGGGTTACATGACAGTTACCTACTATTGTATTACCTAATTTTGATCCATAGGCAATATAATTAGTTAAATCTGATTCTTTATAAAGAGTCCAAGTCAATCCTAAATTATTTAAATTAGTTAGTTTTATATTTAAATCTTTAGTTTCTTTTATGTCAAATGAATAGATATCTCTAAGATCTTCACCATTTAGGCTACCTAATACAGGAGCATCAGGTACAATTTTATTTGCAGATTCAAAAGAATCGTTGTTTTCTTTTTCATGAATTTCATTTTTAAGGGGAGCCTTATCAATATCACCATTTATAGTTAATTTATAGTTGATCTTATTTGAAGAATTTTTATAAGCTAATATATAATATCTTCCAGGTTTAGGTACTTTAAAACTTCCTAAAAGTTTATTACCTTCTTTTTTTGTAGAATATCCAATATAATTATTGGTATTGTCACTACTGTAAGCAAGCCAATTGAATATATTAGAATTATTATCAGTGTTTTCCATGATTACATCTATAGTTCCAGCAGTTAAAGCATCAAAATAGTAAGTGTCACGATTATCGTTAGTATCTAAAGTAGCTAGTACTGATTGGTTCTTACAAACTCTATTAGCTTTATCAAAAGAATCATTATCTTCTTTTTCTGATATAACTAGTTTATCTTTGTCAGGGTTAGTATCAGTATCTTTGTCACCTTCTGAAGATGACAATATAGCTCCTTCTATGCTAAATTTATAGTCTGCTTTTTCTCCAAGGGTTTTATAAATTACTAAATAGTATTTACCAGGTTTATCTATTTTTACAGTATTAGAAAGTTGATCTCCTAGTTCTTTATTTGGAAAAGCAATATAGTTTGATTTATCTTCATCGTTAAATAAAAGCCAGTTAAATTCACTTTTATCTTTATTAGTTTTTTCTACAGTTATAGTTATATCTGAAGGCTTAGTAACAGTAAAATAAAAAGTATCTTTATTATCTGATGAACTAACAGATCCATTTACTAAATCCTTAAGATAAACTGGGTTAGCAGTTGTAAAATCATTATTATCTTCTTTTTCTAATACTATATTTCCTTTAAGAACTTTATTTATAGTTATAGATGAAGTTTTTTCTGCTTTTAAACCTTTATCATCTGTAACTGTAAGTTTTACTGTATAAGTACCAGGATTTTTATAAATATGAACAGGATTTTTTTCTGTGCTAGTAATGTTATCCCCAAAATCCCAATTATATGAAACTATTTTACCATCATCCTTTGAACCTTCACTAGAAAATTTGATTTCCTCATCTGTATTGGATACTTTAGGGAAATCTAATTTAATTGTTGGTTGTTCATTAAAATCTTTATTGTGAGATAATAATCCATGGAAAACTATATCATATTCTACTTGATTATTTGAATTTACTCTAGGATTTGAGAAATAAGCAGTAACTGTTTTATATCCGCCCCATTCTAATTTGTTTAGTTTCTCTAGAGATTCATTAACTTTATTATTCATACAATTCCAATTGTCAATTTCACCTTTGTTGGAATCTAATGTGTAATTTGCTTTTAGAGTATAAGTATCAAAGTATTGAGAACTTTCCTTAGTTATTTGAGAATTTGTTAAATCCATAGTACTTTCAATATCTGATTTTATTTCATTTAAGCTTTTGTTATTATATTTTTTCATGTAATCATCAGATACTAGTGGTATTGTGTAATTATTGTAATTATCTACTAGTTTTTGCATGTGATCTTGATAGTTTTTGTTAACGTTAGGATCTTTACTTGCATTTTCTATTAAGTTTTCATAACCTTTAACATCATTATTTTTCATAGTAGATACTAAATCCCTGAATAGTTTTTTATTGTTATTATACATATAATCTGAGAAAGCATATCCATATTTATAGAATTCCCATCCATCATCATATTTTGAATGTAATATCTTATCTGCGTTAAATCTTTCTTTAGGGTTTTCAGAAAGTCCACCAACCATTGATTTTCTTGGTAATACAGAAGTTCTAGTTGAGCCTGCAAAAAATTCAGCAGAACCTTCTTCAAACCATGTGATTCTTCCACTATTTCCTTTATAAAAATCACCTTCATTAAATAATCCTGGTACTAAATAACGCCCTTGTAAGTAATGAGTAAACTCATGACGGAAAAGTTCTTCTAGACTATATATGCTTTCCTCTGGGGTTCTTTCATAAGTAAAGAAAGTACCAATTCCTTCGATATATATTCCACCATTATCTACACTATATCCATATAAAGTTCTATTTAGTTTATATTCTTTTGGACTATTGTATATTACCATAGTTAACACATCATCAGCATTGCCTGACTCTAAAGGTTTATCATTACCTATTATCCTATGAAATTGAGATTGTACTTCCTTAGACGCCCAATAAAGTCTTTGAATTTTTGATTCCTCTACTTTATCTCCAGCCTTTATAATCATTTTTCCGTTGTCAAAAGTATAAGTTTTAGGTAAATAATGTTTTTTGCCATCTTCACGTAATTTATTAATGTCTATAACATTTCCCTTTGAATCTTTACAATTAAAATCTTCCTTTATTCTTTCTACCGCAATATAGTATTGTTCGCTATAAGCAGGAAGTATTTGAAGACATTTGTCTATTACTGAATGAGGAATAGATGGATTGCTATGATATATAGCAAATTTACTAGTATAATAAATACCATTATTTATAATCCAGCCATTATCTTCTGTAACTTTAGATATACCTGCAAATTTTGAAATTGTATTTATGAAAGGATCTATTTTACTGGACCAAGGAGTGTTTTTACCATCTGTAATATTATGATCATATGCATATTGTGAGATATCATAATTTATCTCTTTCATAAGATTATATACAGCATCTGCTTTTAATTTATCCTTTGGATATTTGTTCATTTCTCTATAATATTGTTCTAAAATAGGCATTGTTTTGTTAACTACTTCAGCATTACAAGAGGCATTCCCTATAAGTTTACCCAAAGCGTTTATTACTGTATCTTGACCTTTTTCACCTAGTTTGAAATTTTTATTATTCTCTATAGCAATCATTGCGGGAATACATTTATCTTGAAAAGATCTATCGTTTAAATATTTTAAAGAATCATTATAATATCCTAAATAAAATCCGGATCTTAAAATTTCAACTAGTGTATCAATTCCTTTGTCATCAGTGTCAGTATAGCTACAACCTTTTTCATATAAACCATCTACTAAAGCTTGTACACGTTCTTTATTTGAATAAAAAGCATAACTATCTTTGTTGTACTGAAAAAGATCTGAAATATCATTCCATTTTATTTTTGAAGTTAAATCTAGAATTTCTTTATTATTTAGTTTGTTTAAATCACTAAAGGAATACTTTGATGTATTAGTTTTTGTAGCATTTAAACCTAAAGGTTTAGATTTAGTAGAAGGGATTCTTTCAGATTTACTACTATCTTCTAGAATACTAATTTCATTAGAATTAGCTTTGGTATTATTAGAAGGGGATGCAGATACTTTAGCTATACAGCTTGTACTTATCATACAACATATAGCTACTGAGCATAGCATTTTAATAAATTTTTTTTTCATTTTTACACCTCACACTATAAATATTATATTTAATTTAATGTTTAATTAGAATTTTAATTAAATTCACATAAATATTAAATGAATATATTATATATTATACATATTTTTGTAATAATTTCAAATAAATTTATTTAAATACAAAATAGTGGATAAGTAAAAAAATTTCTAAGAATATAAAAAAACTCTTTACAATAATAATTTTTTATTATATAATTACAGTTAAAATTTAGTAAATTAAAATTAAATACTTATCAAGAGCGGTGGAGGGACTGGCCCTGTGAAACCCAGCAACCTATATGAAAGTGCATATAAGGTGCTAAATCCTGCAGCATAAGCTGAGAGATGAGGATATATCTAGGAATTTTAAACCTAAGGGAAATATCCTTTAGGTTTTTTATTTTTAAAGTCTCTCAGAAATTAAATATTTGCAATACACTATATAAAAAATTATTAGGAGGCTTTAGAATGCATATAAAAGAATTGTTTAATCAAAAAAATTTAGTTTTTTCTTTTGAAATTTTCCCACCAAAAGCTACATCATCTGTAAAAACAATATATGAAACTTTAGAGGAGTTAAAAGATTTAACACCAGATTTTATAAGTGTAACTTATGGAGCTGGAGGAAGCTTAAAGGATAATAAAACCTGTGAGTTATCATCTCTTGTAAAAAACAAATATGGTATAGAAGCATTGGCACATCTAACTTGTATAAACTCAACAAAGGATGATATAGATTTAATAATAAAAGAATTAAAAGAAAATAATATTAAAAATATACTAGCTTTAAGAGGAGATATCCCAAAGGATAAAAATATTATTGGAGAATATAACTATGCCTTTGAACTCATAAGAAAAATAAAAGAAAACGATAATTTTGGAGTTGCAGGGGCTTGTTATCCAGAAGGACATATTGAATGTGAAAGCTTAGAAAAGGATATAAAAGAATTAAAAAGAAAGGTAGACGCAGGGGCAGAACATTTGATATCTCAATTATTTTTTGATAACAATATATTCTATGAGTTTTTAAATAAAGCACAACAAAAAAATATAAATGTTCCTATACAGGCAGGAATAATGCCTGTAGTTAATAAAAAACAAATAGAGAGGATAATTAAAATATCTCGTGCAACATTACCTAAAAAATTTATGAAAATATTAGACAGATATGAATATGATAAAGAGGCTATGAAGGATGCAGGAATAGCCTATGCAGTAGAACAGATAGTTGATTTAGTGTCTAGTGGAGTAAAGGGAATACATCTATATACGATGAACAATCCTTATATAGCTAGGAGAATAACAGAAAGTACAAAGTCAATATTTAATTCCATAAATAAAGATGTAGCGGTTTAAAAATTAATACTAATTAAATAATATATTGGCTCACAGTGATTATTAAAAAGTAGAAATATTTAGGCTAAAACATAAGAAAATTTAAAGTATATGTCCTAAAGAATAAAATAATCTTAGCAATGGAATAAAAACTTTTGAAGTAAGATTTTAATAGATAGGGTGAATAGAAAATGGACAATAATAATTTAAATATAGATAAAAATCAGATTTTAAGGTACTTAGGATATAGGGGACAGGAAATTTCTAATGAAATACACTCTCTTATAGAGGAATGTATAAAAGAAATAAAAACTTTAGTTAGTCTAAGAAATACTTATAAATACTCTAAGGTTGAGATAAATAATCAGGTTAATTTAATAGATATTGATTTAAAATTAGAGGGAAAAGATATTATTGGTCATTTAGAAAAATCCAATAAATGTTGTGTAATGGCTGCAACTTTAGGAAGTGAAGTTGATAGAAAAATATTATATTATGAAAAGGTTAATATGACTAAAGCAGTAATTTTAGATTCCTGTGCCACAACTGCTATAGAAGAATATTGTGATTTTATAGAAAATGAAATAAAAAAAGAGGTAGTGGAGGATGAATTAAATATAAATTGGAGATACAGTCCAGGTTATGGTGATTTGGATATATCTATACAAAGAGATTTATTAAAATCTTTAGATGCTGAAAGAACTATTGGATTAACGGTTTCATCCCACAATATATTAATACCTAGAAAATCTGTAACGGCTATCATAGGTATAATTCCAAAAGAAGTTATAGTAAATAAAAAATCTTGTAATCAGTGCAATAAATTTAATAGTTGTAAATTTAGAAAGATAGGTGAGATATGTGAATATTAAAGATTATATAAAAGAAAATGTATTAATATTTGATGGTGCCATGGGAACAATGCTTCAAAAATTAGGGTTAAAGATTTCAGATTTGCCAGAAGAATTAAATATATTAGAACCTGAAAAAATAATAAACATACATAGAAAATATATAGAAGCAGGAGCAAAGGTTATAACAACCAATACCTTTGGAGCAAATGAAATAAAGCTTAAACAAAGTGAATTTTCTGTGGAAAGCATTATAGATAAAGCTATAAATAATGTAAAAAAAGCAAGGAGGAATAAAGAAATATTTATAGCACTAGATATAGGTCCAATAGGACAGCTTTTAGAACCTATGGGAACACTAAAATTTGAAGAAGCCTATGAAATTTTCAAAAGACAGGCTATACAAGGACAAAAAAGTGGAGCAGATATAATTTTAATAGAAACAATGACGGATCTTTACGAAGCTAAAGCAGCAATTTTAGCAGCAAAAGAAAATACAAATCTTCCTGTATTTTGTACTATGACCTTTGAAAAAAATAAGAGAACTTTTACTGGATGCACTCCATTATCTATGGTTCTTACTTTAGAGGGATTAGGTGTAGATGCTTTAGGTGTCAATTGTTCCCTAGGACCAAATGAATTAGGAGACATTGTAGATGAAATAATAAAATATTCAAGCATACCAATAATGGTTCAACCTAATGCAGGTCTTCCAACAGTTAAAGAGGGTAAAACTATTTATAATATTAAGCCTAAAGAATTCGCAGCTTTTCAAAAGAGTATCGCAGAGAAGGGAGTAAGAATAGTAGGAGGTTGTTGTGGAACTACAGATGAATTTATAAGAGAAATTGTATATAGTTTAAAGGATGTAGAGATAAAAAAGTTAAAAGAAAACAATATTTGTGGAGTATGTTCTTCTACAAAGGCAGTTTTAATAGATGGAGTTAAGATAATAGGAGAAAGAATTAATCCAACGGGTAAAAAATTATTTAAAGAAGCCCTTAGAAATAATGATATAGATTATATATTAAAAGAAGCAATAAGTCAGGTTGAATCTGGTGCAGATATATTAGATGTAAATGTGGGACTTCCAGAAATAGATGAAGAAGAGACAATGAAAAAAGTTATAAAAGAGATTCAATCCATAATTGATACACCTCTTCAAATAGATTCTAATAATCCTAAAGTTATAGAAAAGGGATTGAGAGTATACAATGGAAAGCCTATAGTTAATTCTGTAAATGGAGAAGACAAAGTGTTAGATAATGTATTACCATTAATAAAAAAATATGGAGCTGCTGTTGTTGGATTAACTTTAGATGATAAGGGTATACCTAAAAAAGCTGAAGAAAGGTTAAAAGTAGCTGAGAAAATAGTTAATAAGGCTTTAGAGTATGGCATAAAAAGAGAAGATATATTTATTGATTGTTTGGTTTTAACCGCATCAGCACAACAGGAAGATATTGGAAAAACCCTTAAAGCAGTAGCTTTAGTTAAAGAAAAATTGAAGGTGAAAACAATACTAGGAGTATCTAATATATCCTTTGGATTACCTAATAGAGAACTCATAAACAAAACTTTTTTAGCTATGAGTCTTCAATCAGGATTGGATTTACCCATATTAAATCCTAACAATAAAGAAATGATAAACATTATAAATGCTTTTAAAGTTTTAAATAATCAGGATAGAGGAGCTACAAATTATATAGATATTTATACAAATGAAACTTCAAATAGTAAGAAAGTAAAAATCAAGAGAGACAACTTAACCTTAAAGGAAATAGTTATAAAAGGAATAAAAGAAGAGTCATATAGTAAAACAAATGAACTTCTTAAAGAGAGAGATGAACTTTCAATAATAAATGAAGAGCTAATTCCAGCATTAGATGAAGTTGGAGAAAAATACGAGAAAGGTATAATATTTTTACCACAGTTAATTCAATCAGCGGAGACTGTTAAAAAAGCTTTTGCAGCTATAAAAGAAAAACTTATAGAGGACAATTCACCAAAAATAAATAAAGGGAAAATATTAATGGCCACTGTTAAAGGTGATATTCATGATATAGGAAAGAATATAGTGAAGGTTATACTAGAAAACTATGGATTTGATATTATAGATTTAGGTAAGGATGTTGAAGCGGAGAAAATAGTAGAGGAAGTAAAGAAAAACAATATAAAGTTAGTAGGATTAAGTGCTTTAATGACTACTACAGTAAATAGTATGAAAGATACCATAAAGGCTTTAAAAGAAAGTGGAATGGATTGTAAAGTCTTTGTTGGTGGAGCAGTGCTTAATAAGGAATATGCAGAAATGATAAACGCAGATTATTATGCTAAGGATGCAAAGGAAGCAGTAGATATAGCCAAAAGATTTTTTGGAGGATTTTAAAAATCAATCTAATAAAGTATTTAAATCTATACAAAACACTTACCGGTATAAAGGTAAGTGTTTTGCAGTTTTGTATTAATTAATTTTTATAAATAATAGTAGCCTGTCAAGAATGTTATCTAAACAACCCACTTGTTTTGTTTCTTTAATTAATTGTTTAATAAGTTCTTTTCCTAAATTATTTTTCATGTGCTCCAAAGCCAGTTATTATAAGAGTAGCCCAGCTGTTCCCTTTAGTTTGCACCCAATTAAATTCAATATCGAGTTCTTTAAGCCATGCATTTAATCCAACGCTTTGTTTTGTAGGATTTGGTGATTGTCTTCCAAACTTTTCTTTAATGTTTTCAAGTAAGTGCTTTTGATCTTCTTCATTTAGTTCTTTATCCAAAAGTTCTCTTATAATTGCACGACAATCATAATATGATTTTGTATCTTCACTATAAAGTTCATCAGCTAATTCTTGTCTTTTCTTATTTAAAGTGTTTCTAACCTCATTAATTTCATCTATGTTTGATAGGTATTTTGAGGCAATTTTAAGCGATTCTATTTCTCTATCCATTTTTTTTATTAATTTTTCTACTTTAGCATATCTCATCATTTTTTCTCTTTTCTTATTTATTTTATTTCAACTTATTAAGTATAACATACAACTAAACTTAATTACATATTTTATTGTATCCATTTAAATCAATCTTATAATAGGAGATTATTCTGTTAGTTTTTAACTTATTTGAATTTATCGAGTAAAGTTTATCTGGGTCAGTACCTAATTCAAGCTGTTTTTCAAAAATACTAATAGTTTCCATTTATATCACCATGCCTTTGTATATTAAGTATCTAATGTATAAATATAAAGTTTATTTGTATCAAGATCAAAAATAGATATTGTTACATTATAAGAAAATCTTGAGTTTATATTTGTATTTTTTATCATAAATTTTCTCCTATAATTATTAAAAGTAATTATTAAAAGTAGTAATAAAAAATACTATGCTTAAAGTCATCTAAGATAAAAGATTATACAAATTAAATTTTAGTTTATAAATCAATTATATTATAATAATAAAGAATTTAAAGAATAAAAAGGAAATAGAGAAGATAAAAGTAAAAAAAGTTTATTTTTTATGATAGAAAGGTATAAAAAGATTTGTATTA
Source organism: Clostridium sp. CTA-6 (assembly GCF_054768115.1). Lineage (NCBI taxonomy): Bacteria > Bacillati > Bacillota > Clostridia > Eubacteriales > Clostridiaceae > Clostridium > Clostridium sp. CTA-6. The sequence goes on from NZ_BAAAAU010000001.1 coordinate 238,289, forward strand.
GTATATGAAAGGCCTTTTAGTAATTATTCAATATAATGGAATATCATTGTAAAGTTTATAAGAAATGATCAGGAGGTAAAGATGCAGATAAATGAAGACAATTTTATTAACAAACTGAAAGATAAAGATTCAAAGGCTTTAGAATATGCCTTTGATACTTATTGCGACTATGTATATAAAGTAGTATTTTCTGTATTTGGATCTAAAGAGTATTCTACTTATATAGATGAATGCATTAATGATATATTTATGTGTTTATGGGACAACATAGATAAATTTCATGAGGAAAAAGGAAACTTTAAGTATTGGTTTAAAGCTGTAGCAAAGTATAAGGCTATAAACTACAAGAAAAAAATTATTAAAAATGCAAATATAGATTGTATTGAAAATTATATTTTTGAATCAAAAGAACAAGTAGAAAATTTGATTGTATCCAAGGAAAATAAAAATGAGATCATAAATATGATAAAGGATCTAAAGGGAATGGATAGAGAAATTTTTATAAGAAGATATTTAATACAGGAAGATATAGTTGAGATAGGAAGCTATTTAGGAGTAAATAGAAGTGTAGTAGATAACAGACTCTCAAGAAGTAGAAAAATTTTAAAAGAAAAACTTGAAAAACTAAAAAAGGGGGAGTGTGTAAATGAATAAAGATATATTTGAAGAGAAGGATATATTAGAGCTACTTAATTGTATTAATATAGATAAGGATGAAGAAGAAAACTTAGATTCAAATATGGATAATTTAAGAAAGAAAAAATTAAGAAAGAATTTGTTAAAGCAAGTTAAGGGTAAAAGAACTAGAAAGAGTTTTAAACACAAGGCTATAGCTGCTTCTTTAATAATAGCTGCAGCCCTTATTAGTGTAAATATACCTGCCTTTGCAAAAAATATTTCAGAATTTAAGTCAGTAATTCAAGCTTTAGTAGGATATGGAGTACCAAAAGAAGGGGAATATGAAAAATATTCTAATATTATAAACAAAAGTGTTACTGATGAAGGGATAACTTTGACTATAAACGAAGTAGTATGCGATGATACAGAATTAATGGTAAGTTATACTATAAAAACTGAAGATAATATAAAAAAAATAGTTAAAGAAAGAAAAGATGCTAGTTCTATGACCTTTACTTTATTTCCATACATTAAGATAAATGATAGACATCCTAGTAGTGCTTCAGGTGAGGATGGTAAATATTTAGATGGGCATACTTATATAAATTCAGATAGTATAAATATAGGGGATATGAATCTTAAAAATAGCTTTAATGTAGATTTGAATATAAATAATATATATGGTGTAATAGGAAATTGGAATTTTAAATTTAGCGCTTCAAAGAATGAAATATCCAAGCATATTAAGGTGTTTAAACCTAATACAAAAGTTCAGTTTAAAGATGTACTTGTTAATGTAAAAAAAGTGAGTTTTACACCTATAAATACTACTATAACTGTTACTGGTAATTACAAAGATAAAAGTCAGGAAGCTTCTAAAAAAAGACAAGAAGCTTTTAAGAAAGAAATGGCAGGAGGGCAGAATTTATATGAATATGATGAATGGTTTGTTTTTGATGATAAAGGTAATGAGATTACACTAAAAGGTTCTACCAGCGATGGAGGCCAAAATGCATCTTCAAAGGACTTTACTTATAATCTCAATTTGGTTGCTTTAAAATTTATTCCGAAGTATTTAACTGTTATACCATATAAAATTAATTTTCATAAGGAAGAATATAAAAAATATAAATCTGATGATGGATCAATATTTATACCACCAGTATATAAAAATATAGATGGTGTATATCCTATAGAACTTTCTCAAGGAAGTATAGGTAAACTTATAATTAAAGAGATAAAAACTGAAAAAGATAAAACTGTTGTTAAATATAAGGTAGAAGGAAAGGCGCCATTTTTACAATCTAAACAGTTATTCATAATGGGTGATAAAGATAATGGAGTACAAAGAAAGGATAATAATATTGATATAAAAAAAGATAATAATAATCCTAATGATTATATTATGGAGTTTGATCCTTTAGATAAGAATAAAAAATATAAAATAGGAACTAATGATTTAGGACATTATGAAATAAGAAATGATTTAAAATTTAGAGTAAATCTTACTAAATAAATAGTAAAATTTATTTAAAATCTTTTATAAATAAGCAAAAAGAGTATTTCACTAAAAGGTGAGATGCTCTTTTTTTAATTCTAGGAAAAATAAAATTTAAAGAATGAATTTATTGCTTGTTTGTATGTAATAGAGAGCATTTTTATTTATATAAGAGATTATCTTATTAGATGTGTTATAATAGCAGTAAATTAATAAATATATTATTATTTATAAATTAGAAATATTTTATATGAATTTAAGGGAAGCTTTAAGTATTAATTTAAAAAAGAAAAGAATATTTATGTTGATAAATTTAAATTGTTTTAATAAATTTTTGCAAGTATTATTTATTATGTAGGTGATAACTATGATTAATATATTAGAGGTAGAAAAACAAAGGGAAAATTTCATTAAAAATAATGATATACCGAAAAGTGTAAGACCTGAGATATTAAATTCATGGATAAGATGTAAAAATTATAATGTAGATACTAATAATGGACAAGGTAAAGAATTACCTAAAGAGGAATTTGAAAAAATACTATATGAAAAAAGAGATCTTATTCAAATAGCTATACCTGCTATGATTGATTTATACAATGTAGTAAAGGATACAAACTATTCCATTATTTTAGCGGATGAAAATGCAGTAATTCTTGAAGTTATAGGAAACGAAGAAATAATGAATAAAAATATGGAATTGCATTTTCTTAAAGGATGCAAATGGATGGAAAAGGATGTAGGTACTAATGCCATAGGAACTAGTATTTATTTAGACAAGCCAATACAGACAATAGGAGCGGAACATTATTGTAAAAGGCAACATGGATGGACTTGTTCTGCGGCACCTATACATGATGAAAAAGGAAAAATTATAGGTGTTATAGATTTATCTGGAGATTTTTATGATTATCAAATTCATACCCTTGGGATAGTAGTTGAGGCAGCAAAAACTATAGAAAAGCAATTTGCCATAGTTCAGCACAGAAAGTGGGTAGAGGTTGCATTTAGCTCTATTGAGGATGGTATTTTGGTTATAGACAAAGACTTTTATGTTAAAGATTTCAATAAAAAACTCTGTGAAATTCTACAGGTGTCAGAGGAAAAAGTTAATAGATTAGATATAAAATTACTTTTAAAAGATATCATAAAGGATGAAAATAACTTTAGTAATAATAGAATTAACTATAAAGAGGCTAATTTATATTTAGAAAATCGTAAATTAGAGTGCAATATAAATGTTTCTCCTGTAAAACTAGAAAGTAAGTATATTGGATATGTTATACTGGTTAAAAAAATTGATAGCATTAGAAATGTGGTTAGAAAAATAGCGGGCTTTTCATCTAAATATACCTTTGAAAGTATAATAACTAATAATAAAAGAATGTTATCCGTAATTGAGGAGGCTAAAAAAATTGCTGAGAATGAATGCTCAGTGTTAATTACTGGAGAGAGTGGAACTGGTAAAGAATTGTTTGCTCATTCAATTCATAACTCTAGTAATCGATGTAAAGGTCCCTTTATAGCAATAAACTGTGCGGCTCTTCCAAAGGACTTAGTTGAAAGCGAACTTTTTGGATATGAAAAATCTGCTTTTACAGGAGCATCAAAGGAGGGAAATCCTGGAAAGTTTGAATTGGCAAATAGAGGTACAATTTTTCTAGATGAGATTGGGGAATTGCCCTTAGAAATTCAATCTAAGCTTTTAAGAGTTTTAGATAACCATACAATAACAAGAATAGGTGGAAATTTTGAAAGAAAATTAGATGTAAGGGTTATAGCTGCAACAAATAGAAATTTAAATGAAGAAATTAATAAAAATAATTTTAGAAGTGATTTATATTATAGATTAAATGTATTTAATGTAAGATTAATTCCCTTAAGGGAAAGACCGGAAGACATTGAATTATGTGCAGACTATTTTCTTCAAAGATTAAATGATAAAAACCAGAGAATGAATAAATCCTTTGACAAAGAGTTTATAAATTTAATTAAAGACTACAATTGGCCAGGAAATGTGAGAGAGCTTGAAAATGTAATTCAAAGAGCTTATTATTTATCCAAGGATGAAGTTATTAATTATTCCTTTATTCCAGAATATATAAATGGCAATATAAAAGGGGAAGAAATTAAAGATAAGGAAGAAAAATCTAAACCACCAACCCTTGAAGAAATGGAAAGAAAGCTTATTATACAAGCTTTAAAGTATTGTAATGGAAACGTTATTAATGCCAGCAAGATTATAGGAGTTGGTAAATCAACTTTATATAGAAAAATAGAAAAGTATAGATTAGAGGAAGTTTCAAAATGGGAAAAATAATTAATAATTCCCATTTTGAAATAAGTATTTTCCCAAAATGAAACTTTAAAAATAAATAATCTTTAGAAGCCTTGCAAATGCAAGGCTTTTTCTTTTGGCATAATAGTTGCTTTTATAATAATTGAAAGAAAAAAATAAATATTCACACTATATTGAAAAATTCTCGTATTGGGGGTGAAGCTTATTAAAAGATATATTATTGAATTTGGGCTAGGTATGGATTTTCATGGTCAAGATGTAAATAAAGCTGCCCATAAGGCAGTACTTGATGCTATATCCAAAAGTTGTTTATGTGGTTTAAAAGAAGTCCTTGGCATTAAGGATATGAACAAGGATATTGTGGTGAATGTAATCCTTTCCACAACCCAGTCAGAAAAAATAGACAAAGAAAAGATAAAAACTTATTTGCCCGTAGGAGAAGTAAAGGTTCAGTCCGTAAGTGGTGGGCTTAATGTGCCAGGAATTTTTATTCCTGAATTTGGAGACTCGGATAATAGTATTGAAGTGGCGATTGCTTGTATTGAAGTATACATTAAATAAAAAACAGGAGGGAAAAATTGTGAAAAAATTAAATGAAAATTCTATTGTTGAAATGTATAAAACTATGCTAAAAATAAGAAAGTTTGAACAGGTGGCAATGAATACCTTTGCAGAAGGAAAAATTCCTGGCTTTGTTCATCTTTATATAGGAGAAGAAGCAGTGGCTACAGGAGTGTGTGCTAATTTAAAGGATAGTGATTATATAACAAGTACTCACAGGGGTCATGGACATATACTTGCAAAGGGTGGAGATTTGAAATTTATGATGGCAGAGCTTTTTGGAAAGGCTACAGGATATTGCAAAGGAAAAGGAGGTTCTATGCATATTGCAGATGCAACTAAAGGCATTTTAGGGGCAAATGGTATAGTAGGTGCCGGTCATAATATTGCAGTTGGAGCTGGATTAAGTGCACAATACAGAGGAACTGATCAAGTGTGTGTATGCTTCTTTGGAGATGCGTCAACTAATCAAGGTACATTTCATGAATCTTTAAATATGGCAAGTGTATGGAAACTACCAGTGGTTTTTGTATGCGAAAATAACCTTTATGGAATATCTATGAGTCAAAATAGACATCAAGCAATAAAGGATGTTGCAGATAGAGGTGTTGCTTATAATGTACCAGGTATTGTAGTAGATGGTAATGATGTATTTGCTGTGTATGAAGCAGCTAAAGAAGCTATTAAAAGAGCACGAGAAGGCAAGGGACCAACACTCATAGAATGCAAAACTTATCGACATAGAGGACATTTTGAAGGAGATCCTTGTGTTTACAAACCAACAGAGGAACAGGAAGAATGGCTAGCTAAAGATCCTATACCAAGATTTGAAAAATATTTAGTAGAAAATGAAATTTTGACAGAAGAAAAGCTTAAGGAAGTTCAAAATAAGGTAGAGAGTCAAATTGATGAAGCAGTAGATTTTGCAAATAATAGTCCATATCCAGAATTAGAGTCAGTATTAGAAGATGTTTATACTGACATTAAAGAGGAGGTTAGATAACTATGAAAAAGTTAACATACGCAGAAGCAATAAGAGAAGCAATGAGAACTAAAATGAGTGAAGATGATAAGGTATTAATTTTTGGGGAAGATGTAGGAGCTTTTGGAGGATGCTTTGGAGTAACTGGAGATTTATATGCAGAATTTGGAGATAAAAGAGTAAGAGATACTCCTATATCTGAAGGTGCAATTGCAGGATGTGCTGTTGGAGCAGCAGCTACAGGTCTAAGACCAATTGCAGAGATAATGTTTGGGGACTTTTTAACGGTGTCAATGGATATGATCGTAAATCAAGCTGCAAAAATGAGATTTATGTTTGGGGGAAAGATAAGTTTACCTATGGTGGTTAGATTACCAGAGGGAGCAGGTGTACAAGCAGCTGCACAGCATTCTCAATCCCTTGAAGCTTGGCTTACACATGTGCCAGGTCTTAAAGTGGTATATCCATCCACACCACAGGATGCATATGGACTTATGGTAGCAGCTATAGAGGATGATAACCCAGTTATGTTTATGGAACACAAATTTTTATATGGCATGAAGGGTGAAGTTTCAGATGAAATAAAAAGAATACCTTTAGGTGTGGCAGATATTAAAAGAGAAGGAAAGGATGTTACTATTATAGCCACAGGTAAAATGGTACACGAATCTTTAAAAGCAGCAGAGGCACTTTCAAAGGATGGAATTGAAGCAGAAGTAGTAGATCCAAGAACTTTATATCCACTAGATAAGGAAACTATATTTAATTCTATAAAGAAAACAAATAGAGCTGTAATTGTAACAGAGGAAAATAAAAGAGGAGCTTATAGTGGAGAAATATCTTCCTTAATAAATGAGGAGATTTTTGATTATTTGGATGCACCTGTAGGAAGAATTGGAGCCCTTAATACCCCTATACCATTTTCACCTACATTAGAAAGTTATGTTATTCCTGATTCTAAAGATATAGTTAAAAAAGTAAAAGAGCTATTCTAATGCAAAGAAACATAAAGGGGATTTTTCCCTTTAATTAATAGGGTGATAATTATGAATAAAATAGGTATAATTGCAAACCCAGCCTCAGGTAAAGATATAAGACGATTAGTATCCCATGCAACCACTATAGACAACAACGAAAAAGTAAATATAGTGGAGAGAATAGTTTTAGCTGCAGAAGCTTTTGGAGTGAAGAACATATTTATTATGCCAGATACATTTCAAATAGGCTATAAAGTATTGGATAATTTAAATACTTTAGGAGAGTTATCTACAAATCTAAAAACAATTAATATGAAAATTACAGGAAGTATAAAAGATACTATAAATGCTGCAAAATTAATGGAAGAGTATGAAGTTGATTGTTTAGTAGTATTAGGTGGAGATGGAACAAGCAGAGCGGCAGCAAAGTCTATTAATAAAACACCAATAATTTCAATATCTACAGGAACAAATAATGTATACCCAGAAATGCTTGAGGGCACTGTAGTTGGAATGGCTGCAGCCTTTGTTGCATCTGAAAAATTTGGTTTAAATAATATATATCATAGAGACAAAAGAATAGAAATTTTTAAAGATGGGACTTTAGTGGACATAGCTCTTGTAGATGCAGTTATCTCAAAAAACTTATTTGTAGGAGCAAAAGCAATCTGGGACGTAGAGGATATGGAAAAGGTAATAGTTACAAGGGCTCATCCAGGTACTATAGGCTTTTCTTCCCTTGTGGGATGTAGAAAAATAATAGAAATAGAAGATGACTTTGGAGCAGTTATTGATTTAACAGAAAATAAATATAAAATAATAGCTCCAATAGCTGCAGGAACTATTGAAAAAGTTCATATGGGAGATATAAAAATAATTAAACTTAATGAGGAATATAAGTTTACATCAAAGGAAAAAGGGGTAATTGCGTTGGACGGAGAAAGAGAAATATCCTTTAAAAAAGGAGAAACTTTTATTTTTAAAATAACAAGAAAAGGACCTATTAGGGTTAATATAAAATCCGCATTAGAATTAGCACAAGCTCAGGGATTTTTTAATATATAACAATATTATTCACAATAGTTAAAGGAGGATTGTTTATGGGTAAGTTAGAGGTTATGCCAAAGCTGGGATTAACTATGACAGAGGGTGAATTAGTTAAATGGCATAAAAAAGAAGGAGATACTATAAAGGTAGGAGAGACCTTATTTGATGTAACAACGGATAAATTGACTAATAATGTGGAAGCAAAGGCTGATGGAATTGTAAGAAAGATTTTAGTAGAGGAAGGTACAGTAGTTGAATGTTTGAAACCAGTAGCCATAATTGGAGATAAAGATGAGGATATATCAAATCTATTAAAGGAATCTTTGCAAGATAGTAAGGGAAATGAGGTAGAAAAAGAAGTTAAAGAATCTAAGGAAGAGATAAAAGATAATAGGAAAATTAAAAAAGGAGAAAGAACAAAGATATCCCCAATAGCAAAAAGACTTGCAAAGGAAAATGATGTGGATATTCAACTATTAGATGGAACAGGTCCTGAAGGAAGAATAGTTTTAAAAGATGTAGAATCATATATAGAAAATAATAAGAATAATATTAAAACTTCTCCAGTAGCAGAGAAGATGGCTAAAGATTTAGGCGTTAATTTAGAAGATATAAAGAAAGACGGAAGAATAATGAAAGATGATATATTAGAATTTATCCAAAAATCTATTCCTTCTGTAGGAGAAGATTTAATGGATAGAAGAGTAAAAATGAGCACTATGAGAAAAGTAATTGCCTCAAGAATGAGCCAAAGTTCAAAAATTTCTCCTACTGTAACTTATGACATTGAAGTGGACATGACTAATTTAAAAAGGTTAAAGGAACAAATTAAAGATGAATGGAAAGTTACTTATACAGATTTATTAGTAAAAATAGTTTCTAAAGTACTCATTCAATATCCTTTAGTTAATTGCTCAATAGAAGGAGATGAAATGATTTTTAGAAATTATGCAAATATTGGAGTAGCAGTGGCTTTAGAGGAAGGCCTTGTGGTACCAGTGGTTAAATATGCAAACCAAAAGGGATTAAAGGATATTTCTATAGAAGTGAAAGAATTAGCCCAAAAAGCAAAAAATAATGGACTTACTGAAGAAAATAGTACTGGGGGAACCTTTACTATAACTAATCTTGGTATGTTTGGTATAAAGTCTTTTTCTCCAATTATAAATCAGCCTGAAGTAGCTATATTAGGTGTGAATATGATAACTAATACTCCAGTGGTAGAGAATGGAGAAATAGTGATAAAACCTCTTATGAATTTATCTCTTACTGCAGACCATAGAGCGGTAGATGGTGCTGTAGCGGCTCAGTTTTTAAATTCAATTAAAAAATATATGGAAAAGCCAGAGTTACTTATATTATAGGGGGGGAAATAAAAATGAAGCTAGTAGTTATTGGAGGAGGACCAGGAGGATATGTAGCGGCTATTCGTGGAGCTCAGCTAGGAGCAGAGGTTACTCTTATTGAAAAAAAAAAGCTAGGAGGTACTTGTTTAAATATGGGTTGCATACCTACTAAGGTTTTATTACATTCTTCAGAATTATTAAATGAAATAAAAGAAGCCAAAATTTTAGGAATAGAGGTGAATAATGAAGTAAAAGTTAATTGGCCTCAGCTTCAAAATAGAAAAAATACTGTAGTAAATACCTTAGTTTCAGGGGTTTCAACATTACTTGAACATAATAAAGTTAAAGTAATTAATGGAACTGCAGCCTTTGAAGGAAAAAGTAGTATAAAAGTAACAAAGGATCAGGGAGAAAGTGAAAATATCCAATTTGATAATGTGATAATTTCATCTGGTTCCGTTCCATTTATACCTCCTATAAAAGGAAAAGAATTAGAGGGAGTAATTGATAGTACTGGAGCCTTAAGCTTAGATTCTATTCCTAAAAGTATGGTGATAATTGGTGGAGGCGTTATAGGAATAGAATTTGCAAATATTTTTAATTCCCTTGGATGTAAGGTAACTGTTATTGAAATGCTACCATTTATATTGCCACCAGTGGATAGAGAAATTTCTGAGATTCTTAAGGAAAAGCTTAAAAAGGACGGAATTGATATATATAATAACTGTAAGGTAACTAAAATTGAAAATAACAATGAAAATTTAAAGGTAAGTTTTGAAGAAGATAATAGTAAGTTAAATATAGAGGCACAAAAAGTTTTAATAGCAGTAGGAAGAAGAGCAAATATAAGTAATCTAAATTTAGAAAGTACTGGAGTATATATAGAAAAAGGATACATTTGGGTAAATGATAATATGGAAACAAATATAAAAGGAATTTATGCTATAGGTGACTGTACAGGAAAAAATATGCTTGCCCATGTAGCTTCAGATCAAGGAATAATAGCTGTAGAAAATATTATGGGTAAAAATAAAAAAATGGATTATAAAACTGTACCAGCTTGCGTATATACTAAGCCAGAATTAGCCTCTGTGGGATTAACAGAAGAACAAGCAAAGGAAAAGGGCATTGATTATAAAGTAGGAAAGTTCCCTCTAATTTATAATGGAAAATCTCTTATAATGAATGATACAGAGGGATTTATAAAAATAATAGCGGATAAAAAATATGAAGAGGTATTAGGAGTTCATATACTTGGACCTAGGGCAACGGATTTAATAACAGAGGCAGCCTTAGCTCTAAGACTGGAAGCTACTCTAGAGGAAATAATTACAACAGTACATGCTCATCCAACAATAGGAGAAGCGATGAAGGAGGCATCTCTTGCAGTAAACAAAGAAGCAATTCATATGGTGAATAAATAAAATCAAGTTATGGAGGTAAAAATAATGCAGTTTTTAGTAAATAAATCAACAAATCCTTTTTTCAATTTGGCTTTAGAAGAATATCTTTTAAAAAATGTAGATATTAAGAAAGACTATTTTATTCTCTGGCAAAATGAGCCTACAATTGTAATAGGAAAGCATCAAAATACATTAAAGGAAATTAATATGAATTTTGTAAAAGATAATAATATAAATGTAGTTAGAAGGAATTCTGGAGGAGGAGCTGTATATCACGATTTAGGTAATATAAATTTTACCTTCATAACTAAATATGATGAAAAACATTTGCTTGATTTTAAAACCTTTACCAATCCTGTAGTTTATTCTTTAGGTAAACTCAATGTAAAAGCAGAGTTATCAGGAAGAAATGATATTTTGATAGATGGAAGAAAAATATCAGGAAATTCTCAACACATATATAAAGATAGATTTCTTCATCATGGTACTTTATTGTTTAACTCTGAATTAGAAAACTTAGTAAAAGCCTTAAATGTAGACAATGATAAAATACTATCTAAGGGTATTGAATCAATAAAAAGTAGAGTAACAAACATTAAAGAACATGTAAAAGAAGATATTTTTATGGAGGAATTTAAAGAAATCCTTATAGAAAATATTTTTATATGGAATAAAAGTTCCCTTAAAGAGTACAATTTGACTAGTGAACATATTAGTGCAATAGAAAAATTAATGAAAGAAAAGTACATGACCTGGCAGTGGAACTATGGCGAGTCACCAGAATTTAATTACAGAAATTATAAAAGATTTCAAGGTGGTAAGCTCGAAGTATTATTGAATATTGTAGAGGGACATATTAATGAATGCAAAATATATGGCGATTTTTTAGGGGTAATGGATGTATCAGAAATAGAGAAAAAAATTATTGGGATAAAATATGGAGAAGAATATATAGATGAATTTTTAAAATCCATTGATATAAAGAAGTATTTTGGTACCATATATTTTGATGAAATAAAATCCTGTTTGGTAGAACTTTAAAAGCCTATTTATTTAGTTAATTTTTAAATGTTATTTCGAAAAGCACAGAATATATATTTATACGACAAATATAATATAATACATTGTTACAAAACATTAATATAAAAATTAGAAAGTTTATTTTAAAGTAAATAAGAAAGAGTATTTCGCTAAAAGTGAGATGCTCTTTTCTTTCTTATTTAGACAAAATATTTGTATTTTTTATATATAAAAATAAGTAATTAAAATAACAGTAATTATATATTCATATAAAGAAATATGTTATTAAAACTTGATAGCTATGATTTTTTGTGTTAGCATTAAAGGTACAACCTCTTGCTAAAATAAGTTGTTAGTATACAAAAAGTGTAATTTTAAACTAAAGAGAGGAAGGAGAGTGAAATATTTATGAAAAATACTATAATTGAATTTAAAAATATCAAAAAAAATTATAAAGATATTGTTGTAATAGAAAAATTTAATTTAGAAATAGAAAAAGGTAACTTAGTTGTATTAATAGGATCAAGTGGTTCTGGAAAGACTACATTGTTAAAAATGATAAATAGGCTAATAGAATCTACAGCAGGAGAAATATTGGTTAATGGAAAAAACATAAAGGAAATGGATCCAATAAAATTAAGACGAAGTATAGGATATGTAATTCAGCAAACAGGGCTTTTTCCACATCTTACAGTTAAAGAAAATATAGAAATAATACCAAAGCTTATGGGAAAATCTAAGGAAGAAATTGATAAAAAAACAAATGAATTATTAAATATGGTTGGATTAGATCCAGAAAAATATATGGATAGATATCCGGTTGAATTAAGTGGGGGGCAGCAACAGAGAGTTGGAGTTGCAAGAGCTTTTGCAGCGAATGCTGAAATAATTTTAATGGACGAGCCTTTTAGTGCGCTAGATCCTATAACAAGAACAGAACTTCAAGAGGAATTATTTAATATCCAGAAAGAATATAGAAAAACTATAGTTTTTGTTACACATGATATGGATGAGGCTTTAAATTTAGCAGATAAAATTTGTATATTGAAGGATGGAAAACTACTTCAATATGATACTCCAGAAAACATATTAAAAAATCCAGCAGGAGAATATGTTGAGGAATTTGTAGGTAAAAATAAAATATGGACTAAGCCGGAAATGATAAAAGCAGAGGATGTTATGATAACAAATCCAGTGACGGTTACTCCTAAGAGAAATCTACTTCAAGCAAGAGAGATAATGCGAGATAAAAAAGTGGACAGTTTACTAGTAATAGATAAAGAAAGAAATTTACTTGGTTATATAAAATTAGAATATATTCGAAAAATAAAAGAAAAAGATAAATTAGTTGAAGAAGTAATGAATAAAGAGCCAAAATGTGTTTTGGGAGACACTAATTTACCAGAACTTTTAGATAAATTCAATAGTTTGAAGATGGGATATTTGCCTGTAAGTAATAATGAAGGAAAACTTTTAGGCTTAATAACAAGAAGTAGTTTAATAGCAGTTTTAAGTAGTCAGTATATAGATATGGAGGGGATAATTGATGAATAATTTTATACAACAATTAATACTAAAAAGATCAGAAATATTCTCTCTTTTAATAGAACATATAGAACTTACTTTAATAGCAGTTTTAATAGCAGTAGTTATTGGAGTGCCCCTGGGTATAATTATTACTAAAAATAAAAAAATAGCTAATATAGTAATAGGCTTTGCAAATTTAACACAAGCTATACCAAGTTTAGCCATCTTAGGTTTTCTAATACCTTTAATAGGTATAGGATCAGGCCCTGCTATAACTATGGTTGTTTTATATTCTATGTTACCAATATTAAAAAATACTTATACAGGAATTACTAATATAAATCCAGATATGCTAGAAGCAGCAAAAGGTCTAGGGATGACAAATACTCAAACTCTTAAATTAATAAAAATACCTTTAGCAATGCCAATAATAATGGCAGGTATAAGAATAGCATCAGTAACAGCCGTTGGACTTATGACTATAGCAGCATTTGTAGGAGCAGGTGGACTTGGGTATTTAGTATTCTCAGGAATACAAACAGTAGATAATAATCTTATATTATTTGGTGCTATTCCGGCAGCTATATTAGCTTTAATAATAGATTGGATAACAGGAAGAATAGAAGAGGCAACTATGCCAAATGGTATAAAAAAAGCAGATGGTACAATGAAAGTAAAAAGAAATTCTTCAAATAAAAACAGGAAAAGAAATACTATAATAGCATCAATATTAGGAATTATTATAGTGTTAGCATTAATAGTTCCAAAGCTAATAGGACTAGGGGATAAAAAAGTAGTTATTGGTTCCAAAAACTTTACAGAACAGATTATCTTAGGTAATATATTGGAAGAATTAATCGATAATAAAACGGATATAAATGTTGAAACAAAGTTAAATTTAGGAGGAACTCAAGTAAGTTTTAATGCACTAAAAACTGGCGGAATAGATATGTATGTTGAATATACAGGTACTGCATATGGAAATATGTTAAACATTAAAAAACCTAATAGAGATAGACAGGCGGTTTATAATACAGTCAAAAAAGAGTTTAAAGAAAAGTTTGGAATTGAAGTCTTAAAGCCTATAGGTTTTAACAATACTTATGTAATGGCAACTACAAAAGAAATTGCACAAAAATATAATTTAAAAAACACATCAGATTTAGCAAATGTATCAAGTAAAATGATATTAGGACCAACAATAGAATTTGCAAATAGAGAAGATGGGATTGTAGGTCTTAATAAAGCATATGATATGAATTTTAAGGCTGTTAAACCAATAGATGGTGGATTAAGGTATAAAGCTTTAGTTAATAATGAAACTCAAATTATAGATGCTTTTACAACAGATGGGTTAATAGAACAGTTTAATTTAGTTCTTTTAGAGGATGACAAGCACTTTTTTCCAGACTATTATGCAGTTCCAATTGTAAAAGAAGAGACATTAAAAAAATTCCCAGAACTTAGGAAAGTCTTAGGAGAACTAGATGGAAGAATAACCGATGAAAAAATGAGGAGATTAAACTATGAAGTAGATGTAAATAAAAGGGACCCCAAAGAAGTAGCAAAAGAATTTTTGCAAAAAGAAGGGTTAATAGATTAAAAGTATATATTAAAAATTATGTAAAGAGTTTAATTACACATAATAAACTTAATACAGTACATTATTTAAAGCTTAATTAAAGATCAGAAAATTTATTTTAAAAGAAAAAAGGAGTATTTCACTAAAAGGTGATATACTCTTTTTAGTGTATTCACTATAATTAATAACTTAGTAGTAAGAGGTTTATAGATAAAATAATTACTGATAATAATTTTCAAAATTAATTGACATTGATATGCAGGTGTGGTAAGATAACACTGTTATGTAGCAACTTTTAAAAAGAAAGAAGAGATTGGGAATAATGAAAGATAAAACTGACACAAAAGAATTATTGCTTAAAGTGGCAAAAGAAGAGTTTTTATATAAGGGGTTTGAAAAAGCTTCTATGCGAACTATTTGCAAAAAAGCAAATGTAACTACAGGAGCAGCTTACTTCTTTTTTAAAGATAAAAATGATATATTTTATCACCTTGTTGGTAATGAGGCAAAAGTAATTTTAGATTATATAGTAGAAATTGAAAATGAGAATAAAATTATTCGTGATGATAAAAAAATATCCTTAGATAATGCTATTGATATTAATACATTACAGATTAAGGGTATTTTAAAATATATGTATGATAATTTTGATGTTTTTGTGCTTTTACTTTGCAAATCAACAGGTTCTTCTATGGAGAATTTTTATGACAGGATGGTAGAATCCTTTGAGAATTTAAATAGAGATTATATTATGAATAAGCGTGACACAGGTGAAATAGGTGTATACTTTGATGAGAATATCTTACATAATCTTGTGAGTTTACAAGTTTCAGCCATTGTAGAGCCAATTCGTCATCAGCTTCCTAAGGAAGAAGCATTAAAACAGGTTGATGCTATTGCCAGATTTTTTTATGGTGGATGGAATGAATTAATGAGATTAAAAAAGGCATAGTCTTTTTTTTGTTAATAGGTTAGTCTATGCTAACTATACTTTAAATAGTAGAGTGAGAACTCTTAATTTTTTAGTTATAACATAACGTTGTTATGTTATTATGTACAAGCTACAAATGAATTTCTGAAATTTGAGGAGATGAAAGTTCAAAGATATAGGGTGATTTAGGGAAGTAGTTCCATAATTCTTAAAAATAAGGTGTTTTTCTGTTATGAATATAGTCAAAATTAAAGTATTACATAAAGTTTATTTATCTATGGATAAACTTTTAAAAAAATATAATATATTAGGAGGAAAGTAAAATGTTAAAAACAGAAACAAATAAGCTACAGATCAAAGATTTAGTTACTATTGGTATTTTTTCAGCTATTTATTTTGTGGTTAATCTAATTGTTATGGTTTGTGGAGGTATTTCACCGATTATATGGATTTTTATGCCTGCCATTATTGGACTTCTTTGTGGTGTTATTTTTATGCTGATGACTGCAAAAGTTCAAAAATTTGGAGCTATATTAATTATGTCTATAATTACAGCACTGATTTATTTTGCAACAGGTCAATTTACGGTGGTGTTATTAGTTAGTTTTGCAATTGTTAGTATTATAGGGGAATTTATTCGTCGTGGATTTGGTTACAAAAGCTTTACAGGAAATTTGATTGCTTATGCTATCTTTTCACTTGGTATGACCGGGTCACCACTTCCTATTTGGTTATTTGGAGATAGTTTTTTAAAATCCATTATGGAACAAGGAATGTCTGCAAGTTATGTAGAGGGACTTAAAACTCTTACTTCTACAGGTATGCTGATGTCAATGTATGTTGCAACATTTATAGCTGCATTAATTGGTGGATTTATTGGTAAGTCTATGTTAAAAAAACATTTTAAAAAGGCAGGTATTGTTTAATAATGGCAAAGGAAAGTAAAAAAAATTTGCAAATGGATCCAAGAACCAAAATTATGCTTATTTTCATTGCAAACATAGTTGCTTTTGCAAATTCTTCTGTTTATATGGAAACATTAATAATAGTGGCTATCTCAGTATTGTTATTATTGTGTGGTTGTGGAAAATCTTCTATAAAATGGATTGGATTTTATGGAGCCTTATTGTTTATACAATATTATTTAATTCCAGTTATGCCCACCTTTCTTGCTGTTATGTTTTCTGTATTAGCTATTTATGCTAGGAAGCTACTTCCATGTATGATGATAGGAGGATTAATCATAAAAACAATACCAGTAAGATTAATAATTTTGTCATTACAAAAATGGAAGGTTCCACAAAAAATAATCATTCCACTATCCATTACTATACGCTATTTTCCAGCCATTAAAGAGGAAGTAACTCATATTAAAGAAGCAATGAAAATGAGGAAAATAAAAGGTGTTATAAGAAGAATGGAGTGTATGTATGTGCCTATGCTTATATCCGCTGCAAATACTGCGGAAGAGTTAAGTGCTGCAGCTATTACTAGAGGTATTGAAAATCCAGCACCTAAAACTAGTGTTGTTGATATACGGTTTCATATACAAGATTATATATGCCTTGGGATTGGAATTATTTTTATAGTAATCATAATGATGCAATAGGAGGTAGTATATGATACATATCAAAAATGTTTCTTTTAAATATTCAGAAGGAGAAGAGTATCAATTAAAAAATATTAATCTTCATATAAAGTCTGGAGAATGTGTTTTACTATGTGGGAAAAGTGGATGCGGTAAAACCACAATAACAAAGATTATTAATGGACTAATTCCACATTTTATAAGAGGGGAGTTTGAAGGTAAAGTTATTTCAGCTGGGATGGATGTAGAAAATACAAAAATGTATCAGTTATCCTCTAAAATAGGTTCTGTATTTCAAAATCCAAAATCTCAGTTTTTTAACATAGATTCTGATAGCGAGTTAGCTTTTTGTTTGGAAAACGATGGAAGGGAACCCGGATATATAAAGAAAAGGGTTTCTGATACTATTAATGATTTGCAGATAGAAAGACTAGTGAATAGAAATATTTTTACTATGTCCGGTGGAGAAAAACAGGCCCTTGCCTTTGCATCCATATATACAGTGAATCCAGAAGTTTACGTATTGGATGAACCAACGGCTAATCTAGATCAAAAATCTATACAAATATTAAAAAAACAACTAGAAAAAATCAAAAGTCTTCGCAAAACAATTGTGATTGCAGATCATCGTCTTTATTATCTTGCAGATATAATTGATAGGGCTGTATATATGGACAAGGGTAAAATTGTTCGTATTTTTCAAAGAGAAGAATTTTTAGCTTTAAAAGATGACGATAGAATAAAAATGGGATTAAGAATGATAAAAAACACAGAAACAAAACATTCTAAGTGTGTAATATCAAATAAAGCTGATTTAGTTGTTTCAGGTCTTTCCTATTCAATTAAGAAAAATCCTATTTTTCAAGACATTAGTTTTTCAGCAAATGAAGGAGAAGTTATTGGTATTTTAGGTAACAATGGCACCGGTAAAACAACTCTTATGCGTTGTCTTGCAGGGTTAATAAAAGAAAGTAAGGGTACTGTAAAGTTAAATGAAAAGTGTTTAAATGGTAAACAACGTAATAGAGCTTGCTATATGATTATGCAGGATGTAAATCATCAATTGTTTTCAGAAAGTGTATGGAATGAGTGTACACTATCATTAGAAGAAATAAGAGAAGAGGTTATATTAGATATTTTAAAGAAATTTAATTTACATATTTACAAAGACAATCATCCTATGGCATTATCCGGGGGACAGAAACAGCGTTTAGCCATTGCTACAGGACTTTTAACAGATAAAAAAATTTTGATTTTTGACGAACCAACCAGCGGATTAGATTATGAAAATATGTTGGTAGTTAGTAAAATGATAAAAAAATTATCAAAGGAAAATCATATTATATTTATTGTAACTCATGATATGGAGTTTTTAGAGATTACTTGTAATAAAACTATAATAAATTAGGAATAATAATGTGATATTTAATATGTTTTTATGGTTTATTATGTGTAATAAAATATTAAAATTATTTAGCATTAGTCACAACTATTGTTTCAGGAATACCTTTTCCTAAATCAAATTTTGTATGAACTTTAATTCCAGCTTTCGAAGCTAAGCTATACACGTACTAATAGTTGAAGAATCTATTAAAGTTCTAAGATGATTTTCTATAGTCAAATAATTGATATTTAACTTATAAGGAGCTATTTTGAAGGATTTCCAATCGATTAACTCTATAAATTTTTGAAACAACATAGTATAATTATATTTATTAATAATTAGCAACCTCCTTGCTATGTATTTGGTGCTACTTATACTAAAGCAAAGGTTGCTAATTTTTTCATTATAAAATTAATGGATAATCTTCATAAACTTTCATATTAATTTTGTCAATAGTATTTCTAAATGTTGAACGTTAGTGCTAAAAAATATTGAAAACGATTATGAAAGATGATATATTATAAATAGTGTTAATAATGTATATGGAAGATAAGTATTTATTTTGCCAGATATAGGTTAATATGAAAAAGGTTAATGATATATAGTAGATAATTTAATAATTGCTTGGTGGAATGGATAGAAAATAATGATTTATTTAGCTAGATATAGCCAACATAATTAGTTTACTTATGTGAACTAACTATGTTGGTTTTTTGTGTTTTGAATACCGCTGGTTTTATTAGTGGTCCTGACTACTTTGGTGAGTTTAGTATAACTGTAAAAAAATAATACTTTTTTTAATATTCTACCATGAAATTGCATATTTCTAATTTATTAATATTATTAGATATTTATTTCATATTATTTAGAGTACTTGTACAAAATTTATGATATTATATAATATATATATAAATATGTATACAGAGTATGGGGAGAATAAATTTTATGGTGAAATAAATATGGATTTTTCGAAAAACTATAGTGGAAATATCTATAGTTTTTTATATGTTTGTCGAAAAGTTATATAAAAATATCTATAGTTTTTTATGGGAATTTCGAAAAGGTATAGTGGAAATCTATATAACTTTTATAGGTATTTTCATAAGTTGTTGTTAAATAGCTACTTTCTCAAATTTTATGGAACCCAAAAAATAAGTTCATAATATAAGAGGAATTGTGATGAGCTGATACAATTATTATTTTAATTTAGAAGAAAATTTATAATATATATTATATATATTGGAGGAAAAATACATGGATAATCAAATAGTAAACTTTATATGGAGTATTGCAGATGATTGCTTGCGTGATGTATATGTTCGTGGTAAATATAGAGATGTAATTTTACCTATGACTGTAATTAGAAGGCTTGATGCTGTTCTTGAACCAACAAAAGAAGCAGTATTACAAATGAAAAAAAAATTAGATAAAGCAGGTATAGTAAATCAAACTTCAGCACTTTGTAGTGTGGCAGGGCAAGCCTTTTGTAATACATCACCTTTCATGCTTAAAGATTTAAAATCAAGGGTAAAGCAACAACAATTAAAGCTAGATTTTATTACATATTTAGATGGTTTTTCACCTAATGTTCAAGAAATACTTGAAAAATTTAAATTTAGAAACCAAATAGATACAATGATTGAAGCTGATATATTAGGATCAGTAATTGAAAAATTTGTTGATCCTCGTATAAATTTAAGTGTAGAACCAGTTCTTGACGATAATGGAGAAGTTAAATTACCGGCTCTTGAGAATCATACTATGGGTAGTATTTTTGAAGAACTTATCCATAAATTCAATGAAGAAAATAATGAACAGGCAGGAGAACATTTCACTCCTCGACATGTTGTTGAACTTATGGCAGACATAACTTTTTTACCGGTGGTAGATAAAATAAAAGATGGTTCTTATCTTGTATATGATGGTGCTTGTGGTACTGGTGGAATGCTTACTATTGCAGAAAAAAGACTACAAGAACTTGCAAAGGAGAATAATAAACAAATTTCTATAAATTTATATGGGCAAGAGATCAACCCAGAAACTTATGCTATAACTAAAGCAGATATGCTGCTAAAGGGTGAAGGTAAGCAGGCTGATAATATTGCCTATGGATCTACCTTATCTAATGATAAATTTTCAACTACAAATTTTGATTTTATGCTTTCAAATCCACCTTATGGTAAGAGCTGGAAAACAGACTTAAATAAATTAGGTGGAAAAGAACATATTACAGATCCTCGTTTTGCAGTAACGCATAATAACGAATCCGATTTTAAAATGATTCCTCGTTCTAGTGATGGACAATTATTATTCTTAGCGAATAAAATAAGTAAAATGAAACAAAACACAGAGCTTGGAAGTAGAATTGTAGAAGTACATAATGGGTCATCTTTATTCACGGGGGATGCAGGACAAGGTGAAAGTAATTTAAGAAGATATATTATAGAGAATGATTGGCTAGAAGCTATAATAGCATTGCCTGAAAATATGTTCTATAACACTGGTATTGCAACATTTATTTGGGTAGTTGCTAATAGAAAACCTAAACATAGAATGGGAAAGGTACAACTTATAGATGCTACAGATCTAAAAAGTCCTCTTAGAAAAAATCAAGGAAATAAAAATTGTGAATTAACACCTGAAATAAGAAAAGTAATAACTGATATACTTATAAATTTTGAAGAAAATGATAAATCAAAAATATTTGATAATAAGGAATTTGGTTATTGGAAAATAACCGTTGAAAAGCCACTACGTTTAAGTGTGGATTTATCTAAAGAAAACATAGAAGAATTCAGTAAAATATGTGAAGAACAAAAAGATACAGAACTCATGGATATAATTTATACTTTAGGAGATAAATTTCAACATAAAAAACTAACGAATTATAATCTGTTCTTAGATGAACTAAAAAAAATAGCTTCAAATTTAAATATTAAGCTGTCTTCAAAGAGATTAAAGCTTGTTAAAAATAATCTGGCAAAGGTTGATGAAGTAGCAGAAAAGGTAATAAAGAGAATAATCAAACCAGGAAAAGTAGAAAAAAATCCTTTGTATGGATTATTTAATGAAAATATTGAAGATGAATACCATATTGTAGAATATGAAGCAGATAGTAATTTAAGAGATACAGAGGAGATACCATTATTACATGAAGGTGGTATCGAAAAATTCTTTAAAGATGAAGTGTTACCTTTTAATAAAGATGCTTGGATAGATAAAAGTAAAACTCAAATAGGCTATAAAATAAGTTTTTCAAAATACTTTTACAAGCCAATTAAGCTAAGAGATCTTAATGAAATAAAGGCAGATATTAAGATACTTGAATCGGAAACCGATGGACTTTTAAATGAGATTATAGGAGGTTAAGTTCAATGAAAAATCAAAAATTACAGATTCATAATGAACTTAGACCTTACGAAGATTATAAAAAGACTGAGTTATTATGGTTAGATTATATACCTAAGCATTGGAACATGATAAGAAATAAAAATGTAATGAAGGTAGAAAAAGAAATAGTAGGACGAAATCACAGTAAATATACTCTTTTGTCATTAACAAAAAGAGGAATAATACCACGTGATTTAGAAAATGCAAAGGGAAAATTTCCGAAAGACTTTGAGGCATATCAAGTAGTAAATCCAAATAATATAGTGTTTTGCTTATTTGATATGGATGAAACTCCACGAACAGTTGGTTTATCCTCAATGAAGGGAATGATTACTGGTTCATATAATGTTTTTAAAATAGAAAATATTAATGAAAAATATTTATATTATTATTATTTGTCACTAGATAATAGCAAAAAACTTAGATCGCTTTATACTGGACTTAGAAAAGTAATTCATATAGAGACATTTTTAAGAACAAAAATGCCTAACCCACCTATGGAAGAGCAAAAGCAAATAGTCAAATATTTGGATTGTAAGCTTAGTAAGATAAGAAAATTTATAAAAGAAAAGAAAAAAATTATAGATTTACTAAAACAACAAAAGAAAGTATTTATAAATGAAGCAATAATAGGAAAAATAAAAATTGAAAATGGAGAATGTAAAGTTAGATATAAGTCAGAAATGAAGCCAAGTGGCATACAGTGGGTAGAGGAGATCCCGAACCATTGGATAAAGTGTAAATTAAAGCATTTAGGAAAATTTAAAAGTGGAGATAGTATAACTTCTTCACAAATTGATATGAAAGGAAAGTATCCTGTTTATGGAGGAAATGGACTAAGGGGATATTTTGATAAATATACACATGATGGTAATTATTTGCTTATAGGCAGACAAGGAGCTCTCTGTGGTAATGTTCATTTAGTGAAAGGAAGGTTTTGGGCTTCAGAACATGCAGTTGTAGTAACAACAAATTCAAATGTTAATGTGGATTGGGCCAAATATTTAATTGAAACAATGAATCTAAATCAATATTCTCAATCTGCTGCTCAGCCTGGATTAGCTATAGAAAGGATTATAAATATTTATACAATGCTTCCACCTATAGAAGAACAGAAAAAAATAGTAGATTATATTATAAGAATAACAGATAAAATTGATAAAAGTATCTTACATATTAATAAAGAAATTTCGCTCATTACCGAATATGGTATACGTCTTATTTCAGACATAGTTATAGGAAAAGTTGATGTTAGAAATATTCCAGTAGATGAATTTATTCCAGAAGAGGATATTACTCATGAAATAGAAGATGAAATAATTCATAATAGGGAGGAAGCAGATATAAAGGAGATCGAATTGTAATGATAAGTAATACTAATACAAAGGAAGAGAAGCTTGAAACCCTTATTGTGAATTATCTTCAGCGTAACAATGGTTATGAATTAGGAACAAATATTGATTATAATAAAGAGTATGCAATTGATGAAAATAGATTATTTGAATTTTTAAAAGAGACTCAACCAGAAAAACTTCAAATTTTAGGCGTATTAAGTAGTGAGATGAATAAAGTTAAGTTTTTAAATAAATTACAGGATAAAATTACAAAAGATGGCATTATAAATGTGCTTAGGAATGGATTTAAAATATATCCTGTGAATTTAGATTTATATTATTTAATTCCAACGGAAGAAAATTCTAAGGCAGCAGAATTGTATTCTAAGAATATTTTTAGTGTTATAAGACAGCTTAAGTATTCAAGAGATAATACAAAGTTTGCTATAGATTGCGTTATATTTATAAATGGACTTCCTATAATAACTTGTGAGTTTAAAAATAATTTAACAAAACAAAATTTAGGTGATGCAGCATATAGATATAAAATAGATAGAAATCCAAAGGAGACTTTATTTGGATTTGGAAGATGTATGGTCCATTTTGCAGTGGATGACAATGAAATTAAGATGTGTACAAAATTAAATGGGAAAAAGTCTTTATTTTCACCCTTTAACAAGGGATATAATAATGGCGCAGGAAATCCACCTAACCCTAATGGTATAAAAACAGATTATTTATGGAAAAAAATATTAAGTAAAAATGAACTTTCAAATATTATAGAGAATTATGCTCAAATAATTGAAGAAAAAGATGAAGAAACGAAAAGGATAAATAGAAAGCAAGTATTTCCTCGTTTTCATCAGCTTTCAGTTGTGGAAGCTATTTTAAATGATGTAAAAGCTAAGGGGATGGGGCAAAAATATTTAATTCAGCATAGTGTAGGTAGTGGAAAATCAAATTCTATAGTATGGCTTTCACATAAGCTTGTGGATGTAAAAAAAAGGGGTAAAAATATATTTGATTCTATTATTATAGTTACAGATAGAATAAACCTGGATAAACAAATTAAAAATACTATTAAAGGTTTTGTGCAAATGAGGAATACTGTAGGTCACGCAGATAGCTCTGGAGATTTAAGGAAACTTCTTGAAAATGGTAAAAAAATTATTATAACTACAGTTCATAAATTTCCTTATATACTTAATGGTATAGGAAATGATCATAGAAAGAGTAATTTTGGAATTATTATTGATGAAGCACATTCAAGTCAAAGTGGAAATATGTCTGCAAAGATGAACATGACTTTATCAGAAGTGTATGATGAGAGTGATGAGGACAAGATTCTTAAAATATTAGAAGGACGTAAAATGCTTACTAATGCAAGCTATTTTGCTTTTACAGCTACACCTAAAAACAAAACCTTGGAAATGTTTGGAATTCCTTATAAGGATAATGGAAAGATAAAGCATAGACCTTTTCATGTTTATACTATGAAACAAGCAATAGAGGAAGGGTTTATCATTGATGTACTTAAAAATTATACAACAATAAATAGTTATTATAAACTTGCAAAAAGTATAGAAGATGATCCTTTATTTGATAAAAAGAAGACTCAAAACAAACTGCGTAGATATGTTGAGTCTAATGAAAAAGCTATAGAATTAAAAGCTGAAATTATGATTGACCATTTTCTTAATCAAGTTATAGCAAAGGGGAAAGTAGGAGGAAAAGCTCGTGCTATGGTAGTTACAGGGAGCAAAGAAAAGGCCATTAGATACTATTATGCTATTTCAGATTATCTAGTAAAAAGAAAAACTCCTTATAAAGCAATTGTAGCGTTCTCCGGTGAGTATGAATTTGGTGGTGAAAGGCTTAGCGAAAGTAGTATTAATGGATTTCCAAGTAATGAAATTGAAATGAAGCTAAGACATCATCCTTATAGAATTTTAGTAGTTGCTAACAAATTTCAAACGGGTTACGATGAACCCTTGCTTCATACAATGTATGTGGATAAAGTCATAACAGATATTAATGCAGTGCAGACTTTATCAAGATTAAATAGAGCTCATCCTCAAAAACATGATACTTTTATTTGGGACTTTGCAAATGACATAAATGCAATAAAGGAAGCTTTCTCAAAATATTATCAAACAACTATTTTATCTGATGAAACAGACCCAAGTAAACTTAATGAAATAAAAAGAGAGATTAAAAAATATGAAGTTTTTAGTGAGTATCATGTAAAAACCATAGTATATCTTTATTTAAATGGTGCAGGTAAAGAGCAACTTGATCCACTTCTTGATGTTTGTGTTAAAACTTATAAGGAAGATTTAGATGAAGATGAACAAGTTAATTTTAGAAGTAAGGCTAAAGCTTTTATAAGAAACTATGGATTTTTAGCTTCTATTCTACCTTATGGCAATTCAGAATGGGAAAAGTTATGTATATTTTTAAATATGCTAATACCTAAACTTCCTACATCCCAAAAGGAGGAAGATGATTCAAAAGGAATACTAGAATCAATAGATTTAGATAGTTATAGGGCAGAAGCACAAGCTACTATCTCAATAGTACTTGAAGATAAAGAAAGCTACGAAATAAATCCTGTTGTTACCTCAAATCATAGAGGTGTAAAGGAACCTAAGCTGGATTTATTAAGCAATAGATTGTCAAATTTTCATGAACTTTTTGGGAGTATACCTTGGGAGAATGAGGAGGGTGTAAAAAAACAGATTGCAAGGATACCAGAAATGGTGGCAAAAGATAAAGAGTATCAAAATGCCATGAAAAATTCTGATAAACAAAACGCTAAAATTGAAAGTCAAAAAGCATTAAATAAAGTTATGATTTCTTTGATGTATAACAATATGGAAATTTTCAAACAATTTAACGATAATTCATCCTTCAATCAATGGCTTTCAGATATGGTGTTTAATGTTACTTATAATACAAAAGGGGAGGTTTACTCTGGAATGGTAACAATATAAAAATAAGATTTAAGAGAGCGCACAGTGATGTAAAAAGTCATTGTGCTTTTTTATCCGTAAAAGAGTTATAAAATAGTGATACTATAAGTTATAATAGAATATATGAAAAAGAAAATTTATATGTGATGCCTCCTATTTTGGACAATATCTCATTTGCTTTGAGGAAGTTCATATATCCAAGCAGCATTATCGGCGTGAGTATATTTTGAATAAGGTAATGTTTTGCAGGATTACTAGCTTTAATAGTATAGTATCCTTTAGTAATGAACTTTAGTTTAGGAATTGAAGAGAGATTTTCAACATTTTCTAATCTCCATAAAAAGATGATGATTAATATCTGTTACTTGATGTATACTATCAGAATCAAATCGTCTAATTAATTCACTAATTTGTGATTGATCTGGTGTTTTATCAATATCAAACATATTTAGAGCTAGTTTTTCTACTCCCATCTTTTCATTGGTGTATTTGGTGGTTTCACAACCACTTGCTATAGACATGATAATTGATATGGAGTTTTGGGAATTACTTGTAATACAACAATAATAAATTAGGAATAATAATATGAAGAAGTGTGGTTATTAAAAATAGCTACACTTTTTATTTTTTATATATTTAATAAATTATAAGTAAATTTAAAAAAATGTATTTTATATAAAAACACTTGACTTTATATCAAAGACAATATAATATATATGTTATAACTTTAATATTAACAAAACAGGAAAAAATAGAAAATGGAATAAAGCATATTAAGATATATTTCATTAAAAGGGGGCTAATAATTTGTTTTATAAAAGTACCAGAGGAGAAGGAAAAAATGTTAAAGCATCAGAGGCAATAATTAGAGGAATAGCTGAAGATGGAGGGTTATATGTACCACAAGAGTTTCCTAAAATAGATAAGAGTTTTAAAGAATTAGGAAACATGAATTATAAAGAATTAGCATTTTATATTATGAAAAAATATTTTGATGATTTTAATGAAGAGGAACTTAAGGAATGTATAAATAGAGCCTATAATAGTAAGTTTGAAAATCCTCTTATAGCACCATTAAATTATAAGGCAGGAGCATATTTTTTAGAGCTTTATCATGGTAAAACATTAGCTTTTAAGGATATGGCCTTAAGTATACTTCCTCACCTTTTAAAAACCTCAGCAAAAAAGATGAATATAACTAAAGACATAGTTATATTAACAGCTACTTCAGGAGACACTGGAAAGGCTGCCCTAGAGGGTTTTGATAGTGTAGAGGGCACAAAAATAGTAGTGTTTTATCCTAAAAATGGGGTAAGTGAAATTCAAAGAAGACAAATGATTACACAAGAGGGAAAAAATACTTTTGTAGTAGGTATAGAGGGAAATTTTGATGATGCTCAAAGTGGAGTTAAGGAAATATTTAGCCATAGGGAATTTAATGAGTTACTGAATGAAAATGGTTATATCTTTTCCTCTGCCAATTCTATAAATATAGGAAGACTAGTGCCTCAAATAGTATATTATGTTTATTCTTATGTAAACCTACTTAAAGATAAAAAAGTAGGGGAAGGAGAAAGTATAAATATAGTTGTTCCTACAGGAAATTTTGGTAACATTCTAGCGGCTTTTTATGCCAAGAATATGGGAATACCAGTTGGAAAATTAATTTGTGCATCCAATGAAAATAAAGTGTTAACAGACTTTATAAATACTAGAATCTACAATAGAAGAAGAAATTTTTCTGTGACTAACTCTCCTTCTATGGATATTCTAATATCTAGTAATTTGGAAAGATTCTTGTATGAAATAAGTGGAAGAGATTCACGTCTTGTAAGAAATCTTATGACAGAACTTAAAGAAAAGGGTAAATATGAGATAACAGAGGAAATGAAGAAAAGATTAGATATATTATATGGAGATTTTGCAAGTGAAGATGATACACTTAAAACTATTAAAAAGGTTTATGAAAGTTCTGATTATCTTATAGATACTCATACTGCAGTAGCATATGAGGTTTATGAAAAATATAAAAATAAAACAGGAGACCATAGGATTACTATAATAGCATCCACTGCAAGCCCATTTAAATTTCCAAGGAGTATAAATGAAGTATTAAATATAGGAAATGATAGTGCCTCAGATTTTGAATTAGTTAATTTATTTTCAGATAAATTAAATTTAAAGTTGCCTAAAGGATTAGAAGGACTAGAGGAAAAAGAAATTTGTCATAAGGTCACTTGTAAAAAGGATGAAATGGAAAAAGTAATTAAAAATTTTTTAGGGATATAGGTGATTAAAATGATAGAAGTTAGAGTACCTGCTACAAGTGCAAATATAGGACCAGGTTTTGATTGTTTAGGTGTAGCAGTAAATATGTATAATAAATTCTTTGTAGAAGAAATTAAAGAGGGACTTATTTTTGAAGGCTGTGAGGACAAATTTAAAAATGAGGACAACTTAATATATGTAGCTATGAAAAAGTGTTTTGATAAAATTGGATACAAACCTACTGGGTTAAGGATAAAAATGGAAAGTGATATACCTGTATCTCGGGGTCTTGGAAGTAGTGCTGCCTGTGTGGTAGGAGGTATAGTTTCTGCCAATGAATTAGCTGGTAGGGTTTTAAATAAAAAAGAACTTTTAGATTTAGCAGTGGAAGTGGAGGGCCATCCAGACAATGTAAATCCAGCCTTTTGTGGGGGGATGACTGTTTCCATATCTGATAATAAGGAGATAATTTATAGTAAAGTAAAGGTAAGTGAAGGGATTAAGTTTTGTGCACTTATACCAGATTTTACTTTATCTACAGAGAAGGCAAGGACAGTGCTTCCTAAAAGTATAGATTATAAAGATGGAATATTTAATGTAGGAAGAACTGCACTTATGGTATCCGCATTGAACAATGGTGATTTTCATTTAATAAAATATGCTTGTAAGGATAAATTACATCAGGATTATAGAGCAAAACTTATAGAAAATTTTTATTCAATAAAAAAACAGTGTGAAAAACTAAATTCCTTAGGGGTATTTTTAAGTGGAGCAGGTCCAACAATTATGGTTATGATTAAAGAAGAGGAAAATTATTTTTCAAAAAATATTAAAGTTTTTCTAGATACTTTAAAAAATAAGTGGGAAGTTAGGGAACTTAAGATAGATAATATAGGAACTATAATAAACAATAATTAGTGTTAAAGTAAATAAATTTAAAAAAGAAATTAAGTACTTTTAAGCACAATAATTGCAATATTTATAATTTTAAAAGAAAAATATAGTGTTAGTAGTTGCAAAAATAACATAAAATTTTTAAATTATACTTAGTAGTTGGTACTAGGTGGTAAAATAAGTTTTAATATTCTATTTACTAGCCACCATCCACTACTCACTAATTCATATATAGGGGGCTTAAAATAAAATGGAAAAAGTAGTTGTAGCTAAGTTTGGAGGAAGTTCGCTTTCAAACAGTGAACAGTTTAGAAAGGTAAAAAATATAGTTTATGATAATGAAAACAGGAAATATATAGTACCTTCAGCACCAGGTAAAAGATTTAAAAAGGATTATAAAATAACAGATCTTTTATATTTATGTCATGCACATAGAGAAAGTGGTATATCTTTTGATGATGTATTTATACATATAGAGGAAAGATATTTAAATTTGGCAAAGAAACTACAGGTTAAAGTAGATATAAAAAATAAATTAGAAGAAATAAAGGGGGAAATTGAAGCAGGTGCTTCAAGAGATTTTGCAGCTAGTAGAGGGGAATATTTAAACGGATTAATTTTAGCTGATTATTTTAATTATGAATTTATAGATGCAGCCGATATTATACATTTCAAAAAATATGGAAGTTTAGATTTAGAAAAAACAGAAAAAGCAATAAAAGAAAAAATTAAGAACGTAAAAAAAGCTGTTATACCAGGTTTTTATGGATCACTACCTAATGGAACTATAAAGACTTTTTCAAGAGGTGGTTCTGATGTAACAGGAGCTATAGTAGCTAGAGCTGTGGATGCTTGTCTTTATGAAAATTGGACAGATGTTTCAGGGTTTTTAGTTGCGGACCCTAATATTATAGATAATCCGAAACCTATAGAGATAATAAGTTATAAGGAACTTAGAGAACTTTCTTATATGGGGGCAAAGGTCCTTCATGAAGAGAGCATATTTCCTGTAAGAGATGTAAAAATTCCTATAAATATAAAGAATACAAATAAACCAGAGGATAAAGGTACATTAATTGTGGATGATGATAAAGCTTTAAATTATACTGGATCTATTACAGGCATAGCAGGTAAAAAAGGATTTACAGTTATAGCTATACACAAAATGCTTATGAATTCAGAATTAGGATTTTGTAGAAAACTTTTATCTATATTAGAAGAAAATGGAGTAGCCTTTGAAAATATTCCTTCAGGTATAGATTCTGTATCATTAGTAATAGAAGATAGTCAGCTTGGTAATAAGTTAGATATTATACTAGAGGAAATTAAAAGACAGTGCAACCCAGATTCTTTAGAAGTTCATGTTAATATGGCGCTGATTGCCACAGTGGGGAATGGAATGAATAGAACTAAGGGAATATCTGCAAAGATATTTAAAGGACTTTTAGAAGCCGATGTAAATATAAGAATGATTAATCAAGGCTCTAGTGAAATAAATATTATTGTGGGTGTGGAAAATGATGATTTTGAAAAGGCTGTAAGGGGCATATATAAAGCTTTTATAAATTAGTTTTATAAATTTATGTAGAAATGTTAGAAAAACTTATTATATCAGTATTAATAATATTATTAATTTTAAAAAGCTTTAAGTTCTATAAAGTTAAACTCTTATATTATGTATGATATTTTTAAAAGTTTTTATTATAAATAATTTATAAATTGATATAGTTTTGAGAAACATGGTAATAAAGTTAAATGTAGAAAAGTAATTTTCAAAATAAAATCAATTTTAAAATAGAAATTATTTGATATTTTGTATAAGGGAAAATATGTGATTTAAAAGGATTTTTAATTTAAGAGTAGATTGAAAAAAGAATTTAAAAATTAGAAAGCTGTTTGCAAAAAAAAGGGGGCAAAAATTGTGGAAAAAGTTAAAATTGCGTTATTAGGATTAGGAAATGTAGGTAAAGGTGTTTGGAATATATTAAAGACAAACAAAGAAGCTATAATTAAAAGAGCCGGTTATGATATAGAAATATCAAAAATATTGGTAAAAGATATAAATAAACAAAGAGGAATAGAAGTACCTAAAGAATTATTAACTACAGATGTGGAAGAAATATTTAATGATGATAGTATAAAAATTGTAGTAGAGGTTATAGGTGGGCTAGAGCCTGCTAAAGAATATATACTAAGATCTATAAGGAATAAAAAGCATGTTATAACTGCTAATAAGATGCTTATTGCAACTAATGGTAAAGAAATTTTTAAAGAGGCTGAAAAACAGGGGGTAATTGTGAATTTTGAGGCTAGTGTAGCTGGAGGAATTCCTGTAATAAATAGTATAAATGAAAGTTTAACTGCAAATAAAATAGAGGAAATTGTAGGTATAATTAATGGGACTACAAATTATATACTAACTAAAATGACTTTAGAAGGTATGAGCTTTCAAGAGGCACTTAAAGAAGCACAGCAAAAGGGATATGCAGAAGCAGATCCAACTTCTGATGTAGAAGGATATGATGCAGTTTATAAATTAGCTATTTTAACTACTTTAGCCTTTGAAACAAATGTAGATGTAGAAGATATATATGTAGAAGGTATAACTAAGATAAAAGCAAAGGATATAGAATATGCAAAGGAATTGGGATATGTTATAAAACTATTAGCTATAGTTAAAGAAGTTAATGAAAAGCTTGAACTTAGGGTTCATCCTACAATGATACCATCAATTCATCCTTTGGCCAATGTTAATGATTCTTTTAATTCAATTTTTATTAAAGGTAATGCAGTTGGCGATTTAATGCTTTATGGAAGAGGAGCAGGAGAACTTCCTACAGGTAGTGCAGTGGTTGGCGATATAATATCTGTTGTAAGAAATGAAGGTGTGCCTCAAATAGATAAAAACTATAATAATAAAGAGGTAGCACCAGTAGAAAGTATTAAATCTCAATATTATTTAAGAATTTCTGTAAAAGAAAAACCAGGAGTTTTAGCAAAAATTACTGCTATATTAGGAGAAAATAAGGTAAGTATTCTATCCTTTATACAGAAACCTAAAAAAGAAGATTTTGTATCCATAGTGTTGGTAACTTATGATACTTTGGAAGGAAATATAAATAAATCCATAGAAGAAATAAAACACTTAGAGGTAGTAGACAAGATAAAAAGTGTTATAAGAATTGAAAATTTAAGTTAATCCAAAGATGATTTCTCAAAATAAAATGTATTTAATTTTAATACTTTAGGAAATTCAAATTAATTTATAAAAATATAATTTAAAAAAAGAATATATCTACTATATAGGCATTCTCTATATAGTAGATATATTCTTTTTATTTTTGAAAGTAAATATCTTTAATATACACTTTTTTATGTATATTTAGAAAATTAATAAAATTAAAATATATGAATGAATTATATTCACAGTATATTAAAAAAAGTTTTTTTTATATTGAAAATGACGGAGGAAAGATATAAAAATATATATTTAAAATATTTATTATATGTATTTAAATGTATATTTGACAATAAATTCCATGAGAAAATTCTAAAAAATATTTTAGCTTTAGGATAAAATCTATAAAATTATAAAAGAATAAAACCGTATATTTCCTTGTAATATATTGATAAATAAAGGTAAAAAATGATTTAAAAAGTTTTTTTTGACGCCAAAAGAAATTTATGGTATAGTTTTTTTGTGCAAATTTTGATGTAGTTAAGTTATTATTAAAAAATATCTTAACTATTGGCAAAATTTCAGGTTCTTTGAAAAATGTATAAGTTTAGCTAATTTGATTAGTGACAAATAGGCTATGAATAAATATAATTTTGGCAGATTAATAAAGCTATTTATTAATTTCTAAGCAGTAATAAACAAGGCGGTAAAACTAATTTTATTTTTAAAGAAACTAATAATTTTAATTGGGACAAGATTATTGGATAATTCATTATTTTAAATTTAAGGATAAATAAATATATTGAGTTATTTGTATTTGAAAATAAATTAAATACCTTTTTATCTTTATATTAAAATTTAAATGCATTATTAAATTATTATAATTATAATTTCACATTGGATCTATTTAAGTATGCTTCGTATTATTTAAAATTTTAACTACTGCTTGAGTATATTATGGCAATATATCTGTGACAAATTCATATCTGTTATAGTGTTAGCAAATCTCAATTATAAATTTGTCTACAAACAAATTTA
Source organism: Clostridium sp. CTA-6 (assembly GCF_054768115.1). Taxonomy (NCBI): domain Bacteria; kingdom Bacillati; phylum Bacillota; class Clostridia; order Eubacteriales; family Clostridiaceae; genus Clostridium; species Clostridium sp. CTA-6. The sequence continues at coordinate 272,126 of NZ_BAAAAU010000001.1, forward strand.
ACATATCTAGGATATTATATAAGCTAAGTTAATTGACGAAGCTAAAAGGCAATTATAGATTACATTTCTCTTTTCAATAGTCTATTTGTCTAAACTTATATAACTTGAGAGAATCGACATAATGGAATTCCATTTTTGCTTTATTATTATTCTATTAAATTTATAGTTTTTCATAGTGAAAATATTAATATTTATATAACTTAACATAATGGAATTTTTTGGAGGGATGATTTATGAGAGTTTTGGTAACTGGAGGATATGGTTTTATTGGTTCACATGTAGTAGAAAGGTTTGCAAAGGAAGGATATGAAGTATTTATCATTGATAATATGTCTTCAGGAAAACTTGAAAATGTAAATTGTAAACATAAATTTTATGAATTTGATGTTGAAGATAAAAGATGTGAATTTGTTTTTAAGAACAATAACTTTGATATTGTGGTTCATTTAGCTGCGCAAATTAATGTAATAACCTCTTTAGAAGACCCGTTTTTAGATACTAAAACAAATATTTTAGGTTTGGTTAATATGCTTGAATTATCTACAAAGTATAAGGTTAAGAAATTTATTTTTGCTTCTTCGGCAGCAATTTATGGTAATAATGAAAATATACCTCTTACAGAAAAAGAGATAGCCGAACCATTATCACCTTATGGTATAAGTAAATATGTGGGAGAAGGATATTGTAAAAAATGGAATGAAATATATAGTTTGGATACTATTTGTTTTAGATTTTCAAATGTATATGGACCAAGACAAGGAATTATAGGAGAAGGTGGAGTTGTTTCCATTTTTATGGATAATATAACTAAAGATCAAGAAATTACTTTAAATGGTGATGGAGAGCAAACAAGAGATTTTATCTATGTATCAGATTTGACAGATGCATTATTTAAAGCAGCTGAAAGTAATATTTCTTTTGGAGTGTATAATCTTTCTACTAATAGTAGATCAAGCTTAAATAATTTAATTAAAATATTAAACAATTTAAAAAAGATAAAGGGCATTATTAAAAAAGAAGATAGAAAAGGAGATATTAAACATTCCAGTCTAGATAACACCAAAATAAAGAAAGCACTGGGATGGATACCTATGGTTTCACTAGAACAAGGTATAAAAAATACATTTGATTGGTATTCAACTAATTATAAAGTTGAAGAAAACAATACGGAAAAAAAAAAGTTAAAATATGATGATAAAATAAAAAAATGTATACCCTATATTGAAAATATAGCATTATTTATTCTAATAATAGTTTTGACTACTTTTAAAAATGGAGAATATCTTGAAAATACTATGGATTTAAAACTTGCTTATATTTTTATAATAGGATTAACACATGGAGGAAAGCAAACAATAATTGCAACTACATTAACTAGCATTTTAGTTACTGTTGAAAATATTTTAAAGGGAAGATCTGTTTTTACGTTACCTCTAGATACTAATTTTGCTTTTAAAATTGGTATGTATATATTAGTTGGGGTTATCCTTAGTTATATTTTTGAAAGATATTTGAAAAAAGAGCAGTCACAAAAGAGAATTGTTGAGTCTTTAAAAGGTGAGTATGATTTATTACAAAATATATATAATGAAATACTTGAAGAAAAGTCAGTTCTGCAAGATCAAGTTGTAAATTCAGAAAATAGCTTTGGAAAGATATATGGAATTATTAAGAAATTAGATAGCTTGGAATCACAGTATGTTTATAGTGAGGCAGTTGAAGTAATCGAAAAGATTTTGAAGGTAGGGGATGTATCAATATACTCAATGGATAAAAACAATAAATATTTAAGATTAATTGTTAGAAAGGGGAAGAATGATATTAATATGCCTAAGACAATCACATTAGACTATTTAAAAGAAGCAAAAACTAATATATTTAATGGTGAATTGTTTGTAAATAAAAATCTTCATAGGGATATTCCAATGTTTATTTCTCCAATAAATGATCAGCATGGTACTCCGATTGCTTTAATAATGATTAATTCGGTTAAGTTTGAAAGATTAACATTGCATTTTATAAATTTGATAAATGTGGTTACAGGCTTAATTAAAGCAGCTATTTTAAAAGCATATAAATATGAACAAGCTATAAGAGATAAAAGATATATAGAAAATACGCCTATTTTAAAGAGAGAGTTCTTTGAAAATATAAAAAATATTAAAAAAGATGAAATGGAGAAGAATAAATCAGAATTTATTATGTTAAAAGTTAAAAATAAAGATAAAGATATTAATAGTTTATCTCATTTAATATTTAAAACAATTAGGCAAAGTGATTATATAGGAATGACGTCACATGATGACTTAGTTCTGATTTTATCAAATGCTTCTAAATCTGATAGTGGCTTAATAGTAGAAAGATTAAATGAAAAAGGTATACAAGCTGAAGAATATAATGAGGAGTGCCTATATGTTTAAGATATACTTAATTAATATCATTTTTTCCTTAATAATTTTTCTTTTTGCAAAAGTGAAAAAAAAAGAAGAATACTTTATTGGATTTATAATAATGATTTGTCTACCCTTTTTCGGGAGCGTATTTTATATTATGAATATTTATTATAGAAAAAAAATTACTAGTAAATTTAAGGTTTCAGAATTAGAAAAAGATAGTTATAGTCAATCTGCTGAATTAACATCAAAACCATTTTATTTAAGCAAGAAAATGGATGTTATTCCAGTAGAGGACGCCCTTGTGCTTAATGATGAAAAAATTAAGCAAGATCTTATTATTAATGTTTTAAAGAGTGATCCATATAAATATTTAGGTTTTTTAAAAAAAGCACTTAAGGATGAAGATACAGAAACATCACATTATGCTGCTACAGCAGTTACTGAGGTGAAACGTAAACTTACTTTAGAAATTCAAGAGTTTGAAGAAAGATATGAAAAGAATAAAACTGATTTAACTGTAATAAAAGCATATGCAGATGCGATAAAAAAATATAATGATAGTGGATTATTAGATAAGAGCGCATATCAAAAGAACCTATATATATATATAGAATTATTAGAAAAGATCATTAAAATAGACGAATCAGATGAATATCTATATGAAGAAATTATAAACTGCTATATTCTATTAAAAGAATTTAAAAAAGCTATAGAATATTGCAATCGATACTTTGAAAAATTTAAAAAATCTGAAAAACCATATTTATTAATTATGAAAATCTATTTTATTAATAAAAATAGAACTAAATTTAATAAAGTATTAGAAAAGCTTAAGGAATCTAATGTTATATTAAATAAAGATTCTTTAAATCTTATTAAATTTTGGTTAGAAGGAGAAATTTAATGAATAATAATAAGTTATTTATTAGATTTGTTATAGTTTTATTGGTTCTAGCCCTTGGTTTATTTGTTTTTAGACTAGAATTTATTTTAGGAAATGTTGAAAATACAGATGTATACAAAGATTACAACAGTAAGGATGGTAAGACATCTGATAAGTATAGTAGTGTTAGTAATGCTAATAATGAAAAATACCTTTTTATATATAACCCAGGGGAAGAGATTAGTGTTAAGATAAAAGAAAATTTAAGCATAGTATTTTCATCTATTAAGAAGAAGGTTGATTATAAAGTAAATACAGATAATAATTTTTCTTTTAAGGGATATAAATGTGTAATAATAGATTTTCAATATTTATATAAATTTAAATTTTTTAATGAATTATTTCAATATGTTAAAAATGGAGGTACTGTTATTTTTGCAGTGACACCTGAAACATATAGTGGCCTTGAAGGTATTAGTAGGGAAGTGGGAATTTATGAATACAGAGAAATCACTAATATTAAAGGGATTAAATTAACAAATGATCTGATTTTTAAAGGTAATGGGGTTTCTAACCCTAATGCAGAGATTTCATCTGTTCAGGCTCAAGTTGATAAAAATTGTATTGTTCATGCGGTTTCTGAAAATAACAGACCTATAATTTGGGAAAAGTCCTTAGGAAATGGGAGAATATTATTTACTAATGGGGATCTTTTTCAATATAAGAAATATAGGGGTTTGTTTGTAGGCTTGTTAAGTAAAATAAAATCAGGATTTATTTATCCTATTATGAACATGAAATTAAATTTTATAGATGATTTTCCTTGTCCTATTCCAGAAGGTTATAATAAAAAAATATATTCAGAATATGGAAGAAATACAAGTGATTTTTATACAGAAATTTGGTGGCCCACTATGCTAAGAAGTGCTAAAAATTATGATGCCAAGTATTCAACTTATTATATTGAATCTTATAATGATTTGGTAAATGGTAATTTTGATAAAGCTAGAAGTAAAGAGAATAGGGATATTCTTTTTAAATTAGGATATGAGGTAATTAAAAATGGTGGAGAAATAGGTCTTCATGGATATAATCATGAACCACTTTTTTCAGATGAAAAAATTAAAGATGTAGAGTCAGAATATAAGATTTGGCCTAGTCAAGAAAAAATGGTACAAGCTCTTGAAGAAGTGAGTAATTATTTAAAGTCTGTTTTCCCGAATTATAAATTTAGAAGTTATGTCCCACCTTCCAATATAATTGATAAAAAGGGTAAGGAGGCATTAAAAAAGGTTTTCCCAGATATTAAAGTAATAGCATCAGTTCTAGAAGGGGATAGTGATAAGGATGATGTGCATTGTGTACAAGAATTTTCAAAAGATTCTCAAGGGATTTTAAGTATTCCAAGATTTTCTTCAGGTTATGGATACACAGAAGAAAAAAAATTTGATATTTATAATGGAATTATGGCTTATGGGGTTTTTTCACATTTTGTTCATCCAGATGATGTTTTAGATCCAGAAAGAAGTGAAGGAATGAATTGGGAAAAAATGAGTACTGAATATAATAAAATGATGAAAGACGTATATACCAATTTTGATTGGTTAAACAGTATGACAATTTCAAATGGTGGTATAGAACTAAGTAAATATTTAGATAGTGATATAGCTTTTGAATATAATGATAATTCTATTAATGGATATTGTAAAAATTTCAAAGGCACTATGTATTATATTTTAAGAAGTGATAAAAAAATAACTAAAACAAATAATTGTGATTTTAAGGAAATTGATAATAAATTTTATTTAATAAAAGTAAAAGATTATGAATTTAAATTAGAAATGGAATGATGTGAGATGAGAATTTGTATTATAGCAGAGGGGAGTTATCCATATGTTACTGGAGGGGTATCAAGCTGGATACAAAGTCTTGTAAGATTAATGCCTGAGCATGAATTTGTAATTTTTGCAATAGGAGCTGAGGAAAGTTTAAAAGGGAAGTTTAAGTACAAATTGCCAGAAAACATTATTCAGGTTAAAGAAATTTTTTTAGATACATATCTTAAGGATAGCGGTGAAGTAATAATTCAGATGAATCTTAAAGAAAATGAGAAAAATGTTATTAAGAATTTAATATTAGGAGAAAATTTAAATTGGAATGATCTTTTTTCATTTATTGAAGAGCATAAAAATTATTCTGTTTCAGAGTTTTTAATGAGTAAAGATTTTTATGATATTATTCGTGAGATATGTGAAGAGAAATATCCTTATATAGGTTTTAATGATTTTTTCTGGACCATACGATCAATGATTTTAACTTTATTCCAAATTCTTAGAAATGAGATTCCTAAAGCTGATATTTATCATAGTGTGTCCACTGGGTATGCTGGAGTTATTGCGTCCCTTGGAAAGTATAAATATCATGTTCCAATGATTCTTACAGAACATGGAATATATACAAGAGAAAGAGAAGAAGAATTAATAAAGGCTGATTGGGTTGAAAGCGATTTGAAGGATTTTTGGATAAAGTTTTTTTATACATTATCAAGATGTGCCTATAAGTTTTCAGATAAGGTAATAACCTTATTTGAAAGAAATAAAAATATTCAGGTTAAATTAGGATGTAAAGAAAATAAAATATCAATAATACCTAATGGGGTAAATTGCAAAGACTTTAATAATATTAATAGAAAGAAAGAAAAAGATGAAATTATAAATATTGGGGCTATTTTGAGAGTAGTTCCAATAAAAGATGTAAAAACAATTATTCAAGGATTTGCTGTAGCTTATGAAAAGGTGAAAAATATTCACCTTTTCATAATGGGACCAGAAGATGAGGATCCTATTTACACTGAAGAGTGTAAGGCATTTGCTAAATCACTGAAGCTTAAAAATATAACATTTACAGGCCAGATAAATGTTAAAGAGTATGTAGGTAAGATGGACATTCTTGTACTTGGAAGTATAAGTGAAGGCCAACCATTAGCAGTATTAGAGGGGATGGCTTGTGGTAAACCACATGTCCTTACAGATGTTGGAAGCTGCAAAGAACTCATGTATGGAACCATGGATGATACAGCACAGGCTGGAATAATTGTGCCTGTTATGGATTATGAAGGCTTTGGTGCTGCTATCATAAAATTAAGTAACAATAAAAAACTTATGGATAAATTGGGTGGAAATGCATATACAAGAGTTTCAACTAGGTATACTATTGAAAATTTCATAAATAGTTATAAAAAAATTTATAATGAAGTGGTGAGAGAAATATAATGGCTGGAATAGGTTTTGAATTAAAAAAACTTTTTAAAGAACATAGCTTGTTTTATGATATTAGAGCATATTTCATATCTTCCTTGGTAAGTATTGGACCTACATGTTTATGTATATTACTAATTACGACAATGCAATATTTTATGAAAGTTATGGGCGAAAGTTATAAAAGTGTAGAATATTTTGTGACAATAATAGTATATTGTTTTTCATTTTCATTAATAATTACAGGAGGATTTTCTCTTTTAATATCCAGATATGTTTCAGATTGTATATATAAAGATAATAAAGAAAAGATAGTACCTTCCCTATTTGGTATTTTATCTATAGTTTTGGTAATTGATTTTACTATTTCAAATTTATTTTATATTAATTCTAATATAAGTAGTTGTGTAAAAATACTTTCTATAATTCTTTTAGGTGAATTATCAGTAGTATGGATTCAATCAGTATACATATCTGTTTTAAAAGATTATGTAGCAATTTTAAAGAGTTTTTTGATAGGGATTGGTAATATAATAGTAATTTATTTTGTTTTAAGTTATTTTATAAAGTTTAGTATATTTTATAGTGCGTTATTTTCTATTACTTTTGGATTCTTTGTAATGATAATGTTGTTTATAAAAAAGATAATAAAAGAATTTGGGCAAAATAGTTTTAACTATAAAGAGTGCTTTGAAGTAATTACAAGTTTTAATAAATATCCATATATATTTATTACAGGTTTTTTATATTATATTGGAATGTATATACATAATTTTGTGTTTTGGCTTAGTCCTAAGGGAATAACTGTGGAGAATACTTTTAGAGTTGCGCCATTTTATGATATTGCATTATTTTATGCTTTTTTATCATTAATGCCGATAACGGTACTATTTCAAGTAAAGACTGAAACTGCATTTTATCCTAAATATAAGAAATATTATATGGTATCTCAGGAAAAAGGAAACATAGAAGATATTAATTTAGCAAGGTCAGAAATGATTTCTACATTGTATTCTGAACTAAATTATCTTATTGAAATGCAATTTATTATTGGTTTAGTATTTATGGTATTTGGAAAAAAATTTTTACCTCAGATAGGGCTGGCAGGATTGCCAACAGATATATTTTCTATACTAGTTTTAGGAAGCATGAGTTTTTCTATAATGTATATTATAGTAGTGATTTTACTTTATTTTGACAGTATGGTAAATGCTATGAAAATATCAATTGTTTTCTGTGTGTTAAATTTTTTATTAACATTATTAACATTATTTTTAGGTGAGTATTTTTATGGATTTGGATTCTTTGTAGCAGCTTTAAGTTCCTTTATTTATTCATATCGTAAGCTTGATTCGTTTTTAAAAGAAATAGATTATTATACTTTTGCTTCTCAACCAATGTTTATAAAAAAAGTGGATGGTTTTTTTGTTAGATTATACCATAATAAAATTATGAAAGGAGACAAATTGAGTGAAAAAGATTAGCAGAAAAAACGTAATTATTATTGCAATATCCTTAATAATAGTGCTTATAATAGTTATTTTATTATTTGTCAAAAATATCATAATTGTCAATAAGGTTGAAGAAAAAAGTATAAAAAATGGTGGAAAAGTTGAATATACTGTTAAAGATAATAAAGCAATTTATGAAGAGGATGAAGATGGTGTTAGGAAAATATATATTACCGTTGCAAAAGATAATAAAAAAAATATGGGTAATTTATATAGATACAGATTTCATAATTTTTTAACTCAAAAGGGCAAACCAGAAACAAAACCTAAATTAAATGTACAAGTTGAGTTTGATAAGCCTTCTCCTATAATGGCTGGTTCAGATGTGAATGCAACTATTGAACCTAAGGGACATGCTACCAGTAGAGCAGCACAAAAATCATATAAAATAAAGCTTTCTAAAAAAGCTGGAAAATGGAAGGGACAAAGTGTAATAAATCTAAATAAGTGTCCTTATGATTTGACAAGGATAAGAGCAAAGTTAGCTTTTGATTTAATTAAGACAATTCCAGATATTTTTAGTATGAGAACAGAATTTTTTCAAGTTTATGTTAAGGATTTAGCTGGAGGAAGTAATGAATTTGTAGACCAAGGATTATATACTCAAATTGAGCAACCTAATGAATCATATATCAAAAATCATGGACTAGCTCAAGAAGGGTATTTATATAAGGCAGAATTTTTTGAGTTTAATAGATACGCTGACAGAATTAAAAATGTAACTGATCCTGCCTATGATAAAGTGGAGTTTAGTAAAATATTAAAATGTAGAGGGATAGAAGATCATACTAGATTAATAAAAATGTTAGATGATGTAAACAATTATGATTTAAATATTGATGATGTAATAAATAAGCATTTTAATAGAGAAAATTATTTAACTTGGCTTGCTATAAATATTTTAACAGGAAATAGAGATACAACATCCCAAAACTTCTTGCTTTTTAGTCCCGTTACTTCAGACAAATGGTATTTTATACCTTGGGACTATGACGGTGCTTTTGGATTTGAGTCCCAGGGAGATCAAAAGGTAGAATTTGCACCTTGGCAAATGGAACCTTTATCTAATTATTGGGGAGTTAAGTTGCATAAGAGGTTTTTATCTAATCCTAAGAATTTAAAAGATTTAACACAAAAAGTTGAAGAAATATCTAAATATATGTCTAAAGATAAAATAGAGAGCTTAGTTTCTAAATATTATAATGAAACGAATGCTATTATTAAAAGTCAACCAGATATACAATTTTTGCCGTCAACTCAAGAAAATTATGAAAAAGAGATTAAAAGGTTACCTTCTATTGTTGAAGAAAATAAGAAGAAATTCTATGATTCAATGAATACACCAATGCCAATATTTTTAGGTGAACCAAAGGTTGAGGGAAATGAGTATAGGTTTAATTGGGATGAATCCTTTGATTTCAAAGGAAATAGTTTAACATATAATTTTACTATTAGTAAAGATCCTAGCTTTAATAATATAGTGTTTAAAAAGGACTCTATAAAAAGCACTTTTATAAATGTTCCTAATTTAGAAGGAGGAAAATATTATTGGAAAGTGGAAATTTGCGATTCTAATGGTAGGAAGCAAGTAGCCTTTGATAGTTGTTACGATGGAGATGCTAAATATTATGGAGTAAAGGAATTAGAAGTTAAATGATGAGGGAGTAGGTAAAAATATGAGAAATGGAGGAAAAAAATTTAGGCATGAATTAAAATATTATATAAATTACAATGATTATATTTCAGTAAGGAATAGAATTAAATATGTACTAAAATTGGACCAAAATGCAGATGAAAGTGGAGAATATTTTATTAGAAGTTTATATTATGATGATATATATGACAGTGCATTATATGAAAAAAATTTTGGCGTAAATATTAGAAAGAAATATCGTATAAGAATTTATAATATGAGTGATAAGGTAATAAAACTTGAAAGAAAAAATAAAGTTGGTCAATATGTTTGTAAAGAAAGCGCCACAATTTCAAGAAAAGAGTATGATGAGATTATTAATGGTGATTATAAATCATTAGTTTCTTCAAAGCATCCTTTGAAAAGAGATTTTTATTGGGAAATTAAAAATAAAATATTAGCTCCTAAAGTAATTGTGGACTATGATAGAGAAGCATATGTAGGAAAAATAAGTGAAACTAGAATTACCTTTGATAAAAACTTAAGAGTATCTTATACAGACAATAATATTTTCAATGAAAATATTGCAACTCAAACCATTATAGCCATGCCAAAGATGATAATGGAAGTGAAATTTAATGAGTTTTTACCTGAAAGTGTACGTAAAATGATCTGTATAGATGCGGAAGATTTGAGTGCAATTTCTAAGTATGTTTTTTGTAGAGTACAAAAAAATAATATATAAATGGAGGGGAAACATGGATAAAAGTCTAACTTTTCAAGATATTTTTAAAAAAAGTTTCACACAAGTAGATCATTTTGGAAAAATACCCATTTCACAAGTAGTTATATGTCTGATAATAACAGCCATTGTAGCATCCTTTATTTTCTATATATATAAAGATACTTTTAGAGGCGTAGTATATAGTTATAGTTATAATATTTCATTGTTTGTGATGAGTTTATTAACATCGTTAATTGTATTAACTATAAGTTCAAATGTTGCATTATCTTTAGGTATGGTTGGTGCACTTAGTATTGTTAGATTTAGAACTGCAATTAAAGATCCTATGGATGTAATGTATATGTTTTGGGCCATAACAGTGGGAATAGCTTGTGGTGCCAAAATATATTCCGTGGCTATTTTGGGATCTCTTCTTGTAGGACTAGCTATTAAACTATTAACAAATTATAAAGTGAAAAACAATACCTATATGTTTATTATACATTATGAAGAAAAAATAAATGAAAAATTAATCGTTACACTTCAAGAAGTACAATATTTTATAAAGTCTAAATCTATTACAAGAGGGGTCACTGAAATGGCTTTAGAAGTAAAAGTAAAAAATAATAACACAGCATTTGTAAATGAAATATCAGAAATGGAAGGTGTTATTGATGCTTCTCTTGTAAGATATAATGGAGATTATGCAGAATAAGATGAAAATTAAAATTTGGGTTGTTAATTTATTACTTATAGTAATTATTGGGATTATAGTAATAATGTTTCTTCATAATAAAAAACGTATAGGTGTTGTAAATAAAGAATTTAAAGTTAATGAATTTAAAGAAAGTAATAGAGTAATAATTAATCCTTATATGGGGTTAGTTATGGATGCTACTTCAGGCTCTACGGAACAACCTTTTTCTATGGTTTATGCGGGAATATCGTGGAGAGAATTAGAGCCTCAGAAGGGAAAGTTTAATTTTAATGCAATTGAGAAAAAGATAAAATATAAGTATTGGAAAAGAGATAAAAGCTATGTTATAAGGGTATATATGGATTATCCTTCTAGTGAAAAACACATGGATATTCCAGATTGGCTGTATAAAGAGATTCAGGGAAAGGGAGTTTGGTATGATAAAGATGGAAATAAAGGATTTGCGCCCGAATATAATAATCCAATACTAATTGATTATCATAGCAAATTAATCAAAGCATTAGGAAAAAGATATGGTAAGGATAGTTCTGTGGTATTTGTTGAAATAGGAAGTATTGGTCAATGGGGAGAATGGAATAATTCCATATCAAATGTAGAAAATAAATTTCCTAATGCAAGTGTAACAGACAAGTACGTTAGACCTTACATACAGTATTTAAGCAATAAGATTTTATTAATGAGAAGGCCTTTCAAGATAGCAAAAGACAATAAAATGGGATTGTTTAATGATTCCTTTGGTGACAAATTTCAAACTAATGATTACTTTTTAAATTGGATAAATAATGGATATAAAGTTCCTGACAATGATCAGTACAATCCTGAAATGAATGGATATTGGAAAAAAAGTCCTTCGGGCGGGGAGTTTGCAAATTATCCAGGAGATATGTATTTAGAAAATAAAAATATTGAAAGTACAATTAATATGATAAAAAATAGTCATACAACTTGGTTAGGTCCAAGTAATCCTGGATACATAAGATTACCAAAGGAAAAGAAAAAGAATTTAGATAGATTGCTAAATATAATAGGTTATAGATACACTATTACAAAAATTCAATATTCTTATCTAAATTCTCCAGGGCAAAGTTTAATTGGAAGTATAGGCATAAAAAATTCTGGGGTTGCACCATTTTACTTTAAGTGGCCAATACAAGTGATTTTAGAAGATTCTAAAGGAGAGATTGTACAAAAAGAAAATTTGAATTATGATATTAGAAATCTACTTCCAGGAAGTGTAGATATCCCATTTCAAATTCCACTAGATAAAAATTTACCATGGGGAATTTATAAACTGAAAGTGTGTATATTAAATCCCGAAACCAACAAACCAGCTATTGAATTTGCAAATTTAGGATGTGAAAATAGTAAAGTTTGTAATGTAGGTGAAATGAAAGTGAAATAAACTAAAATAGATTTAGTTTAAGTGTGTAAAAGGTAAAAATATATGAAACAGATATAAAAATAACATTTAGTAGTTATTAATTTGATGAAATTTAAGATTAACTAATTTCTTATAAGTGGAGAAGTAGAGAATTTTAGAAGATATTTAGTAAAAAATTTTAATGTAAGCATATTAATAATTTTTTAGAATTATATAAACTTTACATATATAATACTATACTCCAAGTTATTAAGTGTTATGGAGTATATGAAGTTAGGAGAGGATAGCCATATATAATACAATGGAAACCAGAGAAAAACTTTTAATTTCTGCACAAAATGAGTTTTTGAAATATGGATATGAGAAAGCTTCCTTAAGAACTATATGTAAAAATGTAGGACTTACAACTGGAGCACTATATTTTTTCTTTAATAATAAAGAAGACTTATTTAAGTCATTAGTAAAAAAGATTGCAAACAGTTTTAAAAAAATTATTTGTGCCTTTGTAGAAAGAGAAAAAGAAAATTACAAAAATATTTGGAATGGTAATTGTAAATATATAGATAATCTCAATTATCATGTTGAGCATGAAAAGAAGTTTATGAAGTATATGTATGCTAATAAGACTGCATTTATTCTGTTGGTTATGAAATCACAGGGGTCTTGCTATGAGAATTATTATAATGAAGTTCTTCAGTTAGTGGAGGAAGTGTTTAGAGAATTTTTGGAGTTGTATAAGTGCAAAACAAGTAGGAATCCTAATATAAATGAATATACAATACATTGTTTGGTTTCATGGCGTATGCATTCTTATATTAATGTATTAAATAGTGATTTAACTCTTCATGAGGCACTAACTCAAGCAGAAGTTATAGCCAATTATGCAGTTGGTGGTTGGAACAGAATAATGAAAAATTCATTTGAAAATTTAGATTATAATTCTATGCTAGCGACTTAACTTTTCATGATGTGTTAATTCAAGTAGATGTTGTAGCATATTAGTTGGTGCCTGGAATAGAATAATAAAAAATTTCACTTGAAAGTTTAGAGTGTAATTCTATGCTTTCAAGTATATTTAACAGTACTACGTAACGGCTGTTATGCAAAAAAAATATATTAATTTGTTATGACTTATGTAATATAAGTTTTTTTTTATTTGCAGAAGGAAAGATAGTTTCAATAAAATGGACTATTAAAACAATTTCATTGATAATGAATTCTATCTTCAGAATTCGCAATGTGTCATATTTTTAGTTACAGAGGTTCATTTTATTATGGTAGTAATTATAAAATTCAAAGTAAAATGATTGATTATGGTTTGTTCTATTTAGAAGTTGATAATGGACAGATCTTAGATATTGGTTATGGCAACGGTGTACTGTCTATTAAAATAGCAAAAAAAATTTCATTTGGATTATATTATAGGCATTTTATAGTAAAATGAAAAACTGAAAGGGGACAGTGTTTAAGCAGTATTGCATGGGTATATAAGTTATTTTCTTATCTTCTACCTTTTTAGAACAACTAAAAAATCATTGATATAATTACCTATTATTTACAACTATCCACTTTTATTTTTAAGAAGTTAAATTAAATTTATTTTAAGATAGTTTTTTATATATGTCTTGCTACTTCAAAGGCATCCCATATAGCAGTCATAATATTTTTTACATCTTTTGCATCTCCTAATAAATACATTACGCATTATTACCTCTACAGATCCTTATCATCAAATTTTAATTCATTATATAACTCTTTTTTAGAATTGATTGTCCATTCTTCCCGCAGTGATTACAGGAACTTTAAAAGCCTCTTTTAATTTTTCATTTAATGAAAGATACATTTTACTCTTTTATTTCTTTAAATAATTCATAGTATTTTTCTTTATCTTTTTTAAGATTATATTTTATAAGGTAAATAAAAATCTAAATTTTTGATATAATACTCACATAAGGAAGTGATGGTTTGATTTATGGTAAAGAAAAACAAGATAATATAATAAAAAAATCTCATGAGAGATCTGTTTATTTTGGAATAGAGGAAAATAGAGTTTTCCCCAAAAAAATTCTAAAAGGAAAAGAAATTACTAATAATATAGAAAAAAACAAGAACTTTTTAGAAGTTGCATCTCCTTTTATAGAAATATTATATGATTTTTTAAAGGGTTCAGGGTTTTTTATAATTTTAACAGATAAAGAAGGATGTATTTTAAAAATTATTGGAGATAAAGAAGTAATAGATATTGCCAATGATCTAAATATGGTAATGGGAGCATTTATGTCAGAAAATAGTATTGGCACAAACGCTATGGGCACAGCTATAAAGGAGAACATACCTATTCAAATATCTGAAAGAGAACATTTTATAAAAGCTTATCACAGATGGACATGTTCTGCAGCACCTATACATGATATAAATGGAGAAATAATAGGATCTTTAAATTTAAGTGGAGATAGAGATAAAGTTCATTCTCACACATTAGGATTAGTTGTAGCAGCCGTTAAATCTATAGAAAATCAAATAAATGTAGATAATACAAATAAAAAATTATTAGAAACATATCAATATATGAATACTATAGTAGATTCAATATCTTCAGGAATATATGTGGTGGATTTTAATGGAAAGATTAAGACCATAAATAAAGCAGCTTGTAATATTCTTGGAATTGAAGATAGAGACGTATTAGAGCAAAATGTAGAAAACATATTACCTAATTGGCAGGATATATTTGAAAGAATTAAAAATGGAAAAACCTATGAGGATAAAGAAGCGGTTTTAAATGATAAATTGATTAAAGGGAGATATAATGTTTCTGCTACTCCAATACAAATAGAAGATGAAATAATAGGAATGGTTATTGTTTTTAAAGAAATAAAAACGGTGTTGGATTTAGTTAATAAATATAGTGGTATGAGAGCTGTATATAACTTTGAAGATATTATAGGTGAAAGTAAAGAAATAAATAGGGTAATAAGCTATGCTAAAAGTATAAGTTCATCCCCCTCTACTGTATTAATTGAAGGAGAAAGTGGTACAGGAAAAGAATTATTGGCTCAATCGATTCACAATTATAGTGATAGAAGGAAAAATAGTTTTATTGCTTTAAATTGTGGAGCTATACCTAAAAGTTTGATAGAAAGTGAACTTTTTGGATATGAAGAGGGAGCTTTTACGGGAGCAAGAAGAGGTGGACATGCGGGTAAATTTGAGTTGGCTAATGGAGGAACTTTATTTTTAGATGAAATTGGAGAAATGCCTTTAGATATGCAAGTGAACTTACTTAGAGTTTTGCAAGAAGGGTATGTAACAAGAGTTGGTGGGGATAAAATAATACCTGTAAATGTAAGAATTATTGCTGCTACTAATAAGGACTTAAAAAAAGAAGTGGAAATGGGCACCTTTAGGCAGGATTTGTATTATAGATTAAGTGTAATACCTATAAAATTACCTCCTATTAGAGAAAGAAGAGGAGATTTACCTATACTTATTAAATATTTTTTGAGAAGTAAAGCCATAAAATTAAACAAACCAATGCCTCATATAAAGGAAGATATATATTATAATATGTTAGAATATAATTGGCCAGGTAACATAAGAGAACTGGAAAACTTTATAGAGAACATAGTTAATTTAAAGGGAGATAGTTCTTTTATATTGGAAGAGGATTTTAAAAATATTGAGCATAAACATAATTTTCATGAAAATAATATAGGACTTTTATATAGTAATAAAATAAGAACATTAGAGGAAATTGAAAAAGAAGCTATTATAAATACATTGAATGAATATAATAGAAATATGTCACAAAGTGCAAAGGCTCTTGGTATAACTAGAGCTACCCTATATTCAAAAATTAAGAAATATAATATTTGATTTTTCAAAGGATTTTTATTCATAATAGAGAAATTCTTTATTTAAATAAAAATAAAATCGAATTTTTTGTAGAATATTAAAATCATAAAATTTTGGATAAAAACAACAAACACTGTATAAAAAATATACAGTGTTTAATATTTATACAGTGAAACTCAAATTATTGTATAAATATTATACAATAAGCTATTTAAAATTTTAATTTTTTAAAGTGATGTATATTATTATTAGAGTAAAATATAAATAAAATAAAATTTATTTATTATATAGTAGTTATTATTTTATCAGATAGTTTGTTTTTTTATATTAATCTGTAGATTAAGGGAATGCCTGTGTATATAGGTGTTTTAGATAGTAAGCAGATATTTGATTTTAAGTTTATTATAAAAAATCCGTATATTATTATAATAGAACACAATTTAATTCTGTAACTTTGTTAAATTTTTGGCATAATACTTGCTTTAAATATTTGTGAAATAATAAGATTAATAAAAATATTCTAATATTTATAATATGAGGAGGAGTTCGATATGG
This sequence comes from Clostridium sp. CTA-6, assembly GCF_054768115.1. Classification (NCBI taxonomy): domain Bacteria; kingdom Bacillati; phylum Bacillota; class Clostridia; order Eubacteriales; family Clostridiaceae; genus Clostridium; species Clostridium sp. CTA-6. The sequence goes on from NZ_BAAAAU010000001.1 coordinate 289,039, forward strand.
AAAGATTTACATTACCAAGAGATCTTTATTTTGGAGAAGGTTCCCTAGAAGCATTAAAAACATTAAAGGGTAAAAAAGCCGTAGTAGTTGTAGGTGGCGGCTCAATGAAAAGATTTGGTTTTTTAGATAAAGTAGAGAGTTATTTAAATGAGGCAGGTATAGAGGTTAAACTAATTGAAGGAGTAGAACCAGATCCTTCTGTTGAAACTGTTATGAATGGTGCAGCTGTTATGAGAGAATTTGAACCAGATTTAATAGTTTCAATAGGTGGTGGATCACCAATTGATGCAGCAAAGGCTATGTGGATATTCTACGAATACCCAGATTTTACATTTGAACAAGCTGTTGTACCTTTCGGCATACCAGAATTAAGACAAAAGGCTAGATTTGTGGCTATACCATCAACTAGTGGGACTGCTACGGAAGTTACAGCTTTTTCAGTTATAACTGATTACAAGAAAAAGATAAAATATCCTTTAGCTGATTTTAATTTAACTCCAGACATAGCTATAGTAGATCCAGATTTAGCTCAAACAATGCCAGCAAAATTAACAGCTCATACTGGTATGGATGCTCTAACCCATGCTATAGAAGCTTATGTGGCAGGATTAAGATCTGTATTTTCAGATCCTCTTGCAATGCAAGCTATAATTATGGTAAAGGAATATTTAGTTAAATCTTATGATGGAAATAAAGGAGCAAGAGGACAAATGCATTTGGCTCAATGTTTAGCAGGAATGGCTTTTTCAAATGCACTACTTGGAATTACGCACTCAATGGCTCATAAAACTGGAGCGGTATTCCATATTCCTCATGGATGTGCTAATGCAATCTTCCTACCTTATGTAATTCAATATAATGCCAAATCCTGTGGTGAAAGATATGCAACTATTGCAAAAAAACTTGGACTTGCAGGTGAGAATCAGGATGAATTAGTAAAATCATTAATAGAAATGATTAGAGAAATGAATAAAACTATGAATATACCATCCAATTTAAAAGAATATGGTATAGCAGAGGAAGAATTTAAGGAAAATGTTAAATATATTTCTCATAATGCAGTATTGGATGCTTGCACTGGATCAAATCCAAGAGAAATTGATGATGAAACTATGGAAAAATTATTTGCCTGCACATACTACGGAGAAGATGTAGCATTTTAATTAAAAAACTATTTCAATAAAGTAATATAACTTTATTGTATAACTTATAACTTTAAAACTTCCTTTTTAAAAAGAGGAAGTTTTAGAGTTGCATATTACTTTATAAAATTCATTATTTATATATAAAATTATAACAAATAAAATTTGTGCTTTTGAATGAAATTTTTATTAAATTTATAGTTTATAGATTAGTACCCAAGACTTAATAGTTTTTAATATAGTTTTAATATAGTATAGAAATTTTAAATATTTGAATTTTTAAGAAGTATAATATATATTATTCTTTGTAAGGAAAATTTTTAGATTTATATTAATTGGGAGAGAATAGGGGGAATAAAAGTGTATAAAATAATTGAAAAAAAAGAATTAGCGCCAAAGATATATTCTATTGAAGTAGAAGCAAAAAGGGTGGCTAAATCAGCGAAACCAGGGCAATTTATTATAGTAAGAATTGATGAAAAAGGAGAAAGAATCCCACTTACTGTAGCAGATTATAATAAAGAAAAAGGAACGGTAACCATAGTTGTACAGGCTGTTGGATCTTCAACTAGTAGAATGGTACAGCTTAAAGCAGGAGATTACTTCATGGATTTTGTAGGACCACTTGGTAAGCCTTCAGAATTTCTAGAAGAGGATTTAGAAAGCCTCAAAAATATGAAATTAATATTTGTAGCAGGGGGAGTAGGAGCAGCACCTGTATACCCTCAAGTAAAATGGCTTTGTGAAAGAGGAGTAAAACCAGAGGTTATAATAGGAGGAAAAAGCAAAAACTTTATACTATTAGAAAAGGAAATGGTAGAGTTAGGAGCAAGGGTATATCCTTGTACAGATGATGGTTCTTATGGATTTCATGGACTTGTAACCAATAAATTAAAAGAACTAATAGATAGTGGAGAAAATTATGATAGATTAATAACTATTGGTCCTATGATAATGATGAATTTTGTAACCAAGTTAACAAAAGAATATAAAATACCTACCATTGCAAGTTTAAATACACTTATGGTAGATGGAACAGGAATGTGTGGAGCCTGTAGAGTAACTGTAGGTGGAGAAACAAAATTCACCTGTGTAGATGGACCAGAGTTTGATGGACATCTAGTAGATTTTGATGAAGCTATGAAAAGACAAGCTTTATATAAAACTGAAGAAGGAAAAAGGCTTCATAAAGTAGAAGAAGAAAAAGAAGGTCATGTATGTCATATAGGAGCGGGGGGAAATGCATAATGGATAGAATGAAAAAAACACCAGTTAGAGAACAGGATCCAAAGGTAAGAGCTACTAATTTTGAAGAAGTATGCTTAGGATACAATGAAGAAGAAGCTGTTAAAGAAGCTGGCAGATGTTTAAATTGTAAGAAGCCAATGTGTGTAACAAAATGTCCAGTTTCAATAGGAATACCAGAATTTATACAACATGTAAAAAATCAAGAATTTCAAGAGGCTGCAAAAACTATAGCTAAATACAGCACACTACCAGCAGTCTGTGGAAGAGTCTGTCCTCAAGAAAGCCAATGTGAAGGAAAATGTGTTCTTGGTATAAAAGGAGAACCGGTAGCTATAGGAAAGCTTGAAAGATTTGTTGCAGATTGGTCAAGAGAACATAATGTAGATTTATCCCAGAGGGAAGATAGTAAAAATAAAAAGATAGCAGTAATAGGAAGCGGTCCAGCAGGACTTACTTGTGCAGGAGATTTAGCTAAAAAAGGATATGATGTAACTATATTTGAAGCTCTTCATGAACCAGGTGGAGTTTTAGTGTATGGGATACCAGAATTTAGATTGCCAAAAGATACTGTAGTAAAGCATGAAATAGAAAATGTAAAAAAATTAGGAGTTAAAATAGAAACCAATGTAATTATAGGAAGAACTGTAACTATAGATGAGCTTATAGAAGAAGAAAAATTTGATGCAGTATTTATAGGATCTGGAGCAGGGCTTCCAAGATTTATGGGAATACCAGGGGAAAATGCAAATGGAGTATTTTCAGCAAATGAATTTTTAACAAGAAATAACTTAATGAAAGCATTCAAAGATGAATATGATACACCTATAAAAGTAGGACAAAAGGTAGCCGTAGTAGGTGGTGGAAATGTTGCTATGGATGCTGCTAGAACAGCTTTAAGACTTGGAGCAGAGGTTCATATAGTATATAGAAGGTCAGAGGCAGAACTTCCAGCAAGGGTAGAAGAAGTACACCATGCAAAGGAAGAAGGAATAATATTTAACCTTTTAACAAATCCAGTAGAAATATTAGAGGATGAAAAGGGCTGGGTAAAAGGAATGAAATGTATAAAGATGGAACTAGGAGAACCAGATCAATCTGGAAGAAGAAGACCAGTAGAGATAGAAGGCTCAGAATATATAATGGATGTGGATACAGTAATAATGTCTCTTGGAACTTCTCCAAACCCATTAATATCTTCTACTACAAAGGGATTAGAAACAAATAAAAGAAAATGTATAGTAGCAGAAGAAGAAACAGGATTAACTACAAGAGAAGGAGTATATGCAGGAGGAGATGCAGTAACAGGTGCTGCCACTGTAATTTTAGCTATGGGAGCAGGAAAACAGGCTGCTAACGCTATAGATGAATATTTGAGTAAATAAATTAATTATAAAAAACTTCAACAAAATACCGTTGAAGTTTTTTATTTTAATAATGATTTTAAAAATTTATTTTATAAATGTTGTTAGATATAATATAGTATATATGGGTGTGTTAAAATATTAGTTATAAATTTTGATAGATTTATATACGTATTTGTAAAATTAGATTTGTTTCATGAATAATTGAGTATTTACTCAATATTTAAAATTATTTTGCGAGGTGAGAGTGTGCAGGATTACTTAAAATTTATACATAATGCTTGGGAAAAATTTATTGAAACTGAATATGTAGATAATAAAGTAAGGCCTGAAATAGCAGAATCTTGGAAAAGATGTAGAAATTACGGTGTAGAGCACATGAATGGTCGGGGGAATAGTAAAAATAAGGTTCCAGTAGAATTTAAGGTTCAAGAAAATGCAGAGTTAATTTCAGTGGCAAGACCTATAATGAAAGGTATATATAATATTGTTGAAGGTTCTGATTTTGCAATAATGTTATCAGATAAGAATGGATATATAATTGAAGTAATTGGAGATAAAGACATAATGAAGAGAGTAGATGAATTGAATTTTGTAAAGGGTGCTCTTTGGACTGAAGAAGCTGTTGGAACAAATGCCATAGGGACAGCTCTTTATTTAGATAAACCTATACAAACTATTGGTTCAGAGCATTTTTGTATAAATCAGCATTCCTGGACTTGTTCAGCCTGTCCTATTCATGATGAATGTGGAAATATAATAGGATGTTTAAATATGTCTGGAAATTATTATAATGCTCATTCTCATACACTTGGTATTGTGACAGCTTCTGCACAAGCTATAGAAAAACAATTGGCTTTAACTATGTCTTATAATCTTATAAATATAACATTTGATTCTATTTCTGAGGGTATGATTATTTTAGATAAAAATTTAAATGTAAAAAGATTAAATCATAGAGCTGAAGAAATTTTATTTATAAGTAGTGAATATGTTTTAGGTATAAATATTGACAGTATATTAAAAAATATTAGTATTAAAGAAATTTTAAAAGAAAGTTATAAAAGTTATAGTAACATAGAGGGGGATTTCTATATAAAAGATAATCGAATTAAATGTATTATAAATGCAGTTCCCATAAAGGCTAATGGAGAAGTTACAGGTGTTGTTATAACTTTTAGAGAGGCTACTTTAGTTCATAAATTAGTTAATAAAGTAATTGGATATAAAGCCACTTATACTTTTAATAATATATTAACTGCAAATGATAAAATGATCCAAATGATCGAAATGGCTAAGAAAGCTGCTAAAAGTCAGTGCAATATACTTATTGAAGGAGAAAGTGGCACGGGAAAAGAAGTAATTGCCCAATCTATACATAATTATAGTATGAGAGAAGAAGGGCCTTTTGTAGCTGTAAATTGTGCATCTATACCTAGAGAACTTGTTGAAAGTGAACTTTTTGGATATGAAAGAGGTGCTTTTACTGGAGCTTCAAAGGAAGGGCATCCTGGAAAATTTGAGCTAGCAGATGGAGGTACGATATTTTTGGATGAGCTAGGAGAATTACCTTTAGATATACAATCAAAATTATTAAGGGTGTTGGATAACAATAAGATTATAAGAGTAGGAGGAACTTATGAAAAACAATTAAATGTAAGAGTTATAGGAGCAACTAATAGAAATTTAAAGGAAGAGATGAAAAAGAAAAATTTTAGAGAGGATCTTTATTATAGGTTAGGTGTAATAAACATAAAAATATTACCACTAAGATATAGAAAAGAAGATATAGAAGTTTTGGTTAACAGTTTTGTAAGAAATCTTAACCAAAAAAATTTACAACAAAATAAAAGAGTTAAAAAATCATATATAGATAAATTAAAGGATTATGATTGGCCAGGTAATGTAAGAGAGCTTAGGAATGTGGTGGAAAGAGATTATTATTTAAGTGATCTAGATACTATTTCACCTTACTATATTGAAGAAAATGTATTTAAAGAAATAAATAATGAAAATCAAGATATAAATATTATTCCTATGAAAAGATTAGAAAAAGAAAATATTCAAAATGCTATAGAAAAGTGTGATGGAAACTTAGCTAAAGCTGCAAAACTATTAAATATTGGTCGATCTACATTATATAGAAAAATAAAAAAATATAATATAAAATGATTAATAACTTCACATTTAATAAATAACATAAAAGAGTTTGATACTATAGAATCTTAAAGTTTTTAGAGTATATCAAACTCTTTTTACTTATACTAGTTATATAAAGTGAACCTTAATTTAGATAAAGTTTTATTCCATCTAAATTTTTGGTAACATCTGTTACAGAATTTAATTATTAAGTGATATAAAATATAAACATAAAATTAAGGAGAAAATATAAATAAGGCTCAAATGGAGTGAGGTATTACTTATAAGTAGGCTCCTTTTAAGCTTTAGAAAAATTTCATATATGGAGGTATTGTTATGAGCTTATATTTAGGAAAGGTACATTATTGGTTATATAATAAAATAACTTGGTTTGAAGAGTTAGAAAAGGAAATAATAAATTTTGGTGAGAGTGAAAATTTACCTGTGGAACAGTGGAAAGAAGAAATTATATCAAAATATGGTGATCCTACTGAAAATAAACCATTAGAGGAAATAATAGATACTTCTAATATTCATGGATGGCTTCAAAACAAAATTTATGCAGCAGAAGTAAGACAGGCGGCTTGGGTTACAGCTATATTGAAAGAGAAAAAAGAATATAAGAAAAACTTAATGGACATATTTAAAAAGCAAGGAGAAAAGTGTGCATTAGAGTATAGAGAACAAAATAATCCCATGTATGCTGAGGATATGTATAATGCTTTAAATGATTATATATTAGAAGGAATGCCTTGTGATAGAGTAAATGTTATTTTAGATTCTAATGAAAATGAAATATCTTGGAAAGCTAATAAGTGTCTTCATACTACTCATTGGGAGGCTGTAGGTGGTGAAGTAGCAAACTTTTATAGCTTAAGAGAAGCATGGATAGCTGCTTTTATAAATTCCTTAAATAAGGAGTTCCATTTTGAATCCCTAGGAAATTACACTTATTCAATAAAAAAATAGAATAGTTGTAGAATAATTTAGGAGGAATAAAAATGAATTCAATTGAACTTATGATAAATGAGCATAAAAACATAAAGCGTATGTTAGCAGTTATAAGAAAGTATTGCTTTAAAGTATTAAAAAACAAAGAGGTAGATTATAATGATTTTTATAGAATTATTGATTTTGTAAGAAATTATGCAGATAAGCATCATCATGGAAAAGAAGAAGATTATTTATTTAATAGGATGGTTGATGAAATTAAAGGACCTACAGAAAAGTTAGTAAAACATGGTATGTTAGTAGAACATGATCTTGGGAGACTATATATGCAAAATCTAGAAAAGGCTCTTAAAGCTTTAGAAAATGGTGAAGAAGAAGCTAAAATAGATATAATAGCTAATGCGGTTTCATATACGGATTTATTGTATAGGCATATAGAAAAAGAGGACGATGTAGTTTACAAATTTGCAGAAAGGAATCTATCTAAAGAAACTTTAAAAAAATTAGATGAGGATTGTAAAAGAATTGAAAAAGAAGCTAAAGAAAAAGGTATACAAGATAAATATATAAACCTAATTTATGAACTTGAAGAAAAGCTTAAATAAAGATTATTAATAAATATAAGAATAATTGTATAAATTTTATTTAAAGAGGTTTCGGAATTATAGGGAACTTTAAAAAATTGTTATAATAATAATCCTTTTATTTATTAAAAATTATATGTTGCATAGAATTTTATTTAAATAAACTTAGAAATTCTAGCAATATATGATTTTATTTTTATTTAAAACATAAAATTTTACAAAAAAGAGGACATTTACTATGTAATAACGAATTCATATAAAATCAGTTCAATACAGATAATACAAAGAATAGGTACAATATTAAAGGAGTACAATACTGAATAAGTATTAAGCGTATATTAGTATAGAAATATTGAACTTAAAATAAATATTATAAAATAGAATATAGTCAATCCTTTCACAAAATTGGTTTTTGCTCTTAAATTATGGCAGACAACTAAAAGAATATGAAAGAAAGAGGAATGATATTTATGTTTAGAAATCATAGGCCGGTTTGGGAAGAAGTAAACTTAGACAATCTATCTTATAATATGAAAAATATTAAAAATAAAGTTAAATGTAAAGAAATTTTTGCAGTTGTAAAAGCTAACGGTTATGGCCATGGCGCGGTAGATATAGCTTCAACTTTACTTGAAAACGGTGCAACTAGACTTTCAGTTGCTTGTCTTAGTGAAGCTATTGAGCTTAGAGAAGGCGGTATAACTTGTCCTATTAATATTTTAGGAATTACTCCTTCACCCTTATTTGAGGATATAATAAACTATAATATTGAACCAGTTGTTTTTTCCTATGATTATGCATACCAATTATCAAAAGCAGCTTGCCAGAAAAACAGGATAGTAAAGACACATATTGCAGTTGATACTGGAATGGGAAGGCTAGGAGTTGATCCCACAGTAGAAAGTTTAGAAGAAATAAAAAAGATACAAAATCTATCTAATATTAAAATTGAAGGACTATGTTCTCATTTTAGTAGTTCAGACGAAAAGGATAAAAGTTATTCAGAATATCAATTTAAAAGGTTTCAACACTTTAGAAAAAAATTAATAGAAATGAATATTAAAATCCCTATTCATCATATGGCTAATAGTGCAGCAATTATAGATCTTCCTAATACCTATTTAGATGGGGTAAGAGCTGGAATAATATTATATGGATATTATCCTTCTATGGAGGTAAATAAAGAAAATCTGCACATTAAACAAGTAATGACTTTAAAAGCCAATATTGTGCATATAAAAACCATAGATTCAGGCAAATATGTTGGTTATAATAGAAAATTTAAAACTAAAAGGAAGAGTAGGGTTGCTATTCTTCCCTTAGGATATGGAGATGGATATACTAGATTTTTATCAAATAGGGGCAAGGTTATAATAAATGGGCAATATGCTCCTATTATTGGAAACATATGTATGGATCAATGTATGATAGACGTTACAGATATTAAAGAGGTTAAAGTAGGAGATGAAGCAATAATTATTGGTAAGGATTATATTAACAATTTAAAATATGATGCAGAGGATATATCATCTCAGGTAGGCATGACTAGTGGAGAAATTATGTCTATAATAAGTAAGAGAGTGCCAAGGGTTTACATTAAAAATAGAAATATTATAAAAGTTAAAAATTATATAGCTTAAAGCTTTACACCTAATTCTTCAAATATTATGAGGAATTAGGTGAATTTGTAATCTTCTTAGATTAAGAAGGAGTACTAAAGTTCATTCATAGGTCTACTATATTTTTATTTAATATATTAAAATTAAATATATTTATACATACTTTCTTTTTATATAAAAAGTAAAACTGTAATTAAAATTGATATTTAATTGCAGTTGAAAGCAAATAATTATTCTTGTATAATTAAAAAGTAATTAATAAATATGCAAAATAGGAGTGAAATCATTGAGAATATTTAAAGAGAATACAATTGAAAAGGAAATAATAAAAATATCACAGAATTTTCATGATGAAAATGTACATGCTTTAGATGAAGTAGAAAAGTCTACAAGTAAAAATAAAATAGTAAGATTTACTGCGGGTATAGCTAAAATAGTACGAGTTATATCTCCTAAGGTAAAAAAAATGATAAATGGAATATTATCAATTACTACTAGAATAAGTACATTCTCTGTGAACTTAGATTATTCTGGAGAGCATCTTAAAAAATCAGCGGATAAATTATATAATTCTTCTGGAGTTTTAAACTCATCTATTAAAGAAGTAAAGGAGGCTATGCAGCAGATAACATTAGCTATTGAAGATGACGCAGAAACCGTTGAGTACATAAGTAGTGGTAATATAGAATTAATAAAACATATGGATGAAAATAAAAAGAATTTAGCACTTGTAAAAAATGTAAATAAAGAATTGGAATTTAAGGCTCAATCTATGGAAAAAGATATGACAGAGTTAAATTCTATATTGGAAAATATGAAAACTATAGTTACTGGTATGAGTGAAATAGCATCAAAAACTAATCTATTAGCTTTAAATGCTAGTATAGAAGCTGCAAGAGCAGGAGAAGCTGGAAAAGGTTTCGCTGTGGTAGCAGAGGAGGTTAGAAAGCTCTCCGAAAGTACATCGAAACAATTAGAAAAGATGGAGGAATTTGTTAATGATATAGGAACTTGCTCTACTAATAGTAGCAAAAGTGTAAAGGATACAATAGAAAGTATAGATAAATTAGGAGAATATACAGAAGCTATATCTGCATCATCTTCTAAAGTTAGAGAATCTATAGATACTGAAGTAAAGAGCATAGAACTTTTGGCTGCAAGTATGGAAGAAATAAATGCTTCCAGTGAAGAGATAAATAGTAATATGGATATTATAGGTGAAAATGTACAAGAAGTAAGTAATGAAGCTGCTGCCTTAAGTGAAAAATCTTTAGAAATAAAATATCTAGCAGATGAAATGGATAAAATAGATGATGAAATGTCTAATTTGGCTAAACTAAGTGGTGATATAACTGGGGAAAATCACTTTAAGATTACAAATAAAGATTTTATTGTGGCCATAAATAATGCTATAAAGGCCCATGAAAATTGGGTAGAGCAGCTCCAAAATATGGCTATGGAAAATAAAATAAAGCCAATACAAACGGATGGACAAAAATGTGGATTTGGCCATTTCTATAATTCTGTTATGCCAAGACATGAGGGAATAAAAGAAATTTGGATTAAAATAGATAATATACATAAAGAGTTACATAAAGTAGGGGAAGTTGTAAAAAACGATATAAAGAATGGAAACACAGAGAAGGCTAAAGAAAATAGCAAAAAAGCCACACAGTTGTCACAAACAATTATAAATATGTTGTCCAATATAAAATCCATTGCCACAGAAGTTGATAAAGAGGGTAATTTGGTTTTGTAATAATTGAATTTTATAAAGGATCCATGAAATATAATTGATTATATCAATTGTTTTTAATATAATATTTAATGCATTATAAAAATATAATGTGGGTGGGAGAGGGATAAAAAGAAAAGGACGAAGGAGAAGTGAAAAATAAATTAAACAGTTTATTCAATCTTAAAGAGTATAACACTACAGTTAAAGGAGAAATATTAGCAGGTCTCACCTCATTTTTTGCAATTGTATATATAATTGCTGTAAATGCATCTATATTATCTGATGCAGGTCTACCTTTAGAAGGTGCAATAATAGCTACCGTATTATCTTCCTTTGTAGGATGTATATTGGTAGGATTTATAAGTAATGCTCCACTAATTTTAGTTCCAGGCATGGGAGTTAATGCTCTTTTTTCCTATACCATTGTAGGTTCTATGGGGCTTTCATGGCAGCAAGCATTAGCCGCGGTATTTGTATCAGGAATTGTATTTTCCATAATAGCCTTTACAAAGTTTTCTAAAACCCTTACAGAATCGATCCCAATTTCCTTAAAGGAAGCTATAACTGTGGGAATTGGGATTTTAATTACATTTATAGGATTACAGAAAAGTGGAATTGTAATAGGAAGTAATACAACTTTTGTTGCATTAGCACATTTTAATAATCCAATGGTGTATGTAACTTTTATTAATTTAATAATTACATTAATATTATTTATAAAAAATGTGCCAGGAAATTTTTTAATAAGTATGATAGTTGGAACGATTATATCATATTTTTTTGGACTTTTAGATATAGCAAAGCTTACTTTTTCAAACTTTTCACTAGGTGCTTATAAAGAGCTTTTCTTTAAAATGGATTTTAGTAGTATTACTTCTATAACCTTTTGGATAGGAGTATTTTCATTAACACTAGTGCTTGTATTTGAAAATTTAGGGCTTTTACATGGTCATATAAATGTTATGTTAAAGGAAGAAAATAAATTTAAAAATTCTTTTGAGGCCTGTTCATTATCTGCTATTACTTGTGGATTTTTGGGAACAAGTCCTACAGTAGCTACTATAGAAACTGCAGCTGGCATAACAGCAGGAGGAAAAAGTGGGTTAACATCTATTTTTACAGGGATTTTATTTTTAGTATCTCTATTTTTACTTCCAATTATAAAAATTATACCTAATAGTGCCATTTCTCCTATACTCATTGTTATAGGAGGATTAATGATAAAAAATGTCTTAAATATTGATTTTAATGATTTTTCAGAAGGATTCCCTGCTTTTTTAATTATAGTTATGATTCCACTAACTTTTAGTATTGTAGATGGTATGGCTTTTGGATTTATTGCTTATCCAATTGTAAAGTTATCAGGGAAAAAATCAAAGGAGATTTCTTATGCAATGTATATAATTTCAATTATGTTCTTGTTAAATTTTATATTGCATGCAGTAAGTTGAAATTATAATTGTTTATTTTAAAAATAAATAGTAAACTCTGTTTAATTATTGAAAAATATAACTAAACAGAGTTTTAATTTTGTTTCAAATATTTATAAAAAGTTGTATAATATTAATTTCTGATTATTTTGTATACTTATTGTAAATGAATACAAAATTTAATACTATTTGAAATGGGGAAAAAATATGGTATAATAAGAAAAAAATATGCACAAAAGGAGACGAATATGGAAGAAAAGACAATATTATCTAATTCTCAAATAAAGTCTAAAGCTAAAGAAGCCTTAAAGGGGAATTGGGGTACAGCAGTTATTACGTTCATTATATTTAATATAGTAATGTATTCTGTAACTTATGTATATAATATAAATCAAATTTCAAATTATATACATGATCCTTATTTAATTAGAGAGAATACAGGCTTTGGAGCATCTGGTATTATATTTTTTATAAAATTGCTTTTAGCAGGTCCTATGACCTATGGAATAACTAGATTTTCTATGAATTTAGTTAGAGATAAAAGCCATAAAATAGAAAATATATTTGAGGGGTTTAAACATTTTAGTGGAACTTTCATTATGAATATAGTTCTAGGTATATACAGTTTTTTATGGTCATTATTGCTTTTTATACCTTTCTTCGTAATTATTTTTGTTATGGTAATTAGAGAATTTTCAAAAACTAATATGAATTTTTATAGTAATGGTAATGATTTTAGTGGATGGATGATAGCAATTTTTATACTTTTAATTATAGCTTTAACTGTGGCCTTATCAATGATTTTATTTAGATATGCTATGACTTATTATATCTATATTGATAATCCTGATATGGGAGCTATGAAAGCAATTAAGGAAAGTGTTGCTATGATGAAAGGAAACAAGACAAGATTACTTTTATTATATTTAAGTTTTATATTGTGGTATTTATTAGGAATTATAACTATAAGTATTGCATTTTTATGGATAACTCCTTATATAAAATCTGCTGAAGCTGTTTTTTATGATGAGCTAAAGAAGAACAATGAATGTAATGCTGAAGAAGCAATAAGTACATTATAATTAAAATAATAAAATTTTTTGTTTATTGGTGCTTTTAAATGTGTACTGATGATTTAAAAGATAAAAACCTATGAAGTCCTTATAAGTTTAAGGATTTCATAGGCTTTTTAATTTTAAATTATATAAAATTAAATTAAAATGATTTACTATTTCATACTTACCTAAAATTGTTAAAGTATTACAAGTAAAATTATTATATATAGTAGTTACCCATTTATGATTTCTCCTCCATTTATATGTATTACTTCACCAGATACAAAGGAGGAACATTCATTAGAGGCTAAATATACATAGGTTGGAGCTAATTCGACTGGTTGACCGGGTCTTCCCATAGTTGTTTTAGAACCAAAGGTTTCTACATAATTAGTATCAAAGGAAGATGGTATAAGAGGAGTCCAAATAGGCCCAGGTGCCACAGCATTAACTCTTATACCTTTATTCCATAAAGATAATGCTAAAGAACGAGTAAAACTTACGATTGCACCCTTACTAGAAGAATAATCAATTAAAATTTCATGACCTTTGTAGGCTGTTATAGATGTTGTATTTATAATGGAAGCACCTCTATTTAAATGAGGTAAAGCTGCCTTTACTAAATAAAATATACTGAATATATTAGTTTTAAAGGTTTTTTCTAATTGTTCCTTTGTTATATCTTCTATGCTATTTTGAATGTATTGAACAGCTGCATTATTTACTAAGATATCTAGTTTATTGAAAGTATTTATAGTTTGATTTATAGCATCTATGCAAAAATTATCATCCGTAATATCTCCAGAAATTAATAAACACTTTCTACCTAAACTTTCTATTATAGCCTGAGTTTCTTTTGCATCTTTATGTTCATCAAAGTACACAATGGAAATATCAGCCCCTTCTTTAGCAAAGGCTATAGCTACAGCTCTACCGATGCCACTATCACCACCTGTAATTAAGGAAACTTTATTTATAAGTTTTTCGGAAGCTTTGTAGTTAGGATTGTCAAAAATAGGTTTAGGATTCATAATAGCTTCTATACCAGGTTGTTTTGGTTGTTCTTGACCAGGTACAGATTTAGGGAAACTGTTTATAAAATTCAAATCTTCATTCATATAATATCTTCCTTTCATTAAGTCTTGTTGTATTTTACATAGTTTGTTTAATAAATATAGAGTTATATCATTTATTATTAGTATTTATACATGAAAAAATTCTTACACTTATATAAGTTTTTTTAGGTTAGTTAATTGCTAATAGTGTAAATGTTAAAATTCAGTAATTGTAAATTATAATATGACAAAAGTAAATAAAGAAAAATAGTAATGGTAATATTTTAATAAAATTATAAAAATAAGAAAAAACACTATAATTTGATATATAAACTACCCTATTTTTATAACGATTTAATAAAATGTATAAAAATTAATTGTTAAACAAAAGAGGGGGAAATCATGAAAAGTATAAAATCAAAGGTCTTGTTTATTATATCTATTGTTTGTATAGTGAGTGTAGCTTTATGTTCTTCTGTAAGCTATTATTTTTCATATAAGGCAATAATGAAAGAATCAACTAATAAAGTTGCTATGGCATCACAAAAGTATTCAGAAATCATAGAAGGATGGCTTTTAACAAAGACAAAGTTTATAGATTCTATGGTAGTAGATGTTGAATATAATAATAAATATGATATTAATTATTTAAAGAAATATTTTAGAGAGCAAGCTAAAGGAAATAAAGATATTATATGTATATATGCAGGGTTTAATGATAATAAATTTGCATCTAGTGATGGATGGGTTCCATCAGCAGACTATAATTGTTCTGAAAGAGATTGGTATAAAGAGGTCATACAAAAAAATGGTATATCTTATTCTTCACCCTACATAGATGAAACAGTAAATAAAATGGTAGTAACTATAGGAAAACCTATTAAAAGCTCTGGGAAAGTAATAGGTGTTTTAGCTATAGATATAAGTTTAGAAGATCTTAAAAATATAGTTCAAAGGGCTACACCTGTAGAAAATAGTTATGGATTTTTATTAGATGCAAATAATGATTTTGTAGTTCATGCAAATAAAGATTTTCAACCTAATGAAGAAAAGAAATTTAATGTAACTCAAGTTATGGATGGATCTTTAAAAGACATAGGTTCCTTAAATTCAAGTAGTAATAAAGTCTTAATGTTAAAAGATTATGATAAAAAAGAGAAAGTTTTTGCAAGGACAATGATACCATCAGCTAAATGGTCTATAGGGTTTTCTGTGCCTTTATCAGAGTTTAAAAAACCTTTAAATAATATAATAATTGCATTTATATCAATTACGATTTTATGTTTAATAGGGGCCACATTATTTGCAATATATTCAGCTAAAAAAATATCTGATCCTATTTTAAAAATAACTGAATTGGTAAATGAAACTAAAAGTTTAGATTTAAAAGATAACAATAATTATGATCATATAAATTCATATAAAGATGAAATAGGAATTATAGGTAAAGCAGTTATTCATCTAAGGGAAGAGTTAAGAAATATTATAGAAAAATTAAAAATTTCTTCTAATGATGTTTTAAAGTATTCACAATCAATAAATGAATCTACAGGAGAAACAGTACAAGCTATAGAGGCAGTATCAAAAACTGTAGATGAATTGGCACAGGGTTCTGTAGATCAGGCTAAAGATGCACAAAATGGTTCCGAAAGATTATTTACTTTAGCAGAAGAGATTAAAATAACAGATGAAAGTGCGGATTTAGTAAAAAAATATTCCTTAGAAACAAAGGAAAATAGCCAAAAGGGCATAGTAACCATGGAAAAGACTATAGAAAAATTTAAGGAAAACAATAAAGTGAATAAAGAATTAGGAAATAACGTAGATATGTTAGCAAATAAGTCTGGCTCTATAGGAGAAATAATAAGTTCTATCCAATCTATTGCAGAGCAAACCAATTTATTAGCCTTAAATGCAGCTATAGAAGCAGCTAGGGCAGGAGAGGCGGGAAAAGGTTTTGCAGTAGTAGCAGAAGAAATAAGAAAACTAGCAGAACAAACTTCTACTTCCACTAAAGAAATAGAGAATATAGTGCAGGAAATACAATTTGAAATCAATAAAACAAAGAATAATATGGATGTATCTCAAAGAGTAGTAGAGGAAGTGAATGGGGCTATGGATATATCTAAAAAATCCTTTGATAACATCACAAATTCCATAGAAAGTATAGTAGAACAAATAGAACTATTAGTGCAGAATGTTAAAAAGGTAGATTCAGATAAAGATGAAGTCTTATCAGCTATCCAAGGCATATCTGCTATAGCAGAAGAATCTGCGGCATCCACAGAGGAAGTGTCCGCTACCGTTGAAGAGCAGGCAGCTTCTATGGAAAGCATAGCTCAAACTGCAGAAAACTTAAAAGAAATAGCAAGTACATTAGATACTGTAGTAAATAAATTTGAAATTTAAATAGGTGTTATAAAACCCCATGGGAATCCATGGGGTTTTTCAATAATATGAGCATGGTTTCAAATCTTCTTATTTATTTTGTTTTTTTATGTAGTACAAATATGAATTTATTATATTGACTTTAATATTCTAAAGAAATAATAGTAGCTAGTTTATATATGTACTTATCATATATAAACTAGCCACTTAGTAAGTTCTAATTTAATAAACTCATTTTCAACTATTTGAATATGAACAACCATCCTTTCTATAAAATTTATTTAAAATCTTAATTACAACCGACAGGCAAACATAAATCTAATTTTTCTAATTTAACATTAAACAAATTCAATACTCCAAATATATACACATATCTGGTTAATTTAATTATAGAAAACTTAAAGTATAAAATAATTTTTTCAGGGAATATATAATTTGAATTAGAACTTACTTAAATAATTTTTAAAGTTTAAATTCCCATTGGTCTATACCTCTTCTTTCTACAGTTTAAAATATTGAATAAAGTTTAAATTATTTGGTGGAATCACTCCAATCTTTTTTATTATCAATAGATAGGAACTTTAAATTTAAGAAAAGTTTTTATTAAATATTATCTATTGATTAATTAAATGATACTATATATACATAGAAAAGTCAATATTCAGAATAAATAAAATATTGTAAAAATAATTTATTTAGCAAATTTATTTTCTAATAGAATTCTAATAGAAAAATGAACCTTGATAATTTTGATGTTTTAAAATTCATTTTATGGTATAATTTTTCGAGAATAAGTAAGTATATCTGCATATAGTTTTGTTTTACGAATATAACACAAAACTTTTCACCTCTTTTTATAAAAAAATATAAGATTTTTGAGTTTTAAAATTATGAAAATTATGCTATGTATATTGGTTGCTGCGGTTGTGAATGAAAAATTTCAAAAGCACAAGGATTTTCTATTAGAGTATAAGATTTTCTAAAAACAAGGTTAATAAGAGCTATTTCGGTAAGAAACCAAACCTCTAAGAAGTTGCTTATAAGGCTTGAATATTACCTTTAAATAAACCTTATTAGAAGCTAAAGATAATTTATATGTAAAATAATCAAATACAATTCCTTTAGTAGGCTAAAGGAGATATAAAAAGGAGATTTAAAAATATGACAATGGATACAAAACTTTTCCCAATAAAGTCAAAGGGTAAATATGGATATGTTAATGCTAATGGCGAAACTTGTATAGAAAATAAGTATAGTTATGCTGAAGAATTCATAGGAGAGTTAGCAGTAGTAGCTATAGACGATTATTTTGGGTTTATAGATAAAAAAGGGAATGAAATACTTAATATTGAATACGATGATGTTTATGATTTTGTAGAAGGATTGGCTGCAGTAGATAAAGGAGGAAAATTAGGTTATGTAGATGTTAGGGGTAATATAGTTGTAGCTCCTCAATTTAAAGAAGCTAATGATTTTAGTGAAGGTTTAGCTGCGGTACAATTGGGATATAAATGGGGATATATAGATAAAAAAGGCGATTTTGCTATTAAGGCTGAGTTCTTTGATGCTGGCGATTTTAGTGAAGGTTTAGCTATGGTTCAACCAGGAGGAAAGGTAGGATATATAGATAAACTAGGAAATAAGGTTATAGAAGCTAACTATGATTATGGTAAAAAATTTAGTGAAGATTTAGCTCCGGTTAAGTTAAGAGATAGATATGGATACATAGATAAATCAGGAAATATGGCGATAAAGCCTAAATATTATGAAGCTCATACTTTTAAAGAAGGGCTAGCTGCAGTAGAACTTATGGAACGGTATGGATTTATAGATAAAAATGGAGAGATAGTTATACCTACAAAATATCATTGGGTAGCTGATTTTTGTGAAGGTATTGCAGCGGTAAGTCTTGAAGAAAAATATGGTTTTATAAATAAAGAGGGTACAGAGATAATACCATTAAAGTTTGATGCTGTAGGTGATATTACTGAAGGTTTAATAGCTGTAGAAATAGAAGGTAAATGGGGATATATAGATAAGGAAGGTGAATTTATCATCAAACCTATTTATGATAAAGCAGAAAAATTTGTAGATGGAGTGGCAAAGGTTAAATTTGAAAATAGAGTAAAATATATAGATGAGAATGGAACTTATTTAGGAGTGAAAAATATTTAATAAAAATATTTTTTATATTTGTTTATCCCTATTTAGTTATGTCAAAGTCATAACTGAATAGGGATTTTATTTTTATAAAAAATCTCTATATTAAAAAACATATTTACAATATTTCTTATTTTATAATTTTGAAAATATAGTTTATTTTCTGCTAAAGGGTGTAAGCATAATTATTATATTCGTTAAGCTTTCCGCTATATATAATTTTTTTATTTTCATATATTCTAAAATCTTGAGGAGTTGTAAGACCAGGAGGTTTATTAAATAATTGTACACCGGATTCCATAAGTACATGAGAAACAAATTGAGAACAAAAATATTTATACTTTGTTTCTAATGGATAACCAATTATTAGGCCTAATATACCTAGAAGGTTATAACTATATTTATCACTTTCCTCTTTAAAATTTTCAATTATTTCTTTTAACTTATAATAGTTACTTTCCGTAATATCTAAGGAATATATGGTACATTCAGCATTTTTAAACTTAAGAAATGCACCCTTGTCCAAAGATTCTTTAACGAACCCTGCTATGAAGGGGTTATTAGGATATTTCCTACCAAAACTATACATTTCCCTTAATTCTTTATCAAAAGCTAAGGAAACATGGGAGTAAGGCTCCTTTGTATAAAACTTTATAAGATGTCCAAAATTTGAACCTGTCAATGATAGGACGATATATATTTGTTTGTATTTTTTCATAGCAACTCTCCTTTAAAAGAATAGATAAAAAATTATAATATAAAATAATTTTCTAGCTTATTATAGATGTCAGTATTTTTTATTCTATAAGTATTATTTTAATATGTCTTTTTTTATGTGTCTAGAAAATATGTAAATAAAATTAAAGAAAATTATTGTAAAAAATATTATTATACTAAAATAGTATAATGATTTACAATAATTGTGAAATTAATATGAGTATTATATGTATTTTTGAAATAAGATTATTTTTAATGGTAAGTAAGATTATTTTATATAAGTTTTCTAGGTGGTATAATACTTATATAAATAAAAAGTTTTAAACATATTTAAGGAGAAGATTTTTGTGAATATTACAAATAAAGACCTTAGAATAGCTGCAGGAGAAAAAATCTATGAAAGAGGATTGAATTGTTATATTAATAATCAAGTAGAATATATAGAAGCATATGAGAAAAATGGTGATTTAAATATTAGATCTAGGGTAAGATCTTCTTTAGGTAAAGATTTCTATGAGGTATCTATAAAAGTTTTAAGGGGTGGTACCTATATAAGTAGTAATTGTGAATGTAAATATTGGGGAATAAATTGCAAACATTCTGTAGCCACTCTTATTAAATATATAAATGAAAAAGATATAATCTTAAAAGAAAGCGAAAAAAGAAGAAAAAGGGACTTCATAGAGGTAATAAAGGAAAATTTTTTAAAGGAAGTAACTATAGATACAAAGCCCAAAAATTTATCTGTAAGTTATAAACTATGTATAGATAGTACACCAAATGAGAGATATATATCACTAGAACTTAAGTTGGGGGAGGATAAATTTTATGTAGTAAAAAATATGAGAGGATTTTTAGAAGCTATTACAAAAAAACATGAATTAGCTTTTGGAAAGAATTTTATTTTCAATCCATATGTACATAGATTTACGGAAAAAGATGAAAAAATAATAAATATGTTATTAGAAGTATATGAATATGACCAACTTGCAAAAAATATAAATTTTTCAAATATAAGTTCATTTTTAAATGGTAAAAAAGCTTATATTTCAGAAACTATGATTAAAGGATTTTTTAATATAATAGATAAAGATACCATAGAATTAAAATTAGATGGTGAAAATTTTAAAGGGGTTTCCATTGTAAGGGAGGATTTCCCTTTAGAATTTAGTCTTCAAAAGGAAAAGGATAAATTAGTTTTAAAACAGACAGGTTGTTTACCTCATACCATTACTAAAGAATATTTTTTTTATAATGATAAAATTTATGAGCCTTCCTCAGAACAAATTAATCTATATAAAGGATTTGTTAAAGGTTTTACTAAAGAAGATGGGATAGGGATAAGCTTTGACGAAAGTTTTAGTGAAGATATAGCCTCTTATGTGATTCCATCCTTAAAGAAAATAAGTAAAACTTTATATATTGAAGAAGAATTTAAAAAAAGATTTTATGAGGAGGAATTAATAAGCACTGTTTATTTTGATAAAAAAGATGATAAAGTAACAGTAGATATAATATTTACATATGGTGATGTTAAACTAAACCCTTTTCAATATAATAATAGATTAGACCATAAAGTTCTAGTTAGAAATATAGAAGAAGAAAAAGCGATCACTAATTTATTAGAGAGATTTTCTTTTAAAAAAATGGTGGAGTGTTATGAACTTGAAGAGGAAGAAAAACTTTTAGATTTTCTAGTACAGGGTATGGAAGAACTTCAGCAGTGTGCAGAAGTATATTATTCAGAAGGATTTAAAAACATAAAAGTATATAATTCTTCTAGTTATAAATCCAATGTTAGACTTAATAATGAAGACCTTTTAGAATTTAGTTTTAGTATAGAAGGAGTAGATAAAAAAGAGCTTTTTAATATATTTAATGCAGTAAAACAAAAGAAAAAGTATTACAGATTAAAAAATGGGGGCTTTATACCTTTAAATAATGATGAAATTTTGAATATGGGCAGTATAATAGATTATTTAAATATAAAAGCTTCAGATTTTAAAAAGGATGTTGTAACCCTTCCAAAATTTAATGCAGTTTACATAGATAATTCTCTTAAAGAAAAAGAAATATATTTTGTAGAGAGAAATAAGAGATTTAAAGAATTAGTAAATAGCATAAGGGATATAAAGGATATAGATTATGAGGTCCCTAAAAATCTTCAATCCATAATGAGACCCTATCAGAGGTTTGGATTTAAATGGTTTAAAACCTTAGCAAGTTGTGGGTTTGGAGGAATATTAGCAGATGAAATGGGACTTGGTAAAACCCTTCAAACTATAGCTTTTATAAAATCCGAGGTGGAGGAAAATAAGAATAAACCTATGCCTTCTTTAGTAGTTTGCCCAACTTCTCTAGTTTATAATTGGGAAGATGAAATAAAGAAATTTCAACCTGATTTAAAATGTACGCTAGTATCAGGGGATAAAGATTCTAGAGAAGAAAGTATAAAAGCTATAGACGCATCAGATGTAGTTATAACTTCCTATGCTCTTATAAGAAGAGATATTGATAAATATGAAAAAGTTAAATTTAGATATTGTTTTTTAGATGAAGCACAAAACATAAAAAATCCTCAATCTTTAAATGCTCAGAGTGTAAAAAGTATAAAAGCTAATAACTATTTTGCATTAACAGGAACGCCTATAGAGAATTCGCTAACAGAGCTTTGGTCCATTTTTGACTTTATAATGCCAGGATACCTTTTAAATTATAGAAGATTTTATGCTAAATATGAATCTCCCATTGTTAAAGATAAAAATGAAGAAGCTTTAAGAGAGCTAAATAATCATATAAAACCCTTTATTCTTAGAAGATTAAAAAAACATGTAATAAAAGAACTACCACCTAAAATTGAACATAATATAATAGTTAGCATGACAGAAGAGCAGAAAAAAGTATATGCATCCTTTGCAGAAAGTGCAAAAGAAGAATTTTATAAAGAAATAAAAGAAAGGGGATTTAATAAAAGCAAAATTAAAATATTATCTATAATTACAAGGCTTAGACAAATATGTTGTGATCCATCTACTTTTATAGAAAATTATGAGGGGAGTAACGGAAAAATAGAAACCCTTTTAGATATTGTAAATAGTAATATAAATGAGGGGCATAAGATATTATTGTTTTCTCAGTTTACCTCTGTATTAAAAAATATATCAGAAGTTTTTAAAGCAAATAATATAAACTATTTATATTTAGATGGTAGTACAAAGGCTAATGTAAGGGGAAGTTTAGTTAAAGACTTTAATAATGGTAAGGGGGACATATTCTTAATTTCATTAAAGGCAGGTGGAACAGGGTTAAATTTAACCTCAGCAGATATAGTGATTCACTTTGATCCTTGGTGGAATCCAGCAGTAGAAGACCAAGCTTCAGATAGAGCCCATAGAATAGGTCAAAAGAAAACTGTAGAGGTTATAAGACTTATTGCTAAAGGAACTATAGAAGAAAAAATATATAAAATACAACAAAAAAAGAAAGAAATTATAGATAAGGTAATAGATAAAAATCTAGGAGAGGAAGTTCTTTTATCCAATATGGCAGAGGAGGAAATTGAAGAACTTTTAAAATTTTAAGATGTTTTTATGCAACTCCTTTGAAAAAATACCTGGGGGAAAGGGTGCCAATCAAGCAGTAGCAGATAGTTTTATAGGTGCATTAAGTACAAAAATAAATTCAGAGAATATTATGCTTAAATCCTTATTAGAAGCTGTTAAATTTGGGAATAAGGTTTCAGCCATTGCAGTACAAAGAAAAGGAGCACAGCCATCTATACTTAGAAGTAGTAGAAAGTATATATAAAGAAGATCAATAAAAAAAGTTATTGTTAGATAAAGATTTCATATTCGTTATAATAACAAATATGAAATCTTTTATCTAATTAAGGATTTAGTTTGTCTGAATAGGGTTTTATATCTAATACAGGGGTGCCATCTAACATATCCACCCCTTCAATTATTATTTTATTATTATTTATTTCTATTAGTTTTACTATAGATAAGCCTATAGCATTAGGTCTTTTAGGTGATCTAGTAGAAAAAACACCTTTCTTTTCATCACTCCAAGGAGTTTTTGTTATAAGATTAAAATCTTTAGATTTATTAAAATAAAAAAGAATTATTATATGCGAATTTTTGTCTAAATCTTTTAACCCATCTACCAAATCTTCTTTTATTTCTATTGTAGCTTTTTCATCCTTTGCATAAATACTTTGAGGAGGTATTTCTTCAAGACTTTTAAAGGGCGATTTTACATATCCAATAGGCTTTAAGTTTATTGTATCCATACTTCATTCTCCTTTTCAATAAATTTTACAATTAACAATTCTAATAGACTTTTTTCCATAAGTCTATTAGATAAATATTTAGCTACAGGTATTTAGAATACTCTTGAGAATAATAATTAATGTTAATCGTGGTATATATAGTTACATTTCTTATTAAGGAAACTGTACAAAAGTTAATAATGTTTTTATTAAGTATAGTATAAAATATAAATAAGAAAAAATAAAGAAATATGACGAAATTTAGGAAAAATAAGATAAAAATGTATCAAAGTGATAAAAATATCAAAATGAAACAAAAGAAGTGTCATTTTGAGAATAAATTTAATGATTTTATTGGCAAATGCACATTTACTATTATTTATGTTCTTGGCATATTAATTGCTATTAAGTATTTATGGGATAATTGAGAATTTTCATGATTAAAAGGGGCTATATAAAATAGAGTTAATTTTTATACCACAAATATAAAATCAAATCTATTTTTATATGGCACCTTCAAAGTAAAACACAATATGTTCATTTATATTGTGTTTTTAACGAAGTAAAGTGCTCAATTAGTAAATAATAATATTTTTGGAGGTATAAAAATGAAAGAAGGATTATGGGAAAAATGCACAAATTTTCATGGGCATTCTTGTCCTGGGCTAGCCATAGGCTACAAAGCTGCAGAGGCAGCTATAGAAACTATGAATATAAAATTTTCAGAGGATGAAGAAATAGTTTGTGTTACAGAAAATGATGCCTGTGGAGTAGATGCAATACAAGTGTTATTAGGTTGCTCCTTAGGAAAAGGTAATATTATTCATAAGGATTCTGGAAAGATGGCTTTCTCTTTTTTTAATAGAAAAAATGGGGAGGCAATAAGAATAATATTTAGTCCTAAGGAAAAAAGGGAAGATAGAAATGAATATATGAATTACATATTAAATGAAGATTATAAGGAACTTTTCCAATTCAAAGAACCTAGTTACTCCTTACCAGAAAGAGCTAAATTATTTAAAAACATTACCTGTGAAATCTGTAAAGAAAGTACCGCAGAACATAGAATAAGAATAATGGATGGAAAAATGGTTTGCTCTGATTGTTTTAAAGAATATTCAAGGGTTCTTTAGATCTATTTTGTAAAGTCAATAATAGGATAAGTATAGTATTTAATAACAAATTTTTTTAACAGGAATAATAGATTGTATTATCTAGTTAAAAAATAAATACAAATTAATATGAGATTATTTATAGTAATGTAGGAGGGCTAATATGAAAAGGTTATCTAAAAAGAGTATGTTGTTAGTATTTACAATGCTAATAGCTATAAGCTTTTTGTTTACAGGCTGTGGAGGAGATAAAAAAGCAAAAGAAACTACAAATGTAAATAATAAAACAAAAAAAAGAGATGTAAGTCTTAAATTAGAAGGGGGAGATTGGGGAGAACCAAATCCATATAGAACATATCCTAGAGGTCCAGGAACGTCTAAGACTAATTTAATATATGATTCTCTTATAGAAAAGGATGAAAAGGGAATTATACCATGGCTTGCAGAAAAATGGGAGATAAAAAACAATGGTAAGGAATATTTGTTTAAAATAAGGGAGGGAGTAAAATGGCAAGATGGCAAGAATTTTACTCCAGAGGATGTTAAATTTACCTTTGATTATTACAAAAAACATCCACCAGTAAGCAAAAGTATATACATAGGTAAAAAATGTTTTATAGATAAGGTAGAAGTGCTCAAAGATAACTATATCAAAATAACAGTTAATACAGTAAATGCAGCTTCTTTAGAAAACTTAGGAACTACTAGAATAATACCAAAACATATTTGGGAAAAGGTAGAGGATCCTAAAAAATTTGATGGTAAGGAAGCTTTTATAGGTTGTGGTCCATACATGTTAGAGGATTATAATAAAGAAAGAGGTTCTTATAAATTTACTGCTTTTAAAGATTATTGGGGACCAAAACAAAATGTTAAAACTATAGAATTTATTCCAGTAAGTGATCCTATACTTGCTTTTGAAAAAGGGGATATAGATTTAGTAGAAAGTGTTAAACCAGATATAGCTAAAAAATATGAAAATAACAAAGAATATAAATTGATAAAGGGACATAATTTCTTTGGGTATAGATTATGTTTGAATATGAATAGAAATCCAGAATTTAAAGATAGAAATGTAAGACAAGCCATAGCCTATGCTATAAATGAAAAAGAAATAATAGATAAAGTTATGAGAGGAATAGGAACAGAAGGAAGTGCATCCTATATACCAAAGGAACATATATGGTATAACAAAGATATAAAAAAATATGATTATAATGTAGAAAAGGCTAAAGAACTTTTAAAAGAAAAAAATATAAATTTCCAAATTATTGTTTCAAATAAAAAGGATAATTTAAGAATGGCAGAACTTTTAAAATTACAATTAGAAAAAGCAGGAATAAAAGTTAATATTAAAAGTATGGATATGAAGAGTAGAGATGCAGCGGTAAAGTCAGGAAACTATGAAACTATAATAACTGAACATGGTGGTTGGGGCAAAGATGCTGATGTTTTAAGAGAACTTTACAAATCAAATAATGATAAAAGCGGTGGCAGTGTTATAAATGGTATACCAGGATATAGAAATGAAGAAATAGATAAACTTTGTATGAAACAAATGCAGGAAATGAATCCAGATAAGAGAAAAGAAATAGTATTTCAGCTTCAAGAAAAAATAGCGGAAGAAATACCTATGATACCTATTATAAATACATCTTCTATATCAGTGCACAAAACTGATAAATATGATGGATATATGAATATGTATGATCACTTTGTGGTATCTCATAGTAAATTAACTTACTTACAAAGGAAATAAGGGAAGTTGATATTATGAATAGTAAGTTTATAAAGATTCTAGAGTATGTGGTTACTATAGTAATTATACTTACATTAAATTTTTTTATCCCTAGGCTTATGCCTGGGGACCCTTTTGTTATATTATCTGGAGACAATGGAACAGAAATATCAGCTTATTCAGAAGAACAGATAGAAAAGTATAAAGCCTATTATGGATTAGATAAACCTTTAAGCAATCAATATTTAGCTTACATTCAAAACTTATGCAAAGGTAATTTAGGATATAGTATTTATTACAATGATACTGTTAAAAATATAGTGAAAGCTAGATTTAAGTGGACTTTTATGCTGGTTATTAGTTCTATATTTATAAGCTTTGTATTAGGTACTCTTATAGGAACATTATCAGCTTTTAATCAAAATAAAGGATTAGATAAGATATTATATGGCTTTTTTATGACTTTATCTGAAATACCTGGTTTTTTATTAGGTATAGTTTTTTTATTTATTTTAGCAGGAAAATTAAATTTGTTTCCTCTTTCTGGAGCTGTAACAGATTTTAAAGATTATAGTTCCCTTGGGGATAAATTTCTAGATATAATTTATCATGCAGCATTACCAATTATAACGTTAACTATATCTAAGTTAGGAGAGTTTTATCTTGTAGCAAGAAGTAGTGCTATTTCTGTTATATCTAAAGAATACATAAAAACCGCAAAGGGTAAAGGACTTGGCAGCAAAACAGTTATATTTAAACATATCCTTAGGAATTCTATATTACCTATAATAACGAAAATGTTTTTAAGTTTAGGATCTGTAGTAGGGGGATCTATATTAGTTGAAAATGTATTTAATTATCCTGGACTTGGAAAACTTATGAAAGAAGCAGTTTGTGTAAGAGATTATCCTCTTATACAAGGCATATTTTTAATAGTTACTTTTATGGTTATTTTTATGAATTTAATTTCAGATATGTTTTACAAAAAATTAGATCCAAGGGTGAGATAGTATATGAAGAAGTATTGTGAAATTTTTAAAAAATGTTCTGTTATAGGTAAATTATCCTTTTTAGTTGCACTTGTTTTTATAAGTATAGCTATTTTATGTCCCCTGTTATGTAAGTATCCTTATAATATTCCCAGTGCCAGTTCTCTAATTCCTCCCTCCATAGAGCATATTTTGGGCACAGATGACTTAGGTATAGATCTATGGTCACAAATTTGTTATGGAGGAAGAATAAGTATAACTTTAGGTATATCTACAGCTGTTTTAGCTGGTACTTTTGGTAGTTTTGTAGGAATAATTTCAGGTTATTATGGAGGATTAGTTGATAAATTTTTAATGAGATTTACGGATTTAATGTTAGTATTACCACAGCTTCCTGTTATGATAGTTCTTGCTGCTTTTTTTGGACCTAATTTAAAAAATGTAATAATAGTATTAAGTATATTTTCTTGGGTAGGACCTGCTAGAATAATAAGATCTAAGGTTATATCTATAAAAGGTGAAAACTATATAGAATTCGCTAAAAGTTGTGGGGCAAACTTTTTTCATATATTAAGAAAGCACATATTACCTCAGATTTTCCCCTTAGTGAGCATTAGTATGGTAAAAATAATAAGTAAAGCAATAATAGCAGAATCCTCCTTATCTTTTTTAGGATTAGGAGATCCTGTTTCTAAAAGTTGGGGAATGATTTTAAATCATGCCATAGATTTTGATGGTATATACTTTACGAATTATTGGAAATGGTGGATTACAGCACCTTTACTTTCTATTATTATTTTGGTACTATCCTTTGCTTTTATAGGAAAAGAGATAGAAAATTTTTAATATATTACATATCAATTGGAGGGAATTTTATTGGAAGACTTGTTAACAGTAAGAGATTTATCTGTTTATTATGAAAATGAAAAGTTATATAAAGCAGTAGATAATGTTTCTTTTACATTAAAAACAGGAGAAAACATAGGGGTTATAGGAGAATCTGGTAGCGGTAAAACATCTATAGCTATGGCTATAATGGGACTTTTAAAAGCAAATTCTAAAGTACAGGGTGAGATTATATACAAATATAAAAATATACTTAAGTTAAAAGATGAAGAAAAAGATGAATATAGATGGGATAAAATAGCTCTAGTTTTTCAAAATAGTTCAGAAGTATTAAATCCAGTTTTAAATATAAAGGAACAAATATTAGAAACTATTTATAAACACTCACATATTGATAAAAAAGAAGCTTTAAATAAAGTAAAAAATCTATTGAAAATGGTAGGACTAAGTGAAGATATCGGAGAAGAATATGCTCATAATTTATCCGGGGGAATGAGACAAAAAGTTCTTATAGCTATGGCATTAGCTTGTGAGCCAGAAGTTTTAATAGTAGATGAGCCTACTAGTGCTTTAGATAACATAAGTAAAAATGAAGTAATAAAGCTTTTAAAGGCATTGCAAAATAAAAATAATATGACAATGATAGTAATATCTCATGATCTATATGTTATAGATAAATTAACAACAAAATTAGAGGTTATATATAAGGGAAACCTATTAGAAGAGGGGTACACAAAAGAAATAATAAATAATCCGATGCATACCTATACCAGAGGTATAATAAATTCTTCTATAGAAATAAATCCTTTTGGAGATTTATGGGGAATACCTAATGAGGAAGTTTCGGAAGAAAAAGGATGCGCTTTTTATGGTAGATGTGTTCAAAGAGGTATTTTGTGTAGAGAAAAAAAGCCTAATCTATCTGAAATATCAGATAGGAGAAAGATATGCTGTAATAAAGGTGGAATAGTAAATTTACTTACAGCACATTCATTAAAAAAAGTTTATAAAACTAAATATAAAAAAGTTTCCGCGGTAAATTATTGTGATATAAACATAAGAAGTGGTGAAATAGTATCTTTAATAGGTGAATCTGGTTCTGGTAAAAGTACTTTAGCAAACATACTATCTGGAATATTAAAGCCAGATGAAGGTCAGGTATATTTTAATAATGAAAAGTTAGAAGGTAATAAATTTACTTCAAGAAAATTTGGTATACAAATTATATTCCAAGATCCTATGTCTGCTATCAACAGTTCCTTTACTATAATGGAGGCTATAAGAGAACCTTTGGATATAATAAAAGATGGATCAGTTGAAGAGCGAAATAATAAAGCTTTACAAGTTTTAAAGAAAGTACAATTATCTACAGAAAAATCCTTTGTAAATAAAAAATGTAATGAATTAAGTGGAGGGCAAAGACAAAGGGTATCAATAGCAAGGGCACTTATAATGGAACCTACTCTTTTAATAGCAGATGAAATAAGTTCTATGTTAGATCCATCCACTAAGGCTAATATATTAAGACTATTAAAGCAATTGCAAAACTTAAATGGATTTTCTATGCTCTATATAACCCATGATATAAATTTAGCTAAGAAGATTTCAGATAAAATATTAGTTATGAGTAAGGGTGAAATTGTAGAAGCTGGTTCCGTTTTGGAGGTTTTAAATAATCCTAAAAATATTTGTACTAAAAGATTAATATGCTAAATATTATGGGAAATATAGCGCTTTTAATAGCATTATCAATTTTTTTACCTTTATTAAGGAAAATGTTTAGAAATTTTAAAATTACATTGACTATTTGTTCTTTACATCTTTATTTATTGAATGTTTTCAATATATAGCAATTTATTGGGGAAGTATAAGAACTGTTGATATAAATGAAATGATGTAATATTGAATACACTAGGTGGCTTGTTTGGCTATATATTCTATGAGAAGCTTTTAAGGAAAGTTAAGTCCAACTTACTAGATCACTAATAAAGGGGAAAATATTTTTATTATCAATAAACTTTAAGGGATACTAAATAACCTGTATCCCTTAAAATTTTATTTCAGAGTTATTTGAAAAGTACGAGTTAACTTAATTAAGAGTATCCTAATTTTTTAGCTCTATAATAACAAGATACAAGAGCAGCTACATCATATCTAGCATCATGAAATCCAACATCATCACAATTAAAAAGTTTTTTAGCTCCCTTTAGAACTACTTTTTTATCTATGTTTAAAAAATCAACAGTTTCTTCTAGTCTAGGTTTTTTTAGTTTGCCCGTTCTAGTGGTTGCTTTAACAATAGGTTTAAAATATTCCATGGTACAAAAGAATTCTTTAGGAATCCAATTTATATCATCTAATCTATTAAATTCAGCAGTAACAAATTTTCTATCAAAATTAACATTATGAGCTATAAATATTCCATCCTTTAAATCAGAGCTAATTTCTGAAGCTAAATCTTTAAATTTTTTACCATTAGATAAAATTTTTAATTTTTCTACACTAAAACCATGAATGGCTTCCGCAGACTCTTCAATATAATCTACATCAAAAAAGAAGTTTTTAGAAAAGGAAACTCTTTCCTCTCCCTTTGAGTTTATATCACAAACACAATAAGTAAGTTGTATAATTTCACCAGGTTCTAAACCTGTAGTTTCTGTATCTATAAAAATTTTTTTCATAAAACAAATCTCCTTTATACATAAGTCTGTAACTTAAATAGTCATAAATACTATATAATTAAACTTTGCTTAATTATATAATATATGAATTTTCCAATAAAGTCTAAAATTAATCTTAATTTATAATAAAAAGTTAATAAAATTATAAGTAATTTGTAACTATATTTATACTTTTTTATACTTGGATATGTAGTATAATATATGATGATAATATAAATCTATCCTATTTATGAAATTAACAGTATAGATTTATATATCACTACACATAAAGTATAAAGGAGACTGAAAATATGAAATGCAAAACAGTGATTAGTAAATTATTAGTTTTAGTGTTTACTTTTTCTTTAATAATATCTGCTTCTTCGGCCAATAAAGTTTATGCAGATGCTTTTAAAGTTGTCACATTAGGAGCAGATTTAACTAATGAACAAAAGGAAGAAATGCTTAAATATTTTGGAGTAACTAGAAAAGAAGCTAATGTAATGGAAGTTAACAAAGAAGAAGAAGATAAGTATTTAGCTGGGGTGGCTACAAGAAAACAAATAGGAACGAAATCTATATCTTGTGCCTATGTGGAACCTACAGACAAAGGTGGATTAAACATATCTACCCATAATATATATTGGGTTACTGAGAGTATGATTAGAAATGCTTTAATAACAGCAGGAGTAGAAAATGCCAATGTTAAAGTAGGATCACCTTTTAACGTATCTGGTACAGCGGCTCTTACAGGTATATTAAAGGGATTTGAAAGTAGTAAAGGCGGTAAAAAAATAGATGAAGAGAAGAAGAAAGTAGCCAATGAAGAAATGGTGGTTACTGGTAACCTAGGAGAAAAAATAGGACAAGATGAAGCAGCTAACTTAATAAATGAAGTTAAAAAAGAGGTTGTTAAGGAAAAACCAAAAACAGAAAAAGAAATAAAAAATATAGTAAAAGATGCAACTAATAAGTATGATTATAAATTAAGTGATGAAGACATGCAAAAAATAACAGCTTTAATGGATAAGATAAATGGATTAGATTTAGATTTTAAACAAATAAAAGATCAGCTAAATCAGGTTAGCAATAAATTAAAAGATGTTGTAACTAGTGAAGAAGCGAAAGGTTTCTTTGGGAAAATATGGAAAGGGATTAGAGATTTCTTCGATAATATTTTTGGTACTGATAAAGAAGAAAAAACTACATCTTTTAACTTAACAAAAGTTCAAGATATAAATTACAATAATTTAAGAATATAATTTATTTGTAACTTAAAAATATATATAAAATATAGAAGTTAAATTTTTAGATTACTTTTATTTTGTAAAATTATAAAACAGCCTCTATAAGTGAATAGGGGCTGTTAATATTTAAAGTGTATTTAAAAAATTTATTTTAAATTTTCAATCATAGATATAATATCTAAAATTTTATTATTGGTGATACTATAATAAGTCCACATGCCTTCTTTTCTAGCTTTTAAAATTTCTGCATCTTTTAATATTCTACTATGGGAATCTGAAAATTACTTGATTATTGTAAAAATACAATTTTTTTATAGAAAGGAGTACACTATGAAAAATTTAATAAATAAATTTTATGGACAATTTAGAAGACCTAAAGGAATGATGGGTAAATTTATTGCAAAAAGTATGAATAAAGAACACTTTGAAGTAACTACTTGGGGACTTGATAAACTTAAAGCAAAAGATAGTAATATCATATTAGATATAGGTTGTGGAGGAGGAAGAACTGTAAATAGACTTTCTAATAAAGTTCCAGAAGGAAAAGTTTTTGGTATGGACTATTCTTTAGATTGTGTAAATTTTTCTAAAAAATATAACAAAGATTTAATAGAAAAGGGGAAAGTAGAGATTATTCATGGTAGTGTAGATAAAATGCCCTTTGAAGATGATAAATTTGATATTATATCTGCAGTAGAAACTACATACTTTTGGCCAAATTTATTAGATAGTTTTAAAGAAGTAAGAAGAGTATTAAAACCTTCAGGAAAATTTATTATAGTAAATGCCAGTTATACCAGTAAAAAATTTAAAGAAAGAAATGAAGAATATCTAAAAAAAGTACCAGGTATGAAAATATATAGTGTGAATTATATAAAAAACTTATTAGGAAAAGCGGGATATAAGAAGATATCCATAGAAACCTTAGAAGAGAAAAATTGGTTATGTGCAATGGGAGAAAAATAAAAAACGAGATAAGATAGCTTTTTTACTGTTTATTATGTATAGTATGAGAAGGTTTCTTTTCTATATTACAAATCGTATATATAAGTGTAAAGGAGTACTTTTTATAGCACTCCTTTAGTTATACTTGTTATTATAAAAATAACCTATCATTTTATGATTAATTTCAAGAGGCTGTTTATATTTTTACTGAATATCGATCCTTTTCCTATTTAAATTTTCTTTATCTAATTTAGGTAAATTAATTTTTAAAACCCCATCTTCAAAGGAAGCCTCTATATTATTTTCATCCACATTATCTATATAGAAACTTCTGTTAAATTCTCCATAATATCTTTCTTGTCTAACAAAATTTTCTTTTTTATTTTCTATAGAAGAATCTTTTTTTGCAGTAATTGTAAGATAATTATTTACAAATTCTACTGCTATATCTTCTTTTTTTACTCCAGGTAGATCTGCTTCTATTAAATAATTTTCATCTGTTTCCTTTAAATCCACTTTGAAGTTACCCTGTAAGTTAGTCATTAGTGAAAAGAGCTCATCATTAAAGAAAGTATCTAAAAATGGTGAAAAGAAGTCATCTTTTTTGTTTATACTGTTTTTTCTAAAAGGTATCATATCAAACATTCTTTAACTCCTCCTTGTTAATTAATATTATTAAGTTTATATGTATATGATAAATCTAAAGTCAAAGAAAGTCAAAGTCTGAAAAATAAAGATTTATTTATCTATATTAAAAAATTTTAAGTGAAGATTACATAAATTTTTAAAATAAAGGTTTTTTAAATATAAATTAATATTTTTAATCTAATTTCAATGTTAAGTAAATTTTATATAATTTAAATACAAGTAGTAATTTAGAAGTATACGGTAAAAAAATTATTCTTGACAATCATGGAGGGGAAGTATTAAGCTTATGTCAGAAACTTAAAAAACCAATTTAGTTTCTTTGGTAAATTTTAATGTGAGAGGTGTATTATGAAAAAGAATGTGTTTTCAAAAAAAGAATTAATGTTTATATGTACACTAGGGTTTACCTTAGGTATAAGGCAGATGGCTATGACTATGGTTATGCCCTTTATATCTGTTTATAGCAAAACTTTAGCTTATAGTACTCCAGTATTAGCTGGTGTAGCATTGGGTATATTTGGTCTTATGCAAGCTTTTTTTCAGATACCTTTTGGTGTTTTTAGTGATAAATTTGGGAATAAAAAAGTTATTTTAATAGGGCTTATGCAAGTAATTATAGGACTATTATTGGCTTATTTTGCAAAAAATATTTATTTATTAATAGTTGCTAGAGCCCTGCAGGGAAGTGGTGCTATAATTGCAGTAGGATATTCTTGGATTTCTAGCAGTGTACATTGTGAGAAACGAACAAGAGCTATAAGTATAGTTGGGATTATATTGGGTTTTGCAGCTACAGCTTCCTTTGCTTTAGGACCTATAATACATAGGTATGTATCTGTAAATAATATGTTCTTATATTGTGCTTTGCTAATATTATTTAGTTGGATTATAATATTAGTATTTTTAAAAGAAGAAAAATCTCATCATAAAAGTGAAACTAATTCTAAAGAAGGATATTCTAAAAATAATATTAACATTAAGGAAGTTTTTCATATATTATTAGACAATAATATATTTGTAAAATTAAATATAGCAGCTTTTTTAAATAATTTTATAATGGCAGCAGTATTTTTTGCTTTACCACAGTATTTGGAAAGTATTACAGGTATTGATGGTATGTGGAAAATATTTATGCCTTCAGTTCTTATAGCTATAGCTTTTATGACATGGGCTGTAAGAGTTTCAGAAAAGGGTTATGGAATAAAGCTATTAATTATATCCTTTGCTGTTACTGCTTTAGGTGTGATTTTTTATTTTAACAAAAGTTCATTTACATTTATATTAGTAGGAACTATATTATTTATGACAGGATATATATGTATATGTACATTAGTACCATCCCTTGCCAATGAAATAGCAGAGGAAAGCTATAGGGGTACAGCTAATGGTATAGTTAATAGTTTTCAATATATAGGGTCTTTTGTTGGCTCAGTTATTATGGCAGCTCTATGGGTAAATTATGAAAAAATAGCATTGATTTTACTTATAATAGTTTGTGTTCTAGGGATAATTATGCTTAAACGCTGTAATTAGGGAAATGTTATTGTTTTTAGATACTATAGCATAAAATGAAAAATTTTATTAATAGATGTATAATATAAAGAAAAAATACTTAATTAAAAAACCTTTAGTATACAAAACAAATGATATATTATATACCATTTACATAAAGGAGAATAAAATAATGAAACAAAACATACTAGATATAACCTCTAAAAATATAGAATTATATGGGTTGAAAAAATTTACTATGGATGATATATCCTATGATCTTAAAATAAGTAAAAAAACCATATACAAGTATTTTAAAAGTAAGAATGATCTAATAAGTCAATATTTTAATGAAATAATAGATAGTGATAAAAAAAGCACTTTAGAATTATTAGAAAAGAAAATGCCTTTAGATGAAAAATTATATAATATAATTTATTCTTATCATAAATATAAATTACCAGTAAGGATTTTGGATGAAGCTTATAAATTCTATCCTGAGGAATTTAAAAAAATTCAAGAGTTTAAAGATTTTAAAATAGATTTAGTAAAAAAAATTTTAAAAGAAGGTAAAAATCAAGGGGTAATAGGAGAAAATATAAATATAAATATAGTAAGTTTAATTTTAGAAAAAGTTAGTGATACATTTTTAGACTATAAATTTTTAACTAATAATAATATTACTATGAAACAAGCCATGGTAGATTTGATGAATATATTATTAAATGGTATTTTAAATGAAAAATATAATGGATAAAACTCCTGATATTAGAGAAGCTTTAGTTAAGGAAGAGGTGGTAACAAGATCTAAAAATGCTTATGTATTAGCTGATGATTCTAAGTTCGATCAAATAAGCTCTGTAACCTTTGGCGATATTAGTAAAGCTACTATAATTACAACAAGAATTTTAGATGATAAATACAAGAATTTAACAAGAATAGTGGAGGTAACAATATAATGATTTATACTATTACTTTTAATCCAGCTTTAGACTATGTAGCTAAGGTAGATGATTTTAAAACAGGTAATTTAAATAGAACAAGCTATGAGAAGATTTATGCAGGCGGTAAGGGAATAAATGTTTCTATAGTCTTAAATAATTTAGATGTAGAAAATATAGCTTTAGGTTATATAGCTGGCTTTACAGGGGAGGAAATAGAAAGAAGAGTTAGATCCTTTGGATGTAAAACGGATTTTATTAGATTAAAAAATGGAATGTCTAGAATAAATGTAAAGCTAAAATCAAAGGAAGAATCAGAGATTAATGGAACAGGACCTTCTATAAATGCTGAGGACTTAGATGAATTGTTTAATAAATTAGATAATCTAAAAGAAGGAGATTTTTTGATACTTGCGGGAAGTATTCCTAAAACTCTTCCAGAGAATATATATGAAACTATAATGGAAAGACTTAAAGATAAAAATATAAAATTTGTAGTGGATGCCACTGGAAAACTTTTATTAAAGGTATTAAAATATAAACCATTTTTAATTAAGCCTAATCACCATGAGTTGTCAGAATTGTTTGGTGTAGAAATTAAAAATGAAGAAGAAATAATAGGTTATAGTAGAAAATTACAGACGATGGGAGCGGAAAATGTTCTTATTTCCATGGCAGGAGATGGAGCAATATTTATTTCATCTAAAGGAGAAGTAATAAAAAGTGGAGTACCTAAGGGAGTTTTAAAAAATTCTGTAGGAGCTGGAGACTCCATGGTAGCAGGTTTTATATCAGGATATTTAAAAAATAATAATTTAGAGGAGGCCTTCAAAATGGGATTAGCTACTGGTAGTGCTAGTGCATTTTCAGAAGGCTTAGCTAGTAAAGAAAAAGTAAAAGAGATATTAAACCAAATACTATAAAGTAAGATTGATTTATTTAAATATAAAATTAGTTAAGCATATTATAATATGATTTTAAAATTAAGTGGTTTACTAATTAATGACATTCTAAAGGTAGCCTATGTATTTGGAACAGCTTCCTTAGCAAATAATCAATAACTGCAGGAGCTTTATTTATAGATTTTGGGTGTTCTTTAAGAGCTCCACATGGTGGAATATTTGTATTACCTGTTATATATAAGTAATCCATTTGGCTATTTTGTAGCACTAGTCATAGGTTCTTTGATAGGAATGTTGGCTTTAGGAATATTAAAGAAAAAAATTCAATAATAATAAAAGCCCCACAATAAAATGTGGGGCTTTTATATTAATCAAATTGTTCTGCCATATTAGTTAATTTTCTATTAAGTGCAAATATTATTACAGCATTTGCAATAAGAGCT
Source organism: Clostridium sp. CTA-6 (assembly GCF_054768115.1). Classification (NCBI taxonomy): domain Bacteria; kingdom Bacillati; phylum Bacillota; class Clostridia; order Eubacteriales; family Clostridiaceae; genus Clostridium; species Clostridium sp. CTA-6. The sequence goes on from NZ_BAAAAU010000001.1 coordinate 326,858, forward strand.
ACAGGAATAGCTATAAATACTTGTAATGGGCCTAATTTATCTATGAACGCTTGGCCGTATCCGGCTAACTTGTTAGCTGCAAAAGTACTTAAGAACCAAACTCCCATTAATACAGAAGCATATTTAGGAGGTGCAAGTCTATTAACCATTGAGTTTCCAATTGGTGAGAAACACATTTCTCCAGTAGTTTGTAATACATAAAATAATAATACCCAAATTACACTAGCCTTTACTGCAGGGTCAGCGGAACCGCCTCTTTGTAATACTGCAAAGATCATAAATACAAAACCAACAGCTAATAGTACAAAGCCAAGAGCCATTTTTTGTGTTATGTTTAAATCACCTTTTTTAGAATTTTCAAGTTTAATCCAAAGAGCGGACATTATAGGTCCTAATATAACACACATAAATCCATTAAATGAATCCAGCCAAGGTACTGGCATAGTAAAGCTTCCTATATTCATATCTATAAAATCTCTAGTATATAGAGCTATAGACGTAGAGGCCTGATTATAAGCTGTCCAGAAGAATATAGAAAAGAATGTTAATACAAATATAACTATAGTTCTATTTTTCTCAGCTTTTGTTAAAGGTGCAGTTGATTGTTTTTTATTATCCGCACCTGTTGTAGAAGGAGCGAGTTTGGCAGCTGCTATCTTACCAGAATCCCCCATTGTCTTTTTAACACCAAGGGCAAAGGAAAGACCTGATAGAAGACAGGCTATAGCTCCACCTAAGAAAACAGCTTTGTATCCATAATGAGCTATTTCTCCATTAACTTTTGTAGAAAATATTTGATCTGCAAAAAGTCCAAATAAAAGAGGTCCAAACATAGCACCTATATTTGTAAATGAATACATAATTGAGAATGCACCATCTTTTCTAGAATCATTTTGATCATATAAAAGACCAACCATTGTATTTAAATTTCCTTTAAAAAAACCAGTACCAATAGTTACTAATATAATCATTGCATAGACCCCAAACTTCCCTTGATTTAGGAAAAGAACAAAGTTACCAGCAGCCATTAATAAAGTACCTAATACTACGCAGTATCTTGCTCCTAGATAACGGTCACAAATCCAGCCACCTATTACTGGTGCTAAATAAGTTAGTGCTGCGTAAGTGGATACCAAAGATGCTGCATCCGCTTTGCTTAAGCCAAAGCCCCCTTTGATAATTTGAGTTGCTAAAAAAAGAATAAGTACAGATTTTACACCATAAAATGAAAATCTTTCCCAAGCAACTGTCATCCCACAGATATAAAGACCTGAAGGATGTTTTGAATTTTCAGTTTTTGCCATTTAATAAGACCCCCCTTATTTAAAATTTAATGTTAAAACATATATGATTAAGTTAAAAACTTAATATATAACAAAATATAATAAAAAGAATAAATATTAATTTAAATTAAATGAAAATCTATTCTTTTATCTAATTGACAGACTAGTCATACATCTTTAACAACTCAATTATAATAATATTATTAATTGTTATAAAAATCAATAGATTTACATTAAAGATAAATAATAACTATATTTCCTTTTTTGACAAAAAGTATTTTAAATCTAAAATTATACTATAATAAATAAATGTAATTTTAAAATATCTATATATTACGATTATACTGTAATAAGGTTTTAAAAATTACAGTAGATATTAATATTGTTTTAATCTTTTTTAATTTATATTATATAAATTAAAAAACTTTTGATATAATAAAAAAAATACAAATAAATTAATAAAATATGCAGGACTTTTGAAAAATATATTTAAAAATCACCTTATGTTGATGGAAATATATATAATTTATGATGAATAAAATTTTATTAAAAATAAAAAACTATTTAAAAAGGAGTGAGTTTATTTGAAAACTAAAAATAATAAAATAAGAGGTAATAAAGAACAATTAAATAGTTTGGATTTAAAGAATAATCCAGAAATAAATTCAAACTATTATGGTGATGAGGATAATATATCTACTCAAATAGTTACAAATTATTATTATGCACCAGATAAATAATAGACAAAAACTTATTTAATTTAGTAAAATTTATAAATAATAGATGTGCATTAGGCTAAAGCATAATTTTTTTAAGGACATCATATATGTAAACTAAATTATAGTATATTAATATTATATATAGTATAAATAATTTAAAGGATGAGGATAGCCTATGATATCCATGCCTATTTATTTAAACAAGATGCTAATTCAGGATTTACATTCTATTTTAATAAATGGATATTTACAAAGTACAAGTATAAAGTATATTACAGATAAAACAGATTCTGTTAGATTGCAAAAAGGGATGGAGAAACGCTGTAGAAATGAAGATACTTATTCTAAAAAGAAAAATAAATTTCATAACAGAGAAAAAAGCATATGTAATAAGGATAAAGAAAGCTTATCAATCAAATGCAATTCTTTAAGTGATGAATCTAATATTATGGGAAGTTTAGATGGGAAAAATACTAATATAAGAGAATTTGGAATTACTAAAATATATACTACTTTTCATTTGTTTCATAATTTAAAAAATATGATGATGAACCAAAATATGATAAAACAAATCACAGAAAAAGATATTATAAATAATAATATAGATTGTGGAGATTATGTAGAGTTTGAAGCTAATATGGATACTATATGTATAGTTTCTCAATTAAGTTGTATAATAGACACTATGGAATGCTATGATGTTAATAAATTAGATTATTTACTTCAAGAAAAAAGTAAATTAGATGAAAGTCACTTTATGAATAATTATAATGTAGTATTAAAAGAATTAAAAAATTTAAATGAAAATTTAAACAGTTATAATACTAGAGATATTGTAGTAAGACTAAAAAATTGTAGTGGAGTATTAACTGTAAATACAAATAATTTTTCTGAGGAAAACCCATATATGTATGATATGGCCTATTGTAATTGTAAAATTTTGTGCAAGGTTGTTAAAATAGCACAGAGTCAAGATAAGATTGATTTGCTTAGAAAAACTAGAATGAGTGGTTATTACAATAAGTTTTTAAAATCTATAACTCCCCATTTAAAACTACTGAACGATAATGATATTATAACTTTAAATAACATTATTACAAGTATACAAGGTCCAGCTATTCAAGCTTTGCCTATAGCTATATATGTATAAAATCTTAAATATAAGTATAAATAAATACTAGCTAATTATTTTTTGAAACAACTAATTTTAACTTATATTTTAACAAAAATTAGTTTAGAGCTAATATATAACTTAAGTATTAGCTCTAAAAAATATATTACAATGGTATTAAAAATAGCACACATAGAATTATAAACTTATTTTTAAAAAATGTGGTTTGATATATTTCCAGGAAGTTTTAATTGGAATATTTAAATCATTAAAGGTATGCTGTGATATTAAAGGTTCTTTACCTTGAAAAGAAGTTATTATTGTAGAATGAAATATACGATTATTATTATCCTCAAAAAATACTAGATCACCAATATTTAATTCATTTTCATTGTAAACTTCTAATCCCTTTGCACCAAAAGAACCTTTTTCTTGGTTTACCTTTAAATAATAATATAAAGAATGAGCTACAGCCCAACATATAGACCAGGTATCATCCATTACATTTATAGTATTGTTATGTTTATACCACCAGGGATACTCGCTATTAAAATTCATGGGCGCACCACCAGCTAATAGACATTGAGATATAAAGTTTGTGCAATCACCACTACTATTATTTACTATAGGCAAGTATCTATATTGGGGATTAGGATTTAAGGCATAAGTTGTAGCATAGGCTACAGCCTTTTCTCTTAAGTATCTGTTTTGTTTTTTTATTCTCCAATTCATTTAAATTTAAAACCTCACTAAATGCTTATAATTAATATGATATGATAAGTGATTTGCTACAGTGAAAATTATAAACATTTATAAAGAAAAATAGAAAGATAGTATGTAATATTAATATTTCCAGATGTATTGTGTTAATAAAGTTAGTTAAAAATTTGTATTTATCAAAATTGTAGGGTGTTCACTGTTCTAAGAAAATAGTATAATATTCAAGGGAAAGTCTGTGTGATCATTAAAATATAGAAATTAGAGGAGAATAATATGAAGGAAAGTACTATAGAAAAAATGAAAAAAATAATAGAAGAAAACAAAAATAAATCTTCACAAAATAATTCTAAATTAAGGGCTCAAAAGAATATTGGAGGAAGTAGGAAAGCCATTAGAAATAAAAAGACTGGTGGATTGTTTGATAAATAGATAATTTATATTGTAGAGAATAATATAAAAAATATTCAATGGGTTGAAGAATATTTATAATTAAATCATATAATATGGGTAATTATAAGTATATAGAATATATAATATATAATACATAGAATGCTTATGTAACAAAGTATTCAAAAATAAATTTCATTTTAACATTAAAAAGCTATGAATAAAACATTCTCTATTCATAGCTTTTTATTTAATTCTTAAGGTTTAATAAATAGTTGAGTCCAATAATATACACCAGAAGAACTTTTATATAAACCTACACCAATTTCAGTATAAGTATTGCTTAATATGTTTTTTCTATCATCAGGAGAATTCATTAAATTAGTCATAACCTGTTGAGGAATCTTTTTATCATAAGCTATGTTTTCACCAGTGGTAATAGACTTTATATTAAAATTTTGTAACATGGTAGGAGGAGAACCATAAGTTGATGAAGTATGAGAGAAATAGCCTTTAGTGGCCATATCTTGAGATTTATATCTAGCTACTTTAGAAACCTGGCAGTTAGTTCTTAAATGAGGTAATCCAGCCTGTTCTCTCTCAATATTTACAAGGCTTATGACTTCATTTTCTAAAGCTTTTATAGTATCTATACTTGGTATATTTATCTTTTGACCAGGATATATTAAAGAAGTATTTTTGATTTGAGGATTAACTTCTATTATTTTGCTTAGTCCAATTTGGTATTTTACTGCAATCTTCCATAAGCTGTCTCCAGAAACTACAGTATAAGAAGTATAATCAGCAGCAGAAACACTAGTGCATTTGAAAATACATAAAAAACCAGCTAATAACACTGAGAACAAAGTTTTTTTAAATAAAAATTTCTTCAATTATTACACCTACCTTAAATTTCTCTACAATAATAGTTTAAATTTAAAAGTGCATTTATATCCTATAATAAAAATGGAAATAAAGTTTTATTATAAAGCATAATATTAACAATATTTCAAATGTTAAAATAAATAAATTTTATATAAAATAACTTTATATAATTTCAAAAATTTAAAATATTATTAATATTCGGAATTGATGCTATAAAGATGATAAAATATGCTAAGATGTAATTAAATTTATATTAAGGGAAAAACTATTATTTAATTAAATCTAAAATAAGGAGGAAGTTATATTTTGAAATTTACAGATTATAAATATGAAAGACCAAACATAGAGATGGTTTTATTAGAATTTAAGAAGTTAATAGAAGGTTTTCAAAAATCTCAATCTTCAGAGGAACAGGATAAAATAATAATAAAAATCAATACTTTAAGAAATGAAGTAGAAAGTATGATAGAACTTGTGAATATAAGAAATTCTATAAATACAGAAGATTCTCTTTATGAAAAAGAAAAAGCTTTTATGGATGAGAATATACCTATATACGAAGGGATTATAGCAAAATATTATAAAGTGCTGGTGAATTCAAAATTTAAGAATGAATTAGAAGATAAATGGGGAAAACAATTATTTATATTGGCAGAGATGAAGCTTAAAACCTTTGAAGATGGAATATTAGAGGAATTAAAAGAGGAAAATAAATTGATTACTGAATATGAAAAATTAAAGGCTTCTGCTAGAATAGTATTTGAAGGAGAAGAAAGGAATTTAGCACAGTTAGAACCTTTTATTCAATCAAAATATAGAGAAATGAGAAAGAGAGCCTATGAAGCTTCTACTAATTTTTATGCGGAAAATGAAGAGAAATTTGATAATATATTTGATAAATTAGTTAAAGTAAGACATAAAATAGCTAAAAAACTAGGATACAATAATTTTGTAGAACTTGCTTATGTAAGAATGATGAGATCAGATTATGATTCCAATATGGTTAAAAACTATAGAAATGCAGTAGAAAAATATATAGTTCCTTTAGCAGAGTCGCTAAAATTAAGGCAAAAGCAACGTTTGGGGCTTAAAACTCTTAAATATTATGATGAACCTTTGAAATTTTTAACAGGGAATGCTGTTCCAAAGGGGGATGCTTCTGATATATTAGAGAAAGCAAAAAAGATGTACGGAGAATTATCTAAAGAAACGGATGAATTTTTTACATTTATGCTGCAGAATGAACTTATGGATCTTATAAGCAAAAAGGGGAAAGCTTCAGGAGGATATTGTACTTATATATCAAAATATAAATCTCCTTTCATATTTTCAAATTTCAACGGAACCTCTGGAGATGTAGATGTACTTACTCATGAAGCAGGCCATGCTTTTCAGGCTTATTGTAGTAGACATTATGAAGTGCCAGAATATATATTCCCAACATATGAAGCTGCAGAAATACATTCTATGAGTATGGAATTCCTTGCATGGCCTTGGATGGAATTGTTTTTTAAAGAGGATGAATTAAAATATAAATTTAGTCATTTAGCTTCTGCTATAATATTTATACCTTATGGAGTTACAGTGGATGAATTTCAACATTTTGTATATGAAAATCCTGATGCATCTCCTCTGGAGAGAAAAGATAAGTGGAGAAAAATTGAAAAGAAATATCTTCCTAGTAGAGACTATGAAGACAATGATTTTTTAAATAGAGGAGGATTTTGGTTTAAACAATCCCACATATTTTCAGTTCCTTTTTATTATATAGATTATACCTTAGCACAAATTTGTGCATTGCAATTTTGGCATAAATCTAATGAAAATAGAGAAAAAGCTTGGGAAGATTATTTGAATTTATGTAAAAAAGGAGGAAGTAAATCTTTCTTAGAATTAGTTAAAGAGGCTAATTTGAATAATCCATTTGAGAAGGAAACTATTGAAAGAACTATAGAACCTGTTAGAGTATGGTTAGATTCTATAAATGACACTAATATGTAACCAACAAATTTAGGCTATATCTTAAATTTTATTTAATAGATATAGCCTTTTTATTTGGATTTTTTAGATATACATATAAGAGTATCTATTTTATATTTTAAAGAATCATATATGTCTTCACACTGTTCAGTTATTTCATAAATTAATTTAAGCGTATCCTTAATCTTAGAATCCTTAGGCTTTAAATATATAGCAGTGGATAGAACATTAGCAGAAGTAGATAGATTTAGAGAGGTGGTGCTAAGATTCGTTAAAGTATAAAGTAAAGGATAAACTTCATTATTAAAATAAATTAATCCCTCTGGATTTAAATTAAGTCTTATTAATTCATCTCTTAAAGCGTTTATATTTTTTATCCTATTTAAGGTTTTTTCTATACACTCATCAGATAGGTTTATTAAAGTATCTATATTTTCTATATCTTCTATATCAATATCTTTTTTGCTATTTTCATTATTCATAATTATTAAATTATCCATTCTAAAATTGATATTTATATATAGTTATTATGAAAAAGAAAAAAATATTAATAAAACAGGTGTAATATATTAGTTTCAAAATAAAAAACATTATTTCATTTATTAAAAGGCATTTTAAAAATAATTAAAATATCCATAATATTCTAACAAAAGAAATATTTTTTATAAAAAGAAACATTATTTTATAAAAAAAATAAAAACATTATCGATAATAACATATAATTATAAATATATTTTAATAAGAGACGGAGGATTTTGAGATGAAAAAAATAAGCACCAAAATAGCAATTATGGCTATACTAATATCTACTATTACAGCATTTTGTATAGGAGGCTTCTCAATATATCAATTATTTAGTACAAAAGATAAAGTGCTGGAAAATCAACGAAAAATAATGGTACAGTCTTATGATTTAGGTATACAAAATGAAGTTGAAAGTGCAATCAGTGTTTTGGAGGGGATTAATAAACGTTACCAAAAAGGAGAGCTAAAATTACAAGAAGCTAAAAAGTTAGGAGCAGATTTATTAAGAGACATGAGATATGGAAAAGAAGGGTATTTTTGGGCAGATACTTTAGAGGGTATAAATGTAGTTTTGCTAGGAAAAGATACAGAGGGCAAAAGTAGATTAGAAATGCAGGATGCTAAAGGAAAATATTTAATAAAAGAAATAATAGAAAATGGCAAAAAAGAAGAAGGTGGATTTACGGATTATTATTTTCCTAAAGAAGGGGGAAGTGAAGCTTTACCAAAAAGATCTTATAGCAAATTATTTAAACCTTTTGATTGGGTAATAGGTACAGGAAATTATATAGATACTATAGATAAAATTATGTTAACTGAGCAAAAAAGTTTAGAAAAACAAATTTTTAATAAGATTACTTTTCTTTTAATAATGATGGTAGTAATGTTATCATTAGCCATTACGGCAGGGATAACTTTAGGTAAAAAAATATCTTCTCCTATACTTCATATAACAAAATTAGTAGAAAAAACTGCAAATTTTAATTTGGTTGATGATGAAAATTTCAATAATATATTAAAGTTTAAAGATGAGACAGGAGTAATAGGACAGGCTGTAGTAGATTTAAGAGAACAGTTAAGGCATATATTTGAAAGTGTAAAAGATAATTCTAATTTGTTACTTTCAAATTCTCAAATTTTATCACAATCTTCAGAAACTACAGCTGATTCTATAGAGGCTGTAGGAAAAACTCTAGAAGAATTAGCAAAAGGGTCTGTAGATCAAGCTAAAAATTCACAGATAATAGTTGAGAGTTTATCTGGTTTTTCTGAGGAACTTAATGGAGTTGTAGATACAGCTAATAAGGTAAAAGATTTTTCTAAAGAAACAGAAAAAGAAAATATTAAAGGAAGAGACAGTATAGATATACTAAATAAAAAATTTGTTGAAAATAAAACTGCATTATTTATGGTAGGTCAAAATGTAAATGAATTATGGACTAAGTCTAATTCTATAGGAGAGATAGTGGTGAAAATTCAAGATATAGCAGAGCAAACTAATTTATTAGCTTTAAATGCTGCTATAGAGGCGGCACGTGCAGGAGAAGCAGGGAAAGGTTTTGCTGTGGTAGCAGAAGAAGTAAGAAAGTTATCAGAGCAAGTGGAAGAATCTACAAGAGAAATATCTCAAGAAATACAGGAGATACAGAAAAAAGTAAATGATTCTAAAAATAGCATGAATGAAAGTGAAAATATAATCTTAGAAGTGAACAATGCAGTAGAGGATACTAAGAAAGTATTTAATACGATAGAACATAGCACAAAAAATACAATAGATCAAATTACAAATTTATATGATAATATAACAAGAGTATCTAAAGATAAAGATAATATATTGGAATCAATTCATTCTATATCAGCCATATCAGAGGAGTCTGCAGCAGGGTTAGAAGAGGTTTCAGCATCTACCCAAGAGCAAACCAAAATAGCGGATAGTACTATGGAAGCGGCAGAAACATTAAAAGAAGTTGTATTAAATTTAAATGAAATAATTAGTAAAGTTCAAATTTAGATTAGTATTTTAAGTATCCATCTTTAACATATTTTAATTTAAAGGTAGAGTGGGTAAAAACAGATTTGTTTTTACCCATTCTACCTTTAAATTTTTAAAAGTTTTTATTAAGTTTATTTGGTATATGGAATTTATAAAAAGCAAAGAATATATAAATAGAGATGAATTAGTGTAAGTATATGTACTAAATATTTAAAGGAGAGATATAAATGAGTATGCATACAGGAATAGTTAAATGGTTTGATAATGAAAGAGGATATGGTTTTATATCAGGGAATAATGGAAAAGATGTATATGTTCATTCTATGCAGGTAAAAGAAAAAACTCATAATAAGGATTTGCATGAAGGTGAAGAGGTATTATTTGATATAATAGAAAGAGAAAAAGGGCCTGTAGCTATAAATGTTCAAAAGCTATAATAAATTAAACTTATAATAATTAACAAGTTGTAGTTTTTTAGTATAGTAAATCTAGTTTCAGTAAATATAAAAGTAGTTAAATTATATAGTGAAAATAGAATAATGTTTTAATGATTTTATAAAATTTTATAATTGTAATTTATATAAACACTAGAGAGATTTAAACCTTTCTAGTGTTTTATTATATATATTTGATTAGATATTGAAAGCAAAAAAGTATCAAATGGAAAGGGTTACCTTTAATTAAACAACATTTTATAACAAATATAATTGTATATTTTATATTTATTTTAAAATAATTAATATATTGTAAAGATTTATGAAAAAAATATCGAATAATAAAAGGTAATAACTAAGTATATTTTATAAGGAGGAGTAATAAATGAAATTTAAAACCATGAAAGGGAAAATGCTTACATATTTTCTATCCCTTTTTTTAATTATTTGTATTGCAATATCATTTATGGCATATTTCATGTCCAAAAAAATGATAGAAAGAAAAGCTTCAAGTCTTATGTCAGAGGTAAGTAGACAAGCAGTTCAAAATATAGAAGCACGTCTTAATGGAACTCTTGATTCAATAGAAACTGTAGCTAATATGCCAACAATAAAAGATCCAAAGCTAGGCTGGGATAAAAAGAAAACCATATTAGATGAGGAAATTAAATTACATGGACATATAAAAATGGGTATAGTTGGTAAAGGGGGCCAGTCAATCCAAACTGATGGTACTACAGTTAATATAAAGGATAGACCTTATTTTAAAAAAGCAATGGAAGGAAAGAGTACTATATCCGAACCTATAGTAAGTAAAGTTGATGGTAAGGTAGTTATAATTTATACAGTCCCAATTAAAAATGGCAATACTATTATGGGGGCACTTACAGCTGTAAGAGCGGGAAATGATATAAGCAATATTTCAAATAGTATAAAGGTAGGAGAAGCTGGAGGAGCATATTTAATAGATTCTACTGGAACAGTAATAGCTCATAAAAATAAAGAATCTGTTATTAAAAGAGAAAATAGTATAAAAGATGCTCAAAGTAATGAAGAATTAAAACCAATAGCGGCTATAGAGAAGTCAATGATTGAAGGAAAAGAAGGCACTGGACAATATAAATATAAAGGAGCTGAAAAATATATAAGTTATAGTCCAATGAAAAGTACCGGTTGGTCTTTAGCTATATATGCACCTAAGAATGAAATTTTAAAAGAAGTAGCTGAAATTACAAGAAATATAATTATAGTATCTATTTTAGGAATAGGTATAGCTTTAGTTTGCATATGGTTTATTTCTACACAAATATCTAATAATTTAATATCCATGAGAGATAGTTTAAACATAGTGGCAACAGGGGATTTGACAACTAATGTAAATTCAAACATAGAGAAGGAAAAGGATGAGATAGGTCATATGGCAAAGGCTCTATCTAAAACGGTGCTTTCTATAGGAAATATGATAAATAGTTTAAAGGGCAATTCCTTTAATATAGATGATAAAGCAAATAATTTAGCCGCTATATCAGAGGAGTTTACAGCTACCACAGAGAATGTATCAACAGCAATACAAGAAGTAGCTACAGGTGCCACTAATCAAGCACAAGCTTTAACTGAAATAGTATCTATGCTTAATGATTTCAGCGATAAAATAAATTCTACAGTAAATAACATAGTAGAAATAGATGGAATGTCTAAAGAAATAGATGAAAAAGCAAATGTTAGTAATAAAGACATGAAGGAGCTTTTAAATTCTATAGAAAATTTAACTAAGGTATTTGAAAATTTTGAAACAAAAATTTGGACTATGGAATCTAATGTACAAAAAATCAATGAGATAACTAATCTCATAAATGATATAGCTGAAAAAACTAATCTTTTAGCTTTAAATGCTGCTATAGAAGCTGCTCGTGCTGGAGAATCAGGAAAAGGATTTGCAGTGGTGGCAGAGGAAATAAGAAAGCTTGCTGAGATGAGTAGAAAGTCTTCAGAGGACATATATAACATAGTAAATGGAGTTTTAGAGGATACTAAGGATATGGTTAAAAGTTCAAATGAAGTAAATGAAAAATTAAATGGTCAAAAATCTACTGCAGATGAAGCTATGAATTCTTTCATGGAAATATCAAAATCTGTTACAAATATGATACCTAAAATAAGAAATATAAATAATTCAGCTAATATTATAGAAAAAAATAAGAATGAAATTTTAAATAAATCAGAAACTATAGCATCTATATCTGAGGAAATATCTGCTTCTGCAGAAGAAATATCTGCATCTTCTGAGGAGATGAGTGCATCCTCAGAGGAAGTGGCTAATACAGCTCAAAGTTTAAATGAAATGACACAGGATATGTTAAATGAAATGAATAAATTTAAAACAGAATAGTAATTAAGAGACTAAAAAGTTTGCAATATACAAAAAATGAAGAGACATTAATAAATTTTTATTAATGTCTCTTCATTTTTTTATTAAATCTATATAAAGTGTAAAGAATTAAATTTATTTTATAATTATTATTGTTAAAAAAACACTATCAAATTTTAATAAATTGATAGTGTTTTGGATATATTTAGTTATACATTCTAGATTTTATGATTTTTATTTTCAAAATAGTTTTTTATTTGCTTTCTAAATATTCATCATAAGTAACCTTTTTATCAACAAATTTTGTTGGAGATACTTCTATAATTCTATTGGCTATAGTTTGTATAAATTGATGGTCATGAGAAGTAAATAATACATTACTCTTATAGTCCATTAAACCATTATTTAGTGCAGTTATAGATTCTAGATCTAAGTGGTTAGTTGGTTGATCTAATATAATTACATTAGCATTATTTAGCATCATTTTTGATAGCATACATCTAACCTTTTCTCCACCAGATAGAACTTTAACCTCTTTTAAGGCCTCTTCACCAGAGAATAACATTCTTCCTAGGAATCCACGTAGATAGCTTTCAGATTTTTCTTCAGAGTATTGTCTTAACCAATCTACTAAATTTAAATCTACATCATTAAAGTATTCAGAATTATCCTTTGGAAAATAAGCATTTGTTATAGTTATTCCCCATTTATATTCACCACTATCTGGTTTTAGTTCACCAGATATTATTTTAAATAGAGTAGTTATAGATAATTCGTCTCCTACAAAAGCTATTTTATCATCTTTACCTATTATAAAGCTTATATTATCCAATACTTTTGTTCCGTCTATAGTTTTAGTTAAACCCTCTACTCTTAATATATCATTACCAACTTCTCTTTCGGGTTTAAAGGCTATGTAAGGATATTTTCTACTAGAAGGCTGTATGTTATCTAAATCGATTTTATCTAATAATTTTTTACGGGAAGTGGCTTGCTTAGATTTAGATGCATTAGCACTAAAACGAGCAATGAATTCCTGAAGCTCTTTTATTTTTTCTTCTTTTTTCTTGTTTTGATCTTTAGCCATTTGAAGCGCTAATTGGCTAGATTCATACCAAAAATCATAGTTTCCTACATATAGTTTAATTTTACCAAAGTCAACATCTGCCATGTGAGTACATACTTTATTTAAGAAATGTCTATCATGGGATACTACAATAACTGTTCCTTCAAAATTTATTAAGAATTCTTCAAGCCAGTTCACAGATTTTATATCTAAGTGGTTAGTAGGCTCATCTAGTATAAGAACTCCGGGATTACCGAATAATGCCTGGGCTAGTAATACTTTTACCTTTTCGCTACCGGATAAATCCTTCATATTTTTTTCGTGAAGCTCTGTGCCTATTCCTAAGCCTTGAAGTAAGGATGAAGCTTCAGCTTCTGCTTCCCAACCGTTTAGGTCTGCAAATTCTCCCTCTAGTTCAGAGGCTTTTATGCCATCCTCATCTGTAAAAGGAGTTTTAGCATATATAGCATCTTTTTCTTTCATTATTTGATAAAGTCTTTCATTTCCCATTATAACTGTTTCTAAAACAGGAAATTCATCGTATTTAAAGTGATCTTGTTTTAAAATAGACATTCTAACTCCCGGCTGTATAGATACATCTCCAGTATTAGCCTCTATTTCTCCAGATAAAATTTTTAAAAAGGTACTCTTGCCGGCACCATTAGCACCTATAACACCATAGCAGTTACCAGGTGTAAATTTAAGGTTTACATCTTCAAAAAGTTTTTTGTCCCCATATCTTAAACTTAAATTTGTTACTGTAATCAAGTCTATACCATCCTTTACTAAAATTTATGTTCTCGCGACATTATACCATAAAATAAGCCATTTAAAAAGAAGGTATTTGTTAATCTTTCAAACTTTTCAAATCAGTAAATTATTTTAAATAAAATTAATTTTTAAAGCAGTATTTTATAAAAAGCAACAGAAGTCTTAGTTACTTTAATATGATATAATATACATAAAAATCATTATAAGGGTGGAATCATTATTCAACTCTAATTCTTAAAATTAAATTTTAAGAAAAAACATATAATAAAAGTAATGTATAGCTATGATAAGGGGATTATACCTTGTATACTAGATATAAAAAGAAGGTGAGGATTATGAGTTTAGAAAGTGTAAAAAAACAATTCACAGATGAAAATTTAAATCTCAAAATATTAGAATTTGATGAAAGTACAGCTACAGTAGAATTAGCAGCAAAAGCTTTAGGAGTAGAACCAGGTCAAATAGCAAAAACTTTAGCTTTTCATGTTAAGGGAGAAGATATGCTTATAGTAGCTAAAGGCGATGCTAGAATAGATAATAAAAAGTTTAAAGCTCATTTTAATGGAAAGGGCAAAATGATGACTCCAGAGGTAGTATTGGAAGTAACAGGTCATGCCATTGGAGGAGTATGTCCTTTTGGGCTTGAAAATCCTATAGATATATATTTAGATCAATCATTAAAAGAATTTGAAAAAGTATACCCTGCAGCAGGTAATGCAAATACTGCAATAGAAGTAACCTTAGATGAGCTAGAAGGTATAACTAAAGGTTTATGGATTGATGTGTGTAAATAACTTTAATATATTAAAATTTATAATATTTTACATAAATATAAAATGTAGTAGTTTAATATAGAAAGTTTTATATATAAGAAGTGTGGAAGATCTTATATCCTACTTTAGAAGGATGATGATTACAGAGTGGAATCATAAGATAAAGTTTATTTTATAAAGATGGTGTCTCAAAGTAGATTTAATTTTGATGGAGCTAGGTTTAGAACTTTTTAGCAAAATAAATTTGTTGATAAAGTATACTTTTGCCATAGCGGTGCTAAATTAAGTCTATTTTATTTTGAGACATCATCTTATTTGGTTTGTATTATTTTTACATTTTTATGATAAATTAAAATAAATATATAAGGTTATACTTATTATATATATAATTAAATAACTATTTTATTATTATTATAGATTATAGTAATATTATAATTGAGAAATTATAGGAGGTTATATAATTTTTATTTAAAAATTATGAAAGTAATCTTAGATTAAAGAAGTTTTAAGTTTTTTACAAAGACTAATTTAATAATGGAACAAAATAGAAGGGGAGGTGAATTGTTGCTTTAATACTGACCTATTTTATATTTATTTTAGTATTAAATTAATAAAAATCTATATTTAAAAATAATTTTAAAGCTAAAATAACCATAAAAGGGTTACTTTAAAGGCAACTAATGAAAATGATAAGTAAAAATGAAATTGCAAAACTTAAAGGTGAAGGATTTTTAGCTCAAAAACAAGAAGGATATTTTTCTGTAAGAATATTAAGTAGAGCGGGGAATTTTACTTCTAAACAGATTATAAAATTGGCAGAAATAGCAGATAATTATGGAAAAGGCTATTTAGGAGTTACTACAAGATTAGCTACAGAAATTCCTTGGATTAAATACAAAGATATAGAAGCAGTAAAAAAAGAAATAGTATCTAGTGGCATGGCTCATGGAGGTACAGGTAAAAGAGTGAGACCTTTAGTATCTTGTAAAGGTACCGTTTGCGTTCATGGATTATATGATACACAAAAACTTTGTGGTGAGCTTCATGATAAATACTTTGGCTATGAATTGCCATCAAAGTTTAAAATAACTCTAGTAGGATGTCCTAATAACTGTGCTAAGGCATCTATTAATGATATAGGAATTATGGGACAGGCATATGTGGAACTTAATGAAGAAAAATGTAAAGCCTGCGGTATATGTACTAAATCCTGTAGACAAAAGGCTGTTACTGTAGAAAATAAAAAAATAGTATATAAAAAAGACTTATGTGTAAATTGTGGTAAATGCGCTACAGTATGCCCTTTTGGAGCTATGGCCATTAAAGATCAAGGATTACAAGTATATTTAGGTGGAAGATTTGGAAGGGAATATAGAATAGGTAATAGATTAAAGGGATTGTACAAAGAAGAGGAAATACCAGCTTTAGTACAAAGGATTTTTGATGTATATAGTGAAATGGGAAATCCCGGTGAAAGATTAGCTAAAATGATAGAGAGAATAGGATTTGAAAGAGTAGAAGAAGCTATATTATTATAAAAAAAAGATGAGGGTATAGGGATATACAGTGAGCTTCTGCCTATTTTAATATAGTTTAGATATTTTTTTATAATTATAAAACTTCTACTCTTTTACTACAAAAGTAAGGGACTCACACCAAATATCAAATTTGGTGTGAGTCCCTTACGATTTGAATTTTCTGTTTAATTAGTGAGGTTTTATTCTATATAATTATCTATTATACTTACTAATTCACCTATATCTGGTTTACTTAATTGAGCATCTGCTCCTACAGAGGTTCCTTTATGTTTTAAATCCTTTGTAATTAAAGAGGAAAATATTATAACAGGAAGTCTTTTAAGTATCGGGTGTTCTTTAACTTTTCTTGTAAGAGTATGTCCATCCATTTGGGGCATTTCTATATCTGTAATAAGAATTTGTACATCCTCTGTAAAATCTTCGCCTTTTTTCTCTACTAGTTCAAGTAATTTGTCTAAAGCTTGCTTTCCATCATCAAATATAGTTAGCTTTTTAAATCCAGCTTTAGTAAGGGTGTCTTTTAAAAGCTTTCTTATTAAGGAAGAATCATCAGCTAAAAATACCTTAATATGAGATCTATCTTTGTAATCTACATTAACTATTCTTTCTTCACTAATACCTGTACTTGGATTTATATCTGTAACTATTTTTTCAAAATCTAGTAATAATATAATTTTATCTTTTAATAATATGTTCCCTATGACCAATGGATTAGCAGCTATATCATCTGGTTTCAATATTTTATCCCAACCTATTCGGTGAACAGCTACTATTTCATCTATTTTAAAAGCTACACTAACCCTATTGAATTCACATATAATAGTTTTAAATTTTTTCTTTGAAGTATTCTTTTGATCCAATATATAAGAAAGGTCTATTAGTGGGAAAATCTTTTCCCTGCATAGAATTAATCCTTCGATAGCTGGATCACTTTGAGGTACCTTAGTTACATTATCTACTTCTATTACTTCTTTTACTTTTATAACATTAATAGCATAGTGTTTATTATTAACTAAAAATTCTATTATTTCTACTTCTCCTGTACCAGATTCTAATAATATATTAGTCTCCATTTTATTACCCCACTTTCTGGATTATAGCAAAAAAATGCTTATATTTTATTTATTGTATATTTCGTATATAAAAAATATTACTTTATATTTTTACTTGTTTTTATGAGGAGTTTCATTAATAAGTAATATATAGTGATTACATTATAACATAGTAATTTTGTTCAATAAATTAAATGATGCAGAAGTTTATAAATTTTAATATTAAAAAATAATTAGATGATACTATGAATAGATGATACTATGAATTTAAAGTGAATGTAGTAATTTAGCTGTATGAGTTGCTTGGTATAAGATGGATTAATTTCTTGACAAAATGATTTCCTAAGTTTAAACTTATATAAGTTTTTAATTATAAATATAATTTATATACATTATATAAAGGAGAATAATATGAATGATTCATTTGATAAATTAAATTTGGAGCCTAAATTAATTGAGGGACTAAAAAAGTTAAATATAAATATACCTACAGAAATTCAAGAAAAGACTATACCTTTAGCTATGGAAAATAAAGATATAATAGGTCAGTCAGAAACAGGTACTGGAAAAACTTTAGCTTACCTATTGCCTATATTTAAAAAAATAAATACAGAAAAAAGAGAAATGCAAGCTATTATATTAGCTCCTACTCATGAATTAGCTATGCAGATAAATAATGAGATAAAAAATATATCTTCAAATTCAAATATGGATGTAAAATCTATGGCTATAATAGGAGAGGCAAATATAAAAAGACAGATTGAAAAATTAAAAGAAAAACCACATATTATTGTAGGATCTCCAGGAAGAATATTAGAGCTTATAAAGAAGAAAAAAATAACTGCGCATACAGTTAAAACTATAGTTATAGATGAAGGGGATAAACTTTTAGATAAAAATAATTTAAAAGTAGTAAAGGATGTAATAAAGGCAACTTTAAGAGAAAGACAGTTGATGTTATTTTCAGCTACAATAACTGAATCTACTTTAAATATTGCAAAGGATTTAATGAAGGAACCTCAAATAGTAAAAGTTAAAGAAAAAAATACTGTAAATGAAAATATTAAGCATTTATATATTACTGGAGAACATAGAGAAAGAATTGAAATTTTAAGGAAACTTATAGCAGCTACAAATCCTAAAAGAGCTATTGTATTTATAAATAGAAATGAAGAAATAGAATTAACTACACTAAAACTTCAATATCATAAAATTAAAGCCTATGGCATATATGGTGCTGCAGAAAAAGAACAACGTAAAAAAGCTTTAGAAGATTTTAGATTAGGAAAAATTCAAATATTAGTTTCATCGGATTTATCCGCTAGAGGACTTGATGTAAAAGACGTAACTCATATATTTAATTTAGATTTACCTGAAAACCCAAAGGAATACTTGCATAGAGTAGGAAGAACAGGAAGAGCTTCTAAGGAAGGAACTGCTATTTCCATAATAACAGAAAAGGAAATACCATTAATAAGAAAGTATGAAAAAGAATTTAATATCAATATAGAGGAAAAAAAGATTTATAAGGGAACTTTGATTAATTCTAAAGAAAAAAGTTCCAGCTATCCAAAGAGTAAAGACAAATCTACTTCAGCGCATAAAGATAATAATAAAAAGAAAAGAAGTAGCTCTATAAATAAATCAAAAAACAACCATAAAAAGAAAAAGTATTAATTTAATAAATAAAAAGGTGGTGTCTTAAAATAAAAGTTATTTTGAGGCTCCTCTTTTTGTTTTGAAAATATAAAGAGTGATAATGTATTATTAAGTATAAAATATTACTTATATATACAAAATAATAATAAACATTAGTAAAATAATTAAATATATATAAATATGAGAATTATATGGTATAATGTATAAGTTATACTTATGTAGGTAAATATATTCAGTGAAATTGTGGTAAATAATTAATAATTTTAAAAATTATTGTTTAATATAAATAGATTATTTTACATAAATAGTATTAAATTAATTAATAAAGAAGGTGCAGTATGATAAAGTTAGGTGAAATACAAAAGTTAGAAATAATAAGAGAGGCTCCTATGGGAGTATATTTAAATTCTAAAGAGGATAAAAGTGAAAATGATATATTATTACCTGGAAAGCAAGTGCCTAAAGATGCTAAAATAGGTGACGAAGTAGAAGTCTTTGTTTATAGGGATTCAGAAGATAGGATGATAGCTACTATAAATAGGCCTAAAATAACTATTGGGGAAATAGCTCCTTTAAAGGTTATAGAAAAAACTAAAATGGGAGCTTTTTTAGACTGGGGACTAGAAAGAGATTTATTTTTACCCTTTAAAGAACAAACTTACGGTATACAGGAAGGAATGGAATGTTTAGTTTATTTATACATAGACAAAAGCGATAGACTATGTGCTAGTATGAATGTATATAGAGTATTAAGTACAGAATCCCCTTATAAAGAGGATGATGAAGTTAAAGGGTTTATATATGATATAAAAAGAGAAATAGGAGCTTTTGTTGCTGTAGACGATGAATACCATGGACTAATACCTAAAAATGAATTATATGGAAAGTTTAGATATGGAGATATAGTGGAGGCTAGAGTAACTAAAGTAAAGGAAGATGGTAAACTAGATTTAAGCATTAGAAAAAAAGCATACAAACAAATGGATGAGGATGTAGATACTATTTTAGAAAAGCTAAATTCTAATGGCGGTAAGCTTTATTTAAATGATAATAGTGATCCAAGAGCTATAAAGGAACTTTTGAACATGAGTAAAAATGCATTTAAAAGAGCAGTAGGAAGACTTTTAAAAGAAGGTAAAATAGAATTTATTGAAAAGGGCATTAAGCTTAAATAAAAGAAAGAGCATCTGCTATATTGGATCTAACCAAAGGTAGATGCTTTTATTTAATTAAACTAAGTAATATTTTTGTAGTTTAGAATTATGGAATTTGTGTAAAGATTTTTATTTAAATTAAATGTAAATATATTAACTACAATAAAGAATTATATAAAATAAAAATGAGGTTGAGTTTATGAATAAATTAACTTTTGAAAATTATAAATTAAGTGATGAAATATTAAAATCCCTGAGAAAACTAGGATATAAAAATCCCTCTGACGTACAAAAACAAGTTATACCACTAATATTAAAGGATAAGGATATTATAGTAAAATCTGAAACCGGTAGCGGTAAGACTGCGGCTTTTTCCATACCTGTCTGTGAAAAATTAGAGCTAGAAGAAAAGGATCCTCAAGTATTAGTACTTACCCCTACTAGAGAATTAGCTCTTCAAATTAAAGAGGAAATATCAAATATAGCTTTATATAAAAGATTAAGATGTACAGCGATTTTTGGTAAGCAACCTATGAGTCTTCAAAAAAGGGAACTAAAACAAAGGGTACATTTAGTTGTAGGTACTCCAGGTAGAACTTTAGATCATATAGAAAGAGAAAATTTGAATTTAAAGAAGATAAAATATTTTATTTTAGATGAAGCAGATGAAATGCTTAATATGGGATTTATAGATCAAGTAGAGGCTGTTATCAAAAGATTACCCAAAGATAGAGTAACTATGTTGTTTTCAGCTACTATACCAGATAAAATAGAGAATTTATGTAAAAGATATATGAATAATCCAGAAAATATAAATATAAATCCAGAAAATATAACTACAAAAACTATAAATCAATGTTATTATGAAGTAGAGGAAAAAAACAAATTTTCCCTTTTACAGAAAATAATATATAAAGAAGTAGTAGATAATTCTATTATATTTTGTAATACAAGAGAAAAGGTAGATGAAATATTAAAGTATATGAAGAAAGAAGGTTTTAACGCTATTGCTCTACATGGTGGTATGGAACAAAAGGATAGATTAGAAACTATGAAAAAATTTAAACAGGGACAATTTCAGTTTTTAGTATGTACAGATGTAGCAGCTAGAGGTATTCATATAGAAAATATAAGCCATGTTATAAACTATGAAATGCCTTATGAAAAGGAAAGTTATGTTCATAGAATAGGTAGAACAGGAAGAGCAGGAAAAGAAGGAGTAGCCATAACCTTTATAGAGCCTAACAAAGTTAGATTTTTAAAAGATATAGAAGATTATATAGATAAAGAAATATCTAAAAGGGAAGAACCTTCTTTAGAGGAAGTAAATAAGGGTAAAAAAATATTTGAAGAAAATATAAAAGATAGGCTTAAAATAAAAGTACAAAAAGATAATAAAAAACAAAAGGATATTACTAAAATATATATAAGTGCAGGAAGAAAGAAAAAAATTAGACCAGGAGATATTGTAGGTGCTATTACTAGTATAGAAACCATTAATGTAGATGATATAGGTATAATAGATATACAGGATAATCACTCCTATGTAGATATATTAGAAGGAAAAGGGAATATAGTACTTAAAGCCAGTGAAGATATGAAAATAAAAGGAAAAAAAGTAAGAATACAAAGAGCAGTAAAATAAATAAAGAGTATTATGATTATTGATTAAATAATACAAATCAGAATAATTTAATATATAATATTTGGATATTATATATAGGAATTTATTAAGAAATTAGATATATATACGATAATTATTTTAAAATGAAATTTTTTTAACTTTTAAAATTTAATAAGGGGGGTGTTTGCTATATTTAGTAAAAAAACTGTAGCAAAGATTTTATTATATTCTTCTCTAGCTATTGTACCAATATTTAACTATAATTATGTACAAGCAGCTTCACCTAAACAATATGAAACAAAATATAATGTTTCATTGGATAAAGTATGGAAAATTAGATTTTCAAGAGAAGTAGATAAAGCTACATTAAATCCAGAAAATATAAAAATACTAGATAGTCAAGGAAAAGAAATGCCTATAGATCTATCTTTAGATGTGGATAAGCATTATGTAAAAATTGCTCTTAAAAGTGGAACTTATAATGGAGTACATTATACAGGGAAATATGAAAAAGATAAAAAATATACCTTGATTGCAAAAGAAGGTCTTATGAGTGAGGCTTATAAAAACAAGAAATCTAAGAATCTTGCTTATGAAACAGTGATGGACTTTAATACTATAGGAGACAATGAATATCCTGGTCTTCCTATAGAGGATGGTTTAATAGTAATAGGAGATAAGGCTTATTCTGTAGAGTATCTTTCTAAGCATTCTTCTATAGCAAATGAAATAACTTCTAATGGGAATTATTACATAGCCTATATAAGTAAAGAATATGGAGAAAAGATAAAACAAGTATTAGGTAATAATACTACTAAAGGTAATCAGGAAAGGGCAAATAAAATATTATATTATGCACCAAATGGAAATCAATATGAATATGAGTGGAATGAGGCTTTTAGTGAATATAAACTAGTTCTTCCAAAGGCTTATGTAGACGTAACTCCAGGAGTTATAAATGGAGTGGTTAATTTAGCTGTAAAACAGGTAAAGGCAGTACCGGGGGCGAAATATTTCAAATTAGCTCATAGTAATACCATTAAACCTATAGGAGAATCAATTTCTTATTCTATGACCTATCCAACAGAAAAATTAACTATATTATCCGCAGATGAAACGCCTTTAGCTACAGCTTTAGTGGATGTATATTTGCCTAAAACTGGTTATGTTAGTTTAAGTAGTGTAAATGAAACCTTAGGAAACACAGCAGGTAATATAAGTAATAATGGTAGCGCTGCTATGGACTTAGATTTTTATGTTTACTATGTAAATTCTGCAGATAAAAATTCTTTATATAGAAAGACTTTAACAGGCAGAATGGATACTCAAATAAGTCTTGATAAAGCTCAATATATTAATGTAATAGGTGATTGGTTATATTGCAGTAATTATAATGATAATGGTAAAATATATAAGATGAAAAAGGATGGTACTAAAAAGCAAATATTATGTGATGATACCGCAACTTATATAACTGTATCCGGTGGAGTTGTATATTATGCAAATCAATCAGATAAGGGAAGACTGTATAAAATAAATACAGACGGTACCATAGATGGCGGAGCTTCCAATAGAGACCCTGCAGGAAAGGTTCATGGTATGCCGGTAATGGATGATTACGGTAATTATAATAAAGCTACAGATCAAGCTAATTTTATAAATGTAGTAGGAGATTGGATATATTACAGTAATTTCTCGGATGGACACAAAATATATACTGTAAATAAGGATGGAAATATAAGAAGAAAAGTAAATGATGAATGGGCAGATGGAATACAAATAGTAGGAGCATGGGCATACTACTGTTCTGGATCCGGTGCTATAAGTAAAGTTAGAGTAGATGGTACAGGCTCTGTGATACCTTTAAGAGGAACTACAAGAAAAGTAGATAAGGGATATCATTTAAATATAGTAGATGGATGGTTATACTATAGTAATGCAGAAGATGGCGGAAAACTCTATAGAATAAAAGAAGATGGCTCTGGAGAAAAGAAAAAATTGGCAGATCTAGCTACAGATTATATAAATATAGTAGGAGACACTATGTATCTAATAAGTGCTGGAAAAACTTATACTCTCCCACTTAATACAGATGGGACTATAAAACCTACTTTAGTAACTAAAGATAATAATGGTAATACTGTAGTGGATGTTAAAGATTTAGCTATAACTGTAGCCTATGAGGATGCTAATAAAACTATAGGAGAGTTGGAAGCTAAATATTTACCACAAAAAGTTGCAGTGTTTATGAAGGATGATACAGTACAACAGCTTCCAGTAGATTGGGATATTAAAAATAGAAAATATAACGGTCAAGGTATTTATACTTATACAGGTACAGTTTTAGGACATGGTAAACAGATAAAGTGTACATTGACTATACCGTCCGAAATGCTAAATGCCACTAGTATAATAGAAGTTTATAACAATGGACCTAAGAATGGTTCCATAATAATAAAAGAAAGAAGTTTTGGTCCATCAAAACAGGATCAAGAGTTAAAAGAAAAATTAAAACTTGCAAAAAGAGTAGAAATAGGAGATGTTATAAAAGTATATGACAATCCAAATATGGAAAAGCCATTAGGAAATGTAAAGGTAGATGCTAATAATGCTAATGGTCCTTTAGTTAAGGCTTTGGATCTGGATATGTATGGAAGAAGTTTCTGGATAACTATAACAAGAAAAAATAAAGCAGAAAGTAAGCCAACAGAAGTAAGACAACTAGGTTCTGCTGTGGTAGCAGGAGAGGTATTAGATGAAGATGGAGAAGCATTAGGAGTAGATGGAAGAGATTTCACTGTAAAGGGATGGAATAATCCTTCCATAAGAGATGATGGATTTATATCAGATACCACAGAAATAGCTGCTCAAGGCAGTAAAAGTATCTATGTAATACCTGGAACAGGTAAATTAAATATGGAAAATCAAGGTGTTATACCTGCAGGAATCACTAGTGCAAATTATTGGAATGGTGGAAATGCTAGAGCATTACTTACTAATTATGACCTTTTAACTAATGATAGTTTAAAAAATAAATTAAAAGAAGGTAACTATAGCATTTATGTAGTAGTAGGTTATGATGGAAAAGCAGAAGAGGATATAAATGGATTTGGATCACCACTTGTAATAGGAAAAACAGCAAGTATTCCAAAAGTTATGCAAGCTACAGAGGAGAAGATTCCTAAAGCTCCAAGTGTAACTAAACAATATGTTAAAGCAGGAGATGCTATAAAAATATCCGGAGTAACAAAGGAAGATGAAATATATTTAGCTCCAGAAGGTGGTAGCTATGTAGCGAAGGATATAACTAATAAACCATATAAATCCCATGATAATTTATTCTTTGAAGATCAATCTAAGAGTAAAGATGAGAGAGAAACAGAATATGAAAAGAGTGGAAAACCAGCTATAGAAGAGGGATATCAATGCAAACTTGTAGATGGAAAAATTCCTCAGGGGGTTAGATCAGGAAAATATAAAGTTTATATGGTAAATCCTATAGGTTCTTCAAGTCCATCCTCTGGAGAAGTTATTGTAGATAATGAAGATCCAGTAGTTAGATTAGATACTGCAAAGATTGATCCAATACAAAAAGATGCAAAGGATAAAGATGGAAAACCAATTATAGATGGAAGTGGAAATATAGTTAAAGAAACTGTTGGACAAAAGATTACAGTAACCTTTGCAGCCTTTGATAATAGTTTTGATAATAGTATAAAGGAAGGTATAACTGTTAGTATGGCAAGATTGGATAGTCCAAAGAGTGCTGTAAAAACTCAAGAAATTAAGGATAAGGGCATTAAAACTTTTGAAGTAACAATTAATGATCCAAATGCTAAAATAACAGATTATGCTATATATGGACAAGATAAAGCAGGAAATATTGGACAAATAAATCTTAAAGAACAAGCTTCTGCTACTAATACAAGTACTATAGCCTTAGCTATTAGAATAGACCAGGAAGGTGTAGACTTAGTTAAATCTAGATTAGTAGGAAGAACAAAATATATGGCAAAGGATCTAACAAAGGTTAGTGATAATTATGAAGTTACTATAGGTACAGTTAAGTATGCTCTACAGGAAGATTCTTTAAGAAGCTTAGGTGTAAGTCCTTCTATAGATGCCTTTATGAATGCACTTATGCAAGCAAAAGAATGGGATTCAAATACTAACAAGCCAAAGGAAAATGGATCTCAATTAAGCTCAAAGGTAAGTATATATAAAGTAAATGATGTTATATATATAGAAGGAAATGATAAAGAGCTTATAAAAATAAATGATAAAACTAAAATAGGCACAGATACAGCTATAGTAAGCAATATGATAGGATTAAATCCTGATGAAGGTAATACAGGAGTAGATTCAGAAAAACAACAATATGTAATAACTGTAACAGGAGAAGATAAGAACAAGGGTAAACTAATAATATGTCTAGCAGGTAAATGCTTTAATATTGATATAGTGGCTAATGAAGGTGCAGAATCCATAGCAACAAAAATTGCAACAGCTATAAATAATAATAGAATATTAGATGGATATGAAAGTGCAACTGCAACTGGTAATACAATTAAGGTAATTAGAAACTATGGAGGTGCTGTAATACCTACATTTACTGTAGAATCTTTTAATTATGACAATTAAAAGTTTTAAAGAGCTTAATTAAAGATTACTATAAGTAAAAGTGAATATTTAAAAATTTAATTCAAAATCCTAGGGGATTTAACACAAAATCATTAAAAATTAGTGTTGAATCCCTTTTTATAGATTTTAAATTTGATGTAGATATCTTTTGTAATGTGTAATGACAATATTAGGGGTAAATAGTTATGGTATAATGTTTAGGGTAAATAAATTAATTTTTATAAAAAGCTTCATTGATGTAAAAATTTTACTACATAAATGTTAAAAATATACGAAGATAATATAGAGGTGGAAAATAGTTACTACCACCTATTAAAATAAATTTTTTAGGTGTAAATATAATGATTTCTATGAATATAAAAATAGTTTAATATATAAGAAATGATAGATTTACATATAAAGTTAGATCATTACCTAAAGGAGGTACATAATGAATAAAAAAGTTCTTATTCCAGTATTTATGGGAGCTTGTCTATGCCTTTCACCACTATCTGTAAAAGCTGAAGATTATTATAAATGGGATAGTAAAGTAACAGCAGATAAAAATAAAATATGGACGATTAAACTTTCAAAAAAATTAAATAATAATATTAGTGTTATAAAGGATAAGGTTTATATAAAGGATTCTAAAGGAAATAAATTAGATTGCAATATTAAAATAAAGCCAAATGAAAAAATCTTAGAAATATTACCACCTAAAGATGGTTATAAAGAAAAAGAAAATTATTATCTTTATATAGATAAGAGCGTTCCTTCTGATAAAAATAAAAATTTAAAAGAAACTGTAAAAATGAATTTCTATATAGATGGTTATATAGAATTCCAGGATAAAAATCTAGAAGAAGAAGTAAGAAAAGCAGCCAATCCTAAGGATAGACCTAAGGGTCCTTTAACCAATATGGATGTTTCAGGTATAAAAGAATTGAACCTTCATAACAAAAATATAAAAAGTCTTAAAGGTATAGAATATTTAAAGAATATTAGTAATTTAGATATATCAGATAACCATATAACAGATATATCCTATTTAAGAGGCCTTGATAGTTTAGAAAAATTAAACCTATATAATAATGATATAAAAGATATTTCAGCCGTTAGCAACTTACCAAAATTGAAATATCTAAATATGGCTAAAAATGAAGTTATAGATATATCTTATTTAAAAAATTTAAATTATTTGGAGCACTTAGACTTAAGGGATAATAAAATAGAGAATATAGATTCTTTGGAGGGCAAGATATCTTTAATTTATTTATTTATGTCTAATAATAACATTGGAGATTTTTCACCAATATCTAAATTAAAATATTTAAAAAGTTTATATTTAGTGGGTAACCATAGCTCAAATTATGATTATGCTAAAGATTATTACAACAATCTTAAAGATAAGGATTTTAAACTAAATATACCTATAGCATTTAAGGATAAGATATTTGAGGAGTTAATAAGAAAAGAGATTAATAAACCTTCTGGTTATGTATATCCTAGTGATTTGGAAAATATTAAAGAGTTAGATCTTCATAACACCCATGTGGAAAGACTAAATGCTATAGAAAATATGATATCTTTAGAAAAGTTAAATTTAAGTGGAACAGACATACAAGATATATCTCTTTTAAATGAGTTAACTAATTTAAAAGAAGTAAACATATCAGATACAAATATAAATAACATAAGGGCTTTAGAAAACTCCCCTTATATTAAACATTTAAATATAAACAAAACAGAGGTAGCTAATTTAGAGTATATTAAAAATATGAAACATATAGAAAAGTTATATGTATCTGATACAAAGGTAAGTACTATTCCAGATTTAGTTAGTTTAAAAGAATTAAATATTTCTAATTGTAATGTTACTAATATTGAATTTATATCATCTCTTAGCAAATTAACTTATTTATGCTTAAGTAATGTGCAAATAAAAGGTCATATATTAGATAACATAGATAATATTAAATATTTAAAAAATCTTGAATATTTAAGTATAGCAGGTACAGATGTAGTTAATATAGATGTGGTAAAAGAACTAATAAATCTAAAAAAATTAGATATAACAGGTTGTACTAAAATAAATACAGAGATTCTTAGTCATCTTAGTAATGTAGAAATAATAGGTAATGAAACAGTTATGTTTGCAGATAAAGCTTTAGAAAAAGAAATAAGAGAATTAATTAAGAATTACTCAGAACCTATATATAAAAGACAGCTTTCATCTATAACTAAATTAGAGCTTTCTGGTAAAGGTATAAAGGATTTGCAAGGGCTAGAGAGTATGAAGGACACCTTAACATATTTAGATTTGTCTAATAATGAAATTTCTGATATAAGTTCTTTAAAAGGGCTTATAAACTTAAACAAATTAGTACTTCATAAGAATAAAATAGGTTCTATAAAACCTATAGAGTATTTAAAATCTTTAAAGGAATTAGACTTATCTAATAATATAATTGGAGATATAACAGCTTTAGGAGGATTGTCACAATTAACAAGATTAGATCTATCAAAAAATGGAGTTGTAAGTATAGCTAATTTAAGTGGCCTTGAAAACTTACAATACTTATCATTATACGAAAACAAGATTTCAGAGGGAGAAGAATCTTTAAAAAAATTATATAGTCTTAAGGAACTTTATTTGAAAAATAGCGGGGTATCAAATTTTGATGTAACCTTAGCTTATTATAATAACCTGGAGAAAAAGGATTTTACAACTCACTCAGATTTTATAGTTTTTGATGAAAAATCAGAAAGTGATTTAGCTAAAATTACTAGAGAAATTTTAGGAAGAGATAAAAATACTAATGTATTTAAGGGTGATGTAGAGAATATAACAGATTTGGATTTAAGCAAGGAGAGAATAGAAAAAGATGGATTAAAAGCTAAACTTCAATTAACTGGAGATAATATAGTAGATTTAGAAGGGATTCAGTATTTTTCTAATTTGACTTCTATTAACTTAAAGGGAGAAGGAATTTTAAAAGGCATAAAAAATTTAATGCCTATTAAGACTTTAGTTAAGTTAGATTTAGCTGGAAGAGAAGTAGACTCTTTAGATTATATTAAATATTTAAAAAGTTTAGAGTACCTATATTTAAACAATACGAAGTTAAGCGGAGGACTATTATTTTTAGAAGATCTTACTAATTTAAAAGCATTGGATTTATCTGATAATAATATATCCGATATAAGTATATTAAAGGGATTAAAAGAATTAAACAAATTATATTTAGGTAAAAATAAAATAATTGATTTATCATCTTTAGAAGGGCTTACAAAATTAGTTACATTAGATTTAGTTGGAAATGATGATATAACTAGCATATATGCTTTAAAAAATTTAGTTAATTTAAAATCATTAACATTACCAATAACAAATCCTAAAAAAATTCAGGATTATAGTCCTGTAGCAGGATATTATTATAACCTTACTTACAAAAATTTTGATTTAAATAATAGTAATGTTATAGTTATAAAGGAAATAAGGCCTATTGAAAAAGAAGTAAGCAAAGGTGATAAAGTTACTCTCCCAGATTCTGTAGAGGTAATAATGAGTGATGACTCTAAGGACAAGTTTAAAGTACATTGGAAGGAGAATAGTGTAGATACATCAAAACCAGGTGTATATACATATATAGGTACTGTAGATGGCTATACTGGAGAAGTTAAATTAACACTAAAGGTAAATGGAGAAGTTCCTTATGGTATGGGTAATTCTGCTGGTAATATATTAAATAGAGGATTTATGGTAAAAGATAATAATTATATGTACTATATAAATAAAGAAAATGGTAGTGGAAAAATATATAGAAATAAGATAACTGGAGCGGAGGATAAACTACTTTCTAGTAATGCTGCAGAATTTTTAAATATATATGGAGAATATATATACTATGTAAGCAATGGTAGTATATATAGAATAGAAAAGGATGGCAATGGAGAGGAACTGATTAAAGAGGCATCAGCTTCATATATGACAGTATACAATGACTTTATTTATTATTTTGATAAGAGTAAAGGCGGCATATACAAGATTAAAATAGACAAGACAGGATATAGTGCAGTAGTATCAGAAGGAAGATGGAGAGCGGATTCTCAATTTGTAGTTTCAGGAGAATGGATATACTATACAAAATATGAGGATAATTCATCAATATATAAAATCAAAATTGATGGTACAGGTAAAGTAAAATTAAATAATATACCTTGCAGCCAAATGAATATAATAGGAAACTATATATACTATATTTCAAATGGAAATCTTTATAAAATATCTATAGATGGAAGTAACAATAGCTTGTTATATTCAGGAGTGATAACTAATATAAATGGATATAGTAATAACATATATTATATAGACAATAAGGATAATGATTCATTATATAAGATAAGCTTGGATGGTAGCTATAGGGTTAAATTGACTAAAAAATCAGTTAAATATATAAATATTTTAGAAGGGGAAGTTTACTATATTCCTTCAGATAATGAAGATAAAATATCTAAGTTTTATGAAGAATAAGTAATATAATGCATAAAAAAAATTAGCATTATACTTATTTAAAACATATATAGAAATAAAGGAGAATTAACATTTTTTATATTAAAAGGTTAATTCTCTTTTCTATTTTATAGGAGATCTTTAAGTAAAACAGAATGCATTTTTGTCTAAAATAAAATATTAAAATTTATATATAGAAAATAAATTAATTTTAAAATAAAATTATTAACGTAATAAATATTATGTAAATAAACTAAAAAGTAAACTGCCAAAATTAAAATACAAATATAAAATAATTAATAGTTTAAATTTTTCTTATATATTTATTAATATTAGCTTTTTAAATAATTTTTATAATAAAATTATTTAGATTTTTGATATAATAATTTTTACAAAGACATATATAAGCTATATCAGGAAGTTATGGAGGGTTTTATGAAGAAAATAACAGGTTTGTTTTTAAAGCTAATAATATTAGTTTTATTAGTTTTTACTATTTTTATAATATTTAATTCATTAATTCTAAACAAGACAAAAGAAAGGTTTTTACCAGAGAATGCAATGAATATTTATATTAGAGCTGCAGATGAAGTTAGTGAGAACAAATTGCAAGTTAATTGGAAATACATAGCTGCTTTAGATGCAGTTAAAAATGAAGGAGATTTTTCTAAAGCTAATATAGAAAGTGCAAAGACTTTAGGAGGAAGTTTTTTAGAAATTAGTAAAAATAGAAAGTTTAAGAATACTAATTATAGATTACTGACTTTAGATGAAGTTATAAGTAAAATGTCTCTTACTGAAGAAGAAAAAAAGAATGTACATAAATATTTAGACAAGTTAAATAATATATATCCTATAACACCAGATGAATATAAAAGGCAGTTTATAGATGAATTGATACCTATATCAAAGGAATTATATGATGAATATGGGATTTTACCTTCTATAACTATAGGACAGGCTATTTTAGAATCAGATTGGGGTAGATCGGAACTTAGTAAAAAAGGAAATAATTTATTTGGAATTAAGGCTACTCCTTCTTGGCAAGGTAAGGTTTTAAATATGGAAACCTCAGAAAATTATAAAGATAAAATTAAAGATAACTTTAGATATTATTCTTCCAAAGAGGATTCTATAAAGGATTATGCAAATTTTTTAGTTAAGAATAAGAGATATAGAGAAAATAAAGTTTTTAGAGCTACAGAATATAAGACACAAGCAAAAGCCATAGAAAAGGCAGGGTATAGTACTAAAAAAGATAAGGATGGTAATTTATTATATAGTAGTTTACTTGGAAAAATTATAAGAGAATATAATTTGCAGTTAATAGACAGTAAAACTCAAGAGAAGATAAGCAGAAAATAAAGTGAAATCTGTCGCTAGTAAATTATTAATACTCCCTATTATCACAACTAGATTGTGAATAGGGAGTATTTTAATTAAAATTGAATATAGGATTTAACTTAATAGCAGATTTTTTATATTAAAAATTAAGCTCCAGTGTTTGTTGGTGGAGTAAATACTCTTGTAGATAACTCATCATCGAGCATATAAAGTACTGCTGGATTAGATTCTGCTCTCCTTAATTTTCTTATTATAGTATTAAAATTATTTTCTTCTTCTACTTGTTCATCTATAAACCATTTTAAAAGACTTATAGTAGCATGTTCTTTTTCTTCTGTGGCAATATCAGTCAAATTATAAATTCTACTTGTGACTATTTTTTCATGATTAAATCCATCTTCAAAGCATTCAAGTATGTTTTTATATTCAGCTTTAGGCTGATCTATTTTCTCAAGTATTACTCTTCCGCCCATTTGATTTACATAATCATAAAATTTCATAGCGTGGAATATTTCTTCTTGAGCCTGCACTCTAAAAAAGTTAGCAAATCCAGCTAAATCCTCTGATTCAGCATAAGAAGCCATAGCTAAATAAATATAAGATGAATAAAATTCAAAGTTTATTTGATTATTTAAAGCTTTTAATAATTTTTCACTTAGCATAAAATTTCCTCCTATAAATAAATTTAGTAACTAAAGGTATATTTAATAGCAATTATTACTATAATGTGTAATTTTTAATCTTATATACTAATTATATATTAATATAATTATGCAATCAACAAATAAGTTGATATCTCAACAAATATATACAAAAAATTTAAATGTATTTAATAAATTATTATTTAGAATATAGTAAAACTAAGATTTATAGTTAATAATATATAATAAATTTTTTATTATAGAAAAATATTAAATTTTTTTTATAAATCTAAAGGAAGCTATTATATGAACGAAAAAGATTTATATAAGTTATTTATAGAAATTGTTTAAATTTTAAGAAAAATATATTAAAATAGAAACAATAAGAAATAATCTTTATTATTAATAAATTTGGGAAGAAAGAAGAGGGAAAAATATGAAAAATACTAAAGTAGTTATTGTAGATGATTCTCCTTTTTCAATTAGTATTATAAAAGACATATTAGAGGAAAATGGATTAACTGTAGTTGGAGAAGCAGGGAACTTAGAAGAAGTTATAAATGTAGTAAAGGATAAAGAACCAGATATTGTAACCATGGATATGACTTTGCCAGGTACAGATGGAATAGAATGTATAAAAGCTATTAATAAAATAAATGAAAATGTAAAGGTAATAGTTATAAGTTCTATGATGGATGAAGAAATAGTAAAAAAAGCTAATGAAAATAAGGTTTGTGGATATATTCAAAAACCTATAGATCCAGAAGAACTTATAGCAACAATAGAAAAGGTTATTATGAAGGAAGAATTATTTTTACAACTTGAAAATAATTATTTTGAAATTTTTAAAGAATCCTTTAGAGACACTTTAAATAAATTTACTAAGACTACTGCAGAATTTTCAGAAGATAGAAAGTGTACTATTTCAGAAACTTCCAGAGGTATGGCTGTAGTTATAGGTATAATAGGTAATTTTTCAGGAAGAATGATTTTAGATTTATCACAGGAAACAGCTAATAGTATGGTTAATTTTATGTTGAAGAGAGAACCAAAGGATATGAATGAGGTTTTAAATGTTATTGGTGAGTTTTCTAATATTGTAGCTGGAAATGCATGTTCTATGCTAAACAGAAAAAATAAAGTGTTTGGATTAAGAATAGCTCCTCCAAGTATATTTTATGGTAAATCCCTTAATATATCTCAAAGCTTACTAGAGAGCTTAGCTGTAGAATCGAATACAGAATTTGGGCAAATTTATATAAATGTAGGCTTCAAGAGAGGTGAATCATAATGGATGCAAAATATATTAATCCTTTTATAGATTCTTTTTACAATATATTACCTCAAATTGGTTTTTCTAATGTTACAAGAGAGGATGTTACTGTAAAAAACAGTGTAGAAAGTTTAGGAATACTTATAAATTTAGGTATTGTAGGAGATATTAAAGGAAATATTGTGTATAATATAGAAGGGGAAAATGGTAAAAAAATAGCTTCAAAAATGATGATGGGTCTTCCTGTGGAGAAACTAAATGAAATGGCTCAAAGTGCTCTTTCTGAACTTTCAAATATGCTTACAGCTAATGCTAGTATAAACTTTTCTAATATAGGAGTTAATGTTAATATATCTACACCTACCTTAATGTATGGTCAGGATATAAAAATAAAATTAAATACGGATAAAATATTAAATATTAAGATAGTAGCAGATGATATTCCTATAGATGTAAATGTAGCTTTTGAGAAAATTTAAATAAAACCTCTAGATTGATAAAACACATTTTTAAATTTGTTTAATATAAATAAGCACTTATTTAAAATTATAAGTGCTTATTTTAAAATTATTCTAATAGTATTTTAAAATATAAATCTATTAAATTGCTATTAGAATGTTTTAAATATTTATTTTTATTAATCTCTAATATATAATATATTTTTTTAAAATAATATGTGAGCTACTAAAGTAATAATAGGTAAAGTTATTAAGGTTCTCTCAAGAAATATAATAATCAGATCTTTTAATGAAACAGGTATTTTAGAACCTAATAATAGTCCTCCTACTTCAGACATATAGATTAATTGAGTAACTGAAAGGCAAGCTATTATAAATCTTGTCATTTCGCTTTGTATAGTGGCTGCAATAACTGAAGGTAGAAACATATCTGCAAAACCAACTACAATAGTTTGTGATGCTAAAGCGGCTTCTGGTATTTTTAATAAGTTTAGTAGTGGTATAAAAGGTAGACCTAACCATTTAAAAAGCGGAGTATATTCAGCTAATATAAGAGCAGATGTTCCCATAGCCATAACTACAGGAGTTACGCCTAAAAGCATATCCAATACATTTTGTAACCCTTGTCTTATAAAATTAAATGGATCATCATTGGAGTCGGCTTTAGCAACAGCTTTTTCAAGACCCCATGTAAAAGGTGTATATCCTTCTGGAAGAGCTTCAGAATTTTTGCTTTCTCCACCATTTAAATAAGCATCTGGTTTTCTTGAAAGTGGTGGTATGCGAGGAATTAATATAGCTGCAATTATACCTGCTAAGCAAACTGTTAAATAAAAAGGCACAAACATATGAGCAAGTTTAACTTGAGATATTACAACTAAACTAAAAGTTATAGAAACTGCTGAGAAGGTTGTTCCTATAACTGCAGCTTCTCTTTCGCTATAATAACCCTCTTCATATTGTTTGCTAGTAAGTAATACACCAATAGTACCATCACCAAGCCAAGAAGCCATACAGTCTATAGAAGAACGGCCTGGTAAATTAAATATTGGTCTCATTACTTTAGTAAGTAATGCCCCAACAAATTCTAATAAACCAAAGTCTAATAATAAAGGAAGTAACATTCCTGCGAATATAAATACTGAAAATAATATAGGAAGCAAATCATAAAGTAATAAGCCCCCTGTATTTTTTGACCATATCCATTCAGGACCTATTTTAAAAAAGGTAGAAATAATAAATATAAATCCTAATACTCTAGCTAGTACCCATACGGTGGACACGTTGAATAAATTGTTAAAAAATTTATTTACTAAAATAGCTTTAGGTTTAAATATTTTAGTAATCATTGTACAAATAAAAGTAATGCATATGATGATTCCCATAAGTTGAGGTAATATACTACCTAACCCAGCTAAAACAATTTTTGAAAGTACAGCAATAGGTATTGTTATTTCTCCATCATAAGAAATAGGTATTATAAAGAGTATAAAACCTATTAAAGACGGACAAATAAATTTAAATAATTCATTAAATGAATATTTGTTATTTTTTTGATTTTCCAAAACACCATCTCCTTTGCAATTTTTTATTCATGTTATTTTAAATTATAATGTATAATTATAATAAAATCAAGTTGAATAAATAGCAGAAGTCTAGGGATATCAAGGTTTGCAATAGGGGGTTAATTTAATTACGCATAATTATTCAAAAAAAAGTGTTTTTATTATTGCAAAACATAGGTTAATGGCTTTGTAGTCGCATTTTTCTGAAAATTTATACACTAAATAAATTAAATAGAATTTAACGAAGATAAGTTTGAAATTGAAATTAACTGTAATGTGATTCATATATAGTGTATCAAAATGTAACAAATATTAATAAAATCTCAAATTGATATTTTAATTATAGCATTTTGAGATTAGAAAGTATAAATCTTTACCGTTTTTAGCTTTTAAGTACTTGGCATGAATTTTGCTACTCATATAAGTGGGGTTAATAATGGTTTGATTTATATATTATATAATGATTTCCTTCTTACTTAATTAATATGTTTTAGAAATTCCTTATAGAAATATATTAATGTATCCTTATTATTTATTAAAGAGCTTATGCTCTTTATTTTTTTGTTTATATATATTATATTTAAGATTATATACAATATATGTATTAAGAGTAAAACTTAATCATAGTTACCTTTAGTTTTATATAATAATAAATTTAAAACTACACATACTTATAATACAAAACTTAATAAAGCATAAATAAAAACAAAAGATAAATAAATAGGAGGTAATATTTATGCCAAGTAATAAAAATTCTAATAATTTAGTAGTGCCAGAAGCACAACATGGATTAAACCAATTAAAAATGGAAGTTGCAAACGAAGTAGGAATATCAAACTATGATTCAATGGATAAAGGAAACTTAACTTCAAGACAAAATGGATATGTAGGTGGAAACATGGTTAAAAAGATGGTAGAAGCTTACGAAAGAAATCTATAAACTAAACACAAATATTAAAAATAAAATTTGAAGATAGGTGTATAAGGAGGTAATATATCATGGCAAATAGAAATTCTAATAATTTAGTAGTGCCAGAGGCACAACATGGATTAAATCAATTAAAAATGGAAGTTGCAAACGAAGTTGGAATAGCAAACTATGATGCTGTGGATAAAGGAAATTTAACTTCAAGACAAAACGGATATGTAGGCGGAAATATGGTTAGAAAGATGGTAGAAGCTTACGAAAGAAATCTATAATAGTTAAAATAATTATATTACACCAAACACACTAATATAAAAGCAATTTAATTGAGGAATCATATAAGAGTTTATTTCTTATATGATTCCTTTTAAGTTTATTATATAAAAGTTTAAATTATACATGAATAAACAATATTTAAATTATATATTTATATACAATTCGAATATTGTTTATTTGTTTAAATCGATATTATAGTTGATAAGATACATTAAAAATTATTTATATATGTATTTTGAGTTAATTACAACTTGAACAAGTAGAACAACTAATGCCTTCTGGTTGTATTAGTGGATCTATAGTAAAACCACCTTTGCCATTTTCTTCGGCACATTGGATTATAAAACCTCCAAATTCTGAAAAAAGATCCCTATGTACTAGAAATGATAATTCTCCGATAGGTGATAGTAAATCTTCGTTTGTTTGTTCATCCAGAACAATGCTAAAAACAGGACCTCCTCAACCATTTCCGGCTAAAAATATTCTAAATATGTTTGAATTCACATTATTTTCTTCTATAAATTTTTTAAATTCTTTATAAGCTAAATCGCTCATGTTAACTGGTGTCATATAAACATCTCCTCTATTGTATATAAAATTGTGTTAAAAATAATATATATATTATTTTTATTTGGTTTAGTTTAAATCTAACAATATTAATATTATTATATATTATAAATATTTTCAATATACTAGGAGGTTATCTATTAAAAATATTTATAAATAGCTATAATTTATAAGAGTTTTCAAATGATATCTATTATTTATTGTTTCTGTAATCTGAATCTAATTATTTATAAATAATTAGATTCAGATAAATATGTAATATTAAAAATAACAATGAATATATAATAAATAGATTTAAAAATTAGTTTGAAATACCTTATCTTTAATAGTATAGTTATCTTTCTTGCAGATGCATATATAATAATTTTAATAAAAATAAAATGTAGACGCATATAAAATATAGTGTAGAATAAAATATTATTCATTATTATACAAATAAACTGAAAAATTATTTTAAATTAAAACAATGGTAATAAATGTAAAATTATGTTTCCACAAACATAATTACATATTGTGAATTAAAATCAATTTAATAATTAATACCATTTTTTTACACATGCTGTTAAAAGAATGAAATGTATAAATATAGAATTATACATAGTTAAATAATTGATGTTCATTATCAATTGAAATGCAATTGACTGGGATAGGGCAGAAATTTAAAATTCAACTATGATCCAAACTGCTAGCTAAACTATATATACTAAGGTATACTATTCTTAGCGGTTTTATATATGTTAGCTATAGTGAAGAATCTATATAAAAATACAGATAATACTTATGAGTTATATATCTATATAACAAAACTTACAAAACTTATAATATTAATAAAAAAAAAGAAGGATTTTACCCCTTTTATATAGAATATTATAATCGCGAAATATAAATTTCGCGAAGTTGTTGTTATTTTTAGGCTAAGGAGGTACATATTTTCAATGAAATATAATATTCAACAATTATATGATCCTAATCTTCCTCAAAGATTAAATGATTTTTTAAATTATCTTAGAACTATAAAAGGAAAATCAGAAAATACAATTGAAAGTTATAAATTGGATTTGATTATGTTTTTTAGATTTTTAAAATTATACAAAGGTATGGTTCCTGGAGAAACAGAATTTAATGATATAGAAATAAGCAATATAAGTGATGAAGACATTAAGAATATATCATTAACGGATTTGTTCGCTTTTGTATCCTTTGCAGAGAATTATAGAAATAATGGTAGCTATGCTAAAGCTAGAAAAGTAGCTACATTAAGATCTTTCTTTAAATTTTTACAAGGTAAAGTTAAAATCATAAAGGAAAATCCAGCCCTAGAGTTGGAAAGTCCTAAAATAAGTAAAAGAAATCCTGTATATTTAACATTAGATGAGAGTAAAAGACTATTATCTTCTATAGATGGTAAGTTTAAAGAAAGAGATTTATGTATAGTAACTATGTTCTTAAATTGCGGGTTAAGACTTTCAGAATTATGTGGTATAAACATATCTAATATTAAAAATGATGTTTTAACTGTTATAGGTAAAGGAAACAAAGAAAGAACTGTTTACCTTAATAAAGCCTGCATTAAAACTTTGAATGATTATTTAAGCGTAAGAAAAGAAATGGGAGAAAAAATAGTTGACAAGGATGCTCTATTTTTAAGTAAAAATTATACAAGGATAAATAAACGTTCTGTAGAGATGTTAGTAAAGAAGTATGTAAAAAAATCAGGCTTAGATGGAGAAAAATATTCTCCTCATAAATTAAGGCACACGGCTGCTACATTAATGTACAAGCATGGTGGTGTTGATATAAGAAGCTTACAAATGATATTAGGCCATGAAAACATATCTACAACCCAAATTTATACTCATGTAGATAGTGATAGATTAAGAGAAGCAGTTAAATCTAATCCTTTAAGTGATGAATAAAGCAAACTTTATAAAGCACTTTAAAACCTTGTATTATATAGGTATTTTAAAGTGCTTTATCTTAGATTTTACAATTCCAACATCCCTTCTTCTACTGTTGTATAAGAAGCTCTTGTTTTTCTATTTATTTTCTCTAATTTTTATAAGCCCTGGAAATTCTTCGTAGGCTACCTTTTTCAATCTAGATTCATCCTCCATCAGTTCACTTAATCCATCTACATCTTCTATATATTCTATTTGTACTCCATCTACATTTTCTATGGCATATAGTCCCTGCTCTTTAAAATTTTCATCATAGTCCCTTAGTAATTCTGTATCCTGTAGGATTTCATTTTCTAGATCCTGCTCAAATTTTTTTGAGGATTCTAACTCCTCTTCATCTTCTTTTAGTACCTTCTTTAAGGCTTCTTTATCTACAAAGTTTTTATCCTCTTTTATTTCATCAATCTTTATAGCTTGAGTATCTATTCCTTCTCTTTGTAAGCATTCTCCGCAATTATCGCATTTTTTATTTGTGTTCAAATCACAAATTTCACATTCACCACAGTCAGTACATTTTTTAGTATAATTAAAAATACAAGTTTCTCTGTTCATATATTTACACTCTACCTTTCTTTATGGTATCTTATTACAAATTATAAATTTATTATATTGGTTATTATTATACTTAAAAGTTATTCCTCATAATAAAAACACTTATTATTATGAGAAATTTATATCTTCTATAAAAACACTCTTACTATTATAGCAAAAATATAGTTTATATGCATTAAAAAACCCTTTATAATCATAAGCTATATTATAAATTATTTGAACATTAGTTTGCAGCTTTCCATTTTTATGGTATAATTTAATTATTATTTAAGTAATGAGGTGTGATTATGAATAAAAGCCGAATTGACAAACAAAATGAAGTTTATAACTTTATAAAATTACAAATTAAAGAAAAAGGCTATCCTCCTTCTGTAAGAGAAATTTGCAAGGCTGTAGGTTTAAGTTCAACTTCATCAGTGCATTTTCATCTTAAAAGATTAGAAAAAGAAGGTTTGATAAAAAGAGATAGCAGCAAAACTAGAGCCATAGAAATTGTTGATCCTACCTCAAAAAAAGAAGTTATAAATGTACCTATTGTAGGAACTATAACTGCAGGAAATCCTATTTTGGCTATAGAGAATATAGAAGATGTATTTCCATTACCTATTGATTATGTAAAAAACACAAAGGATTTATTTATGTTAAAGGTATCTGGAGAAAGTATGATAGAAGCTGGAATATTAGATGGTGATTTAGCTATTATTGAAAAAACCGATTCTGCAAATAATGGAGATATTGTGGTTGCTCTAATAGACAACGAAGCTACTTTAAAAAGATTTTTTAAAGAAAGTTCTTATATAAGACTTCAACCTGAAAATAAAAGTATGAAACCTATAATTTTAGAGGATTGTAAAGTTCTTGGAAGATTAGTAGGAATATATAGAAAGTATTAATAACATTGTTATTTTGATAAATAAATGTGTATTAAAAATAAATTGCTTTTAAAAAGGATTGTTAATAAAAATAATTCCTAGAAGTATTAAGTAAATAACTTCTGGGAACTATTTTTATATTAATTCTGCTTTTTCTATTATATTAAACTTATATATTAAACTTAATATCCCCAAGGTAATTCTGGTTAATTTACATGTTAAAATTTATTATTTTAATATTTTTGATAGAGAAATTAAAATACCTATTTTAGCATGATCAAAAGTAAGTCCGCCCTGTAGATATGCTATAAAAGGATCTCTTATAGGTGCATCTGCAGATAATTCTATGGAAGACCCTTGAATAAATGCTCCTGCAGCCATAATTACTTGATCTTTATAGCCTGGCATATCCCACGGCTCACAAGAAACAAAGGAATCTACAGGAGAACCTTGTTGTATTCCCTTGCAAAAATTTATAAGCTTTTCTTTATCATTAAATTTAATAGCTTGAATTATATCGCTTCTATCATCATTATATTTTGGAAGCACTTCAAAACCAGCTAATTCCATTATCCTTGAACAAAATACCGCTCCTTTAACAGCCTCCATAGATATATGTGGTGCTAAAAATAGTCCTTGGTACATTTGCCTAACTACTCCAAAGGTAGAACCACATTCTCCTCCTATGCCAGGAGTGGTTAATCTATAGGCAGCTTGAGTTACATACTTTTCCCTGCCAGCTATATATCCACCAGTAGGTGCTATTCCTCCACCTATATTTTTTATTAAGGATCCTGCTACTAAATCTGCGCCTACATCCGTTGGTTCTTTAGTATCTATAAATTCACCATAACAGTTATCTACAAAACATATAACTTCTTTTTTTATGGATTTTACAAAAGAAATTAGTTTTTCTATTTCAGGTATAAGGAGAGCTTTTCTCCATCCATAACCTGTTGAACGTTGAATATGTATAAGTTTTATTGAAATATCCTCTTTTAATATCTTTTCTATTTCTTCATAGTTTATAGAATGATCTTCTTTTAAATTTACTTGTTTATATTTAACTCCAAAATCTTTTAAAGAACCTATGTTCTCTTCCCCTTCTATTCCTATTATATTGTGTAATGTATCATAAGGTTTTCCACATACAGATAACATAGTATCCCCTGGTCTCAAATTTCCAAATAGAGCAGCTCCAATAGCGTGAGTACCATTTACAAAATGTGGTCTTACTAAAGCACTTTCTGTGTTAAATATCCTAGCATAAACTCTATCTAATGTATCTCTTCCTATATCTCCATATCCATACCCTGTAGAATTTGTGAAATGAGATTCACTAACTCTTTCTTCCTGAAGAGCATTTAAAACTTTTAGTTGATTAAATTCTCTTATTTCATCATATTTTTGGAACTCATCTTTAATATCTTCTATAGCCTTTTCATATAAATCTAGAACTTTAGGATTTATGTCATATATGTTTCTTAGAGTATCTTTTGTTATATGTAGCATTTCTATCTCCATCCTCCTCTATATGTAAGAAAAATAATAAGTATGTATTATCTAACATTGTATATATTAACATATAAAAAAAGAATAGGCAATTAACCTATTCTTTATCTTTATAATCATCTCCGCTAGGATTTTGTACAAATAATAAGGGCTTTGCTGGATTAATTGTAGATATAGCATGTTTGTATATCATCATTTGTTTACCATCTGAATCTAATATTACTGTAAAGTTATCAAAGCCTTTAACAAATCCTTTTAATTGAAATCCATTTGTTAAATATATGGTAACAGGAATTCTATTTTTTCTAGCACCATTTAAAAATATATCTTGTAGATTATTAACAACTTTAGTCATATAACCTTTCCCTCCTAAAAAAATTACAAATAATTAGAAACTTATTCTTATATAA
Organism: Clostridium sp. CTA-6; assembly: GCF_054768115.1. NCBI lineage: Bacteria > Bacillati > Bacillota > Clostridia > Eubacteriales > Clostridiaceae > Clostridium > Clostridium sp. CTA-6. The sequence continues at coordinate 370,386 of NZ_BAAAAU010000001.1, forward strand.
TTCTATAAATAAATTAAAAATCCTTTTAATTTTATTTATATTTTACCATTTTTATAATTTTATCTACTATTTCCTCCTCAGATCTATATTTATCTTTATCTATCCATATAGATCTTTTATCTTTTCTAAACCAAGTTAGTTGTCTTTTAGCATAATTTCTGCTCCCTTTTTTTATTAAATAAATAGCTTCATCTAGTGAAATATCGCCCTTTAAATAAAATAGAATTTCTTTATAACCTATGCCTTTCATAGATTGCATATCTGGAGTATATCCCATAGATTCTAATTTTTTTACTTCTTCTATTAAGCCTTTATTCATCATTATATCCACTCTTTTGTTAATTCTTTCATATAGTACTTCTCTATTCATATTTAAAACAAAGTAGTTTATGTTATAAGGTATATTATACAATTTTTTTTCATTTTCTTTTGTATATTCACTTATAGATTTACCTGTGATTTTGTAAACTTCTAAGGCTCTAACAACTCTTTTTAAATCGTTAGGATATAATTTTTCATAGGATTTTCCATCTATATCTTTTAGCAGGCTATGAACATATTCTTTTCCTTTATCTTCTGATAATCTAATTAGATATTCTCTATAATCTTCGTCTCTATCTGCATCTGTAAAATCATAATTATAGATTAAAGAATTAATATATAAACCTGTGCCTCCTGCTATTATAGGAAGTTTCCCCCTACTCCATATATCTTTTATACATTTTTCTGCTAAAGTTTTAAAGGAGGATACATTAAATTCTTCATGAGGTGCTACTACATCTATAAGATGATGAGGTATACCCTTCATTTCCTCTTTGGTTATTTTAGCTGAACCTATATCCATGTATTTATAAATTTGCATAGAGTCAGCGGATATTATTTCTCCATTTAGTTTTTTTGCAAGTTTTATAGAGATATCTGTTTTCCCTACTGCTGTAGGACCTGCAAGTATTAATAAGTCTATCATTTTTACTTATCCCCCTTATTGTATTCTTTTAAATTTTTTTTCTAAATCTTTTAATGTAAATTTAATCATAGTAGGTCTTCCATGGGGACAAGTGTATGGATTATCTAATATAAGCATATCTTCTATTAATTTTTTTATTTCCTCCTCTTTCAAGGTGTCATTTGCTTTAACTGCGGATTTGCATGCTAGTGTAGCAATAGCATTGTATTTTATTGTAGAAGTTTCTTTAGATTTCATATTTTTTAAGTTATAAAGTATATCCATAAAAAGATTTTCTACATTGGGTTTACCTAAAATTAAAGGCACTTCTTTTATATTTATAGTATATTCTCCAAAAGCTTCCACTGAAAAACCTGAGTTTTTAAAAATATATTTGTTTTCTTCGTATATGTTAAATTCATCTTCTGATAGTTCTATAACTACAGGCGATAATAAAATTTGGCTTATTACATATCCCTTTTCTATTTCGGATTTAAATTTTTCAAATAGCACCTTTTCATGAGCTGCATGCTGATCTATTATATAAAGTTCTTTATCCTTTTCTATTAATATATATGTATTATTAAACTGTCCTATTATTTTCATATCTATATAAAAATTAGTAGGATTATTTTCTTTAATATTTATAGATGAGGACGTTGTATCATTCTCATTTATATATAGGGTATTGGGATTCTTATTATCTTGCTTTGATGAACTTTCTTCTTTGTTATTATTTGAATTTAAGTATTCAGTATTATTTTTGTTATAGTATACTTCATCTTGTTTAGAAATAGAAGAATTATTATTAATTTCAAATATATTTTTTCCTTCAATGTTTTCATCTTTAGCAGGTTCTATATTGTTAGTTTTAGTTGAACTATTTATATTATTACCAAAAATATGAATTTTATTATTGTTATTTAAATCTATTGGTATTTGTACTTCTTCTTTTTCTGTTTTTATAGTTTCACCCATAGATTTTTCAGAATCATATATATTAATATCTTCTTTATTAAAGAAATTTGTAAATGATTCTTTTAATTCTTCTTTTATAGCTTCATGAACTGCATCAAATATAGCTTTAAACATAGCCCTCTCATCTTTAAATTTAACTTCTGATTTAGTAGGATGTACATTTACATCAATATATTCTGGGAAAATATCTATAAATATTACAAAGAAAGGGTAGCTATTTACTGTTAAAAAAGATTTAAAAGCATTTTCTACCGCAGCAGTTATAAATTTACTTTTAACATACCGCTTATTTACAAATATGCTTTGATTTGTTCTGCTTTTACGGCTTATTTCAGGTTTCCCTATAAATCCATATACAGATATTATATCCTTATGACTTTCAAAGTTTATAAGGTTTTCACTGATTGTTTTGTTGTATACACATCGTATGGAATCCTTTAGATTTCCGGTACCGTAACTTTTTATACTTTGCTTTCCTTTGTTTATTAAATTAAAAGATATATCTGGATGAGCTAATATAAACCTATTTACTATATCTGATATAGCAGTGCTATCGCTTCTTGTACTTTTCAAAAATTTAAGTCTTGCGGGTACATTATAAAATAAATCAGAAACCTCTATAGTTGTACCAACATTGCAACCAGTATCCTTTAAATATTCTATTTTGCCACCTTCTATATATATTTCTTTACCAAAATTGTAAGAAGCAACCCTACTTTTAAGTTTAGTTTTTGATACGGAGGAAATACTAGCTAGCGCTTCACCTCTAAAGCCCATAGTGCTTATTTTATATATATCTTCTATGGAATTTATTTTACTTGTAGCATGAGGAAGAAAAGCATTTTTTATATCAATAGGATAAATACCTTCTCCATCATCTATTATTTTTATAAGTCTTTGTCCCCCATCTTCTATTTCTATGGTTATATTTTTAGCATTGGCGTCTATACTATTTTCTACTAATTCTTTTACTACAGAAAAGGGCCTTTCTATAACTTCTCCTGCAGCTATTTTATTTGTAGTTTCTAGATCTAATAAATTTATTTTTCTCATTTAAATCACCACATAGCGTATATTTTATTATATAGATTAGTACCACTTATAAGTGGTACTAGGTTAGTAAAAATCTAAAGATCATGAGATTTTTTTATGTACTAATATATAGCTTTTTAAAATCTAATAATACAACTATCCTTTAATCTATACCTTTTGTTTTATTTATTATATCATATAATTTATTAAAACCTTCCATTGGAGTCATATTAAGTATATCTATATTTTTAATTTCTTCAATTACTTTATCTTTTTTTATATATTCAAAATTTATTTGAAAAGAATCCATTGCTACTTCTTTTTTTATAGACTTTTCATCATTTTTTTTATAGTTCATTTGTTTTTTATTACAAGAAGGATTATCTTTAGTATTCTCATCCTCTATTATAGTAGTATTAGTTTCAGATAAAGTATCATGTTGTATTCCACTTCCAAGATTATTTTTAGTACTTAAAGTTTCCCTTGATGCTTCTATATAATCTTTGTTTTTATATTCTCTAGAAGTAGTAATATTAAGGGAGTTTTCTTCCGTATCACCTTCAATATGTTGTAATATCTCCTTAGCTCTATTTATTACAGGAGAAGGTAAGCCAGCTAGTTTAGCAACTTCTATACCGTAGGATTGATCTGCTCCTCCTCTTATTATTTTTCTTAAAAACACTATTTCATTTTCTAATTCTGATACGGATACAGAATAATTTTTAACACCCTCAATATTGTCTTCAAGTTTTGTAAGTTCATGATAGTGAGTTGCAAATAAAGTTTTGCATCTTAAATTTTTATTATTACATATATATTCTATAACAGACCAGGCTATGCTTAAGCCATCGTAGGTGCTGGTTCCTCTACCTACTTCATCTAAAAGCACCAAACTTTTTGAGGTAGCATTTTTTAGTATATTAGAAACTTCCCACATCTCTACCATGAAAGTACTTTTACCTGCAGCTAAATCATCTGAGGCGCCTATTCTTGTAAATATCTTATCACATATAGAAATATTAGCCTTCTTAGCAGGAACAAAGCTACCTATTTGGGCCATAATTGTAATTAAGGCTACCTGTCTCATATAAGTAGATTTCCCTGCCATATTAGGACCAGTTATTAATATAAGTTGATTCTCTTTTGTATCTATTAAGCTATCATTAGATATAAATTCACCTTTAGGTATAACTTTTTCTACTACAGGATGTCTTCCCTCTTCTATAAGAATTTCATCTTTAGCATTTATGTTAGGCTTTATATAATTATTTTCTAAGGCTACAGTAGCTAATGAGCATAAGCAATCTATATCAGATATTATTCTTGCAGTTTTTTGCATTCTATCTATATTTTCTTCTATAAAATCTCTTATTTTAGTAAAAAGTTTATATTCTATATCTATAAGTTTTTCTTCTGCCCCTAATATTTTTTCTTCCATTTCTTTAAGCTCAGGAGTAATATATCTTTCAGCATTGGCTAGAGTTTGTTTTCTTATATATCTTCCCTCTGGCACTGAACTTAAATTTGCTTTTGTAATTTCTATAAAATAACCAAATACTTTATTATAACTAACCTTTAATGATTTTATACCTGTTTCTTCTTTTTCTTTTTGTTCTAAAGAAGCTATCCATTTTTTACCGTTGCTTTTTGCTTCCCTTAGGGAATCCACTTCTTCATTAAATCCTTCTTTTATTATATTGCCTTCTTTTACAGATAAAGATGGGCTATCTAATAAAGATTTGTCTAGCAATTCATGAATATCTTCTAAAGTATCTATATTTTGTTCCATATTTAAAAATAAATCGCTTTTAAAATTTGCTAAGTATTCTTTTATATAAGGAATCTTACCTATAGAGCATTTTAAAGATATAAGTTCCTTTGCATTAACACTTTTAGAAGCTACTTTCCCTACTATTCTTTCTATATCATATATAGATCTTAGATCTTCTTTTAAATCTTCCTGAAGAGATATATTATTTAATAATTCTTCTACAGCATTTAATCTATCTTCTATAGGGTTTTTATTTATAAGTGGTTGTTCTATCCATCTTCTTAATTGCCTTCCACCCATAGCTGTATTAGTTTTATCTAATACCCATAAAAGAGATCCTTTTTTAGTTTTTTCTCTTAAATTTTCTGTTATCTCCAAATTTCTTCTTGAATTTACATCTATAGTTAAATAGTCTACTATGCTGTAATAGTCTATTTTATTAATGTTAGATAATATATTCTTTTGGGTATGAAATATGTAATATAAAAGACCATTAGCGGATTTTTTTACTATGGTTTCATATTCATCTTCATTAAAATTACTAAATTGATCCTTTAAATTATTATCTATATTATAACTAAAATTTTCTTCTTTTATTTTGCTTATAGAGATATTAGGAAATCTTTCTTTTATAGTATGTATAAAGTCTTCCTCTGTATTTTCATCTAAAACTATTTCACGAGGAGCAAATTTTGATATTTCATCCAATACTACAGCTTCTTTAAAATTGCTATGAGTTGAGTTAAATTCACCTGTGGATATATCCGCAAAGCTCATAGAACACATATTATCATCTAAATAAAAGCTCATTATATAATTGTTTTTATTCTCTTCTAAAAATGAAGAATCAGTATAAGTTCCTGGTGTAATTATTTTTATAATTCCTCTTTTTACTATACCTTTAGAGGCGGAAGGATCCTCCAATTGTTCACAAATAGCTATTTTATAGCCTGCACTGACTAATCTACCTATATATGTATTAGCAGCATGATATGGAATACCACACATAGGAGCTCTTTCTTCTAGACCACAATCTCTTCCTGTTAATACTAGCTCTAGTTCTTTTGAGGCAACTTTAGCATCCTCAAAAAACATTTCATAAAAATCTCCTAATCTAAAGAACAATATACAATCTTTGCAGCTTTCTTTTACCTCTAAATATTGTTTCATCATTGGAGTTAATCCCATATTTTTTCCTCCTTAAAATATTTCTTTTAATTTAATCTTTTAAAAAAAGCTCTTATTAAGAGCTTTTTAATTTATATTTAAATTTCTTCTCCTGTTAATGAAAAAGAGTTTGCTTTTGTTATTTTAACATTAACAAGTTTTCCTATGGATTCTTTATTACCAATAAAGTTAACAAGTTTTCCTGCTCTTGTTCTACCCATTAGTTTATTTTCATCATTTTTACTAGTACCCTCTACTAAAACTTCTTCTATTTTTCCTTCATAGGCTTTGTTCTTTTTAGCACTTATTTCATTAACTACTTCTACTAATCTATTAAATCTTTTGTGTTTAACATCTTCAGGTACTTGATCGTCAAACTTAGCAGCTGGAGTTCCTTTTCTTATGGAATATAAGAAAGTAAAAGCAGAATCATATTCTACTGTCTTTACTAAGCTTAATGTTTCTTCAAAGTCTTTTTCAGTTTCTCCAGGGAATCCTACTATTATATCAGTAGAAAGAGCTACATTAGGTATAAGTTTTTTTATTTTAGATACCACATCTAAATATTTTTCTCTATCATAATGTCTATTCATTTTTTTCAGCATATCACTAGAGCCAGACTGTACAGGAAGATGTATTTGTTCACATAGTTTATCACATTTAGCAATAGCTTCTATAACATCATCAGTTAAGTCCTTTGGATGAGAAGTCATAAATCTTACTCTTTCTAATCCTTCTATAGTATTTACTCTTTTTAAAAGTTCTGCAAAAGTAACATTAGGTTCTAGATCCTTACCATAGGAATTTACATTCTGACCTAGTAAAGTTATTTCCTTATAACCTTTAGAAACTAAATTCTTTATTTCATCTTCTATGTTTTCAGGAGTTCTACTTCTTTCCCTTCCTCTTACATAGGGAACTATGCAATAAGTACAGAAATTATTACAACCGTACATTATGGTAACAAAAGCCTTCATACTATTTTTTCTATCTATTGGCATGTTTTCTATTATACTATCTTCTTTTTCTTGTATTTTCAATACAGATGTATGTTTTTTCTTAACTTCATTTAAATAATTTGAAAAGTTATGAAGATTATGCGTTCCTATTATAATATCTACAAAAGGAAATTTCTTTTTAATAGTTTCTGCCATACCTGCTTGTTGCATCATGCAACCAGTTACAGCTATAATTAAATTAGGATTTTTAGCTTTTAAGCCTTTAAGTATCCCTAAATTGCCATATACTTTAAGCTCTGCATTTTCTCTAACACAACAGGTGTTAAATATAATTACATCTGCTTCTTCTCTTTCTTCAGTTCTTATATAACTTTCTCTTTTTAACATGCCTGAAAGTTTCTCTGAATCCTCTTCATTCATCTGGCAACCCCAGGTTTCTATGAAAAATTTTCCTATAATATTTATATCTTTTGTATTTAATATTTCATTCACTATTTATTCACCTCATAAATTTAAAAAATTCGACTTATATATTATACTATATTTTATTAATAATTTCTAATGTGATACTATATAATATAAAGAAAGTTATATAAATTAAATTTATTGTAATAATAATTCAAATTATATGATAAATTTATAACATCTAAATTTTTTTTTGGAATTAATAAGTTATTTAACTTTATAATATATTATAAAAAATCAAAAAAATATTTATTATAAAATATATTTAGATTAAAATTCCCTACATTATAAATGATAAAAGAATCATTAAGTGTTATTTAATGACAAATTAAGACAAAATATTATGAGGAAATATGATAAAATTTTAACATCAATGGGTTTTTTTAAAAATTTTTTTGATTTTTTATATATTGAAAAGAAGGATATAATAAGTGTTTGTAGAATAGATATATCTATAAAGGTATTGATTAACCTATTATATTTTTGGAGGGATTTGCTAATGAATATACGTTTTTCAGAAAGAGCATCAGGATTAAAAGCATCAGAGATAAGAGAACTATTAAAATTAACTGAAATGCCAGAGATAATTTCCTTTGCAGGAGGATTACCAGCACCAGAATTATTCCCTGTAGAAGAAATGAAAGGTATAATGCAAGAAGTATTAGATACTCAAGGAAGAGCAGCATTACAATATAGCTCTACTGAAGGTTACAAACCATTAAGAGAAATCATAGCTAATGAAAGAATGAAACCAGCTGGTGTAAACGTTTCTTATGAAAACATTGCTATAACTAATGGTTCCCAACAAGGTATAGAATTTTCAGCTAAAATTTTCTTAAATGAAGGAGATATAGTTGTTTGCGAAAGTCCTAGTTATTTAGGTGCTATAAATGCGTTTAAATCCTATAGACCTAAATTTGTTGAAATACCTATGGACGATAATGGAATGATTATAGAGGAATTGGAAAAAGCTTTAGCAGAAAATAAAGGCAAAGTTAAAATGATATATACAATCCCTGATTTCCAAAATCCTACTGGGAGAACTATGCCAGATGATAGAAGAAAGAGAATAGCAGAATTAGCTGCAGAATATGAAATACCTGTAATAGAAGATAATCCATATGGAGATCTTATCTATGAAGGAGAAAGACATCCATCTATAAAGAGTTTTGATAAAGAAGGATGGGTTATTTATCTTGGGACTTTCTCTAAAAATTTCTGTCCTGGATTAAGACTTGCATGGGTTTGTGCTGAACCTGAAATATTAGATAAATATATAATTGTAAAACAAGGTGTTGATTTACAGGCTGGTACATTAGATCAAAGAGCAACAGCTTTATTCATGCAAAAATATGATTTAAATGAACATATTGAAAAAATTAAAAAAGTTTATGAGAAACGTAGAGATTTAATGCTAGATAGTATGAAAAAATACTTCCCAGCAGGCGTAAAATATACTCATCCTGTTGGAGGATTATTTACATGGGTTGAATTAAGAGAAGATTTAGATGCTAAAGAATTAATGAAAGATGCTTTAGCTGAAAATGTTGCTTATGTACCTGGTGGTTCTTTCTTCCCTAATGGAGGGCATGAAAACTACTTTAGATTAAACTATTCTTGCATGAGTGATGAAAAAATAGTTGAAGGTGTAAAAAGATTAGGTAAAGTTTTAGATAAATATTATAAATAACATTAAGTTATTTTAGTAGAATCTATTTAAATAAAATAAATTATCTCCTTTTAGGTTAAAATAAAACTAGAAGGAGATGATTTATGTGTATGATGTAAAGGTTTTAGAAGAACAGGATTATTCATATAATGATAGATTAAAATATGAATGCATTATAGATAGAAGTTACTACAATAAGATAGTAACAGAAAATACTTTAATTAACTTAAAATCAAGTTATGTTCCAAGAGAAAATATATTTTATTAAATTTTAAATATATTTATTAAATTTTAAACATTTATTAATGGGGGGTAAAAACAATGAAATTTTCAAAAAGAATATCTGACATGCAATTTTCACCAATAAGAAAGCTTGCACCTTATGCAACTGAAGCTAAAAATAAAGGTATCCATGTTTTTCATTTGAACATAGGACAACCAGATATTAAAACTCCAGAATGTTTCACTGAAGGTGTAAAATCTTATGAAGAACCTGTATTAAAATATTCTGACTCTAAAGGTATGGATCCTTTATTAGAAAGCTTTATAAAATATTATAAAGAATGGAATATAAATTTTGAAAAAGATGAATTACTAGTAACAAATGGTGGAAGTGAAGCTATCCAATTTGCATTAATGGCTTTATGTGATGTTGGAGATGAAATTATAATTCCAGAACCATTCTATACAAACTATAACGGTTTTGCTGAATCAGCTGGCGTTAATGTAGTTCCTTTCTTAACAAAAGCAGAGGAAGGATTCCATCTTCCAAAAAAAGAAGAAATAGTAAGCAAAATATCTGATAAAACAAGAGCTATATTAGTTTCAAATCCAGGAAATCCAACTGGTGTTGTTTATACTTATGAAGAATTAAGAATGCTTGCAGATATTGCTAAAGAAAACGATTTATTCTTAATTGCGGATGAAGTTTATAGAGAATTTGTATATGATGGATTAAAATATACATCAGCTATGTACTTAGAAGATGTACAAGACAGAGTTATAGTAATAGATAGTATATCTAAACGTTATAGTGCTTGTGGAGCTAGAATAGGACTTATAGCTTCTAAAAACAAAGAACTTATACATCAAATACTAAAATTATGTCAATCAAGATTATGCGTTCCTACAGTAGAACAAATAGGAGCAGCTAACTTAATAAATACTCCAGAAAGTTATTTTACAGAAGTAAAGGCTGAATATGAAAACAGACGTAATATAATGTTTGAAGGATTAAAAAATATTCCTGGAGTTGTATGCGAAAAACCAACAGGAGCTTTTTACATAGTAGCTAAACTTCCTGTAGATAACGCAGAAGAATTTACTAAATGGATGTTAACTGAATTCAGTCACAATAATAAAACTGTTATGGTAGCTCCAGCAGCTGGATTCTATGCAAGTGAAGGTTTAGGAGAAGATGAAATAAGACTTTCCTATTGCTTAAAGGGCGAAGATTTGAAAGAAGCTATGGAAATATTAAAATTAGCTATAGAAAAATATAATAGCAAATAAAAAATAACCCCTTTGGGGTTATTTTTTATTTGAAGTATTTATTATAAATACATGCTTTTCTTTATATAACAAAAAACCTAGAGATTCATAAAGATTTAATGCTACTTTATTTTCAGAACTTACCCTTATCATTACCTTTTTAAAACCTTTAATTTTTAATTTATTTAAAATATGATTTAAAAGTACTTTCCCATAGCCCTCTTCTCTAAAATTTGGTAATATTCCGAAATTCACAATAAAAGGTATATTATTTTCTAAGATAACTTGGCCATATCCTATATATTCATCATCCTCCTTTATAAAAAAGGATACATCTTTAAGATAATAATCTTGAGATTCATCAAAATATATATCTTCTTTGGTTAGAGGAACTCTATTATTGCTTTTAAAAACTTCATTTTGTATATAACATCTTATTTTTTCATGTTTGTTTATTATAGGATTTTCAAAATTAATATGTTCAGGAGTTTTTATATAATCATTAAACTTTTCCAGATCTAAATATAATTCTAGAACTCCCCTACCCTTTTTAAATCCTATATCCTCTAATATATTATAGTTATAACCGTTATGTTCACAATCATATTCTATAATTAAATTCTCACCTATAGATTTTATGAGATAAGTAGATACTTCCTTTAGATTATCTGTTTTTATAATGTTTAAGGCATTTATATGACATATGTTTTTTATAGTAGTATTTGTCCATATATATCCAATGCATTCTTCCTTTTTATATAGCAATTTTACTCTTTTTTTTAAAAATAATCTTTGTATAAAACTACAGTTATTATATAAAATAAAAAAATCTTCATTTAAAAGATTGAAATTTTTACTGTTTTTATTTAATTCTTTGAATTTTATAATATTATCCTTATTTAAATTAATACATTTAAACATAATCAGCCTCTTTGTTAATTATTATAGTTACTTATATAGTATAAATCTTAATGAAATTTAAGTCAATTTATACTATATTATTCATACTGCTCTAGATATTTCAAATAACTTTCTAGAAATTCTCTTTGCATAACATCGTATTTTATAATTTTATTTAGTTTTTTCATATACCTAGTTTCTGGCCAATGTTTATGCTTTATATATCGTTTTTTTCCTAATTTCCAGAACTTATGAGGAAATATAATTAAAGATAACATAACTTCTAGATCTTGTTTAGTAAGTTTATTTTCAGAGCTATAAGCTTCTATTATTCTTTTGGCTTTTTCAAAATCCCATTGATAGCTTTTTTTAGTCATAAGTCTTCGTATATACTTTCCTAAATCATTTACTTGTAAATCTATTATTATGCTGTCTAGATCTATTATATAGTATTCTTTGCCCTTTTTAATTATATTTTGATAATAAAAACTATGATGACATAGACTTTTATTTTTTTCAGCTTCCTTAGATAATTTATAATAGTCTGATTTATTTAAAAAGGAAAGTGCTACCATAGCCCTTTCATAAAAACTATCTATATAATCCTTGTAAGTAATATCAAATTCATTTTTAATTTTTTTATTTTCTATATTATTTTTAAATCTATCCATATCAGATATTCTTTTATTAAATCTTTTAGGCCATTTTTTTAGATGACTTTTAACTTCTAGTCTATTTATATCAATTTCTTGGGTAGCTTTATGAAACTGAGCTAAAGTTTTGGCACAATTTTCTGCTTCTACTATATCATTTAGATCGCATTCATCACCATCTATCCATTCTGTAGCATAAAATACCCATTTTTTATATTTTATATAATTTCTATTATCTTTACTCTTATAATAGGAGGCTACATTGTTAAATCCTACATTTTTTAATTCTTCTACAAATATAAACCCATTCCTTATTTTATATTTCCCGTGTCTAGTTCTCTTTAAACATTTATTTCCTGTTGCAGTTTCAACTTTATATACACTTCTTACTTTAGAAAAATCTATAACATTAAAGTTGTATTTACTTAATACTTTATTAATCATTTGTCTTTCTTTTTTAGTAATGTGGCTTTCATCATAATTAATAACTCTTCTATTCCCCATCTAGATTCCTCCCTTAGTATATCTATTAAATTATATTAATAGATATAGGGAATATTACTAAAAATTATAAAACCTATTTAAAACCATGGGTAGAAAATTTAAAGCAAGAACTAATAAAGTTTATTTATATGTTTATTCTATATAGTAAAAATATCTCCATATAAAATAATAGATCATCTTTTAGGATGATCTATATGTTAAGACTTAATCTTTTTTATATTAACAGGTCCATAGAAAACTCCTCTTTTTATTTCTGTAGCAGTCATATTTTTAGCATTAAGTTTTTCCGTCATGTAACTGCAAGCATCCCATGGATTTACAGTATCTCCACAGGTAAATACATCTACTGCTGCATAGCCTAACTCTGGCCAGGTGTGAATTGTAAGATGAGATTCTGAAATAATAACTACGCCGCTTACTCCTTGAGGATTAAATTTATGAAAAATTACTTCCCTTATTTCAGCACCAGATTTTAGCGCTGATTCTACCATTAAATTTTCTATATAATGTTTATCATTTAATAAGTTAGCTTTGCATCCATATATTTCTGCTAAAATATGACGCCCAAGTCCATTCATTGATTATTACCACCTTTGCTAAATCAATAACAAGTAAATTTATTTGTTTAAATTTCTTTATTAGATCATTTTTATCTTTACTTTATACTTGTTTAAAAAAGTTAATTATATACTAATTTAAAATTATAAAAAAATAAAATATATGTATTAATATTTTCATCTAATACATATATTTTATACATTTAAAATAATATTGATTTTAAAAATAAATTTCTAAATAATATTAAAATTCTTCAACGTCTTTTATGCTTAATGCAATTCTTTTTTCAGGTGAATTAACTTCTAGTATTTTAGCTTTAACTTCTTTTCCTAAAGTTAACTCTTCTTCTGGTTTATCTATTCTTTTATTACTTATTTTTGATATATGCACTAGGCCATCTACACCTGGTTCCAATTCTATAAATGCTCCAAAGCTTGCAAATCTAACTACTTTTCCTAATACTATATTTCCTATTGGATATTTTAGCTCTACACTTTTCCAAGGATCTTCTATTAATTTTTTTATGCTTAAAGCTAGTTTTTTATTTTCCTTATCAATATCTAAAATATATACTTTTATTTTATCTCCAACTTTTAATGCATCTTCTGGCCTTTCTACCCTTCCCCAGGATATTTCAGAAACATGTAATAACCCATCTACTCCGTTAATTTCTACAAAAGCCCCAAAATTTGTAAATCTTTTTACTTCTCCTTCTACTATTGTATCTTTTTCTAAAGAGGCCCAGGTTTCTTCTATATGTTCATCTCTAATAGTTTTTAATATCTCTCTTCTTGAACCTACGATTTTAGTTTTATATCTATCTTTTATAAATTCAATAATATTAACTTCTAATTCTGATCCTTTATATTTTTCTAAGTTATCTACATGAGAAAGTTCTATATGAGAAGCAGGAATAAATACTCTAACACCATTATATATACATATTAATCCAGCATCAACGGCATCTTTTACAATAACTTTTATAGTTTGTTTATTTTCAAAGGTTTCTTTTAAATTTTTTAACGCTTTTTCACGATCTAATTCTTTTAAAGATAGTACTACATATCCGTCTTCATTTTTTATTCTAACTATTTTAGCTTCTATTTCATCTCCTACTTTAAATGCCTCTTTTAATATAGATTCTTCATTTAAAGTTACTTCTTCCTTAGGTATAATACCTTCAGATTTATAATTTAAATCAACAAATAATTCATTTTCATTTAAAGAAACTATAGTTCCTTTTACTACTTTTCCAACTACTATTTGTTGCTCTTTTTCATTCATATATTCAAGCATTTCATTTTTTGATACTTCTATTATATTATCATTATTATTCATTTTATTAACGGCCTCCTTTATAATCCAATCTGGTGTAGATGCTCCGGCAGTAACACCTATAATATTTGAGTTTTTATATATGTGCTCAGGTATTTCCTTTGCATTTTCAACATGTATTGTATTTTTGCAATTATTTTTACATATTTCATAAAGCTTAGTAGTATTAGAACTATTTTTACCACCTATAACTACCATACTATCTACTTTTTCAGATAATTTTTTTGCAGCTTGTTGGCGCACTTGTGTTGCATTACATATAGTATTAAAAGCTAATATCTCTCTAGATTTTTTTATTAATATATTAAGGACTTTTTCCCAATTTTCTTGTTTTTCTGTAGTTTGGCACAATACACAAACTTTTTTATCTAAGTTATTTATATTGGAACCATCCTTTGAGATAATAGCAGAATTATTACACCAACCATTTATCCCAATAACCTCTGGATGATTTTCATCTCCAACTATTACTATTTTGTAGCCTTCTTCATAATATTTTTTAGCTTTAATTTGTATATTAGCCACATGAGGGCAGGTTGTATTTATAACATTTAACCCTTTGTCTTTTAAATAGTTTATAGTTTGAAGTGGTACTCCATGTGATCTTATAATAATAGTATCATCTTTGTTAAGTTTATCTACATCCCCTATATTTATAGGTTCTATACCTTTGCCTTTTAAAAGATTAACTACATCATTATTATGTATCAAGGGCCCTAAAGTATAAATTTTACCTTTTAAATTTTCTTTGGTATTTATTGTTGTATCTAAAGCTCTTTTAACACCAAAGCAAAATCCTGCTTTATCTGCTAAAATTACATTCATCTTTTATTCTCCTAACTTTAATGTTTTTAATATTGTTTTTTTCATAGGATTAATAATTATTTCTTAATCTCTTTTTATTATGGTACATATTTTATCAACTACTTCTTCTATAGTAAAATTAGAAGTATCTATCAAAATAGCATCTTTACTTTGCTTTAAAGGATTAATTTTTCTATTGCTGTCTATATAATCTCTTTCTTTAATTTCCTTTAATACATCCTCAAAATCAATATTTATATGCTTTTCTTTTAATTCTTTTAATCTTCTTTTTGCTCTAACTTCCGCACTAGCTGTAATAAAAAATTTGTAAGGAGCATCTTTAAGAACTACTGTACCTATGTCTCGCCCATCCATTATCACATTATATTTTTTGCTTATATTTTGTTGCATGGAAACTAAAAGTTCTCTTACTTCTTCCACTGCTGCATATTTAGATACATTATTATTTATTATAGGCATTCTTATAGCCTCTTCTAAATCTTTTCCATTAACAATTATATTATTACCATTAAAACTTATGTCCATGGAATTAATTAAAGTCTTAAGGCTTTCTATATCAGAGGGTTCTATATTATTTTCTAATGCCATAAGGGTTACTGCTCTATACATGGAACCTGTGTTTATGTACATTATATTTAATTTCTTTCCAATAATTTTTGCTATGGTGCTTTTCCCTGCTCCTGCAGGGCCATCTATGGCTATAGATATATTCAACATTATTCCGCCTTTCCTTAATGCATTTTATAATTAACACTATATAATTTTATATTCTATAAAATCTATAAAAATTCCTTTAATTTGGCGAAAACAAATCTTTTCTAAGAGTCTTTGCTCTGCCAAGATAAACATACTCTATATTTTCTTCAATATTTTTATTTTTTTTGTCTATTAGAATTAGAATTCTTATGCATAAAGGCATAGAACCCTCAACATACATTTCATTAAAATGCATTATAGCTACATTTTTTAAGTTAAAATTCTCTCTAATATATTTCCCTGGATAGTCCTTATCTATGTCCTTTGTACAGGATATAAATATAGATAATATATCTTCTATATTTATATTGTTTCTTATTAATATTTCTGAAAAAAGTTTTATTGAAGCTTCTTTAATATATTTTACTTCATTTTTTTCTATAGTTATTGCCCCTCTTATAGACTGCATTAATTTTCACCTACCTTTAAACCGGCTAAATAGCCTGTAGATAGAGCTATTTGTATATTAAATCCACCAGTAAAGGCGTCTACATCTATTAATTCTCCTGCAAAATATAAATTATTTATTATTTTAGATTTCATAGTAGATGGGTCTATATTTAGCACATCAACACCTCCAGAGGTTACTATAGCTTCTTTTATAGATCTTTTTCCTTTTATAGTTAATGGTAAATTTTGTAGCAAATGTACTAAATTTTTTCTTTCTTCTTTTGTAATAGAGTTTACTTTTTTGTTCGGATCTATTTTACTTAAGTTTATTATAATATCTATAAGTCTTTTAGGTAATAAATCATTTAGAGAATTACTAAAATCTTTATTACAATATTTCTTAAAATCCTTTTGTATTCTCTCATCCAGATCATTAGGTGAGAGAGCAGGTTTTAAATTTATAAAAACTTTTAAATTATCTCTATCTATTACACTACTAGCTGTAAGTATAATAGGCCCTGATATGCCAAAATGAGTAAACAACATTTCTCCAAAATTTTTATATAATGTTTTATTTTCAGAATCTATAACTTTTATTTCTACATTTTTTAATGCCAGTCCTTGTAAGTCTTTTATCCACTCTTCTTTTGTCTCTAGGGGAACTAAAGATGGTTTTAATTTTTTTATATTATGGCCTAATTTTTCGGCTATTTTATGTCCATCACCTTCAGAACCTGTTTGAGGATAGGATACCCCACCAGTACATAATATAAAATAATCTCCCTTTATTTTTTCTCCTTTTTCTGTTTCCACATATTTTATGCATGAATCTTCTTTGTGAATTTTTGTTATTCTTTTATTAAGTAATATTTTTACATTTCTTTTTATAAGTTCTTTTTCTAAAGCATATATTATATCTGAAGATTTATCTGAAGAAGGAAATACTCTATCTCCTCTTTCTACTTTTAATTTAATATTTCTATCATTAAAAAATTTAATAGTATCTTCATTTGTAAAAGTATATAAAGGACTATATAAAAAATAAGGATTAGTTGGAATATAATCAAAAAATTCGCTTATATCTTTAGAATTTGTTACATTACATCTCCCTTTTCCAGTTATATATAATTTTTTACCCACCTTTTCATTTCTTTCTATTAATATAACATCATGTTTTTCTGCTGCTTTAATGGCTGCCATCATACCAGCAGGGCCACCACCTATTACTATAATTTTTGACACCTTATCACCTCTAAGTTTTATTTTCTAATACTTATTATATAATAAATTCATTACTATAAATATATATTTTATAATAAAAAGGTATTTATTTCATAGATAACTTTACAATTATAAATTAAGTTTTACTTTATTTTTATAGTACATTTATTTCACATATAGTATTATAATTTGTATATTTAAGAATAAATATTTAAGTATTTTTTAAATTAAAATTTATAAAAATATACTAAAAACGAAAAAAGAGGTTTGATAATTCAAACCTCTTTTTGTATATTTAAGATTAAGATTAATACCAACCTCTTAATTTCATAGCTCCTGCTACTTTCTTAATTGAGTGCATGTAAGCTGCTTCTCTCATTGTAACACTATATTCTTCTTTTATAGCCCAAATTGATTCAAAAGCTTTTACCATAGCTTCTTCTTCTTTAGCTTCTACTTCTGCTTCTGTCCAGTAGTAACCATATAAGTTTTGTACCCATTCGAAGTAAGAAACTGTAACACCACCAGCATTAGTTAATATGTCTGGAGTAACTGTTATTCCTTTTTCTTTTAATATAGCATCTGCATCTGGAGTTATAGGGCCGTTTGCAGCTTCACAAACAAGTTTTGCATTGATTGATGAAGCGTTTTCATGAGTTATAGCATTTTCTAATGCTGCTGGGATTAATATATCTACATTTAATGCCCAGAACTCATCTAAAGATATTTTTTTAGCTCCTGGATAACCTAATAGATTTCCGTTTTCTTTAACATATTCTATCATAGCGTTTCCATCTAAACCGTTTTCGTTATAGATAGCATAAGTTCCTTCTTCTTTGCACCATTCAGCTAAAGCTACAACTGTTCCACCTAATTTTTCGCAGTTTAATACTGTGTGACTTCCAACATTACCTATACCTTGGATAGCTAATTTAGCTTTTTTCATATCTATTCCTAATTTAGCAGCTGCTTCTCTCGCAGTTACTGCAACACCAAAACCTGTAGCTGCATTTCTTCCTAAAGAACCGCCAAATTCAACTGGTTTACCAGTTATAACGCCTATAGCACTTCTTCCTACTAATTTATTATACTCGTCTACCATCCAAGCCATTATTTGACCATTTGTGTTTACATCTGGAGCTGGGACATCTACTTTTTCACCTATTAATTTGTGAATACCGTCTATGTATCCTCTACTTAATCTTTCAAGTTCTCCTTTAGATAAAGTTTTTGGATCAACTATGATTCCACCTTTTCCACCACCATATGGAATTCCTGTTACTGAACATTTAAATGTCATCCAGATTGATAACGCTTTCACTTCATCTAAAGAAACATTTGGATGGAATCTTACTCCACCTTTTGTTGGACCTACTGCATCATTATGTTGAGATCTATAACCTTTGAAAACCTTTACTGAGCCGTCGTCCATTTTAACTGGAATTGAAACTTCAATTACTCTTTGAGGTTCTTTTAATAACTCATATACTGCTGGTTCCATACCTAATTTGTCACAAGCTGTTTTAACTTGTTTTTGTGCATTTTCAAATGGATTTAAATTTTCTTTTGCCATATTGATTACCTCCCAATAGTGAATATAATATTGCAACAAATTTTGCAATTTTACATTTAAAATTTATTTTTAATTACTTTTATATTATATGTATTCTATAAATTTTTAACTTTTCCTTCTTTAAAATAAAAAAATAATTAAATTTTTAGAAAAATAATAAAAAACAGAAAAAAGAGGTCTAAAAGAGATCTCTTTTTTACACAAGCCCTAAAAACAGCTTTTTTATGAATATTTTAGTATTTTTTATCTTTATTGTCCCTGTAAGAATAAACTTCATATTCTTGCCAAATATCTTCAAGGGTACTGAAGGTTGAAGATATTTTGTCTTTTTCTCTTAATCCTACTGCTATAATTAATGCATTTATTACACTAAGTGGGGCAACCAAAGAATCTACAAAGGAAGCCATATTACTTTGAGCTATTAATGTATAATCTGCTTTTGCAGCTAAAGGAGATAATAAACTATCTGTTATAGCCACAACTTTTGCTCCTCTATTTTGAGCAAAAGTTAGAGCTTCTATAGTTCTAGCTGCGTATCTTGGGAACCCTATACCTATAACTAAGTCATTTTCTGATACATTTATCATTTGTTCAAAAATATCACTAATTCCATAAGCAATTATATTTACATTATCTAATATTAAATTTAAATAGAATCCTAAAAACTCTGCTAAAGCAGTAGAACTTCTAAGCCCCAAAATGTAAATTCTTTTAGCTTTAAATATATTGTCCACTACATCTTGAAAAGTATTATGATTAATTTTTTCTAAAGTAGCTCTTATATTTTCCATATCAGATTTTAATACACCTTTTAAAGCAGACTCTTCACTTACATAATCATTTGAAAGTTCTATTCTTTGAACTGTTGTAAGTTTATTTTTTATAAGTTCTTGTAGAGCTTTTTGAAGTTTTGGATATCCAGTAAATCCGAGCTCATTTGCAAATCTAACCACAGTAGATTCACTAACCCCTACGCTTGTTCCAAGTTTTGCCGCAGTCATAAAAGCAGCCTTATCATAATGCTTTAATATAAACTCTGCTATTAATTTTTGACCTTTACTTAATCTTGGAAATTTAACTTGAATTATTCTCATTAAATCTTGTTTGTTTTCTTCCATATATAAATCAAATCCTTTCTTACAGGTAAAAAAAATTATGCATTATCTATTTCAGTTTATCATCTATTGAAAACTTTATCAATAGATGATGCAATTGTTTGTTAATTGAACTATTTAAAACAATTATTATTCGTATATATATATATATATTTATTTTCTTTGATGTGATATTTAGAATATAAACTTATAATAAATATTGAAGTTATTTTAAATAATCATTGAAACAGCTATTAAGAGTATAATTATAAGTATACTCTTAATCTTTTAAATAATATGAATTATAAGTGTTTTTACATAAAACTATATTTCTTTGAAACTATTTATGATTTTAAAAAATGAATCTTAAAAATATTTGAATGTATTATTGGTAAGTTTTTAACAACCTTATTTACTTTTAGATTTAATTTATATTTTAATTATATAATCTATTTCCTTCTTAGTTAAGTATCTCCACTCACCTAATTTCAAATCACCTTTTGATATATTACCTATAGAAATTCTATCTAAATCTATAACAGGATGACCTATAGATTTACACATTCTTCTTACTTGTCTATTTTTACCTTCGTGAATTTTTATTATTATTTCAGAAGTATCCTTATTTGTTTTAAAAATTTCTAATGCCGCTGGAGCTGTTATGTAATCCCCTATATCTATGCCTTTTTTAAATAACTCTATATGGTCTTTTTTCATAGTTCCTTTTACTTTAGCCTTATAAGTCTTTATTTTTTCAAATTTAGGATGAATAATCTTATTGTATATTTCTCCATCATTGGTAAGTATTATTATACCTGATGTGTCCATATCTAACCTGCCTATAGGGTATATTCTTTCTTTAACTTTTACTAAATCTAAAATAGTTTTTCTGCCCTTTTCATCTTTAGCAGTACATAGATACCCTTTTGGTTTATTAAGTAAAATGTAAATTTTATTTTCTTCTGGTTTTATAATATTCCCATCTACTTTTATAATGTCTTTTCCAGATATAATTTTTGTGCCTACTTCTTTTATTTTAATGCCATTTACTTCTACTCGCCCTTCTAAAATAATATCTTCACATTTTCTTCTAGACGCAACGCCACAAGAGGCCATATACTTTTGTAATCTTTCTTCCATATAATCACCTTTATATTATATTTTATTGTAACAATACTAACAATACTATTGTATAGGTTTTATGTAAAAAGTCAAAATTTAAGGAAAGTGCGTTGCACTTTCCTTGTATTATACTAATTTAGGCAATGTATTAGCTCCATGTGGTAATACATAGGTTTTTAGGTGTTCCCCTTTTTCTTTTTTTACTATCTCTAAGGCCTCTTCTAAAGTTTTTACAACTTTAATTTTTGTATTTTTCATAATTTCAGGATCTATATTACTTACTAATATTAAGTTGAATTTTTCTGCTGTATCACAAGCTATATAACTTGTATGTTTAGATATACTATAGTTATCTCTAAGTTCTTTTTCTCTATCTAAGGCATTAGTAAAGTCTGTAAGCATCATTTTAACACCTTCGTCGCCACCTAGTCCTTCACTACATTCTGATAGTATTATAATTGTTCCATTTTCTTTGCAGGATTCTCTTGAATTAACTATAGTTTTAGAAGATTGATAAAAATTTATATCTTTAGGGAATCCTCCAGCTGTAGATATAACTAAATCTGCTTTTTCTTTTATATCTACTCCATCTATTTTATCTACATATTCTCTCCCTTTATCATGAGCTTTTATGTAATTTCCAGATACTGCAGCACCTATATTTCCATCTGGACCTATTATTACATTAAACATAAATGTAGGTCTTATAAAGCTTGCAGCTTCTAACATATCATTATGAATTGGATTTTCATATATATTACCTGCACGAACATTAGGATTTTCACCATCACCAAGGTTCCCACATAAGGATAGCGAATGATTAGCCATTACTGTTTCAAAACTACTTATACCTGGTAATATAGCTTTTTTACCGCCGGAATAACCTACTAAAAAGTGATATATTATTGCACCTGTAAGTATTACATGGTCACATTCTAATGCAAGTTTATTAATCATTACAGGAGTGTTGTAAGAGGTCTTACCAACGTAGACTAAATCTTCTTTTTTAGTGCTGATGTGGTCAACTACTTTATAGTTATTATATAATTTTTCACCTATAAGTATTTTATGTTCTTCCTCTGTTTGTTCTCTGTGAGTACCTGTAGAACTTAAGAAAATTATATCTTCATCCTTTACTCCACCTTTTTTAATTTCTTCTACTATATAAGGTAAATATACACTTGATCTTTGCCAAGCTCTAGTTATATCTGGTATAACAATACAAATTTTTTCTCCTTCATGAACAAGTTCCTTTAAAGGTGCACTGCATATAGGGTTTTCTATAGATTCTTTTATTATTTCTTCTTCTGTTTTATCTAAATTCCACTCATTACGATCTATTACCCCTAATAAATCTTCTTCAGATAATGAAAATTTTATAGAATCCTTCCCATATTTTAATCCTAATTGCTGCATAATTAAAACCTCCTTCAAATTATGACAAATTAATTTTAAATTTACACTTTTTATTTAAATGTGTCAAGAGTATGATGGGTAAAGAACATATTATAAAGAACAAAGTACAATAAATAGCGTATAATTGGAAATTACTATGATAACTTTTAAAGGTATAAAATAGAAAGTACTTTTAGGGGAAATTAGCATTTCTTATTTTTATAGCTATTTATTCACTAAAAGTACTTTTATTTTAATCTCTTACCTTTAAAACCTAGGATAATATAATTAATTTATTTTGAACATTCTATCATTATATTTAATATTTCTTTATCTGTTTCTACCATTCCAGGATAAGCTATTCTACCTATATTTTTCATTGTAGTTTCTATGGAATCTGAAACAATGCCACATTTATTTGGTATTACTATATTTTTAATGGCCATTTTAGCACTTAAGAAAGCTGCTTTCACACCAGTGTTCGCTTTTAGTGAACAGGCTGAATTTCCACCGGTACAAATCATTCCTGTAATATTAGAGGTCATATTTTTTATGGTGTTTTCTATTTCTTTTAAACCACCACCTAATAAGTAACAAATTCCGGCGCTAGCTCCAGTACCTGCAGCTACAGCACAGCCACAGAAAGCAGATAGTTTCCCGGAATATTCCTTTATATATATATTTATAATATAGCTCAAAGCTATGGATCTTGCTAGCATTTCATTATTTAAATTCTTCTTTTCTTTTATAGCCAGCAAAGGCAAGGTAGTTATTATACCATGATTGCCACTGCCTGTTATTGTCATAGCAGGTAAAGCAGCACCAGACACTCTAGCATCTATAGCACTGCAAGTAAGTGATTCAGCATATAATTCATAATTATTTTCATCACAGCTTTCTAAAATTAGTTTACCAAGGCCTATTCCTAAACCTTCTAATCCTTTTTTAGATAGTTTCTTGTTCATTTTAATTGATTCTAATAAAAATTCTATTTTTTTATAATTAACAGTATTTACAAAATGCACCATTTCATCTAATTTCATTTCAGTTATTTTTTTAGAGTTTACAGTTTTTCTTGAAAGCTCATTGTTTCTATTTAAAGGATCTTCCTTTTGATATAACACTTTATCATTTTTTTCTACTAAAATTATATTATCGTGTTTATATCTTATTATAGTTCTTCCTACTCCATTATTTGTAGTTACGATAGCTTCTACATAAAGTCCTTCTGTTTCAGATTTTAATTCTATATTAATTTTATCTAACATAGTTTTAGCTTTTTTTACATCTTTTTCTTTTATTTTTCTTAAAGACTCTAAACCGAAGGAAGCATCTCCACCAATAGCCCCTAATAAAGCAGCCATTTCATTACCAAATTCATTTGTTCCTGGAACTGTACAGGAAAAAGCATTTTTAAATAACCCAGGATCTGTTATTACTTTTATATTTTTTATTTCTCCGCCAATTACTTCATAGGCTTTAGCGGTTGATAAAGCTATAGAAGCTGGTTCAGTAACACCAAATCCTGGCACCATCTCTTTTTTTAATATATTTATTATAATATTTTCATCCATAATATCCCTCCAAATATAATATATAGTTTTGTACTAGTAGATTATAGTTCTAATCATATGAGAGTAATATTAGAGTTAAGCTTTCATTTATAAAAATAAAGTTATGTATTTTATATATAAGTTTATTAAATTAGGCTTATATAAATAAAAGCTTCTTAATTATTAATTTCTACAAAATAATGTTAATTTCCTTTGTTAATATTATTTTTAATAGAGAGCCTTTAAGATAGTGATATAGTTATTTTAAAATTCTATATATAAAGATACAGTCCCATATAAATTTTCTTTATATGGGACTGTATCTTTATGGTTTAATCCATTTCCTGTATGCTCATTTTTCTTATATGTTTTGTATGGCTCCATTCTTTATTATTTTTATTTAATATTCCTTGTATGGTTATTGGTATCCAAGTCAGAGTATATATTCCATACAATAAATACCATATAAACATTTTTAAGGATTTTTTTCTGTCTACTATATATAATAATAATATGAAAATGCTTAAATATATTACTGATAAAACAGCTACTTCATATAATTTGGGTTTATTACCTAAAATCAATCCGAATAAAAATACATTTAAAGAATAAGCTGAAAATGTCAAAAACATTCCTTTAGAAAGTTTCTTTTCTAAAAGCATAATAAGAGGAGTAAATAAAAATTGTATTATGCTAAACATCTTCCATATCCAAGGTGAAAATAAATAACTTATTACGAATATATTAGCTCCCCTAGAAGAATTATTTTGTATTAAGGTAAGGATAGCTGATAGTGCAAGTAAAAGAGTAACAAAAGGTTGCACCGTATATAAAGCACAATCTAGGGCAACAAAACTTTTTTCTTTAAAAGCTTTTTTAATAAGTTTTGTAAAAAATCTCGAAGATACATCCGCAAATCCTTGCATCCATCTTTTCCTTTGATTCCAAGATTGTTTTAAAGTAAGGGGTTTTTCATCATAAACTCTAGCATTATGTGCCCAGCCTACTTTGTGTCCATTTAAGACTAATTTGCAGGTAAATTCTAAATCCTCCGTTAAACAAGTAGCACCCCAACCTAATTCTTTTAGGGTTTTTGAATCCATACAGAAACCAGTACCACCTATTTGATTTGATAGTCCTAAATTTGCTCTTGCTAATTGAAATAATCTATTTGCTGTCCAAAAAGCTATAGAATAAGAACCGGTTATCCACGAATCATTAGGATTTTTGCTATCTATGTATCCTTGAACAACTTTATAACCTTTAAGCATTTTGTAATTCATTTCTTTTAAAAAGTTTTTAGAAACTAAATTATCTGCATCGAATATTGCTATAGCATCATAGTCTTTGTCCATATTAAACAATTTAGAAAACATCCATTCTAAAGCATAACCTTTTCCTCGTTTGTCTGGTACATTTCTTTCACAAACATATATTCCATCGTAAGTTTTAGCAATTTTAGCAGTATTATCAGTACAATTGTCCGCTATTATAAAAATATCATACATATTTTTAGGATAGTCTAGAGATTCTAAGCTCTCTATTATTTTGGCTATAACCATTTCTTCGTTATGAGCTGCTACTACTAGCGCAAAGTTTTTTTTAGGTGTGTAATTTTCAGCACCATTGTCCTTTTTTTTATATATACCAAATAAAGATAATATAAGGTAATATAGTGTTATAACAAATACAAAAATTTGAAAAATTAAAGTTAAATCAAAAATAAAATCCTTCATTAGTTTTACCCTTTCTATTTAAATATTTAATAATACTGTCCTTAATTTATTTTTAAAAATTATACCGTTATTCATGATAACACATTTTCGTATAGTTGTTAATCATTAAAAGTATTTTTTATTTCTTAAATTATTCATTTCAATTATATATTAGTCATATTATAAAGTAATATTATATGTAATTTCTGTATAGGATTATTTAAACATATATTTATTTTTATACATATTTATGTTGATCATATTGACTTTATACAGGCTATGTGCTATACTTTATATTGTAATATGATTGATAAACCTTTTGTGTAAATGTATACATAATATATAGTATACTCTATTGAGAATTTAACATTAAATTAAAGGAGTGTTTTTTATGAACAAAAACTTTAATAAAATTCCTAAAAATGTATTGGATCAAGTTGATAGCTTAATAGGTGATTCAGGAATGTCAAAAGAAGAATTTATAAAAAATTTAATTATGACCTATGGCATAAATTCCGAAGCTAATAACTATGCTGAACATTTAAAAGGTTACGATGCTTATTGTGATAGTTTTATAGGCTAATTTTAAAATATTAGCCTTTACCCTTAATATATATAATTATAAAACTAACAAAACAAAAATACCTGCTGTTTTTATAGCGGGTATTTTTGTTTTGTTTTTTCTTTCCTCATTGAGTATAGAATACTATCTTATTTAACTGATATTAAATAACACTAATAATACAGATAGAGAAATAAGAAGTAATCTCTTATCCAATTTTAAATTTTTCTAGAAGGTAAGAATTCTAAGATTAGAATCAATAAAAAATTTCATGGTACAAAAAATATTATGGTATTTTTGCCTGTTTATAGTTTAAATTTTGATTTTCGTTTGATTTAAATTTAAAAAATCATTATAATATTATTACATAATGCTAAATTATGTAATAATATTTAGGGGGATTAATACAATGTTTACTAAAGAAAATTTTATAAAACTTAATTTTAAAAAGAAGATATTAATATCTTCTCTATCAATTTTTTTAATTTCAATGATTTTGTTAACGGGATTTACCTTTAAAATGGTAAGTGGTAAGTTCCAAAATCAAGTTCAAGAAGATGGCTTAAATCTAGCAAAGCAAGTAAGTTCTCAAATTACTTCATCACAAAGGGCTACAAAGGAAATAGACAAAATTTTAGCAGATAAAGTTTTATCTATTTCAAAAATGGCTATAGAAAACAAAAATATTTCTAATGAATATTTAACTAGCGTTGCTGTAAAGTGCAATATTCAAGAAATAAATGTAACAGATAAAAATGCTAAAATAATATATTCAAATATGCCAGAGAATATAAACTATGTATATCCTTTAGATTATTCTGGACAAGACATATTAAAGGGTAAAAAAGATCAAGTTATTGAAGAAATAAGACAAAATAAGGTAAATCATAATTATTATAAATATTGCGCGTTAGCTATGCCTAATGGTGGCTTAATACAAATAGGTATTAACGCAAATGAAATACATAATATTAATAAGTCAGTAGACCCGCAAATTATATTAGAAAAATTAACAAAAGATAGCAATATAAAATTTGCTTTAATTATGGATAATAAACTTAAAGTTACTCATCATAGTGATAAGAAGAGAGTCGGAAAAGTTTTAACTGATACTGGAAGTAAAAGTGTACTAGATACGGGTAAAAATTATACATCTACATATGATTATAATGGTGAAGAAGTTTATGATGTTATAATGCCTTTAAAAGATGAAACTGGTAAATTATTAGGTGCTATGGATATAGGAGTATCTTTGGCTACTCAAGAAACTGCTCTTAGAAATATACTAATAACTTCTATATTGATAACTTTAGTGACTTTTGTTTTAGCTGGATTAGTAATACTTTATATACTAAAGATGTCTTTAAAGCCACTAGATAATTTATCTAATATAGCTCAAAAGGTCTCCAATGGCGATTTAACAGAAAAGGTTGAAATTATTAATGAAGATGAAATTGGAGAGTTAAGCAAAATATTTAATACAATGATAGATAGTTTAAGAAAAATCACACAAAATATAAATAATTTTTCAGTACAGTTAGCTGGTTCCTCTCAGGAAATTTTATCCTCTGCAGAGCAAACTTCAGCAGTATCACAGGAAATTTCTAGTGCCACTGAAGAAATTGCTTCTGGAGCTGAAAATCAAGTAAAGGCTAGTAATGAATCCTCCCTACTAATGAATGATGTTATGGGAAATATGTATACTTTAAAAGATGAATTTGATGAAATAATATCTTTTTCCAATAATACAAATACATTAGCCTCAAAAGGACAAGAAAACATGTCTAGTATGGTTAGGCAAATGTCAACAATTAAAAACAGTGTGGTAAATTCTTCTAATATAATATATGATTTGCAAAAGAATTCAGAGGAAATAGGAAATATTGTAGAAATAATAAATACTATAGCAGATCAAACTAATTTATTAGCGTTAAATGCTTCTATTGAAGCCGCTAGAGCAGGAGAAGCAGGAAAAGGCTTTGCCGTAGTAGCAGATGAGGTTAGAAAACTTGCAGAAGAATCTATGAACTCTGCTAATAATATTAAAAATTTAATATTGAATACTCAGGATAAAACTAAAGCAGCTTTAAATTCTATAAGAGATGGAGCTTCACAATCAGAAAAAGGTGAAAATATAGTTGCTAACGTAAAAGAATCTTTAGAAGAAATTTTAACTTCATTCTCTAGTGTAAATCATAAGTTTGAAAGTGTAGATTCTATGATTGCAGCTTCCAATGATAGTATTACAACTATGGCATCAAAATTATATGATATAGAAACCATATCTAATACAGCCTCTGCAAATACAGAAGAAGTAGCTGCTTCTACAGAAGAACAAAGCGCTACCATAGAAGAAATTACTGAATCTATAGAGAAGTTAGTTAGTATGGTAGAAAATTTAAAAGAAAGTGTATCTATATTTAAACTTTAACTAATATAAAATAGAACCTAGATTGAGAAATCTAGGTTCTATTTTATATTCCTATATATATTAGATAAAGTCCTATAGCCAATATAATTATTCCTAATATTATTTTTAATATATTATTTATTCTGTTTGCCTTAGAAGATCCGTTTATAGATTCAACAAATCCTAAGGAGGTTCCTGATAAAATTATTACAAAACAATGACCTATAGAGTATAAAAGTAACATTAAAAATCCTAATAATATATTACCTTTGCTTCCTACAAAAGCTAATATAGCTATTAATATAGGTGTAGAACAGGGAGAAGATAAAACCCCACCTAATATTCCTAAAAAAAAGGCTCCAAGTATTCCTTTTCTCTTTTTAGGCACTTTACACGACTTATTTTTAGATTCTATTACACCTATAAGTTGTAAACCTACGAAAAGCATTATAATTCCTAGTAATAAGTACCATAGCTTCCCTCCAGATGTAAATAATCTTCCTACCAAAGAAGAAATTATTCCTAAGAAGGTAAAGGTGATTATTATACCTAAAGAAAAAAACAAGGAATATTTAAAAGCAGTTTTTTTATCATTTTTGCCATATTTATTTACATAACCTATTATTAGAGGAAGTGAAGAAAGCACACAAGGACTAAAAGAAGATATTATGCCACCTAAAAAGGATATTATCAAGGCTAAAAAAATATTATTACCCATTAAGTTTACAGCTTTTGTTATAATCTCATTCATATTATTTTACACCCATCTTATTTATTATATCTATAATTTCTTCTTTTGTAAGCATACCCTCATGTCTTAAAAATACTTTCCCTTCTTTATCCAAAAATACTTGTGTTGGAACTACTGAAACTTTATATTTGTCTCCAAATTCAGGATTCTTTGTTAAATCTACTATATGAGTATCCACTTTATCTTTATATTCTTCTTTTACTTCTTTTATAATAGGTGTCATTTTTCTACAAGGTCCACAGGTTGGGGAACTTAATTCTAATAATACAGGCATTTTACCTATATTAGCTTCATAATCAAGGGTTTCTTCTTTTACTGAATCCCTTCCTATGTTTGAATATTCTTCCTTAGGTTTAACAGCTTTAACCCAAGCCATAATTCCTATAATAACAATTAAAATAAATATTATAAATAATTTAATTTCTTTTTTCATGGTTCCTCCTTTATGCTTTATATTGTAATGTAAAAATTTTAAAATAACCTTCAAAGAATATAATTTCTCTGAAGGTTATTTTAATTTTAACATATAATTATTAGAATTGTTAAATTAAACTTCTGTTAACCTATATATGTCTTTTCTTATATGTCTTAAAAGAGGTAGTTCTTCTCTTATTTTATTTTCATAGTCCAAGTCTATTTCTGAAAAAAGTATATTTTCTTCAGCACCTAATCTACCTACTATATTTCCCCAAGGACTAGCAATTAATGAATTACCATAAGATATATAATTGCTGTTTTCATTCCTAGCAGGTGCTACTCCTACCATATAAATTTGATTATCTAATGCTCTACTTTTAAATAAAGTATCCCAATGAGCGGGGCCTGTAGTCATATTAAAAGCTGCTGGCGTAAATATGATTTTAGCTCCTTTAAGTGCCATTATTCTTGAAAGTTCCGGGAATCTTATATCATAGCATATCATCACCCCTAGTTTTCCCCAGGGAGTATCAAAGAGTGTTATTTTATTCCCAGCAGTTAATGTATCAGATTCTTTAAAGGTTACTCCTCCTTTTACATCTATATCAAATAAGTGAATTTTTCTATGCTTAGTTATTAAAGCACCTTTATTATCTACTATCATAGATGTATTATAAACTTTATCCCCTTCTATTTCAGGAATAGACCCTGCTACAATATAAAGATTTAGGTCGTTTGCAGCTTTTTTTATAGCTTTTACAGTTTCTCCCCCATTTTCTTCATTTATTATTTCTCCATAAGGCTTAAAACATTTATTTTCATAAGGGCAATTGAACATTTCCGGTAGAATGGCTATATTACAATTTTCTTCTTTAGCTTTTGTTAGCATTTCTATAGCTTTTTCTATGTTTTTTTTCTTTTCTTTTTGAACTTGCATTTGGCATAAAGCTATTTTTAATTTATTCATAAAACACCTCCAACTTAAATTATTATAAACCTATTAATTTAAGCAAAGTATTAAAAAGTATAAGGTAAATACCATATTAGTTAAATTATAATATGATTTTATTTTTAGTTTTAAATTAACAGGCTATTTATTTTTTTCAGAATTAGGGTTTATGTTTTCTAAAGTACTATCTACAAAAGCATGTTTTACATATTTATTTAATATGGATTCAAAATTTTCTTTATCTGAAGATGGAATATCCCAGTCTCTTCTATCTGTCCTTCCTTTTTTGTTTGAAAAAGTAAAAAATAAAAGATTAGGATGTTTAGGATGCCATTCCCATCTTGTTATATCTTCCCAGTATACAAAATTATATATACTATTATTATATAAACTTTTATTCCCAATACCTTTATCTGTTACTATTTTTAATTTTGTAAAATCATATATACTTATAAGAAAATATATAATTATAAGTAACCCTGTATTAGAAGCAGTACTTTTTATAAAAGCATATAGCATATAAAATACGATACTTACCATAAGTAATAGTATAAAACTTTGTTTCATTGCACTTCTTTTTAAAGTCATTAATTTATTGCCAATATCTTTATCTTGTTTTCTTCCTAATATAAAAGAATAAAAAAACTGAATAACTATAGCTATTACCAAAACTATTTGCAATATTTTTTCAAATTTCAAAGGAATCCCTCCATTATATAGTAAAATTCTTTAAGCATATTTTAATATATTCTACAATTAAAAATAAAAATCCTTTTATTTTTAATTTGTTAAAGTTTTTTGTTTATATGTTTCATATGAGGAAAAGTAGTTCTTCTAAGGAGATTCCACCAGAACCTAAGAAGCATTTTATGAAATATATAGTGTATAGTTTATATTTTATTATTTACTAATAATTATTATGCATATTATCTATAGGAACTTAATGATAATTAAATACATATTTTAATAAAAAAGTTGAATTAAATTAAATATTAAATAATATTTTTAAATTTCAAAATATTTAAATTCTAAAATTAATGTGTTATAATTAATAAATTCTAATTTTATATGTGACTAATAATTATTTTAAAGGAGAGATTTTCAATTGGAACATATTAATTATGACTCATTACTGATACTTTCTTTGCTTGCATTTATAACTCCACTTTTTATAAATGCTTTAAAAAAATATAAGGTTCCCTTTGTAGTGGGAGAACTTTTTGTAGGTATTATAATTGGAAAAAGCTTTTTAAATTTAATACAAATAGACCCTTGGATACAATTTTTATCTAATTTAGGATTAGCCTACTTAATGTTTTTAAGTGGTTTAGAAATTGATGTTCATAGTATAAAAGTTAGTAAAGATAGTAAAGGAGTAAATAATATAATTATTTGTCTTATAATGTCTTTATTATCTATAGTAGTTTCTTTTGTTATATGTAAATTTTTATATTCTTTAGGACTTATTAAAAATTCTATTTTTATGACTTTTTTATTTTCTGCAGCAGCTCCTGGATTTTTAGTACCATTCTTAAAGCAAAAAGGTATATTAAAAACAGAGTTTGGGCAAATACTATTAATATTTTCACTTATAGGAGAGTTTGTAAGCTTAATTGCTATGACTATTATATCTTCTAAGTTAACCTATGGATTAAGTTATAAAAGCTTTTTATTTTTAATAGTTATTATAGTTTCATTTTTAATTTATAGAGTATTAAGTAAATTACAAGGAAAATATGATTTTGCTACTTTGGCAACTAATAATACTCATTTAGAAGTAAGGGCAGCCTTTGCGTTAATATTAACTTTGGTTACTATATCAAATAAAACTGGTACTGAAATAGCTTTAGGCTCATTTTTAGCCGGAGTTATATTTACATTATTGACAGACAAAAGCCATGAGGAAGATTTAAAATATAAATTAGATATTATAGGTTATGGTTTTTTGATTCCTATATTTTTCATAATGGTAGGAGTAAATTTAGATATAACTACTATATTTCAAAATCCTAAAAGTTTAATATCAATTCCTTTACTTATACTAATAATTTATGTAATTAAATTTGTTCCTTCTTTAGTATTAAAATATAAGTTTAATACTAATAAAGCATTATCTTCATCAATTATTTTATCTAGTCAATTAAGTATACTTATAGTTGGAGCTCAAATTGCTTTTAATTTAAAATTAATTCCTCAGGAAGGTTACTCAGCTTTGATTTTAACTGCTGTAGTATCCTGTATGTTGTTTCCTTTTATATTTGATAAAGTTATGAAATATGATGATTTAGAAAAAACTATAGAATCTAATACCAATAAAATTTGTGTAAGAGAAGTAGTTCCAACCAATAAAAAAATATTTAATAAACCTTTGAAAGATTTAAATATCCCTCAAGGTTCTAGAATATTTTTAATTATTAGAGATGAAAAAGAAATACTTCCAGATGGTAATTCTCTGATTTTGGAAGGAGATATGCTAGTAATTGCAGGACTTTCTGATAAATCTTTAGATTTTTTAAAAATATTGAAAGATGAAAATTAGAATGATTATACTAAAGATTAAATTAAAAGGTTATAACTTTTAGAATATCATATTCTAGAAGTTATAACCTTTTAATTATAAAATAAGTTTTATAATTTAGGAAAGCTTATATATAGTTATTTTCAAACAAATACTTTATTTTTCTAATTCATTTAAAGCGTCAACTAATATTGTAGAACTATAAGCCATAGCTGGACCACCACCGAAAGCCATTGCTACTGTTCCAGCTTCTATTATTTGTTCTCTAGTTAATCCTGCATCTAAAGCATTTTTAACATGAGCTGATATACAGTAAGGGCATCTACTATAAACAGATATGGCTATAGCAATAGCTTCCTTTGTTTTTAAATCTAAGGCACCTTCTTTAAATACTGATTGTACAAAATTAGTTAAAGCTTTCATTTCTTGTGGACTAGAGGCCGCTAATTCTCCTGCCCCCTTTTGTAAATGTTCTACCATTTGTCTTGGATTTTCTGACATATAAAAATCCCCCTATTTCTATAATATTTTATAATTTATTCATATATTTAACATTATACTTCATTTTTTTACTTTAATTATATATTATAGGTAACTTTTATAATACAAACTTTAACTATAAGTAATCAATATAGAATTTAGTATATAAATAAAGTTCAACTAAAATTTAGAAAGGATTTATCTTATCTAAATTTTAGTTGAACCAATTTAAAGAGTTTGCATGATTTTGTAAATTATTATAAATAACATAGATTTTATTACCAAAGGGATCATTATAGATTTTCTACAATTTTTTCAAAACATTTGAATGGATTTTCTTTATCTCTAAAATAAACTTCTCCTACTATGGAATAACCTAATCTCTCATAAAGGTTTATTGCCACCTTATTTTTTGAATAGGTATCTAATCTTATAGATCTACAATTTTGTTCTTTAGCCTTTTCATCTACAAAGCTCATAATGGCTTTAGCTACACCATTTCCTTGAAATTTTGGGTTCACTGCTAATCTATGTACTACCAAAGGAGATTTATCATCTAGTTTCCAATGAACATTTTTATATTCAGGAGCTTGATCTTTATTTATTGCTATAATAGCCATACAGTTATTTTCTTCTATTATAGTATATAAATCTTCATTTATTATATCCCTTCTTAAGGTCTCCATATCTGGATATTCTCCATCCCATTGATCATTATCGTTTTCTAGCATATGCTTTTTTACAATTGTTAGCATTTTCATTATAAAATTTAAATCTTTTTCCTTAGCTAATCTTAAGTTCATTGTACCCCACCTTTACTTTGAATTATATATAGTTACTTGTATTCATTATTATATTTTAATAAACGTATTTAAGTAAAGAAATTTTTAAAACTTATATATTCTTATTTAAGTTAATATAATAATTGTTATTTAAAAATATTTATCATATTATATCTAAAAATAGAAATGCCACAAGGAATATATCCCTTGTGGCATTTTATACTATTTTATTTTTCTAATAGATCTTCATGTGTCCAACCAGCTTGTCCTTTTTCTAGTATAAGTAGTCTATCTTCTTTTATTCCTTTTTCTTTTAGATAGTTATAAGTTTTTTCTGCTCCACCTTTTCCTTTTGGACATATAATAGCTATTGGATCTTCTGAAGATGTAAGTTTGTCCATAACTTTATCAAGTTTTGCTTTATCTTCATCAGTTTTAACTGGATAAGCGTTAGTTTCTATAGCACCTTTTATATGATGCTTATCAAATTGGTCTTTCACTTGAATATCTAAGATTATAATTTTTTCTTTTTTCTCAATTTTTGATTTTAATTCATCTGCTTTTATGTAATTATATTCTTTAGATGCTTCATCCTTCTTATCATCTTTTTTAGTTTCTTGCTTAGTTTCTTCTTTTGTATCAGCAGTGTTAGATGTACCTTTGCTACAGCCTACAAATACGAAAGAAAATAATGCTACTACTGATAATAATACGGCTATAATTTTCTTTTTCATATTAGAATCCCCCTATATAAATTTAATAAATTGTAAATACATTACCATTTTAGTTTATTAAAGAAAATAATTCCATAAGTATAGTAGAATTTAATAGTTTAACTATCATCTATAAATTTATATTATAGAACTAAATTTAAGATAAAAACAATTTGTTACTGTGAAATTATGCTAAATAGTAAGTATAAAATAATTAATATAAAGGGATATGTAATCTACTATAATGAATATATTATTTAAATTTTACAGCAGTACCATAAGCTATAACCTCTGCAGCACCTTGCATTATGTTACTTGTAGCATATCTTATATTTAAAATTCCATCTGCACCTAGAGCCTCTGCTTCCTTTACCATTCTTTTAGTAGCTTTAGATCTAGCTTCATTCATCATTTCAGTATAACTTACAATCTCTCCTCCTACTAAAGTTTTAAGACCACTTAATATATCTTTACCTACATTTTTAGACCATACAATAGATCCTTTAACTATGGATAAAGTTTCTACTTCCTTTCCCGTGATATAATCAGTATTTACTAATATCATCTTTGTTGTCCTCCTTGATTTCTTTAATTCTTTCATACATATTGTATATTAATGCTCCAACTAAAGCTATGAAAGGCAAAACTATAATAATTAATAAAAGTTTAGCCATACTGTTGCCTATACCAAATATAGGTATTAGGAAAGCACTACCATATAATAGAATTATAATAGAAAATATTATAGTTATAATTATAGTGCTAATATATTTTCCCATATATTATCTCCTTTTTTATAATTATGTAAATATATTATAATATTTTATTAATTAAATTACTATATTATTTTTTATTTTTTTATTGTAAAATTATTATAAATATACAGACAATTTATAGAGGGTGGTTATTTTTATGTTAACAATAAACATTTGTGTGGGAAGTGCTTGTCATTTAAAGGGTTCTTATAAAGTTATCACTTTACTCCAAAATTTTATAGAGAAAAACAATTTGAAAGACAAAGTGGAAATAAAGGGTTCTTTTTGTTTAGGTCATTGTACTGAAGGTGTTTCTGTAAATGTTGGAGATAAAATTTATTCTGTAAATGAAGAAAATGCTGAAGA
This sequence comes from Clostridium sp. CTA-6, assembly GCF_054768115.1. Taxonomy (NCBI): domain Bacteria; kingdom Bacillati; phylum Bacillota; class Clostridia; order Eubacteriales; family Clostridiaceae; genus Clostridium; species Clostridium sp. CTA-6. The sequence goes on from NZ_BAAAAU010000001.1 coordinate 407,161, forward strand.
ATTTTTTAACAATGTGGTATTGAGGGGGACAGAGTAATGAATTATATAGATATATCCGGTTTAAACTGCAAAAACTGTTATAAATGTTTAAGAGCCTGCCCAGTAAAAGCCATTAAATTTAAAAATGAAAAAGCTGAAATAGTTGAAGAAAGATGTATATCCTGTGGAAGATGTCTTGTGATTTGCCCTCAAAATGCTAAAAAGGATAAACCGGATATAAAACATGTAAAAGAAGCTATAAAGTCTGGGAAGAAAGTTGTGGCTAGTGTTTCTTCAGTATTTGCAGGAGTATTTAATGTGGAGGAAGGCAAGATAGTTTCTGCCTTAAGAGGATTAGGATTTTCTTATGTAGAGGAAACAGCCCTTGGTGGAGAAATTGTTACTGAACTATATAAGGATTATATAGAAACAACTAAATTAAATAATTATATTACAAGCTCATGCCCTTCTATTGTAAATTTAATAGAAAAGTATTTCCCTTCTCTTATAAAATATATGATACCTATTTCCTCTTCCATGACAGCTCATGGGAAAATATTAAAGGAAATTTGGGATAAGGATGCTTTTGTAGTATTTATAGGCCCTTGTATAGCTAAAAAGACAGAATCAGATATTTATAAAAAAGAAAAAGTTGTAGATGCTGTTATAAATTTTGATGAATTGAAGACCTGGTTTAAAGAGTGGAATATAGATTTAAATTCTATGCCTATAGGAGAATTTGATAGAAATGCTTATAAGAAAATCCGTTCTTTTACTTTAAGTGGTGGAATAATAAATTCTATGGAAAATGTAATAGAAAATAATAACTTAATATCAATGTCAATAAGCGGTATTGAGGAATCTATTCAAGTATTAAAAAGCATGGAAATAGGTGAAATATCTAATACATTTTTGGAAATTACTGCCTGTAGAGGAAATTGTGTAGGAGGACCTAACATGGTAAAAAATGAAGTTTCTTACTATACAAGATTAAATAAAGTTAAAAATTATATAAAAAATAGAGAGACTAGTAATACAATAAGATTACTTTCTGTACCAGATAACATTGATTTTTCAACCCCTTTTTTAGATAGACGTTTTGAAAAAAAAGAAGCTTCACGAAAAGAAATCTTAAAAATAATGAAAAGTATGGGAAAACATACAAAGGAAGATGAACTTAATTGTGGAGTATGTGGTTATAATACTTGCATAGAGAAAGCACAGGCTATTTATGAAGGAATGGCAGAAACCAATATGTGTCTTCATTTTATGAGAAATAAAGCTGAAAATTTGACTAATGTAATTTTCGAAAATACAGTTAACTGCATTTTTATTCTAGATGAAAATATGCATGTAAAAGAAATAAATCCTGCTGCTGAAAAAGCTTTTATGATGAAAGCCAAAGATATAAAGGACAAACCTATATCCCTATTAATTAATGATGAGGATTTTAGATATGTTAGAGAAACAGGGAAAAGCATTATAGGTAAAAAGGTACATTATTATAAATACAATGTAATTTTTATTAAAACTATAGTTTATATGCCAAAACAAGATATAGTTTTGGTATCTATGATGGATATTACAAAAGAAGAAGAAAATAAGGAAGAACTATTAAAAGTAAAAGAACAAACCATAGATACAGCTCAAAAGGTAATAGAAAAGCAAATGAGAGTAGCTCAAGAAATAGCTAGTCTTCTCGGTGAAACTACTGCAGAAACTAAAATTACTTTAACTAAATTAAAACAAGTAGTGGAAGGAGATAAAAGTGATATAGAATGAGTTTGTTTGTAGAGGTAGCTTCTCATAGTTTAAATAAATATGGTGAAGAATTATGTGGAGATATGGTAGAAATTGTACGGCTTTCAGATTGCACTATAATAGTATTAGCAGATGGGTTAGGCAGTGGAGTTAAAGCTAATATACTATCTACCTTAACATCTAAAATAGCAGCCACTATGCTTAAAGAAGGTGCTAATTTATATGATACAGTAGATACTATAGTAAATACTTTACCTATATGTAAAGTAAGAAACATAGCCTACTCCACTTTCACTTTAATAAAAATATATAATAATGGAGATGCTTATATTGCAGAATATGATAGCCCTCCAATATTTATTATAAGAAATAATAAATATTTAGACTTCCCTAAAAAAGAAATAATAATAGATTCTAAAAGAGTTTTAGAAAGTAATATAAAATTAAAACCCGGTGATTTGCTTACTGTAGTAAGTGACGGAGTTATTCATGCTGGACTAGGTGAAATACTTAATCTAGGTTGGCAATGGGGAAATGTTAAAGACTATTTAGAAAGAAGATCTCATCAAAATATATCTGCTCAATTTATTGCAAAAGATCTATTAGAAGTATGCTTTGATCTTTATGCTGGGAAACCCGGAGATGATACAACGGTAGTTTCTATAGGTATAAAAAAGCCAGCCTATGTAGATTTATTTACAGGCCCTCCTAAAGATAAATCTAAAGATAAATATGTTATAGAACAATTAATGAAAGCTAAGGGTAAAAAAGTAATTTGTGGAGGAACTGCAGCTAATATACTTCAAAGAGAGTTAAATAGAGAGTTAAAAGTAAATCTAGAACTTATAAATACTGATCTTCCCCCTACAGCTACTATGGAGGGCATAGATTTAATTACAGAAGGAGTGCTTACATTAAGTCGCGCATTAGATATAATAAAAAGTTATTCTAATCCTTTTCATAAAATAGAGGAAAATAAATTAATATTAGGTAAGGATGCAGCTTCTTTGTTGGTTAAAGTATTAATGGAATGTACTCATTTAAATATATGGGTTGGTAGTGCTATGAATCCTGCTCATCAGAATCCAAATTTACCTGTAGACTTAAGTATTAAATTAAAATTAGTGGAAGAACTATCAGAACATATGAGAAAACTAGGTAAAAATGTTACTGTAAATGGAATATAACTTATATATACTAGGGTTAAAACAGTTATCACTAAGGTTACCCTGAATATAGTATAGTAAATTCATCTATCTTAAATATTTCCTTTAGTTAGGAGGAAAACTATGGATTATATAAATTTTAAAAAAGCTAATTGTAAAAATTGTTATAAATGCTTAAGAAGTTGTCCTGTAAAGGCCATAAAATTTAAAAATCATCAAGCAAAAATAGAAATAGAAAGATGTATATTATGTAGTCGTTGTGTTTTAGTATGTCCTCAAAATGCTAGAAAAGTCGTTAATTACCTAGATAAAGTAAAAAAAGCTCTAAATGGAAATAAAAAAATAATAGCATCAATTGCACCTTCTTTTATGGGGAATTTTAATGTATCCTATGGGAAAATAGTAGCTTCACTAAAAGCCTTAGGTATAAAATACGCAGAAGAAACTGCTTTAGGAGCAGATATGACTACTAAGCTATATAAAAGCTTTATAAAAGAAAATAAACAAGATTATTATATTACAACAGCTTGTCCTTCTGTAAATCTTCTTGTTGAAAAATATTATCCAGAGTTAGTGAAATATATGCTTCCTTTTATGTCCCCTATGGCTTGCCATGGTAAAATATTGAAAACAATCTATGGTGAAGATTCATTTACATTATTTATAGGACCCTGTACTGCTAAAAAAGCGGAACATGAAAATTATAATTTTGAAAATAGTATAGATGCTGTTTTAACCTATGAAGAGTATTTGAATTTATTGAAAGAACATAATATAAGTATGGAAAAGTTAGAGCCTTTAGAGTTTGATAATAGATCTTTAGAATTAGGTAGTTATTATCCTATTGCTGGAGGTATTATTAGTAATTTTAAGGATGAGTTAAAGAATAAAAATATAAAATCTTTTTACGTAGATGGAGTATATGCTTGCATAGATATTTTTGAAAGTATGAAAAAGGGATATATAAAAAATTCTTTTATAGAAGCTAGTGCTTGTGTAGGTAGTTGTATAGGCGGTCCTGAAGTTATAACTAATAATCATGAATATTATAATAAGTTAGAAAAGGTTCAAAATTATATTGAAAATAGACAGAATTATATAAAATCTTCCGAGAACAAAACAGATAAACAAAATGTTCTAAAAAATTTCAACTTAAACTTTCATAGAGATTTTGTAGATAAATCTATAAATAAAGAAATACAACATGAAGAAAAAATTAAAAATATATTAAAAACCATGGGGAAATATAGTAAAGAAGATGAACTAAATTGTGGGGTTTGTGGATATAATACTTGTATAGATAAAGCCAATGCTATTTTAAAAGGTATGGCAGAACCTGAGATGTGTCTTCATTTTATGAGAAGTAAGGCTGAAAATATATCCAATATAATTTTTGAGAATACAGTCAATTGTATAATAACGGTAGATTATCAACTGAATATAATAGAAATAAACCCTGCAGCTGAAAAAACCTTTATGTTAGAGAAAAACCTAGTTAAAAATAAATCTATAAACTTCCTGATAAGTGAAGAAGATTTTATTAAAGTTAAAGAAAGTAAAAATAACATTTTAGGTAAAAAAATTACTATTAATAATTATGGGCTAGTATTTATAGAAAGTATTATTTTTATAGAAAAGCAAAACATTTTTCTTCTATCTTTAACTGATATAACAGAAAAAGAGAAAAGTAAAGAGAAACTAAAAACACTTAAAGAAAGTTCTTTTAGTGCAGCAGAAGAAGTAATAGAGAAACAGATGAGAGTAGCTCAAGAAATCGCTAGCCTTTTGGGAGAAACTACTGCAGAAACCAAAATAACTTTAACTAATTTAAAAAGAGTAGTAGAATCCTCGAATGAAGATTAATTTATCTAATTTAAAAGTTTTCTAACCGGTGGAGGCGTTATCCTTGGCTTAATTTCTTATATCCTGTGAGAAATTAAGCCAATTTTTAATTACCTTAAATTAAGAACTATTAAAATTTATTCATTAATTAACTAGGGATTAATTTCAATAAATTTAACATATTCTTGGAAGCATATCTCCTTCTAACATATTTATTATTCGTGTACCACCTAAAAAATTTTCTACATATACTATATTGTATGGCTTTTCCACAAAAGTACCTATTATTTTTGCATTTTCACAATCATCTATTTCTTTTATGATTTTTAACATATCCTCTGCATATTGGTCTTCCACTACCATAATTATTCTTCCCTCACAGGCCATGTATAAAGGATCTAAGCCTAACATCTCATTTATTGCTCTTACTTCTCTTTTTATAGGTATTTTATCTTCCCAAATACATATACCTAAATGGTTAGTTAATGTTGCTATTTCATTTAAAGTTGTTGCAACTCCTCCTCTAGTGGGATCTTTCATTATTTTTATATAAGGATAATATTCTTTTAAATTATTGGTTATAGTATTAACTGCTGTACAATCGCTTTTTAAATCTGCTTTTATATTTAAATTATACCTGTCTAAAGCTATAGTTGTTCCATGATCCCCTATGTTTCCTGTAACTATAACTTTATCACCCTTTTCAATATTTTTAATAGCATATTGCCCTTCTATAATTCCTATGCCTGCAGTATTTATAAAAATTTGGTCTACATCCCCTTTTTCTACTACTTTAGTATCCCCTGTTACTATTAAAACTCCAACTTCTTTAGCTGTGTTTCCCATAGATTCTACTATAAGTTCTAGTTTTTTTATAGGAAATCCCTCTTCTATTATAAAAGAACAACTTAAATAAAGAGGTTTAGCCCCAGATACAGATAGATCATTTACAGTACCACATACTGCTAATTTTCCTATATCTCCTCCAGTGAAAAATAAGGGCTTTACCACAAAGGAATCTGTAGTGAAGGCTAACTTACTTTTTTCTATATTAAAAATTCCAGAATCTATACCTTTTATGAGAGTTTCATTACTAAAATGTTTATACATAATCTTTTCTATAAGTTCATGGGTATACTTTCCACCATGCCCGTGACTTAATGTAATAAATTCATCCAATCTATATTTCCTCCTTGTATCTTACAATTACATATTTTAATAGGCTCAGTATCTTTGAAAAGCATTTAAAATAAATTTTTAGTTTATAATTTAATGTTTTTCAAAATTTAAAATTATTATATTTATAAAATATAGCACAAGCGCCCTCTTTAGATACCATACAGGGACCCCTTGAGTCTCGTGGAGTACATTCTTTAGAAAACAAGGTACATTCCTTAGGAGATTTTTTACCTAATATAATTTCACCACATATACAGCTAGAAGATTTTTTATACTGTTCAATTTTTATATTGAATTTTTTTAAAGCATCATAGTCACTATATATATGCTTTAAACCTAAAGCAGAGTTTTTAATTAATCCTATACCTCTCCAGTTTGAATCCTCAGGGGAAAAAACTTCATCTATAAGTTCATTAGCAATTTTATTTCCTTCTTCTTTTACACAGGTCTTATATAAATTTATAAAAGTTTTTTCATTTTTCATATTACCATTTATAATAAAATATATAGAACTTAAAATATCTAAGGGTTGAAATCCTGATATTGCTGCTGGAATATTATATGTATCTCTTATAAAACTAAAATAATTAGCTCCTTTAATAGAAGCTACATGGCCTGGACAAATTAATCCATCTATATCATGATTTTTATCTTTAAATATATGCTCTAATATGGGTTTCATTGTTTTTAAACCTAATAAAAAGCTTATATTTTCTATTTTTTCATGTTTAGCTTTTTTTACTGATAAGGCTATTAAGGGGGCGGTAGTTTCAAAGCCCACTGCTAGAAAAACTACTTCTAAAGATTTATTTTCTTTTGCCATTTTAATAGCTTCTAAGGGTGAGTATACAATTTTTATATTATTATGATCTATTTTTTTATCCATCAAACTATTACTACTGCCTTTAACTCTTACTAAATCTCCAAAGGTAGTTATTAATATATTTTTCTTATTTAAAAGTTCTAAAGCTGCATTTATATAACTTTCATCCGTTACACATACAGGGCATCCAGGACCAGATATGAATTTTACCTTAGGGTATAAAATATCTCTTAGGCCTAATTTACCTATGATATCAGTATGACTACCACACACCTCCATTATTTTTAGAGGCCTTATATTTAAATCTTTTATTTTTCTTATAATTTCATCCATTAATTTGTTAGCATCCATTTGAATTACTCCTTAAAGCTTCTCCTATAATATGTTCTAAATAAGAAAAGTACTCATAATCTATTTTTTCTATAGCACAACCTGCATGAATTAAAACATAGTCATTTATACAAGGGTTTTCTATAAGTTTTATATTTACTTCACTTTCTACACCCATGGTATTTGTTATAGCATAATCTCTATCAATACTTATAATTTTCCCTGGTATTGCAATGCACATTTCTTCTCTCCCTTTCTATAATAGAGTCACCAATAGCTAATTGACCAAGGCTTATTCCTTCATCATTTATAGGAACTTTTTCATTAAAAAATACCTTAAACCCATTATCCTTTAATTTATTGTATATACCTTTTAATAAGTAATTGTTTTGAAAAACTCCTCCGCTTAAAACAACTTTATCTAATTTATATTTAAGTTTATAACTTTTTTTTATTTTACATACCAAATCACAGGTAAAATTAATAACTGTATTATGAAATTTTGAGGATATAGTAGTTAGATCTTTGTTTTCTTCTAAATCTGTAATTATTCCTAAAAGTATATTTTTATAATCTATTTCTAAAACATTATCTATTTTGTTGATGCTATAATCATAATAAAGGGATACAGATTCATCTATTATATTTTCTAATTCTATAGGAGCTTGACCATCATAACTTATGATATTTCTTATACCTGCTAATGAAGCTACTGCATCAAAAAATCTTCCCATACTAGAAGATGTATAGCAATTTATATTATTGAATAAAGCTTTTTTTACTATTTCAATTTTTTCTTCTTCTATGTTTTTAATAATAGAACTATTTTTATAATTTATAGAATGCAAGTAACTTAAAGCACACCTCCAAGGTTCTTTTATGGATTTATCTCCACCCTGTATCTTAACTTTTTTTAGATGACCAACTCTTTCAAAATAGGTTCTGTCACCTACTAAGAATTCTCCTCCCCATATACTATTATCCTTACCAAAGCCTGTACCATCAAATATAACAGCTATAACCCTATCAAATAATGAGTGCTCTACCATACAACTTACCATATGAGCATGATGATGTTGAACTTTAATGGTTTTATTATAGCTTTTATTTTCACAATTAGTATTAAAATTTGGATGTAAATCTTCAACAGCTATTTTAGGATTTATATCTAACAAAGCCTTTAAATGTTTTATAGTATTTAAATGTCTACTATAACAATCTAGATTTTTTAAGTCTCCTATATATTGACTCATGTACACATATCCCTTTTTAGAAAGGCAAAAGGTGTTTTTTTCTTCTGTACCCTTTGCCAATAATTCATTTTTACTTTCTATATTTAAAGTATAAGGAGCATAACCACGACCTATTCTAATTAAACTTTCTTTATTATTTATAACTTTTACTACAGAATCATCAACAGGAGTATGAATATCTCTATTATGGATTAAAAAATAATCTGCTACAATTTTTAAATTTTCTATAGCCTCACAGTTTTTATATTCCATAGGTATTCCACTTATATTGCCACTAGTAGCTATTATTACATCTAAACCTTCTTTAAATAGTAAATAATGGAGCGGGCTATAAGGCAGCATAACTCCTATATATTTATTTAAAGGAGCTATGTTATCTGGCAATATATTTGTACTTTTTTTCTTTAAAATTAAAATAGGTTTTTTATTGCCTTTTAAAATCTGTTCTTCTAATTTAGATATATAACATAATTCTTTTACGGTTTTTAAATCCTTACACATTATAGCTAAAGGTTTATGAGGTCTTTTTTTTCTTATTCTTAAATTCTCTATAGCCTTTTTATTTTTACCATTACAAACTAAATGAAATCCTCCTATACCTTTTACAGCTACAATGTATCCCTTTTTTATTAATTCTACAGCAGTATAAATGGGATGTCTTTTATAACTTAAATTAGCTAGATTTATATAATTGTTATAAATTTTCTTTTTATTATAATCACCATTATTTATATATTCTTTTGCTTTATTAGTACATATAACTTGTTTTTTATTATTCAATAATATTAAGGAAGGACCACATAAATTACAACAATTAGGCTCTGCATGAAATCGTCTATTGTCTGGAATATCATATTCTTGTCTGCAACTATTACACATAGTAAAATTTTTCATAGTTGTACTTTCTCTATCATAGGGCAAAGATTTTATAATAGAGTATCTAGGTCCGCAATCTGTACAATTAATAAAAGGATGTTCATATCTTTTATTAGTACTTAAATTTAATTCTTTTATACAGTTTTGACAAAGGGCTATATCTGGACTTATAAAATTTGCTGCATTTTTTTCACTAGAACTTTCTTTGATGATAAAGTCCCTATAATTAATAGGTTTCAAAAATTTACATTTCAAGTTTTCTATTTTAGACATAATCGGAGGATTTTTAACTACTTCTAATAAGAAATTTTTAATATTTTCTTTATGTCCCTCTAAATCTATTTCTACCATACTGCCCTTATTTTTCACATATCCTTTTAAATGAAACTCCTTTGCTTTATTATATACAAAAGGTCTAAAGCCCACCCCTTGTACTATACCTTCTATTTTTATTAAATATCGTCTTTTATTATTAACTTTATCTATATGATTCAGATACATCACCTTCTAAGGATTCAATAATAGCTGTTTGTTCATCTATAGGTTGTCTTTCTACAACAATTTCTATATTTTCATCTATTAATTCACTATTGCACTTTGTTATATGATCATATAGATTTTCTTTATTCACATGACTGTTATTATTTACTGTCACTACTAATTTGGTGAGTTTCTCCATTTCGTTTTCTTTGCATAGTTCTTGTACCTTAACCCATATTCTATCTATTAAAAAAGTATCATGCATCTTTTTACTCCCTTTCCCCAATATTTCGTGTATCTTACCACACAAGACTTTATTTTATTTACTTTGTACATAGGCTACATATTAAAAATATATAGTCAGCCTTTTTCTTTATAACATCAAACTTATATCTTATTTTTTTATATAATTATCAATAAAAAATATTATTCATAATCAAATTTTACAGAAATCTAAGGATACCTACTTTAGGTATTTTATTTAAGATTTCTATCATACCTTTATGACATCCTAAAAATTCACTACTTAAATCTTTTCCAGAATAAAGTCCAAAATGAGTTCCACCACCCCAAGTAGCTTCAGAACTTACATCATATACAATACCATTCACTGCTACATAAGCTGGTTTTCCATTACTTCCATCATATTTTTTTAATTCTTCTAATGTAAATTCCTTTTGTCTTTCCATATTGTTACCTTCGCTAGTTCTATTTTGGAGTGTAATTTTATTCGCTTTTAAATCATATGAAAAATTATTATAATAAAACCTGTTATTTTTTGATATTTTGAAGCTGTCCTCACAATGTTTTGTTAGTTTTTTTAGCTCAGTTAATTCTTTCTCTATTAAATCTGTATAAAATTTTATTTCTGATAAGTTTGAGCTAAAAAATAGCATTTGACTATAATAAGATATTCTATGACGATAGCTAGAAAGCTTTAAGAATACACAATCATTACATTTCATTTTTTACTCCTTAACACTACTATTAAACGATTATTCAAACAAAAATTTTCAAAGTCTTACTAAAATATACTTATTATTTTATTTATATTACTGCTAATACTTACATTTTCCATTATCATAAAATCAGATATTTTATTTTCTTTCTAATTATAGATATTACTTCATTAGAAATTTTATTCATATTAGCTTTAAGTTCCTTACTGATTTCTAAAGTATAATCTATGTTAGAAACTTCAATAGCTAAAATATATCCCTTAGTTTCTTTATAATAAAGTTTAACTAAATCTATAAAACTATAGCTGTGTTGAGTATATCCCTTTTTGTGTGAAGTATAAGTATCTAGTGGTAAAATTGTTATATCTCCTACCTTTTTACCGTAATACCCTGCGTCTAGTATAAACAAAAAATCATCACCTTCTATATTTGAAAGACAATACTCAAAATCCGTTTCTCCTATTATAACTTCTATATTATTTTCTTTTAAAAATCCATGTATATTTTTAGCTATGTCTATGGCTATACCATCATCACCCATTAAAACATTTCCTATAGCAATAACTTTAATAGCTATACTAAAACCTCCACTTTAATTGGTTCATTATTATTACTTATTAAATGGGTGGCACAGGAAATGCAGGGATCAAAAGAGCGGATTATTCTACCTATTTCTACGGGCTTTTCTACATTATTTATTTTTGAACCTATTAAGGATTTTTCTCCCACACCTCTTGTACCATTTGAATCCTTAGGAGATATATTCCAGGCTGTAGGAGTTATAATGTTATAGTATTTGATGATTTTATTTTCTATTTTTATAAAGTGTGATAAGGAACCTCTAGTAGTATCTATAAGACCTTCTCCAAAAGCATTATCTGGGATATTATATACAGATTGATTATTAGGTATTAATTGAATTTTTTCTGATATATTAGATAGTATATCTATTATTTTTTTAGTTTCTAGAACACGGGCTATATTTCTATCCATAGAGGAATTACCACCAGTATATTCTCCAGCAATTTTTAATCTAGCTAGAGGGCCTACTTCCATAGGTAACCCATCATATCTAGGCGCCTTTACAAAACTATAAGCTCCTTCTTTCTTTAAATCTACAGTATACTCATTATCCATAATTGGATTTTCTGTTATAGTGTCACTTACATACCAAGCATAACGAATATTTTCTGTTATTTTATTTCTGTCAAAATTTTCTGATTTATTATTTATTATTACTCCTGGTTTTACATAACTTATATTTTTGTCCTCATAGTTATCAAATACACCAAAACTCATAAAATTCCCATAGGTTTTTCCAAGGTTAAAATAGTCAGAGTAATACTTAGCAATTATATTCATATCCTCTAGCATATAGGTATTTACAAACTCTTTTATTGCCTTTAATATGGATTGTATTTTTGTTAATTTGTAAGAATCTATATTTACAGTAACTCCTCCTACAAAGATACCATGAGTATGAGGTGCTTTACCTCCTAATACAGCTAAGGCTTCATGGGCTAATCTACTATACTTTATGCCTTCTTCATAATGAGAACTTATTCTTTCATTAAGCTTTTTAGGTAATCTAAAATCACTATATTCCTGAGGATATATAGGCTTTATATTAGGTAAATTTACATAGCTGGGTATAGTAAAACAATAAAACTGTCTTAGGTGATTTTGTATAAATTCAAATCCATGCATCATATCTCTTATATATAAATCATTTATACTTGGTGTTATATTTAATGCATTTTCTAAAGCTAAAGTAGAAGTCATAGCATGTGCAGTAGAACATATCCCACATATTCTTTCAGTAAAATATATAGCATCTAAAGGAGGTCTTCCTTCTAACATTTTTTCAAAACCTCTAAATAATAATCCGCTGGTTTCACCATCTACAATAATGTTATCTTCTACTTTTACCTTTATTTCTAAAAATCCACTAATCCTAGTTATAGGATCAATAGTGATAGTCTTTCCCATAATGACCTCCCCTTTTTATAATTTAAAATTTAGTTAGTTACCTTAAGCATAAATAATTTAAACTAAAAATTAATATACTTTACTTTTTAAACTATAGAAATTAATACCTAACAAAGGGTTCCATACCATCTGGAAATCTTTCTTGGGCACAGCCTATACAATTTGTGTTGTCTCCAATAGGCCAATTTACATAGCCATTCCATTTTCTTCTCGGGCAATCTGTTCTTGTAACAGGTCCTCTACAGCCTAACTTAAACATACATCCTTCTTCTCCAAATTTTTTTGCAAAGATTCCTTTATCAAAAAAACCTCTTCTTGTACAACTATCATGAATGGTTATACCATAAAATAATATAGGTCTCCCTTTATTATCTAATTCTGGTTTACCGTAAGCTACTAAATGGGCTAAAGTACCTACTACCCAATCAGGATGGCAAGGACATCCCGGCAATTTTATTACTTCTTTATTTATAACAGCTTCTACGCTTTTGCTACCGGAAGGATTAGGCTTAGCCGCAGAAATACCGCCATAAGAGGAACAGGTTCCTACAGTTACTACATATTTTGCTTTTTCGCCTGCCATCTTTACTGCCTCTAATGCGGTGACTGGCTTCCCTTTATAATTAGCAATAATGTTATAATAACCATTTTCTTTAGTGGATACAGCTCCATCTACTAATAATATAAATTCTGTATTCAATGTATTTAGAAACTGTTCATAGGCAAATTCTCCTTCGGCTCCCATTAAAGCATTATTAAAAGTTAAGTTAACTATATTTTTTAATATATAAATAAGCCCTGGGTTTTCTGCATTTAGAAGAGAAATTATATTTCCAGAGCAACCTGTAACCTCCAACCATATAGCATTTATTTTTTTAGTTCTCCTATGATTAATTAAATTTAAAGCTTCTTTCCAAAGAATTTTTGAGGTGGTATCTTTTCTTTCAATTAATGGGCAAAAGCTATTATTCATTACTCCTCCTAGGAATTTATTGATTGCAATATAAAAAATATGCTCCAATAAATTATATAAATAAGAATTACTTATTATGACATAAAAATATAAATAGAGTTTTTATTGTTACATAATAATATTGTTTAAAGTTATTAATTAGTGATTTATTAAAATTAAATGAGTTTTTTATTACACTATTGTAATGTTTATGTAATATAAATAAATTCCCCTATCTCTTTTAACCATATATAATTTTATTCATAAAAGAAATACTTAAAGGAGGATTTATATTATGAAATTAGATAGTTTTAAATTGAAAATTATAGCAATGATACTTATGGTATTAGATCATTTGCCTAAAGCTTTTGATAATACGCCAATATGGTTTGGATGGCTTGGTAGATTGGTAGCCCCTATATTTTTCTTTTTTGTGGCAGAAGGATTTTTTCATACAAAAAATAAGAATAAATATTTAGGAAGATTATTCGGATGGGGAGCTATTATGTTTGCAGGTTCTTCAATATTAAATTATGCTCTACCAGGAAAGGAAACATTGCAAAATAACATATTTTTATCTCTAGGATTATCAGTACTTTTGATGTATGTTATTGATTATACCAGAAAAAGTAAAAATTATAAATTTGGTATTCCACTAGCTATTATAGTAGGTATATTAGCTATTTTTACAGAAGCATCTCTTGATGGAGTATTAATGACTTTAGTTTTCTACTTTTTTAGAGAGGATAAAATTAAATTATCTATTGGATATATTTCAATTTCTTTGTTTGAATTTATTATGGTTAGCGGTGGAGGACTAACTTATTTGAATTTATTCGTATTAAATTACCAATGGTTAATGATTTTTGCTCTTCCTCTTATTCTTATGTATAATGGCCAAAGAGGACTTAATAATAAGTTCATAAAATATATGTTTTATGCTTTTTATCCTATACATTTATGGATAATTACTATAATATCTCACTTTTTAAAATAATATAAAAAGGTTAGTACTTATACTGTATAATTGTAGATTTTACCTTTGGTCGTTATTTAATATCTACAATTATATTTTTATTTCTAATATAAAAATTAGGTAGGGTTAATATTTTGTTACTTAAAATATTAACCCTACCATATATAAGAATAATTTTATTTATTTTTTAATTAAAAATTAGTTTTAAACATTTTCTAACATCACCATGCTTTTCATTGTAAATAAGAACTATAGAACTAACATTAATAATTTAATTATTTATTAGGATTAAATTTAACCTATTAAAAAAAGATCCCATTCTAGTTATTTATAAGATAGTTCTTCATTATTTAAGGTCCTTTTATAAAACAAAGAAAAGCACATAATAGTTACTAATGAAGCTACTACATCTGCTATAGGTTCTGCCAATAATACTGCAAATAAATTATCTTTCATGAAGAAAGGAAGTATAAATATAAGTGGTATTAATAATATTATTTTTCTAAGCAAAGCTAGTATAAGGGAGTACTTTGCTTGTCCTAATGCTAAAAATGTTTGCTGACAGGCTATTTGTGCACCAAATATACCAATACCTGCAAAGTATATTTTTATACTCCAAGAAGTAATTGTTACAAGTTCTGGTTTGTTATTGAATATGCTTACAAATATTTTTGGAAATAACATTAAAGAGCCCCACATAATAACTGTATAGGAGATACAAGATATTATTAATAACTTAAAGGTTTTTTTTACTCTTTCTATTTTTTTTGCACCAAAGTTATAGCTTATAATAGGTTGAGCGCCTTGAGTTAATCCCATAAGGGGAAGAAATAATATTTGCATAATGCTACTCATTATAGTCATTGCTCCTACTGCTAAATCACCACCATAAATCTGTAATTTACTATTCATAGATATAAGTACTAAGCTTTCTGTAGCTTGCATTATAAAGGGAGAAACTCCTAAAGCCATAATAGAAAAAATCACTTTTTTATTTGGAACTAAATATTTTTTTCTTATTTTAATTGTACTTTTCTTTCCAAATAGAAAAAATAATACCCATATAGCAGATATACATTGAGATGTAACAGTAGCTATAGCAGCACCTTTAACCCCTAAATTTAATACAAATATAAATATTGGATCTAAAATTATATTTATAAGAGCTCCAATCATTACTGTAATCATTCCTGTTTTTGCAAAACCCTGAGTATTTATAAATGGATTCATTCCTAGTGCTATTAAAACAAATAATGTTCCTAGAAGATATATGGTTAAGTAATCTTTAGCAAATGTAATAGTTCTAGTGCTTGCTCCAAACTTCCAAAGAATAGGTTCTTTAAATATTAAAAATACTATGGTTAATATAATAGACAATATGACTAACATAGAAAAACTATTACCCATTATTTTCTCAGCATCACTCTTATTATTTTCACCCATTTTAATAGCAGCAAGTGGTGCTCCCCCCATCCCTATAAGAGCACTAAAGGCTGAAATTATCATAATGATAGGAAAGGCAACTCCTACTCCTGCCATAGCTAGTTCACCATTAGGCATTCTGCCTATAAATATTCTATCTACTATGTTATAAAGTACATTTACTATCTGTGCAATTATAGCCGGTGCTGCTAGTTTAAATAATAGTTTTCCTATATTACCTTTCCCTAAATCTGTTGTATTTGTGTTCATATAGCTCACTCCTAGTGTATAAAATTATTTATATCATTAAGTAAAAGTTTATTTAAATTAATATTAGCATTATCAAGTATTAATTTAAATGAATTATAATTCATATTATTATACTATGTATTATAACATTACATTGAAGAAAAATGTAAATAAATTTTTTTGTTAAAAATAATATAACTTTTATTATAAAAACGTTAATAGAAATAAGTATTTAATATATATTAATATTATATTAGAAAAAACTTTAAAAAAGCATTGTAGTTATATGAGTTTTTTTGCATATAATGATAGTATAGAGATATAACAAAACCTAATTAGTGTTTACTTATGACTATACTAGGTGGTAAAATTATGGTATACTATAAAAAAATTCAAATTTCGTAGAAGTGGATGGCTACGGTGGTTGTACGTTTTCCACCTTGGGCTATAGATGATTTTTCATTATAGCTTAAGGGGGTGGTATTGGATGTGCTAGAACTTTTAATAAAAGGAATTTTTGTGGTTTGTATTATTAGTTTAATATTGAAACACAATCTTTTTATTTCCACTATAAAAATCAAGGTTAGGTTTCTTGGTTTAGATATAGAAGTTGATAGCAAAGAGAAAAAGCACCCATCCTCCAAAGATTAGTGCCTTTTCCCTTGTTTAACATATTTATAATTTAAAAATCCAATAGCCCTAAAACAACACCATTAAAGTGGTAAGCAGTTGTACCAAATAATAAATTTGGACTTTTGCTTAAAAACGTTCTAGGATCGGCTTAGTGTTCTCAGCACTGAGCCTTTTCTAATTAGAATTTTTAAAAACTTGGTTTTAAAGTTCTGTACTTCTCAGTTTGCCTGCAGATTTTACCTAATATATATTATAACAAAAATTATATAAAAATAAACATAATAACTTAATTAATATAAATATTTTATAACCATAAATATTATATTCATATACAGTACTTTCAGTACTATAAAAGTTAAAAAATATATTTAGTACTTTTTATTAATGACCCTAAACTTTATTTATTATAAATCCAAAGAAATTATTACATAAATTCAAAAAATATAAGAAAATTTTTCAACTGTATTCCATTGTTCTAGACATATATACTTGTAAATTTTTTTATTTAGTATATATTTATATTAATTATTTTCTATGAAACATAGATATTATATTATCATTATATGTTATTAAGAGTACTTTTTCAATGATTTTATTGTCAATATAGTTAAATTATACATTAATCTGTATCTTATTACAATTTATATAATTGCTTTGTAATAATTTTTTTGAAATAATTGTAATATATATAGATTAGTTTGAAAGATCAAATATATACAAAGTTTCATCTTTTATCTCTTTAGATTTAATATCTACTATAGCTTTTAACGTATCTAGTGATGTTATCACTCCCAGATTTCTTTCAATAGCTGCTCTTCTTATGTGGAAACCATCTCTCTTTGAATCATTACCTTTTGTAGGCGTGTTAACCACTAAATCCACTTCATCATTTTTAATTGTATCTATTATATTTGGACACTCTTCTTTAAGCTTTCTAACTTGTTTAACTTCTATGCCTTCTTCCTTTAAAAGTTCTGCTGTTTTAGAAGTTGCTATAAATTTATATCCTAAACTGTGAAGTTTCTTTGCTATTGGTAAAAATTCTTCCTTATCATGATCATTTATAGTAGCAAGGATTGTTCCTTTTTCCTTTTTAATAGACATATTAGCTCCTACAAATCCCTTATACAACGCTTTCTCTAAAGTTTTTCCTACACCTAAAACTTCTCCTGTAGACTTCATTTCAGGTCCTAAACATACTTCAACTTTTGGAAGTTTCTGAGTAGAAAATACTGGAACTTTTACAGAGATTAGATCTGGCTCTTTATATACACCTACACCATATCCTAAATCATTTAACTTTTCACCAAGCATTACTCTAGTTGCTATATCTACTATAGGAACTTTGCTTACTTTACTTATATATGGTACTGTTCTTGATGCTCTTGGATTAACTTCTATTACATAAAGATTTCCTTGAAACTCAATAAACTGTATATTTATCATACCTTTTATGCCTATTCCTAATGCAAGCCTTTTAGTATATTCAAGTATTTTTTCTTTTATATCCTTGCTTACATTTTGAGTTGGATACATAGTTATACTATCACCTGAGTGTACTTCAGCTCTTTCTAAATGTTCCATTATACCTGGTATTAAAACATCTTCTCCATCAGATATAGCATCTACTTCTATTTCTCTTCCCATTAAGTATTTATCTATAAGTATTGGATTCTTCTTGTCCTTTTGGAAAGCATTTGATAGATAGTATACAAGTTCTTTTTCATCATGAGTTATTTTCATTCCCTGCCCTCCAAGTACATAAGAAGGTCTTACAAGCACTGGAAATCCTAACTTTTTGGCTTCTTCTAATCCATCCTCTACAGACCAAATACCTTTACCTTTAGGTCTTGATATTTGAAGTTTTTCTAATAGTTCATCAAATTTTTCTCTATCTTCTGCCATATCAATTTGATCTGCAGTAGTTCCAAGAGTTGGTATATTCTTTTCTTTTAGGAAGTTAGCAAGCTTTATAGCTGTTTGACCTCCAAACTGTAGAATTATACCATTCGGCTTTTCCTTTTCTACTATATTTAATACATCTTCTTCTGTAATAGGTTCAAAATATAGTTTATCACACACATCAAAATCAGTACTAACAGTTTCAGGATTATTATTTACTATTATTGTTTCTATGCCCAATTTTTTAAGCGCTTTTACACAATGTACTGAAGCATAGTCAAACTCTATTCCCTGACCTATTCTTATTGGACCTGAACCTATAACTATTACCTTTTTGTTTTTACTAACTTCAACTTCATCGTAAACATCATAAGTTGAGTAATAGTAAGGTGATAAGGCTTCAAATTCTCCACCGCAAGTATCAACCATTTTATACACTGGATTTATGCCCCATATAGTTCTAAGTCTATAGACATCTTCTGGGCTGACTTTCAGCATATCAGCTATTCCTTTATCAGAAAAACCTTTTTTCTTTAAATTATATAACCATTCTTTATCTAAATCATCTATTTTACTAAGTCTTAATCTTTGTTCTTCTTCAACTATCCATCTGAATTTTTTTATAAAGAATTTATCTATACCTGTTATTTCAGCTACCTTATCCATTCTGTAATCACGTCTAAGCATTTCAGCTAGTGCAAATATTCTCTCATCATCTGGAGACATAACTCTAGTCTTTAATTCTTTCATGCTAAGTCCTCTAAACTTTTTATGCTCTAGTGAATACTTCCCTATTTCTAATGAACGTATTCCTTTTAAGAATGCAGCTTCAAAATTGCTTCCTATGGCCATTATTTCTCCTGTAGCCATCATCTTTGTACCTAAAGCTCTATCTGCTCTTTGAAATTTATCAAAAGGCCATTTTGGAATTTTAACTACTACATAATCTAAAGATGGTTCAAAACAAGCATACGTTTTTTGAGTAACTGCATTTTTTATTTCATCTAGAGTATATCCTAAAGCTATTTTAGCAGCCACCTTTGCTATTGGATATCCTGTTGCCTTTGATGCTAATGCTGAAGAACGACTAACCCTTGGGTTTATTTCTATAACTGCATATTCAAAGGAATTTGGATTTAATGCAAATTGTACATTACATCCTCCTTCTATTCCTACTGAGTTTATTATATTTATAGATGCACTTCTAAGCATTTGATATTCTTTATCAGACAAAGTTTGGCTTGGTGCTACAACTATACTATCTCCAGTATGGATACCTACAGGGTCTATATTTTCCATATTACATACAGTTATACAGTTTCCTCTGTTATCTCTCATTACTTCATATTCTATTTCTTTCCAACCCTTAACACTTTTCTCTAAAAGTACCTGGCCTATAGAACTTAGTTGAAGACCTAATGCAAGTATTTGCTCTAACTCTTCTTCACTTTCAGCTATTCCGCCACCAGTTCCCCCTAAAGTATAAGCTGGTCTAACTATAACTGGATATCCTATTTTATTTGCAAAAGCTTTTCCATTTTCCATATCAGTTACAATTTCACTTTGTATAACAGGCTCATTTATTCTACTCATCACATTTCTGAATAGTTCTCTATCTTCTCCTTCTTTTATGGATTCTATAGATGTACCTATTACATTAACTCCGTATTTTTTTAATATTCCTTTATCATAAAGCTCTACTGCTAAGTTTAGCCCAGTTTGACCTCCCATTCCTGCAAGAAGACTATCTGGTCTTTCCTTAGCAATAACTTTTTCTACAAACTCCGCTGTTAAAGGTTCTAAATAAACTTTATCTGCAACTTCTTTATCTGTCATTATTGTAGCAGGGTTACTGTTTATAAGTACAACCTCTACTCCTTCTTCTTTTAGTCCTTCACAAGCTTGTGTTCCTGAATAGTCAAACTCTGCTGCTTGACCTATAACTATTGGACCTGAACCTATAACTAAAACCTTTTTTATATCTTTATTTAATGGCATAACTGCTACCTCCTAAATTTCCTGTTCTTATAGTGCATATTTCATGAATTCATCAAATATA
The DNA here is from genome assembly GCF_054768115.1 of Clostridium sp. CTA-6. Taxonomy (NCBI): domain Bacteria; kingdom Bacillati; phylum Bacillota; class Clostridia; order Eubacteriales; family Clostridiaceae; genus Clostridium; species Clostridium sp. CTA-6. The sequence continues at coordinate 427,991 of NZ_BAAAAU010000001.1, forward strand.
TAGTCGCTGTCCTTTGGACCTGGACATGCTTCTGGATGAAACTGAACTGAAAATATAGATAAATTTTTATGTTTCATTCCTTCTATAGTTCCATCATTTACGCTAATATGAGTTACTTCCATATCCTTTGGAAGTACATCCACAAAATATCCATGATTTTGTGAAGTTATATGCACCTTATTTTCTTCTAAGTCCTTCACAGGATGGTTACATCCTCTGTGACCAAATTTAAGTTTCTCTGTTTTTCCTCCTAAGCTTAGAGCTAGAAGTTGATGCCCTAAACATATTCCTACAATAGGCTTTTTACCTATAAGAATCTTTATATTTTCTATAACTTCTGTTAAATCTTCTGGGTCTCCAGGACCATTAGATAAAAATATCAAATCAGGATTTACCTTTAAAACTTCTTCTGACTTTGCATTTGCTGGGAAAACTGTTACATTGCATCCTCTATTTAAGAAAGATTTTATAATATTTTGTTTTATGCCAAAATCCAGTATTGCAACATGATTTCCTTTTCCTGATACTTCATATTTTTCTTTAACTGTAACTTTTTTTACAGCATCTTTATTTGAGAAATCTTTAAGTTTTTCTTTAACTTCTTCATATTCTATATCTTCTAAAGTTATTATACCTTTCATAGTTCCATTGCTTCTTAAAATCTTAGTTAAAGCTCTTGTGTCTATTCCTTCTAATCCTATAACATTGTTTTGCTTTAAATAATCTTCCAATTCTAATTCTGATCTAAAATTACTTGAAAAACTGCATTTCTCTCTAACTATAAATCCTCTAACCTTTGGTGACTTTGATTCCATATCTTCTAAATTTATACCGTAGTTTCCTATTAGAGGATATGTCATTGTAACAATTTGACCATAATAGGATGGATCTGTAAGAACTTCTTGATATCCTGTCATTCCAGTGTTGAATACAACCTCTCCAACACTTTCCTTTAGACATCCAAATGCGTTTCCTTTAAATTTTACTCCATTTTCTAATATAAGCTTTGCTTTCATAAGTGGCCCCCTTTTATTTTTTCAGTAAAAATACACTTTGCAAGGGCTAAACCTAATTTTTAAAACAAAAGGGAAATAAAAAGATTTATGTTAAAAAATAATCTTTTTATTTCCCTTTATATAAATTTTATTTAAATTTAAACCTTTTTTTGCATCACAAAAAAATTCTTCCATAATTATCATACCTCTTTCTGGTCTCACAGGACCAATTTAAAGTGTATTCTTTACTTTAATTTTTTTATTAATCATTATAATTTATAATTTTTAATCTGTCAATGCATAATACAGGTTTTATTTATCATCTATAAATTCTCCTGATTTATCAGTATTTAATATACCCTTACATTGTTAAAAAATTGTTTATTTTTTAACTTATGACTATACTAGCTGGTAAAATTATGTTATACTATAAAAGTAAAAATTTTCAAATTCCGTAGAAGTGGATGGCTACGGTGGTTGTACGTTTTCCGCCTTGGGCTATGGATGATTTCTCATTATAGCTTAAGGGGGTGGTATTGGATATGCTAGAACTTTTAATAAAAGGAGTTTTTGTTGTTTATATTATTAATTTAATATTAAAACACAACCTTTTTATTTCCAATATAAAAATCAAGGTTAGATTTCTTGGTTTAGATATAGAAGTTGATAGCAAAGAGAAAAAGCACCCATCCTCCAAAGATTAGTGCCTTTTTCCTTGTTTAACATATTTATAAGTTAAAAATCCAATAGCCCTAAAACAACACCACTAAAGTGGGAAGCAGTTATACTAAATGATAATTCGGATTTCTGCTTAAAAACGTTCTAGGATCGGCTTAGTGTTCTCAGCACTAAGCCTTTTCTAATTAGGATTTTAAAAAGCTTGTTTTAAAAAGTTTGTATTTCTCAGCTTAGGCATAAAATTTATCCAATTTATATTATATCAAAAAGTTTATAAAAATAAACACAATAACTCTATTAATATAAATATTTTATCGCCATAAATAGTATATTCAAATACATTACTTTCAGTACTATAAAAATTTTAAAAATATATCACTCCTCTTTATTAGTACCCTAAATTTTATTTATTATAAATCTAAGGTAATTATTACATAAATTCAAAAAATATAAGAGAATTTTTATCAAATAATAAGTTTACAAAACTGGACACCAAAAGAGAAGAGATATATTTTATATTGTGTTAAACTTTGAACTAAGGAGGTGATGATATGGAGTGGTTGAAGCAACTAAGCCAAGCAATTGATTACATAGAAAATAATCTAGAAGGTGATATATCTTATGATGAAGCTGCAAAAATTGCTTGCTGTTCAACATATTATTTTCAGCGAATGTTTTCTTACGTAGCGGGTATTCCCCTATCTGATTATATTCGTCGTAGGAGAATGACAAAAGCTGCTTTTGAATTACAGGTAAGTGACACTAAAATCATGGATATTGGTTCAAAGTATGGTTATGTTTCTCCAACATCATTTAATCGTGCATTTCAAAATGTTCATGGTGTTGCACCAACTGCTGCTCGCATGGAAGGAACTTTATTAAACACTTATCCTCCTATTAGTTTTTCTATTAGCATTACTGGAGGTGAAAGTATGAGATATAGAATTGAAAGAAAAGATCCTATTAAAATTGTAGGAATTAGAACTGCACTAAAAGAGTATACAGAAGAAAATTTTAAAATTGTTCCTTCTTTCTGGGATGGAACGTTAAAAAGTAATTTATTTTCACAAATTTGTAAATTAAATAATCAAAACCCTCATGGTATTTTAGGTATAACTGTGTATAAAAATCCTGAAGACATATATTATTATATTGCAGCAGCCACAGATAAACCTGTACCAGAAGGAATGGTGGAATTCAATATACCTGCAGCTACATGGGTTATCTTTGAATGTAATGGGAATTTTAAAGATTCTATTCAAAGAATTTTTAAAAGGTTTCTCACAGAATGGCTTCCCTTTTCTGGATATGAATATGCCAAGTTGCCGGATATAGAAATTTACCCTATTAGTGATCCAAAATTAAAAGGCGGACATTCGGAAGTTTGGATTGCAGTTAAGAAGTCAAGATAATACAAATGTATTTAGGAGGAAAATAAATGAATTATAAAATTGAAATCAAGAATATTGAACCCATCAGGGTAGCTTTCATGGGGTACAAAGGAGCTGTTAGCGGAGCGTCAAAAGTGTTTCCTAGCCTGTTTAGAGCCATACAAGGAAAAGTAAATGGTGCCCCTTTTTTCTGCTACTATGAAATGAATCAAGAAACTAAAATGGGAGAAATGGAATTATGCGTGCCTACTGCTGAAACTCCAAAGAGTAATGGTGTTACGGTAAAAAATATGCCACAAGTAAAGGCTGTTTGTGTTACACATGTGGGGTCTTATGAAACAATGTATTATGCATACGAAGCTATTAAGAACTATGCACAAGAAAACAATCTATCTTTACAACCTCCTTTTCGAGAAGTTTTTATAAAAGGACCTGGAATGATATTAAAAGGAAATCCAAATAAATATATTACGGAAATAATATTCCCACTTAAAAAGGAGGAGTAAAATGTTAGCAATTGGAGTTGACAATTTGGTTAAGCAGTACAAAAATGGTGTCAGAGCCTTGGATGACTTAAATTTAAAAGTAATTAATGGAGAAATTTTTTCTCTGTTAGGTCCCAATGGCGCGGGAAAATCCTCTTTGATTAACATTTTGACAACCTTTTACAAACCCACATCTGGAAATGTAACAATTCTGGGTAAAGATTTATGCGAGGATCCTGCCTGGGTTCGTACACAGATTGCTTGTGTTGCACAGCATGTTTCTATTGATGAGCACCTGTCACTTATGGAAAACATGATATTTCAAAGCAGGCTGTATAAAGTAGATGCGCAGGTAGCAAAAGAAAGAATCAATTCTTTGATTGATAGCTTTGAGCTTTCCAGATATCGGAAGTATCCTACCGCATCCTATTCCGGCGGGGTAAAACGCAGACTAGATATTGCCATGAATATGGTATCAATGCCTAAAATTCTGTTTCTGGATGAGCCCACAGTGGGAATGGATGTTGAGTCTAGAAAAGCCCTGTGGAAAATGCTACTGAAAATACGAGATGAATATGGGACAACTATTTTTCTTACTACTCATTATCTTGAGGAGGCGGACCAGTTGAGTGATAGTATTTGTATCATGAAGGATGGTAAGGAACTAGCCCAAGGAACACCTGGTAGCTTACGTAGTTATATTAGGCAAAATATGCTTCGCATCACATTTCCCAGCATCCAGGGAATGAAAAAATATAAAGATTCCCTTAATAGCATGGGGCTCATTAAGTTTATTAATGTGCGAAATAATTCTGTTTTTTTAGGTGTAGATAACAGCAGAATAGCTTTTACAACTGTGAATAAGTGGCTTTTAGATAATAAAGTGGATTTCAATGCAATGGAAATTGTAGAACCTAGTTTGGAGGATGTCTTCTTGTCATTAACGGGTTCAGAGAACAATAGAGAGGAGGAATAACGATGCTAAATATTATGTGGAGAAATATGAAGTGGCGCCTAAAAAACCCAATTTCCATCCTAGTTACCATACTGCAACCTCTTCTTTGGCTTGTTTTGTATAGTGCTGTGGCAAGTCAGACAATGCAAAATATGGGAGTTGGTAATTACACTGCTTTCGTTTTGCCCGGTATCATATTTCTCGTGATCTTTTCTGTAAGTTGTAGCGGTGGTATCATCAATTTCATTATGAAATCTAGCTGTAGTTTTTATAGAAATCTGATTGCACCTGTAAGACGAAGCTCAATTGTGCTTGGCCAAATGTTAGAAGTGATACTGATTTCCTTTATGGAAGTAGGGATTTTATTTGTTGTAAGTCTTTTTTTCTCAGTAAAGATATCATCCAGCATCACCGGGATTGCGCTCATGATACTGCTGATCTTTATGACGGCATTCTTCCTGTCAGGGCTTGCTTATTTCATCAGCCTTTCTTTGCCAAATGAAGTAATATATGAAACAATTATGACTGCTATTATCCTGCCTATATTCTTTTTGAGCACAGCTCTTTTTCCTTTAGAAAATTTGTCTGGAGGTTTAGCTATAGCTGTGAAGCTCAATCCATTTACGTATATTATTAGTGCTCTGCGCAATTTAATATTGGGAGAAATCATTGTGTTTGGGGACATTCTGCCTGTCATACTGCTATTTGCAGTGTTGTGCTGTATTAGCTTTGCACTGGCAATATGGAGACTCAAAAAGGAAACTGCTCACTAATTCAATTCATAACATATTTGTAAATTTAGAGTATAAATCTATAAGAAAGAGAGTATACAGATTTTAAAAATGTAAAATTGCTTACTCTTGTAGCTAATAAAAAATCTTAATTGTAAGAATTCCTTTCTTAAACTAAAATTGTATAATAAAATCCAGAGGATGATTTGAAATAAAATTCAAAGCCATCCTCTTCTTTTCTAATCATAGTTACCCTTTACACTAGTTATATTAGCCCTTTTTATTTTAAATTTTTATATAATTTTAGTTGTTAAACCTAAATTATATTTTTCATATTTAGGCTGATCCTGCATATACTTAAAACATAATGTTTTTAAATTAATTTTAATATCAGTCTTGTTTATGTGTTTTTTTACTATGTTTAGTCCCAGAATTATTTGCTTTTTTTTTCTTTTTGTTGTTGACTTGCACAAGATTTATCATGTTTTTCACTCATAGCATTTATTCCTCCTAAAATAAGAATTAAGTTTTAGAATTACAGTACTATTTTCTTCAATATACAAATTATAATGCTATGAAATAAATAGCAAAAAATAGCTAGATTTGATAACTAGCTACTTTTATAGGCTTACTATACAATTTTAGTTGTCCAACTTTCACAATTCCAAGTTTCTGTTACTATATCTTCATAAAATTCTTTTTCGTGGCAAACTAAAAGTATAGAACCTTTATATTCTTTTAATGCTCTTTTTAATTCTTCTTTGGCTTCCACATCTAAGTGGTTAGTAGGCTCGTCCAATATTAGTATATTGGTTTCTCTATTTAGTATTTTACAAAGCCTTACCTTTGCTGCTTCTCCACCGGACAGTACTACTATTTTAGATTCTAATTGCTTTGTAGTTAATCCACATTTTGCTAGGGCAGATCTTATTTCGTATTGAGTAAATACAGGGAACTCTTTCCACACTTCTTCTATACAGGTATTATAATTAGATTCTCTTTCTTCTTGTTCAAAATATCCTATGTATTGATAATCACCTAGAGTAACATCCCCTTCCAATGGTTTTATAGCTCCTAATAAACTTTTTAATAATGTAGTTTTTCCAAGACCATTGGCTCCTACTAAGGCTACCTTTTGTCCTCTTTCCATTTTTATATTTAAAGGTTTTGTTAAAGGTGAATCATAGCCTATAACTAAATCTTTAGTCTCAAATATAACTTTTCCAGAAGCTCTAGCCTGTTTAAAATTAAATTCTGGCTTTGGTTTTTCTTTTGTAAGTTCTATTTTATCTATTTTATCTAATTTTTTTTGTCTAGATCTTGCCATACCTACGGTGGAAACTCTTGCTTTATTTTTTGCTATAAAATCTTCTAGTTTTGATATTTCTGCCTGTTGCCTTTCATAGGCTGCCTCTAGTCGTTTCTTGTTTTCCTCATAAACCCTTCTAAATTCATTATAATCCCCTACATAACGAGTAAGTCTTTTATTTTCTACATGATAAATTAAATTTATTACCTCATTTAAAAATGGTATATCATGGGATATTAAAATAAAGGCATTTTCGTAGTTTTTAAGATAACTTTTGAGCCACTCTATGTGATCTTCGTCTAAATAGTTTGTAGGCTCATCTAAAAGTAATATATCTGGATTTTCTAAAAGGAGTTTTGCTAGAAGTATTTTTGTTCTTTGTCCTCCAGATAAATCTGATACATCCTTATCCAAACCTATGTCAGCAATACCAAGTCCCCTTGCTATTTCCTCTATTTTAGCATCTATTATGTAAAAATCATTATGATCTAACATATCCTGTATAGTAGCTGTTCTATTTAGCATTTTTTCCATTTCTTCCTGGGATACCTCTCCCATTTTCATGTATAAATCATTCATTTCTTTTTCAAGATTAAATAAATAGTTAAAGGCTTCCCTCAAAACTTCTCTAATGGTTTTTCCCTTTGTAAGATTTAAATGCTGATCCATGTAGCCTATTCTTACATCCTTTGCCCATTGAATTTTACCCTCATCTGGCATTAGTTTTCCTGTTATTATATTCATAAATGTAGACTTACCCTCTCCATTAGCTCCAATAAGTCCTACATGCTCTCCCTTTAAAAGCCTAAAGGATACTTCCTCAAAAATAGCTCTGTCTCCAAATCCATGGCTAATATCCTTAACGTTTAATATACTCATATGTAAAAGTCCTCCTGAAAATATAATCTAAAATAAACTTTAATTTATAAATAAAGCCTTGTCAATAATTTATTTATAATATAGATTTAATTTCTTCTTAGCTATATTTTAAAAATTTTATTTGCATAAGTATTAAAACACAAAAATAAGAGAGCCTAAATATTTAAGATGAGGGGTAAAAAGGGATAAATAAAGGCTCTCTTATTTTTATATTACAAAACCTACAATAAACTATATAATCTAATATAGGTTTCATATTTTAGGAAATTACTTTAAACTTATAACTGATTATAGTTTCAAACCATACTGACACTGGTTTTATTTGGTGTATATTAATGAAAAAATTTGTATTTATTTCATGTTATCTAACTCTATATTTAGTATGAAGAAGTTCATGAGCTTTTTCACCATAAGGTTTACCTAAATATTCTTCATAAAGTTTCTTTATATATAGATTTTCGTGAGACTTTCTTATTTCTTTATTACTATCTTCTTTATATAGTGCTTCTGTTCTTTTTTTCAATATATTTGTATCTCCATAGATATAAGGTTGACCACCACCATCTACACAGCCTGATGGACACGCCATGATTTCGATCATATGATATTTAGACTTTCCATTTCTTATATCATTTAAAAGTTTTCTAGCATTACCTAATCCACTAGCTATAGCTACTTTAACCTCTATATCCTTTATGTTTACTGTAGCTTCTCTTATACCCTCTTCACCGCGAACTTCTATAAATTCTACATCTTTTAAAGTACCTTTAGTAACCCATTCATAGGCAGTTCTTAAGGCTGCTTCCATAACACCACCGGTAGTTCCAAAAATTACTGAAGCCCCTGTAGATTCACCTAGTGGATTATCAAATTCTTCCTCCTGTAGAGAATTAAAATCTATACCCGCTTCTACTATCATTTTAGCTAATTCTCTTGTACTTATAACAATGTCTACATCGGGAATTCCATTTCTCTTCATTTCTTCTCTTTTTGCTTCATACTTTTTAGCAAGACAAGGCATTACAGATACTACTATAATATCTTTAGGATCTACCTTCATTTTTTCTGCTAAATAACTTTTAGCTATAGCTCCAAACATTTGCTGAGGAGACTTACAACTAGATGGTATATCCATTAAATCATTAAAGTTGTGTTCAAAGAATTTTATCCATCCTGGACAACAACTTGTAAGCATTGGAAGTGTTCCGCCATGTTCTAATCTATGAATAAATTCTGAAGCTTCCTCCATAATAGTCAAGTCTGCTGCAAAATCTGTATCAAAAACTTTACTGAATCCTAATTGACGAAGAGCTGCTACCATTTTTCCTGTAACAGTTGTTCCAGGTTCTAATCCAAATTCTTCACCTAAAGCAGCTCTAATAGCTGGAGCTGTTTGTACAATAACAACTTTATCCTTTTGTGATAGAGCATCCCAAACTTTACTTGTATTATTTACTTCTGTTAAAGCCCCAGTTGGACAGACAGAAACACATTGTCCACAGAAGGTACAATTAGTATTTTTTATAGCTTCAGAAAAGGCTGGTGCTACTACAGTTTCAAAACCTCTTCCAATAGCAGATAGAGTTCCTACAGTTTGAACTTCATTACACATAGTTATGCATCTTCTACAAAGTATACATTTATCCATATCTCTAACTATGGAATAACTAGAAATATCTATAGGATACATTGAAATTTCACCTTGATATTTCATTTCTCTTATTCCCATATCTGCAGCTAATTTTTGTAGTTCACATTTTGTGTTTTTCTCACAAAGCAAACAATCTTTTGGATGATCAGATAAAAGTAATTCTACTATGGCTCTTCTAGCTTTTATAGCCCTTATGGAATTGGTTTTTACTATCATTCCTTCCCCTACAGGGGTACAACAGGCTGGCGCTAAGTTTTTTCTCCCTTCTACTTCTACTACACAGACCCTACAGGAACCAGGTTTATTTTCTGTTTTATTATCATTAAGATGAAAATTACATAGAGTTGGTATATTTATATTTAAAAGTTTTGCTGCATCTAATATAGTGGTTCCCTTCTCTACCTTAAGCTCTTTACCATTTATATTTAAAGTTACTAAACTCATTTTATTCACCTCTTTCTTCCTATTTCTTTATAATAGCCCCAACTGGACAAGCACTATAACAATTTCCACATTTAATACATTTTTCTTGATTTATAAAATGTTTTTCTTTAACTTTTCCTATTATACAGGATACTGGGCAACCTCTTGCACATTTAGTACATCCGATACATTTATCAGTAATCTCATAATGGAGTAAATTCTTACAAGTACCTGATGGACATCTTTTTTCATTAACGTGAGCTTCGTATTCATCCATAAAATATCTCATAGTACTTAGTACTGGATTTGGTGCAGTTTGTCCTAATCCACATAAGGAAGTATCCTTTATTATATGTGATAATTCATCTAATTTATTTAAATCTTCTTCTGAACCCTTCCCATTAGTTATCTTTATTAAAGTTTCTAAAAGTCTCTTATTACCGATTCTGCATGGGGTACATTTACCACAGGATTCATCCACTGTAAATTCAAGATAAAATTTTGCTATATCTACCATACAATTATCTTCATCCATAACAATCATTCCACCGGAACCCATCATAGATCCTATAGATGTTAATGATTCATAGTCTATAGGAATATCTAAAAGTGAAGCTGGAATACATCCACCTGAAGGTCCTCCTGTTTGAACAGCTTTAAATTTCTTGCCGTTTTTTATACCTCCACCTATATCATATATTATCTCTCTTAGAGTAGTCCCCATAGGAACTTCAACTAATCCAACATTATTTATTTTTCCTGCTAGGGCGAAAACTTTTGTACCATTTGATTTTTCTGTTCCTATGGATTTATACCAATCTGCCCCCCTATTTATTATGGCAGGTATATTTGCTAAAGTTTCTACATTATTTACAACTGTTGGCTTATTCCAAAGACCAGCTTCTGCTGGGAATGGTGGTTTATAAGTAGGTTCTCCTCTTTCTCCTTCTATGGAGTGTATTAATGCTGTTTCTTCCCCACATACGAAGGCTCCTGCACCATATTTTATTTCTATATTAAAGTTAAAACCGGTGCCTAAAATATTTTCTCCTAAAAGACCACACTCTTTAGCTTGATCCATAGCTATTTTTAATCTATTTACAGCTAAAGGATATTCTGCTCTTATATATATACGACCTTCGGAAGCTCCTATGGCATAGCCAGCTATGGCCATAGCTTCAATTATGCTATGAGGATCTCCTTCTAATATGGAACGATCCATAAAGGCTCCTGGATCACCCTCATCTGCATTACATATTATATATTTAACATCACTATCATACATTTTTCCAAAACTCCACTTTTTACCTGTAGAGAAGCCACCGCCGCCTCTTCCTCTAAGGCCTGAGTCAGTTATTAATTTTATTAATTCATCAGGTGTCATTTCACTTAAAACTTTTCCTAGGGCTAAGTATCCCTCTGAGCCGATACATTCTTTTATATCTTCTGGATTTATAAGTCCACAATTTCTAAGAGCAATTCTTTTTTGTTTTTTGTAAAAAGACATTTCATCTTGTCTTTTTACTTTTTCTTTAAGGGTTGGTTCTTCATAAAGTAATCTTTCTACTACTTCACCTTTTAATAAATGCTTTTCTGCTATTTCCTTAGCATCTTCTGGTTTTACTTTAACATAAAAAACATTATCTGGATTTATTTTAACTATAGGACCTTTTTCACAGAAACCAAAGCACCCTGTAATAGAAACTTTTACTTCTTCTTGGAGTCCTAATTTGTTTATTTCTTCTCTTAAATTTGCTACAATTTTATCACTGTCAGCTGATTTACACCCTGTACCGCCACAAACTAATATAAGTCTTTCACATTTTTTATTTTCTACTGCTGTTTCTTCTTCATGGGTGGTATGTCTACTTTTTAATAAATCTTTATAGTTTTTATAATAGCTTTTCAATTCTTTATAGGAATTAATTTTCTCCATAAATATCCCTCCTACGCCCCATATTCTTCCAATACTTTATCTACTTCATTTTTAGTAAAATGTCCATATACCTTATCATTAATTGTAACTACTGGAGCTAATCCACAGGCCCCTACACATCTTAAAACTTGTAATGTGAATTTGCCATCTTTAGTGGTTTCTCCAACTTTTATATTCAATTTCTTTTCAAATTGTGAAAGTACATCCCCAGCTCCCTTTACAAAGCAAGCTGTGCCCATACAGACATTTATAACATTTTCACCCTTTGGTTCTGTAGTAAAATAAGAGTAAAAAGTAATAACTCCGTAAACCTTTGAAACGGGAATATCTAGCTTTTTAGCTACAAATTCCTGCACTTCATTTGGAAGATATCCAAAAATATGTTGAGCCTTATGAAGCACTTCTATAAGGGATCCTTTCTTATTGGAGATATTGTTTATATATTCTTCTAGTTCTTTGAATTTGATATTTGCTAACTCATTGGAACACATAGGAATCCTCCCCCTTTTTGCTATTTGAAAAATCCATTTATTTTTTTATTTTATATTATACTATATATTCTTTAGAAAATTAACATATTTCTGAAAATTAATTGTGGTAAATTTTACTTTTATCAATTTCATTAAGTTTTCATTAATTTTAGGGAGATTTTTTACTATTATTTAACAATCTTTTGCTTAAATCCTTCATTCTTATGTATCATGAATGATAATAAATTAACATAAATTTTGTATAAAGAGATATTTCAAAATAAAATAGATTTAATTTTAACACCGCAAAGATAAAAAATACACTTATAAATCAATTAATTTCCCTAGATTAAGAACTATTAAAGCTTATTCATATATTTAGTATTTGTATTTTTTAATTTGTTATATTAAAATTAAATCTATTTTTATACAACTTAATGATTTTCTTGTATTTTTCAAAGTTTTTTATAGCAAAAGAGATATATTTTATAAAAAATTTGATCTAGTCTAAGAAAGGTTTGATTCTAATAATCTTGGACCAGATAAATTTATTGCTATAGCTCCCAATGGAGCTGTAGTTAAAATTGACAAAACTGCTATTGCTAAAATAATATCTCCTGCTGCTACACCATTGGCTAATGGTACTGCTCCCATAGCTGCTTGAACTGTAGCTTTAGGGATATAGGCTATAACACAAAAGAGTTTTTCTTTTATATTTAAATTTGAACCTTTCAGAGAAATTAATACTCCTATACTTCTTCCTATAAGACCTAAAGCAATAATAATTATACCTAAAAATCCTGATTTAAAAGCTATTACCATATTTACTTCAGCTCCTACAAGAACAAATAAAAGTATTTGAGCAAAAACCCATATTTCATTTAATCCTTTAGATACTTTATCTCCTATACTAGGAATTTTATCAGATATTACAAAGCCTAAAGACATAACCCCCAATAAGCTAGCTATTTCTAATTTACCCTTTAGTAAAGTTTCTATTAAAGTAAGTATAATAGATATACTAAGTATAATTAATATCTTTTTAGTGTTATCTATAGGATACTTTTTAAATATCTTTATAATAATGATTGCTGATAATACACCAATTAATGTACCTAATATTATAGAAACAGGTATTTTTAATATCTGTATGGCTATATTTATATTCTTCCCCGTATATAATCCTAAAAGTGTGGTAAATATTGTTATTGCAAAAACATCATCTATAGAAGCACCGGCTAATATGAGAGTTGGTATCCCCTTAGCTTTACCAAGGCCTTTGTCCATTAAGCTCAACATCTGAGGTACAACTACTGCTGGGGAAACTGCAGCAATAATAAATCCTAATAATCCTCCTTGTATAAAAGAAAAACCTAAAAGTTTTACGGAGGCTATTGCTATAAATAATCCTTCTATAATTCCAGGTATACAACTTAATTTTAGAGCTGTTTTACCAACCAATTTTAATTCGTCTTTATTAAGACCTAATCCTGCCCTTAATAAAATTACAATTAAAGCAATTTTTCTAAGATCCGATGAAGTATTTAATATATCTTTGCTTAACCAGTTTAAACCATGAGGGCCTATTATAATACCTAATATTAACATTCCTAAAAGACCTGGTAGATTTAACTTTTCAAAGAGTTTATTTGCAATTAATCCTAATAAAATAATAATAGCTAAACTTCCTGCCATAAAATCTCCTCCCTTAAATTTTTATTACAAACGCAAAAAATCCTACAAATAACAATCATATTATTTGTAGGAGTCATTAGCATTACGCGATTATGGCGAACTCCATCGCCTATTTTTAAATTACTCATTTAATTTACCACAATTTATTATTATAGTCAACAATAAATTCTATTCAATTAGTAATTGTTATATTTTGCACAAACTATTGTTTATTTATTTAACAATTATGTTAACAAATTATTTACTTTTATTAATAAAAATTCTAACTATTTTTACTTAATTTTAAGGCTATATCTAATAATTCTTGTTTTTTATCTATTATGTTTGTCCATTTTTTCGGTAAAGCATCATATCCATAATACACACCGGCTAGTCCTCCAGTTATTGCCCCTACACTTCCTGCATCTCCACCTAAATTAACTGCTTCACATATAGCTTCTTCTGCTGTAGTTGTATTCATAATACTCCAAATAGCACACATTAATGAATCTACTACAAAAGGGGATGAGTTTAATGAGTATTTATTTATATTTGTTATCTCATAAAATTCATCAAATTCTTTAAGTACTAATTTTAATGCTTCATTTTTATCATATTCTTTTATATAATAATAAATTAATGTATTATACAGAAGACAAGCTCTCTCTCCAATTTTACTTCTATGAGTTAATTGAGATTGTTCTTTTGTTATTTTAACTATTTCATCATAATCTTTATAATATAAAGCTACAGGCAGACTTCTTTTCAAGGCTCCGTTACCAGCAGCTTGCCAGCTAAGTACTTCACTGCTGTGTAAACTAGCTTCATACCAGTCTCTACATTCCAAAAATTTTTCTATGGTACACTTTATAGTAGTGCCTCCATATTTTATTAGATCTTGGTATACTTTCATAAATTCATTTCCTATGCTATCTTTTGGATCTTCTGGATTATTTAATATTCCTTTAGCTACACATAACACCATTAAAGTATCATCTGTTGTACAGCCTGGCTTTAAATCAAAAACCCCACCGCCAACTATTTCTTTTAAATATCCATACTTATGAATTTCTTCTTTATCCATATTTTCTAATGTTATACCTAAAGCATCTCCACAGGCTACTCCAAATAATCCTCCTAGTATTCTAGTTTTTGTATCCATATTAATGCCCTCCATACTAAAAAATAAATTTATTTGTTTTTTATTATATCACATAACTATATCATAAATAGTATTAGCAAGACAAAATTCAGAATATTAAAAATTTATTAATATATACTTATGATTTAATTTTTTTAAACGCATTTATAATATTATATAGGTTGTAAAATCTATTACAATATAGTAAAATTTATAAAGCGCATAGGTTATTATTATCTATAATTGGGGGTTAAACAGGTGACGAAAAATAAAAAAATACCATTCTTAGAATTTATACCTATACTAGTGATATCCTTTCTACTTTTAAAATTTATAAACAACATAGAAAATATTTATTCTTTTATGAAATCTTTTTTATCAATATTAGTACCATTTATTTGGGCTTTTGGAATTGCTTATATATTAAATCCATTAATGAAATATTTTCAAAATAAATTTAAATTAAAAAGGATATTTAGTATTATTATAACTTATATAATTGTAATCGGCCTTTTGATACTATTTATAAATACCTTTGTTCCTAAAATTATAAAAAATATTGGGGATCTTTTCGCTCATAGTCCTGATTATATTAATCAAACAATTCAGTGGTTTAATGATAATATAAAATATTCAAAGGTATATGATATGTTAATGGAAAATTCTCAAATAAGCAATAATATACCTAGTTTATTGAATAAAATATCTAATTTAACTAATACATTTATAAATACATTTTTAAATACTACAATAAAATTCACTTCATTTTTAGTTAAGTTTGTATTTGGATTAATTATTTCTATATACCTTTTATTAGATAAGGAAAGTCTTATAGAAAACTTAAAAAAATTTATATTAGCGCTATCTGGTGAAAAAAATTATTCAAAAATTTTGAGTTTCTTCAAAGAGGTAGACATGGTTTTTTCAAAATACATAATAGGTAAATCTATAGATTCTTTAATAATTGGATTAATGTGTTTTGCGGGATTAACAATAATGAAAGTTCCTTATGCTGCTTTAATATCTTTTATTGTAGGAATAACAAATATGATTCCTTATTTTGGTCCTTTTATAGGAATGATACCTGCTTTTATAATAACATTGTTTTTTAATTATATAAAAGCTATTTGGGTTTTAATTTTTATAGTAATACTTCAACAATTTGATGGTTGGTATTTAGGGCCTAAAATTCTTGGAAATCAAGTTGGCTTAAGTCCTATATGGATAATATTTGCAATAACTATTGGTGGAGGAACTTTTGGTGTAATGGGTATGTTTTTATCTGTGCCTATTGCAGCCATCATAAAAATTTATTTAGACAAATACATAGAAATTAAATTAAATAAAAAATAAATTAAAACAACAATAAAGGGATATCTCAAAATAGATTTAATATTTAGAACTCTAAATATTAAATCTATTTTGAGATATCCCTTTTATTAATGCTTATTTATCAGAGGTGCATTTCTTCTTATTTAAAAACCAATTTTTTATTCCACCCTTAGATAAGTTATTTCCTGCTTTAAGTTTTTTATTATAGATTAATTCATTACCATTTAATATAGAAATAGATCCAAAATCTTCACCTTTTTTAACTTTCCAATTTAACTCTTTAGGCTTATTTATCTTTATAGAATAATTTGCTCCATTTTTAAAAGGAATAATTATATCCTTGTCTGCTATTATGTTTACGGAACCTTCCTCAAAAACAGCCTGATCTAATATATCTCCTTTAGTACATATTTTTTTAAAATCATAATTATTTTTCACATAATCATGTATTTTTGTTGTCTCATTCCATCTAGGAGTGCAGTTTAAAACTACTATTATAATATCATTACCATTGATTTTAGAGGAGGTTACTAAACATTTACCTGCTTTTCCAGTATACCCTGTTTTAACTCCATCCGCTTCAGGTATCTTCCAAAGTATTTTATTTATATTGTGGTAATCTCTTGTAAAACTATATTCTTCTTTTTTTACATCTTTGGAGGATACTATTTTATTAAACAATTCATATTTTTTAGCAGTTGCTGTAGCTAGAGCTAAATCATAGGCTGTAGAGTAATGTTCATCTTTATCTAAACCATGGGGAGTTATAAAGTGAGAATTTAAAAGTCCTATTTCACTAGCATACTCATTCATAAGTTTAGAAAAACCCTCTACACTTCCTGCTATACCCTCAGCTATAGCTATAGCTGCATCATTGCCGGATCTTAACATAAGGCCATAAAGTAATTCTCTTAAGGTTATTTTTTCACCTTTTTTATAGCCTACCGTTGATCCTTTTATTTTATCTGCATTTTCAGAGATTTCTATTTTTCTATCCAAGTCTCCATACTTTAGTGCTACTAGAGTGGTCATTATTTTTGTGGTGCTTGCAATAGGAACTATTTCGTTGGCTGATTTTTCAAATAATACTATTCCCGTATCCTTATCTATGGCAATGGCGCATCTAGCATTAATATAAGGTGGTTTGTTTTTTTGAGATTCTTCTTTCCCGTAAGCTTTTGTTGGTATTAATGTAACTATAAATATTAAAGAAAGTATTAATATAAATTTGTTTTTTAGAGTTTTTTTCATCTTGTTCACTCTCCAGTTATGTTGTATTTATTATTTGTAAAATTTTTTGAAAAATAAATAGTTTTTTAGTTTACCTTTTGATTTAATTTACATAATTTTTTATATGTTTACTTATATAATTGTTTATATTTTTTTATTATTGGCAATAATTTATAATATTTAAATCTCCAGGAGGCTTTTAACATGCTTTTTTTTATTATTTCAATATTTATAATTTTTATACTTATTTTAATCATGCCTTTTAAAATAACAGTTATATATACTGATAAATACTTTAATGTGTATATATATAATTTTAAATGGAAAAAAGAAGAATCTAAAAATATAAAAAAGCAAAATTATATTAATAAAAAAACAAATGAGAAAAAAGATGATAACAAGACAAAAGCTTTAAAAGTAACTTTAGAAAAATGTAATTTTAAACCTAAAGCTAATATCTCTGCTTTTTTAAATTATGATATAGAAGATGCAGCTTATTCAGCTATTATTTATGGGGCACTGCAAAGTCTAGTACCTTATATTTATAATTATTTACTTAAAATATTTAAACTTAAAAATTTTAAGTTTAATATAACCCCTTTATTTAAAAACAAAAATTTTATAGAGTTTAAATTTAAAGGTATATTTTATATAAGCTTGGTAAAAATTATATATATATACATTTCATTTAAAATAAATTATAAAAATTTAAAAAGGGCATAAAATAAATTTATTAATAAAATTTTAAAAATAAAAAATCTGTTAATAAATTATATGAGGAGGTTTTTTTAATGGATAGTCATCCTATTGAAAATTTAATGAAAAATACCATGGAAAACATAAAAGATATGATAGATGTAAATACAATTGTAGGTGATGCTTTAAATAGTCCCGATGGCACTACAATTGTACCTATATCTAAAGTTTCCTTTGGTTTCGCTTCTGGTGGTTCCGAGTATTTATCTGAAAAGCAAAATGAGAATGACTTAAATTACCCTTTTGGAGGGGGATCTGGAGCAGGTGTTACTGTAAAACCAGTTGCATTTCTAGTAATAAAAGGTGATCAAATAAGACTTTTATCTGTAGATCATAAAAATACTTATGAAAAATTAATAGATAATGTGCCCCAAATAATGGATATGTTAAAAGATAAGTTTGGATGTAATAAAAAGGAAAATGATTCTGAAGAAAATTCTAGCTGTGACAGTAATTTTAATAATCATGAAATCTAAATAAAAGCCCCTAATATATATTTAAGGGGCTTTTATACTACTTTTTAGTTTGTTTTAAGGATTAATCTTCTTCTTTACTAAATTCTTTTAGTAAATCTTCTAAATTAGGAATAGCTTCTATACTATCTAAGCCAAAAAATTTTAAAAATTCTTCCGTAGTACCATATAAAATAGGTTTACCTGGTACCTCCAGTCTACCACATTCTTTTATAATGTTTTTTTCTAACAGGGTATATATAGCTCTATCGCTTTTCACCCCTCTTATCTCGTCTATAGCAACTCTGGTAATAGGTTGTTTATATGCTATGATTGATAATGTCTCTAAAGCTGCCTGAGATAAGGATTGTCTTACATTAGTTTTTAATAGTTTTTCTACATATATGCTATTTTCTGGTTTAGTCACTAGTTGAACAGCTTTATTATATATTAATATTTTTATCCCCCTATCCTTACTAGCATAGTTATTTTTCATTTCATTAAGTAATAAGCTTACTTTATCATGTTTACAATTTAATATAGTTGCTAAATCTTTTATGTTAATAGGTTCTCCACTCATAAATAAAAGAGATTCTATTATAGATTTATATTTGTTTTTTTGTGATACTTCATTTATTTCTAATTGTTCTTCATAATCTTTATTCACCTACAACGCCTCTTTCTATATGTATATCATTAAAATTATTAGATTGGTATACTTGTATTGTTTTTAACTTTATAAGCTCTAGTATAGCTAAAAAAGTTACTACTATCTCCATTTTACAACTACATTCTTTTATAAAATCAGAAAAAAGCCACTTTTCTTTTGAACTTATTTTTTTACCGATATATTCTATCTTATCTTCTATTTTATATTTATCTAATTGTATTTCTCCTTTAAATTCCACATTTTCATTCATTTTATTCGAATATTTACTTATTAAATCATTATATGTATTATATAAGCTTAACATTGTTACATTTTTAAGTAGTTCTTCTGTGGTTGTTTCTTTATTTTTAACTTCTATAATTTCTGGTTTTTTACTAAAGGATGTTCCACTTATCTTTTGACGAGTTTTAAAAAACTCTGCAGCAGCTTTAAATTTTTTATATTCTAAAAGCTTGTCTAAAAGTTCTTTTTGAGGATCATTCTCCTCTTCCTCTTTTTCTTCTTCCACTTTAGGTAATAAATATTTAGATTTTATTTCAATCAGGGTAGCTGCCATAACTATAAATTCTGAAGTTATTTCCAAATCTAACTCTTCCATTCTATTCAAGTACTGTAAATATTGATTAGTTATTTCATATATACTTACATCATATATTTCCATTTTATTCTTTTTAATTAAATGTAGTAATAAGTCAAAAGGTCCATCGAAATTATGTATTTTTATATTTAATGGCATTTTTTATCTCTCCCATATTATCTATTAAAAAATTTTCTTCGTCTAGTAATCCTAAATTAATTTTATATTTTTTCATATACTCTAATATTAATCTTATTTCTTTTCCTTCTTTTATGCCTAATTTTTTTATATCCTGTCCATTCATAGTTAAATCCATTAATTTTATATTTTTCTCATAATTATATACTTTGTATCTAAATTTTGAATTCTAGGCTAATAAAATTCTTTCAAAACTATGAGTTTTACTTGATACTTTATAAATTTCATAGTTATCCTTAGCATTAGATAAACTTAAATCATAAACTTCTTTATTATGTATATATTTATGTATAGACTTTCTCAAATCCCTGTTTAAGAAGGAATTATCTATAAAAATACTTTGTCCATGTTCACCTTTTATTGAATAAAGTACATTTAATATTCTAACATAAATATTAGAATAATCTAATAAAATATTTTCTAATTCTTTTTTCGTAAATTTATTTAGTATATTCATATTTAAGTAAAGCTAACATGAGATAGTCATGTTAGCTTTTACCCTCCTTTTAAATCATATATATTCTTATTATATACCCTTATCTATTAATCTTTCAAATCCACCTTTAAACTGATTAAAAATTCCTGACTTTCTTATATTTCTATCAGATGTTATCTTAACCTTACCTATTAAATTACCATCTGAATAAAACTCACATATACCAACTTCTTCGTTTATTTTATACTCTTTCTTATTTTCATCTATAATGCATTTATTAGTTATTTTTGTTTTCTTACCTTTTTCTACTATAGCATTTAGTTCTTCACAGGATTTTGCCATAAAATATTTATCCCCTTTAGAATTTAAAGGTATCTTTGATATTACATCTCCTTTTTTAACTATAGTTTTACATTGAAACTTTGAAAATCCGTAATTCATAAGTTTACTAGCATCTTTATTTCTTATTTTATAGGTTGGAGCACCCATTATTACTGCTAACATTCTTACTCCATCTCGTGTTGCTGTAGCTGATATACAATATTTAGCTTCATCTGTAAATCCTGTTTTTAAGCCATCACAACCCTTAAAGAATCTAACAAGTTTATTATGATTTACTAACCCTATAGGGCTTTTTCTTCCTTCTGATATGGTTTCCATATATGTTCCTGTATATTTCAATATTTGTTTATGTTTTAATAATTCTCTTGACATTATAGATATATCATAAGCTGAAGTTTTGTGACCTTCTTCACTAAGTCCAGTACAATTTTTAAAAGATGTATCTTTCATATTTAATTTTTGAGCTCTATCATTCATCATTTTTACGAATGCTTCTTCACTACCTGCTAAGTATTCTCCCATGGCTACTGCAGCATCATTTCCAGAAGCTATTGCTATTCCTTTTAAAAGTTCTTCAACTGTTCTTTCTTCTCCTACATCTAAAAGCATGGTGCTTCCACCCATTTTTTTAGCATTTTCACTTATGGTAACTTTATCAGTTAACTTTATTTTACCACTATCTACCGCCTCCATTGATAGAAGCATTGTCATAATTTTTGTGACTGATGCTGGAGCAAATTTTTCATGAGAATTTTTTTCATAAATAACCTTTCCTGTTGTAGGTTCTATAAGAAGTGCAGACTTAGCTTCTACATCTAAACTACCTCCTTCATTAGAATCTTTCTCTTCCGTTTTTTCTTCTTTTTTTAAGTCATTTTGTTTACTGTACGCATTTACAGGTGTTACAAATACACCAAAAATAAAGGTTATGGTAATTATTACACTGAAAAAGTAATAAATTTTTCTTTTCATTTATAGTTCCCTCCTTTACAAATATTTTCTCCAGAATTTCATAATATTATCACGGAAAAATTTTCTATAGATAAATAACTAGACTCTGTTAGGAGGAATACTAAAACTAATTATATGTATTTTTTATATAAATCAATTTAAAGAAAAATATCTCATTCTAAAACAATTAATAGCGACATAAGCTAATTTATTCATTAATTTATAATTTGCATAAGCACCTATTGGAGCACCTATACCTGGAATAATTTGAAGCATCTTTGAAAAATCTATATAGTCTCTATACTCTTGCTGAAACTCTCTCCAATTAAAAGTATTAATATCCGTTGGCAATTCTTTACTATAACTACTCCAATTTATAATTTTATTATAGGTTTTTCTTCTCTCACTTCCCTCTGAGAAAGCTAATTGGAAAATATATAGAATGTATAATCTTTCTTTATAATCTCTAGCATCAATACCATATATATTAGCTAAGTTAAATAAAAAATTAATCTTAATTGTTAATAATATAGGGAAATCTGCAAGACCTAACATTAATCCTCCTAGTCCTGTACCTGCACCACTAATTGTTGCTGTTTTTCTATATAAATTTAACTTTTCATAAGCTAAATTTTCTCTTTCTTCTAAATTGGCTAATTTAGGAGGCTTAATAGTAACATATTTAGAAGTAAAAAGTACAACCTTTATCATATTTTTAACCCCTTCAGTAATTACTTTATGTGCTTTTTCAGGAATAAAGCTATTAGTTTTATTCTGAACTTTTTTTGTAACTTTATAAACTATAGAATCTCTTTTGGTCATTTCTTTCTTAAACATATTTAATTCATTTATAGCATCTATTTCATATTTAGTCATACAAAATTCTCCTTATTTTTATTTTAAGAACTAATTTTTACATGATGATTACTAAGCCTAATACTCCACTTAAAGCTAATAATTCTATTTATATATTACCTAATTTGTTAGGACCATTAACCTATTTTATATTTAAATATGTTAACGGTCCTAATAAATTATTTTAATTTAAATTTCATATTGACAGGATTATGATCTGTATTTTTAAAATCCATTGAATGAGCTTTTACACTTATAACTTCTATATTATCTGATACTAAAAATCCATCTATAACTGCTGTAAAATTTTCTCCTTTTTTATAAGGAGTGGCGTCCGTTCTAGTGGTTGGAACATTTTTATCCGCTACCCACTTAAATTCCTTTGGTTTAAAGTCATTAGGTATTTTTTGGAGCCAATCTGGCCACTTTTCTGTAGTTTTAAATATTAAAGGATCCGTTCCCGGTATTAAGTGATTCCAATCCCCACCTACTATAATATAATTCCCTTTTTTATATTCTTTTATTATATAATTTCTCAGAAAAGAAAGTTGCTGTTTTCTTATTTTACCACCTTTATCATAAGCAGATAGATGAGAATTTATAAGAACTAATTCTTTATCATTTTCCAGAGAGATTCTAGATTCTAAAAAACATCTATCTAATTCTGCCAATTGTCTTGGCCAACCTTCTTTACCTGGATATTGATATCTAGTGGCTGAATTAACCTTGTACTTAGATAAATTTACTAAGCCTGCATTAACAGTGCCATGTGGCTTTAATACAGGTACTGGTACCCAGGGTGTTTTATAATTTAAAGCCATACTTGAAGAATATGCTTTTAAGTTATTTTTTAAATAATCATATTGATTTATTCTAAAACTTCTAGTTGAATTAGTGTCTACTTCTTGTAAAAATATAAAGGAACTATGATCTTTCTTTAAAAAAGCAGTTATTTCTTTCATATTTTCCATAGTTTTTTCTTTGCTAGATGATCTAGAACCTTTGCCTCCATCCATAAAAAAATCTTGTTCATCATCCATTCCAGCATAGCCTATATTAAAAGTAGCTATAGAAAAACTATCATTTAAATTTAATTTATTCTCTGTTTGTCTTTCAATGGATAACTTAATTTTATCCTCTGGTTTATAATCTGTTACTGTCATAAATAAGATATATCCCCCTACAATTAATATAACTAAAATAATTATGCCCAATAAAACTTGTCCGATTTTTTTCACCTTTAAGCACCATCCTCTTTCTCTTTATATATTCTAAGTATATTTTAACTGGATAAAATTATCAATAAAAAACACAATAAACCTAAGTAACATCCTAAGCTTATTGTGTAAATTTGTATTTATAAATATTAATTTCTAAATATATTCTGTATTAAATTTCTAATAACTTTACAGATACCCCTTCTAAAGAAGTTAAATCTTTACTTAAATTTTCTATGTCTTCTTTCTTATTATTTAAAAGTTCTAATAAAATTAATCCACACTTTGAACAACTATCATTGGTAGCTTCATGGAGTCCTAATCTTGTTTTTATTATACAACCATTTCTAGTTAAAATCTCTTGAACCTTTGGTGCAATTTCATTTCTAGGAGAAATTTTTATTGCCATAATTGAAAACATATTTACTCCTCCTCTATGTTTATATAATTATAACATTATATAATTGTCGTTTTAATTTAAATCTACTAAAAAAATTAAATACTCTTTTATAGAATGCTTTAATTATATTATTTTACTATATCATATATTAAAGGCAATTCTTCTTTTAAATCTTCTTCTATAACATAATTATTTAATATATCTTTTGCAGCCTTTTCTCCTTTTGTTTTATCATTAGCATAAACATAGGCTATTATATCTCCTTTTTTAACTTTATCTGACCTTTTCTTGTTTAAAACTATACCTACAGCTAAATCTATAATGCTATCCTTTGTAGCTCTTCCTGCGCCTAATTCTGATGCTATTATCCCCATATTTTGAGCGTGAATTTTGTTTATATATCCATTTTTCTCGCAAACTACAGGAATTATATATGCTGCCTTAGGTAATTTATCAGTATTGTCCACTAAAGTATCGTCTCCACCTTGAGATCTAACAAATTCTTTTAATTTTTCTATAGCTAACCCTTTTTCTATAGTCTCTAAAAGCATTTTTCTTGCTTCATCTATAGTATTTGCCTTTTGAGCTAAAATAACCATATTACTTCCTAAAGTTAAACATAATTCTAATAAATCCTTAGGTCCTTTGCCTTTTAGTGTATCTATAGCCTCTTTTACTTCTAAGGCATTACCTATGGCATAGCCTAAAGGTTGATCCATATCTGATAATATAGCTACAGTATTTCTACCTACACTTTTACCTATATTAACCATTTCTTCCGCTAACTCTTTTGCAGTTTCCGGAGTTTTCATAAATGCTCCTTCTCCTACTTTTACATCTAAAACTATTGCATTGGCTCCTGCAGCTATTTTTTTGCTCATTATACTAGAAGCTATCAAAGAAATATTATCTACTGTAGCAGTAACATCTCTTAGCGCATATAATTTTTTATCCGCTGGAGCTAAATCTGCTGTTTGAGCCCCTACAGCTATTTTTATATTATTAACATTATTTATAAATTTATGCTCTGTCATATTTACTGAAAAACCTTTAAAAGATTCTAATTTGTCTATAGTTCCACCAGTGTGACCTAAACCCCTACCAGACATTTTAGCTACAGGTATACCTAGAGCTGCTACCATAGGTGCTAAAACTAAAGTAGTAGTATCTCCCACTCCTCCAGTACTATGCTTATCAACTTTTATTCCCTGTATTTTTGATAAATCCAATATATCTCCGGAGTTAACTATAGCCATAGTTAAGTCTACAGTTTCTCTTCTTCTCATTTTTTGAAAATATATAGCCATTAAAAGAGCTGAAGCTTGATAATCTGGAATATGTCCATTAGTATATTCTGAAATAAAATAATTTATTTCCTCTTTGCTTAATTCTTCCCCATTTCTTTTTTTTAAGATTAAATCATACATTCTCATAATTTATTCCTCCCTATAAAACAATCATTATATAATATAACGCACTGTCTGGAAATAGATTTAATTTTAATATATCTATATTTAGAATTTGTTAATGAAATGAATTAGTTTATGAAATATACTTCTTATCTTTGCGCTGTTATAATTAAATCTATTTTATTTTGAAACAACCTCTTAAGGTTTCACAGTTTAAATATATTAAGTGATTCTTAAGGTCAAGTAGAGGTTGTTTATACAAAACATTTCTATACTTGACCTTAAGAATCACTTATTAACCCATTTTTATTAAAAATTTTATATAACTTCTAATATTGATTTTAGTAAGGATATAAATTTAGATCTTACTTTATTGGATGTTTCTATAACCTCTTGATGGTTTAGTGGCTGCTGTAATATACCTGCTGCCATATTTGTTATACAAGATATTCCTAACACTTTAATTCCACAATGATTTGCTGCTATAACCTCTGGTACTGTAGACATTCCTACTGCATCTGCCCCTAACATTCTTAACATTTTTATTTCTGATGGTGTTTCATATGATGGGCCTGTCATCATAGTATATACTCCCTTTTGAAGAGAAAAACCTAGTTTTTCAGCTTCTTTTTCTGCAAGGAATATTAAGTTTTTATTATATGCTTCTGACATATCTGGAAATCTTGGGCCAATCTCTTCATCATTACTACCTATTAAAGGATTATTAAACGCAAAATTGATATGATCCTTTATAATCATAAGATCTCCAGGAGTGTAATTTTCATTTACTCCACCAGCTGCATTTGTAACAATTATATTTTTTACTCCTAGCTCTTTCATTATATATACAGGAAGTACTACATCACTCATTTTATTTCCTTCATAATAATGTACTCTCCCTTGCATCATTATAACCTTTTTACCCTTTAAAGTTCCCACTACAAATTGACCCTTATGTCCTTTTATAGTTGAAGCCGGCATATTAGGTATATCTGAATATTTTATAATTTCTTTATTTTCTATTTCTTCAGCTAGATCACCTAACCCTGATCCTAGAATAACTCCAATTTCAGGAATTATGGATATGTTATTTTTCACAAAATCTGCACTTTCTTTTATTTTCTTTAAATTCAAAATTAACTCCTCCTTCGTCTTGAAAGCTTTATTAAAATTATGCCCTTGGATGAGCATTTTTATATACTTCTGCTATTTTACTCTTCTTTGATATACTAGAATAAATTTGAGTTGCAGCTAAATCCTTATGACCTAAAAGCTCCTGCACAGATTTTATATCTGCTCCATTTTGAAGTAAATGTACTGCAAAGGAATGTCTTAGTGTATAAGAATCTATCTCTTTATCTATAGATGCTTCTTTTGCATAAAATTTTATTATTTTCCAAAAACCCTGTCTAGTCATTTGAGTTCCCTTTAAATTTAAAAATAAATAATCTAAATTATATACATTTATAGCTGGTCTTACTTCTAAATAATTTTTTAAACACTTTACTGCATAGGAGCCTATAGGTATAATCCTCTCTCTTTTTTTACTGCCTCTACATTTTATATAATTAAACTTCAAATTTATATCATATATATTTAAATTTAAGAGTTCTGTAATCTTAACTCCTGTAGCATACATAAGTTCTAGCATTGCTTTATCTCTTAATCCTTTTTTTGAAGAATCTGGGGAATTCAAAAGTTTGTCCACTTCTTCTACAGAAAGTATTTTAGGTATAGTTCTCTCTATTTTAGGTATTTCATATCCTAGTGTAGGATCCTCAGATGCCATGTTTTTTTTAATTAAATATTTATAAAAGTTTCTTATAGATACTATATTCCTTACTATGGAAGAGGTAGCTCGTCCTTCTCTTTGTAAATATTGAACGAAGGCCATTATAGTAACTGTATCAACAGAAAGTATTTTCTCCTCTCTGCCTTTCACAAATTCACTAAACTTCTCCACATCTCTTCTATAAGCCTCTAACGTATTTTTACTTAAGTTTTTCTTTTGTAAATCTTTTATATAAATTTCTATAATATTTTTCATTTATCATTCCCCTATTTTTTAAGCTTACTTTATTATATTCAACAAATTAATTTAAAAACCTCTTAAAAAATTATTAAAAACTAGTATATAATTATATATAATTTTTATTTTTAAATCTATATTTTTAAATACTAAAGTACTGTTTTCATATACCTTATCTTTTATAAAAAAATTATAAAGAACTATATCTAACGCCTTAGGTAATAGGGAGCAAAAAAATAATAATATTAAAAAACACTTTATTAAAGTAATTATAGTTTTCTTATATTCTATAAACATAACATACAAACCCCTACTCTTGCTACTACTAGCTTTATCATATTAGGTGTTATATAAGATTCCATTAAAAACCCTATAAACATAATTACTACTACAAATACAAAGGAAAAAGAATAGGAGGTAGCTCTTACCCATATTCCATTTTGAAATCCTCTATTATTTTTATCCCTTAATATTTGTATTGAAAATTCCATTGCTAACACTGATGCAAATATTATACAGGGAATATATATTAAATTTTGAGGTAATACACCTAAAAGGGACATCCATATTCCCTTCATTCCTAATCCATTTACAATAAAGCTTGTGGTAAAACCTATTGTGAATCCTTTTATTACATCTATTATGAGAATAACTGGAATTCCTATCATAGTTAATCCTAAAAACCAAATAGCTATAATAAGAGTTATATTATTTTTTATAGCTTCAAATAAAATTGATTTAGAATCTATTCCATTAGATGAAATGCTTTTACTAAAACTCTCTACATAGCTTAAAAGATCACCTTTTTCAAAGGAACCCATATATTTTACTGAATATATACCTAAGACTATACCGGTACAAATACATAAAAGACTTATAATATATAACCAAAAATTCTCTTGAACGTGTCTGTTTATATTACTTAAAAATTTGTTTTCCATAATAAATTTATCCCCCTTTGTTTCTATCTTTCTTATATTTATGACTAACAAAAGAGGGATATTACTACTATTATTAACTTTTAAAAATATTATTTTTTTAATAACATCTAATAAATTCTTTAAGATTACTAATAGATAGATCTGCTACTTATTAATTAAATCTTTTTTAAAAAATTATTTTCTATAGAAAAATATAATTTTTTACTAATTCCTAGATCTAATATCTAGATAAAGTATCCATCATAACTGCGCTTATAGTTTTTCCATCTATTACTTTTCCATCTTTAATATATTCTTTTAATTTTTCTATACTAATTTCCATTAAATCTATAAATTCATCTTCATCCTCTAGGCCATCTTTACCTTTACAAAGGTCAAAAGCTTTATAAATATATATGTATTCATCTGAGAAACCTGGTGATGTAACTATTTTGCCTAAGTATTCCATCTTTTTCGCCTTATAACCTGTTTCTTCTTCTAGTTCCCTCAAGGCTGAACTTTCTATATCCTCTCCCTTTTCTATTTTTCCTGCTGGTATCTCAAATATATCTTTATCTATAGCTTTTCTGAATTGCTTTATTAAAAGTACTGTATCTTCATCTTTATAAGCTAAAATTGCTACTGCTCCTGGATGTTTTACAATTTCTCTAAAAGATTCTTTACCATTAGGTAATTTCACCCTTTGTTTTACAACATTTATTATTTTCCCTTTATATATTTCCTCTTCTTCTAATGTTTTTTCATAAAAATTCATTTCAAACACCTCTTTATGCTTATTTTTAACTTATCTTTATACAATTTAATTATAAATTATTTTTTATTAAAAAACACCTTATATGTACTATATTTTCCAATAGTTCAACTACATATAGATATATTTATTATTTTAACTAATGGTTATCACTACCAAACCAACAACATATTTTCATCGTCAAGTTCATGCCAATGCTTGGCGCACTAAAAAAATAGAAGGGATTAATTTTAGTATCCCCTCTATTTTATATAAATTATAATTTATAAACTTTTAGTTTTATCTTTTTCACTTTTAATAATATACTTTTTCTCATAGGAATTATACATTAATATAGCAACTATGCTAAAGAATATAGGCCCAATAATTGAGAATATTGTATCTGATATATTACCTTTTGTAGCAGGCTCTATAATTGTGAAAAAATTAGCAAAGGCTATGGTAAATGTAACTATAACTGTAGCAACAACTGCACTTTTTTTAGTTTTATAAACTTCAAATGGCTTTTTTATTTCAGTTTTATTTTTAAAAGAAATGAATGCACATGATAAAAACATATAAGGTATAGTCATTGCAACGTTGGTCATAAGAATTAACTTTCCAAAAAACTTAGCTGCTGCATCTCCGCCAAATGATACTAATGCAATAAATATTGCTACAATTATACATTGAACACGCATAGCCTTCAAAGGCATACCATTTTCAATTTTAGCCATGTTTCCAGGCCATAATTTATTTGGAGTACCTTCTATAAGCTGCTTTAGTGGAGAATAGGATAATGTAAAAAATGCTCCAGTTAAAGCCAAGAACATAGAAAGTCCTACAAATCTTGCAATCCAATCTCCCATTAATACTGATGATGCTTCACTAATTCCAAAAGAATGTCCTAATTGATATCCTAAATTATGCATTAGTGCATAGGCTATATTTCCTATGTTTACATCTTTGGAAGCTAAAACACTATTCCAATTTGTAAATATACCACATAAGAATATTCCAATTGAATATCCTACTGCAATTATAATAGCTGCAATAGTAATTCCTTTAGGGAAAGTTACTTCAGCATTTTCAGTTTGATCTACAAGTCCTCCAACAACTTCTATACCACCATAACCAAATATAGCAAAAACTATAAAAGCTAATACAGAAATTGGACTTTGATATGCAGGATTTGGAGATTGTATAAAAGATTTAACAGAAGTTATAGGTTCTGCTAGTTGTCCACCATTGGCTATAAGAACAATTATTGCACTAACTAATAAAACGATATTTAAAAGTGCAACTGCAGTTCCTCCTATAGATGTTACTTTAGTTATTTTCTCTAATCCTTTGGACGCAGTAAAAGTTACAAATATTATCCAAATTATACCTAATACACCTAAAACTTGAGTTGAATTTAATCCTAAAAATGCCCAAGTTGAAGTAGTATCTTTACCAAAAATTGCATTTGAAATTGGAATCCATAGTGTAGAACAAATGTTAACCATCCAAATTATATAGGATGCATACCACATGAAAGTTCCTACAAATGCATATTTCGGTCCTACAGATTTTTCCATCCAGGAATAAATTCCACCTTTCTCATCTTTAAAAGCTGCACCATACTCCGCCATCATGAATGCATAAGGAATAAAGAATGTTATACCGGATAAGATATACCAAGGAATAGCACCATAGCCCATTAAGTAAAAAGATCTAGGCATGTTAGCAAAGCCAAATACAGAAGTAAAGATCATTAATATTAATGGTATCAAAGTTAACTTTTTGGTTGTTTGTGAATTTTGTGACATGTTTTCCACCTCATACTATAATTTTATTTCTTACAATTTAATTATAACCTATTTCTTGACAATTTCAATATTTTGTATTTTTTTCTATTATATTGGTGATTTACATTATTTTATGTTAATTGATCAAATTTATTTTCCATTTTATCTTATATTCATAAATATTTCTCAATATTGTAATTAGTTTTCCAAAATAAGCTTTCAAATTTTATTTAATTATAGTATGCATAAAAATTTTCTATAGGAAACTAATTAATTATAAGTAAATTTAATAACTTTGAATTTAATTTTTGTGATTATATTAATTTTAAAAAATAGTTTTACTTATGTTTTTTTCCCATTATTTAATTTAAATTCATACGATTTATGTCCTGTAGCTTCTTCGCAATTATTTTTTATATCTAGACTTACACTGATAAACTCTCGTAAAAAAGAGCCCATTATAAAATATAAAATGGGCTCTTTTTCTTTATTAAATTTAACTTTCTACTCTTGGTTTTGCAGGGTCACACTCAGGCTTTTTTATGTTTGAAACCATTGAAAGCTTCATTAAATAGTAACATTCTTCTCTAAACATATGATCAGGTCCCAATGGTACAAGAGTTCCAAGTATTTTCTTTTCTATAATACCTCTTTTTAATTCATTTAAGAATTCTTTAAAACAACTCATTGTTTTGTCAACATTATTATTTAGACTATCAAGTGCAGGGAAATTACAAATGCCAGTTCTTGTATAACCATTGTACTCTATAGTCCTTAAATATAAATTATCAAATTCCTTAGAATATTGATTACTCTCTTTAATCAATTCTTTTTCTGTCATATCAAGACCACTAGCTATATTAGATGCATGACCTGCTCCATCCGGAAGCCATAAAAGATTGAGATGAATAGAGCCTATATTAGGGATATCTCCTTCCATTAATCTAGTTAATATAAATATATATTCATCAACTTCGTTAACCATATGATTAATAAATGTAGGTGGCAACGAAATGGTAATTTTATCGGTAATCTGCCTATCAATTATATCCAGCTTAAACTCTCTAATTTTCATAGCTGCATCATAAGCATGATTGTTTAAAGTAAAAAGTTCTTCTTCTGAAAGTAATTGTTTTGATTTCTTTAATAAGCTATCGAATAAATTTTTAAATCTATTTGCTTGTTCAATAAAAGATACCTCTTTTGGTGAAAATGTGGTGAAAATGAGTTTAAAAGGAATCTAGAGTGATCCCCTAAAATCTGTAGCCAAAATTGATGCTCAAACAATGCCATTTCTTTAATATTACTAATGTTCAAAAATATCCTCCAAAATATTGCTAATTTACATCACTTAATATAATATGTTGATAGACAAGATTATGTTACTACTAGATTCATTATTAATTATAAAAAATAGATTCTGCTTTATACTATTGCTCAATTTTATTAATTACAGTTCTTGATTCATTATAAGTATTACTTAATTGTTGTTTAGGTGAATCATAAGGTTTAGCCCAACCTTCATTTACAACTAATTCTGTAAGAGCACTATGACCTCCAACTATTTGATTTAAACCAGCAGAGTATATGGATCTTAATTCTGGAGTACTACTTGTTAATGTGGCATTAAGATATGCATCAGCTGCAGCTTTTCCCGCAGAAAGCATATTTTCAGATATAACTTCATCATTAATATTAATATTATTTTTAATCATATTTTCAATTATCTTTGCCATTTTATTGTACCTCCCTTGGAGTTATTATTTCATTTTCATTAATAAATTGTTGCAATCCTTTTATTCTACCCTCTGATGCTAATACACTAGCTTCCCCTTGTCTTTTTAAGTTATCATCTGTTATTAATGTATTTATTGCTTTTTGTACAATTAATCCATCTTGTTCCATTTTTAATAATGATGTTAAAGATAACACTTCTACTTCTGAAAGTTTTCTCATATTATTACCTCCATTTAATATAATTTTCGCACAATTATATTATTTGATTTTGGATTAATAATAGTCGTGTTAAATTTATCCATCAAATAAATATCTCAATATAGTTAAATACTATACCAATATGTATAAAAAAATTTTAAAAATAAAATCTATTTATTTGGTTTTTTTTCATTATTAAATAATAATATAGTAAGATAATATTGCTACTATTATAACTCTACAAAGATAATGATAAAGATATCTTTCTAATTAATTAAACAATCTGATAAGCTCCCGTTTTTAGCTTGTCTCAAACGCTCTACAGCATTATTAATTTTATTTTTGACTAATATATATATATTTGAAATACTGCCTCTCCTAGGCTTAACAATAAAATTTAAGGATACTAATTCTTTAATGTATCTATTAATGGTTATACAACTTCTAGCTAAAGCACAAGCCATATATTTAATGCTAGGATAAACTTCGGTTTTAGAACCATATGCTCATATAACAACGATAAGCACCATCGGAAAGCCTTAAACTATTAATATCAAAATTGGAGGTAATTGTGTAGTTAATCATTAGTATTTACCTCCTCTTTGAATATTTTTTAGCGGACTAAATCTTTGGTATTTCTTCCTAAAATCTTCGTCCATTAAATCTAAATATGCTTTTTCTGTTACAGTTACAGAGCTATGTCCTAAAATCCTAGAAAGAGTATGTTTCTTAAATAATTATTTAATGTAGCATCTGATACTTGTTCTCCTATATCATTTCTTTTATCAATATTAGCTTTAATCATACTATCTGTGCTTGCAACAAAACTATATTTACCTCTATTTCTTGTAAATATAATATATTCTTGAACGATTTCTTTATTAATATCTATAATGTCCTTTTCTTCTTCAAGATATCTCATAAATAAAACTAATGTTTGATTGTATGATTTTATAGTCTTATTAGATAAATTTTTATAACTGCAATATTCTAAAAAATCTTCAATTAAATCAATTATTTTCTTTTATCTTTTTATAACTTTTGGCAAAATAAAAACACCTCCTGTAATATTAGCACTTAAGCTAATGTACAAAAGGCATTCTTATACAATTTAATTTTAAATCTATTGATATAAAGCAATAAAATCCATAGCGATTTTTGCAAGGTTTATCGATATAGAATATCCAACAAACCCATCAACCAAGCGTTTCTAACAAACTCTATTTTTTAGTCTTAATTTATCAGCTACCATTGCAATAAACTCAGAATTTGTTGGTTTTCCCTTTCCATTATTTATAGTATACCCAAATATATTGTTTATAGTTTCAACTTGACCTCTTGACCAAGCTACTTCTATAGCATGTCTTATAGCTCTTTCTACTCTACTTGCTGTAGTATTATATTTTTTAGCTATTGAAGGATATAATTCCTTTGTCACTGCGGATAAAAGTTCCATATCATTAACTACCATAGTTATAGCTTCTCTCAAATACATATATCCTTTTATGTGAGCTGGTACACCTATTTCATGTATAATATCTGTTATTTCTTGTTCTAAATCTGCAGGTTCATTTTTGGATAAGGATATTTTTTCTTGTGAACATGTTTCTGGCATTACTACTGGTCTTCTAACTTCTTCGCTACTTATGGTATTGTTAAACATTTGTCTTATTCTCTTTGTAAAAACATCCATATCAAAAGGTTTAACTACATAATAATCTGCACCTAAATTTATAGCCCTTTGAGTAATCTTATCCTGCCCTACGGCAGACAAAACAATTACTCTTGGCATAGGAGTAATATCTATACTATTTAATTTTTCTAAAACTCCTAATCCATCTAAATGAGGCATTATTATATCTAGTATTATTAAATCTGGCTTTTTTTCTTCCACTAATTTAAGAGCCTCTACTCCATCATTAGCTATACCTGTAACCATTATGTCTCTTTGATTTAGCAAATAATCACTTAATATGTTACAAAATTCCTTATTATCATCCGCGATGATAACATTGATCTTTGTTTCTTCCATATAAACTACTCTCCTTTTTGATAAAATTACCATATCTTAACAAATTATTTATTCGACAAAAGAAATTCAATTCCTCCTTATTTGAGAAAAAATATATAAAAAATAATAAAGTGTAAGATACTCTAATTTCTTACACTTTATATGGTAACACATATATTTTATTTTGTCATAGGATTTCGTCCTTTTATATGTTAATTATTGTAAATTTACTCTTTCTTACTATTAAATTTATGGTTTTTATATAAATTTTCAATTATTTTCCTTCTGCTATTTTATATTCTTATAATTTACAGTAATATTCTTTTAAATTTTTCTAAATCATTTATAATACTTACACTACTAATTTATTATATATAATGTAGCTTATATTAAATATTATTAATTATATTAGTCTTTTAATTCTATATAGAGTTAAATACATTTATTGATTATTATCTAATATGCCTGCATCCTTTAGCATCCATTCTATATATATGCCATATCCTACATCTGGCTTATTAATTAAAACATGAGTAACAGCGCCAACTATTTTATCATTTTGTATTATAGGACTTCCACTCATGCCTTGAACAATGCCTCCAGTCTTTTTAATAAGATTTTCATCTGTAACTTTTATAATCATACTTTTAGGTCCCGGTTTATCCTGAGATAAAAGTTTCTGTATTTCTATATTGTATAAACTAGGCTCTTCACCCTCCAATGTAGTTAATATTTGAGCTGGTCCTTCTTTTATTTCATTTCTTAAAGCTACTTTCATAGGTTTTTCATATTTTTTATTACTTAATTTCGCATTTGCTGTTCCAAATATACCACATTCCGTATTATTTTCTATATTGCCTAAAACTAAATCTTCATCTAAAAATATTCCTTTTAGTTCCCCAGGGTTGCCTTTTATACCTTTTTTTATAGATACTATAGAGGATGGTACTATTTCTCCTGAATCTATAGTAAGTATAGTACCTGTGTCTACATCAGTGATAGGATGGCCTAATGCTGCAAATTTTTTGGTTTTATCATGATAAAAAGTCAGTGTTCCTACACCGGCTGTAGAATCTCTTACCCATAATCCTATTTTATAATTATTATCCTTCTTGCCTTTTTCAGGCTTTACATTTTTTGCTATTTTTTCACCTTTTCTATAAGCCACTATTTTTAAGTCTTTACCTTCACAATTTCTAATTTCCTTTTCTACATCCTCGGAGTTAGTTATTTCTTTCCCATTTATACTTATTATACTATCTCCTATTTGTATACCAGATACAGCTGCAGGGCTTTGTACTTTTCCTTCTTCTGTTTCTATATCTGAAAGGGCTATTACCAAAACTCCCTTTGTATTTAACTTTACTCCAACAGGTTTTCCACCAGGATACAACATAATATCTTTAGAAACGGGTTTTAATGAAACAGATTTTACAGGAACCATTCCTAAAATTTTAACATTCATTTTTTTATTCTTTGATTTTATATCAGAAACTGTGCAATCTGCACTTATATCCTCTGTTAACTTAATAAAACTATCGTTTTTTACTCTTTCTCCCTCTCTTACAAAAATTGTAGTAGGTATGTGATGAATCTTATAATAAGTAAATAAACTTATTAACAGGATAGGAATTAAAAAAAAGCTTAAAAATTTTTTCTTATTTCTGTCCATAACTTTTACCTCCTGTCTTAAAATCTTATTTATTCTTAAATTTCCCCTTTCAAATATAATTATGCTGTAGTATATTTTCTTTAAAATCCAATTCTTTGTACTATATGCTGCAAATAATATTTTTGACATATCTTTTATTCTTAACAAAAAATAAAAAAATATTTACATATAAATATATAAAAGTTTTTTATTGTACATAAAAAAAGCTCTAAATAGATTGTGTTATTAATACAATTTATTTAGAACTTTTCTGAATTTTAAATTTTAACGAAATAATATAATTTAAAATGAACAAAATAACTATAGGATATTTTAGTAATATTTTTCTGTTATAAATTTAATTATTATATTATGAATACATATTAATTTTTATCCTGTTTATACAATTATCAATTATTCTAAGCAAACTTCACTTTTACCTAAGAATCACTTGATAGTTTTTCTATCAACTGTGTCCAATTTAAAAATAATGTTTCTCCATGACAACGCCATTTCATTATAGGTTTTTTATTTAAATTATCTTCTTCAAAATAGTTTTTAGGAATATCTATAGGCTTATTTTTCTCTCTATCTCTAATATATTCTTCATATAATGTATCTCTATCATATTCACAGTGTCCTGATATAAATATTTTTTTAAAATTATTACTTTGTATTAAATATAATCCAGCTTCTTCTGATTCTGAAATTATCTCTATTTCTTTACATTTTTTTATATCTTCTTTTTTTGTATAAGTATATCTAGAATGAGGTACATAAAATTCATCATCAAAACCTTTAGTAATTAAAGAATCTTTTTTGATTATTTTGTGAGAAAAAACCCCAAAAAGCTTTTTATTTAATAAATACTTATTTATACCATAATAATAGTATAAAGCTGCTTGTGCTGCCCAACATATGAATATAGTAGATTTTACTTTTTTATTACAATAATCCATTATATTTTTAAGTTCTTCCCAATAATCTACTTTTTCAAAATCCATAAGTTCTACTGGGGCACCAGTTATAATCATTCCATGAAAATTTTGATTTTTTATTTCATTAAAAGTCTTATAAAATTTATCTAAATGCTCATTATTTGTATTTTTACTTTTATAACTTTCAGTTTTTAAAAAAGTAATCTCTAAATCTACAGAGCTTTTACCTAAAAGTCTTAATAATTGAATCTCTGTATCTATTTTTTTAGGCATTAAATTTAATATTATAAGTTTTAATTTATTTGTATTTTTGCTATAATTTAATTTATCCATTATATTTATATTTTCAGATTTCAATATTTTATAAGCTGGAAGGTTTTTATCTATAATTAAAGCCATATTTTATTTCCTTTGCTAATTAGCCCTTAGCTATGGAATAAAATTATAGTGGTCTTTAATTTTTTAATATTAGGTATACTATCCAGCTTATTTTTTAGATCCTTTTCTTTTTCATTGTAAACTATAGCAAAAATCTCTTTCTTTGAAAAACAATTTTTTGAATATACATATACTTTTTTAAATGACTTATTTATATCACATATAACTTCAGTTCTATATTCAGTAGAGATTCTTATAAACCAATCTTTCTCTTTTGGAAATTCTCTAAAAATTACAGCCTTTTCATCATTAAATAATAAACCTTTCTCTTTTTTATTATTTATTATATTTATAATATCTGAATAAATTGCACTGGCTGTTGGTAATTTACCTGCACCTTTTCCATAGAAAGCTATTTCCCCTATACTGTCTCCCTCTATTATTATAGAATTAAACTCATTTTCTACTCTTGATAAAATACTATTTTTAGATATAATAGCTGGTTTAACAGCTGTATATATACCCTCTTTGAATTTTTCACTTATTCCAATTAGTTTAATAACTCCTCCTAATTTATTTGCCATATCAATATCATATTCATCAATATTATCTATTCCTTCTACATTAAAACTTTCCCAATTGAATTTTTTATTATAGGCTAAATTTGATAATATAGCTAATTTTCTTGCACTATCATATCCTTTTATATCAGCTGTAGGATCAAATTCTGCAAATCCTAATTCTTGTGCAGTAATTAATGCATTTTTAAAAGTACTTCCCTCCTTATGCATTTTAGTTAAAATAAAATTTGTAGTACCATTTAATACAGCCTTAATACTTTTCACATTGTTTCCTACTAAGCACTCTTTCATGGGTCTAAGTATAGGAATTCCTCCACCTACACTAGCCTCAAAATAAAGTTTAACATTGTTTTCTTTTGCAATTTTTAAAAGTTCATCACCATGTTTTGATATTAAATCTTTATTAGCAGTAACTACATGTTTTTTACTTTTTAAAAAAGTTTTTATATAACCATAAGCAGGCTCTATACCACCTATAGCTTCTACAACAATATTTACATTTTCTTTTATAACTTCCTTTATATCCTCTGTAATTATTGAAAATAATCTGCTATTTTTGTGCTTATTTTTATCTTTAACTAATATTTTAGTTATACTTATATTCTCTTCTCCACTCTCTTTTTTATTTTTCTCTATTAGTTCTACTAATCCAGAACCCACTACTCCATTACCTAAAATAGCAATTGAAACCATATTTATACCTCCTTTATCTAAAAGTTTTAGCTAGATTACTTATATTTTACTCAATGCTTCTGCAAAATCTTTTATTATATCTTCAATATACTCTATACCTACAGATACTCTTATTAAATCTTCTTTTACTCCAGATGCAATTTGCTCTTCATAGGATAATTGTCTATGGGTTGTGCTAGAGGGATGGAGTACACTAGTCCTTGCATCTCCTATGTGTATTACTAAGCTTGCTAATTTTAAATTTTTAATAAATTCCTTAGCCTGATCTGTTGCTCCTTTTATACCGAAAGTTAACATACCACTGGCTCCATTGTTTAAATATCTTTTAGCACTTTCATAACTTTTATCATCCTTTAATAAAGGGTATTTTACCCAAGCTACCTTATTATGCTCCTGTAAAAATTGTGCTAACTTTAAAGCATTTTCACTATGTCTCTCCATTCTAAGATGTAATGTTTCTAATCCTAAATTAAATAAGAAAGCATTAAATGGACTTAAACAAGTTCCTAAATCTCTTAAAAGATTTACTCTTAGTTTAGTTATATAAGCTAGATTTTTAAACTCTTTGGTATAACTTATACCATGATAGGTAGGATCTTTATCTACTAATAAAGAAAATTTTCCATTTTCCCAATTAAAATTTCCTCCATCTATAACAACTCCTCCTACACTAGTTGCATGGCCGTCTATATATTTAGTAGCAGAATGAATTACTATATTAGCTCCATATTCAAAGGGTTTACATAAATAAGGAGTCATTAAAGTATTATCCACTATAAAAGGAACTTCTATTTTTTTAGCCACATTTGAAAATTTATGAAAATCTAAAATATTTACTGAGGGATTACCAATAGTTTCTCCTAATACTATTTTGGTATTATCTTTAGCAAGTTTTAAGATTTCCTCTTCTGATGCTTCCGGTGAAACAAAAGTAGTTTCTATTCCTAATTTCTTTAAAGTAGATGAAAGAAGAGTGAATGTACCTCCATATAAATTTGAGGAGGCTAGTATATGATCTCCTGCACTACAAATGTTTAAAACAGCTAATGTGGTAGCACTTTGGCCAGAAGAAACTGCTACAGCTCCTACCCCACCTTCTAACTGTGCTATTTTTTCTTCAAAAGCAGCCACTGTTGGATTACTTATTCTTGTATACATATGTCCTTCCTCTTTAAGATCAAATAAGTTAGCTACTGTATCTGGATCCTCATATTTGTAAGTGGTGCTTTGAATAATAGGAAGAATTCTTGGCTCTCCTGACTTTGGAGTGTAACCTCCTTGAATACATATGGTTTCTGTGTTCCAATTTTTAATACTCATTTCTTGTCCCCCTTATAATTTAAAATATTTTTAATCTAAAATTAAATTTTTGTATTAAAAAAAGCCATTTCATGAGAAATGACTTTATTAACAGTTACAGATATTAAAATATGGTAACTTTAATCCCTCATCTCTCAGTGAATTCACTGCAGGAATTAGCACATTTCTAGGTTTAACTAGCTGTTGCCGGGCTTCATAGGGCCTGATCCCTCCGCCACTCTTGATAAGAGCTCACTATTTAATTTTAAATATCTTTAGAACTTATTATAACCTTATCTATTATTTTGTCAATACCATTTTAGGAATTTTTTAATATTTCTTCTTTTTTATTGTCCGCTATTTTTATTATTTCCTTTGCATTTTGGAGAGTTATATCTGTAAGATTTGA
This sequence comes from Clostridium sp. CTA-6, assembly GCF_054768115.1. Lineage (NCBI taxonomy): Bacteria > Bacillati > Bacillota > Clostridia > Eubacteriales > Clostridiaceae > Clostridium > Clostridium sp. CTA-6. Next base: position 468,919 of record NZ_BAAAAU010000001.1, read on the forward strand.
TCCCCCTATCATTCTTCCTATTTCTATTTCTTTATCTTCTTTACTTAGTTTTGTAACTTTTGTATAGGTTTTATCCTCTAATACTTCTTTATGTATATAATAATGATTATCAGACATACAAGCTATTTGTGGTAAATGGGTTATACAAAATACTTGACGACCATGAGATATAGAATACATCTTTTCTCCTACACTTTGTGCTACCACTCCACTTATACCTGTATCTATTTCATCAAATATAACTGAAGGTATTTTATCCTTATCTACAAATACAGTTTTTAAAGCTAACATTATTCGTGAAAGTTCTCCCCCAGATACTACTTTATCTAAAGGTTTTAAAGGCTCTCCTGGATTAGTAGATACATAAAATTCTACCTTGTCACAGCCACCTTTAAAAAAACTAGATACTAAATCTACATTAATTTTAAATCTAGTTTTAGAAAGTCCTACATAGCTCAATTCTTTTTTCACCCTTACTTCTAATTCTTCTGCGTATTTAACTCTTATATTATGGATTTCCATGGCTATTTCTTTTAAATTGTCTAATACTTTTTTTCTGTCCTTGTTTAATTTTTCTATTATTTCTTCTGAATTTACCATATCTTCATATTGCTTTTCTATTTTATTTTTATATTCTATAATCTCTTTTATGGTTGTACCATACTTTTTCTTAAGAGTAGATATTTGAAAAAGCCTACTATTTATACGGTCTAATTCATTTTCATCATAATATATATTATCTTTTATATCTCCTATATTTCTTATGGACTCCTCTATTATATAATAAGCCTCTTTTAAGCTTTGACATATGGTGGTCACTTTATCTATGTTATTAATAGATTCCATCTCTCTTATAACGTATCCTAAACTATCAAAGGCTGAAGACTCCTCTTCTAATCCCCCATATAGTATTCCATAGCTATTATTTAGTACTTTGCTAATTTTTTCCGCGTTTGAAAGTTCTAAAAATTTATTATCTAATTCTTCCTCTTCTCCCTCTTTTAAATTAGTCTCTCCTATTTCTTTAATTTGATATTTTAAAAAGTCCATTAACTTTTCTCTTTCACTTTCATCTCCACCGGATAACTCTTTTATTTTATTTTCTATATTTAAAAGAGTTAAATACTCACCCTTATATTTTTCCATAATGAAACATAATTCTTTTTCACTAAAATAATCTAGATAGTTTATATGATTTTCAGAGCTTAAAAGATTTTGATTTTCATGCTGTCCGTGAATATCTAATAAGGTGCTTGTTATTTCTTTTAAATTAGCTAATAAAACACTTTTCCCATTTACTTTAGCTATACTTTTACCATATTGAAAAGTTTCTCTGGCTATTATTAATATATCCTCAGAATCTATTCCTTGTTCTTTTAATATTCTCTCTGTACTTTCATTCTCAATAGAAAAGACTGCTTCTACATAGGTTTTATTTTCTCCAGTCCTTATTAAGTCTCTATTAAATTTGCCGCCTAAAACATAGCTTATAGCATCTATAAGAATAGATTTACCAGCTCCAGTTTCACCGGTCAATACATTAAATCCTTTATCAAAGGATATAGATAGTTCTTCTATAAGTGCAAAATTCTTTATATTAAGTTGAAGGAGCATTTTAAATCCCCCTTATGCAGTAATAATCTTTCTTAATTTCATAGTTATCTCTTGAGCTTTCTCATTGGTTCTTGCCATAACAAATATAGTATTATCTCCAGCTATAGTGCCTGCTACTCCATCGAAACCTAGTGTATCTATAGCCTCCGCTGCTGCTGGAGCAGAGCCTGATATGGTTTTTATTATTATAAGCTTATCAATATTCTCTACATTAATTACTGTTTGCGCAAAGATATTTACAAGTTTATCTGACATATAGCTTTCTGTATGGTTTATGGTAGCATATTTATACTTACCTGTATTCCCCAAAACTTTTATTAGCTTAAGCTCTTTTATATCTCTTGAAACTGTGGCTTGTGTAACATTCATTCCCATTTTCTTTAATTCTTCTGCTAGTTCCTCTTGAGTATCTATATCCTTAGAATTTATTATTTCTAAAATTTTGGCATGTCTTGAAACTTTCATATTATTCACCTTCACATTCTCTAGATCTATAAGATATTTTAGTTCTTAATATTTTAAAATAATCCTTGTCTTTAAATTTTATAAGTCTACATTTATATTTAGATTTACTTATAGTAACCTCATTTACTGTTACTTTTTTATATCTTTGACCATCAATAGTAAGTACAGGATCCTCATATTTCTTTAAAACCTTTATATTAATTTTACTATTTCCATTTAATATTATAGGTCTAATTCCTAAAGAATGAGGACAAATTGGTGTAACTTCTAATACATCTAAATCTGGATATAGTATTGGTCCTCCTGCTGATAATGAGTAAGCTGTAGATCCTGTAGGTGTAGCTACAATGACCCCATCTGCTACAAAAGTTGTATACCATACATCATCTACATATATGCTATATTTTACTATTCGTGATAAATTTCCTTTTGTAAGTACTATATCATTTAATGCTAAAAAATCCTCTTCTTTTTCATTCAAGTCACATTTTAGCATTATTCTATCTTCTATTTTATATTGACCTTTAAATAGATTTTTTATAGCCTTTTTGCAATCTTCTAATTCTACCTCTGCTAAAAAACCTAAATGCCCTCTATTTATACCAAATATAGGAACATCATATTTAGCTAATGCTCTAGCAGTCCCTAAAATAGTACCATCGCCACCTAGTACCATAACCACATCTAATTCTATATTTTCTTCATTATCTAAACCTTTAGAATCATAAAAAACTTTTATTTTAGCTTCACTACATTCCTCATGTATATACTGAAAAATTTTGTCTAAAATGTCTCTACTTATATTCTTATCCGTATTTATATTTATACCAATATTTTTCATCATTTATCACCATTTAAATTATTATGAGCTTTATTTACTATATAATCTATATAGTCCTCTTGAAAATCACTATTTATACCTTTATTTTTTGTCATATATATAAGGTATTCTATATTCCCCTCAGGACCTTTTATTGGAGAGAAATCTAAATTTAATATATTTAAATCTAATTTTTTTGCAAATTGGACTATTTTATCCACTACTTCTTTATGAGTACTACTTTCCCTTACTACCCCTTTTTTACCTACTTTTTCTCTTCCTGCTTCAAATTGTGGTTTTATAAGAGCCATTATTTCTCCCTTTTCATCTAACAAATCCTTTACTACAGGTATTACTAAAGTTAAAGAAATAAAAGATACATCTATACTTGCAAAATTAGCCTTTTCTCCTAGATCCTCTGAAGTTACATATCTTATATTAGTTCTTTCCATACAAACTACTCTAGGATCCACTCTAAGCTTCCAAGCAAACTGTCCATATCCTACATCTATAGAAAATACTTTTTTTGCTCCATTTTGAAGCATGCAATCTGTAAACCCTCCTGTGGATGCTCCTATGTCTAAACATACTTTTTCATTTAAATCTATTCCAAAATTTTTTATGGATTTTTCTAATTTTAGTCCTCCTCGGCTTACATAGGGTAGTTTTTCTCCTCTAAACTCTATATTAGCACTTTCTTTTATTTTTTCTCCACATTTATCTACTCTATTACCATCTATAAATATTTCTCCTGCCATTATACTAGCTTTTGCTCTTTCTCTAGATTGGAAAATTCCTTTTTTTATCAAAAGCAAGTCTAATCTTTCTTTTTTGTCTGCCATAAATAACTCCTTCGTATAATATTATATAATCTTTATTATATTTTTAACAATACCCTCTGGATCTAATCCTTCCATTTTATATAATATATCTGTACTACCATGGGGAACAAATTTATCTTTAAATCCCAAATTTAAAACAGTATTATTAGCTTTTAGTTCACTTATATATTGAAGAACTAAAGAACCAAATCCACCCTTTATTACATTATCTTCTACAGTTACTATCTTATATCCTTTTTTTACAAAGTTTTTTATTAATTCTTTATCTATAGGTTTTATAAAATTTGCATTTACAATTGTAGATTTTATTCCACATGATTTTAATTTTTCTCTTGCTATTATAGCATGTTGCACCATTTTTCCCGTGGCTATTATAGCTATATTTCCTTCTTCACAAATTATTTCCCACTTACTCTTTTCCATATTTTTTATAGGTGTCATTTCTAAAGATTTTATATCTCCACCTCTAGGATACCTTATAGCTACTGGCGAATTTTGATTTAATGCCCACTTTAACATTATTCCCATTTCTTCTAAACATTTAGGGGCTATTATTGTCATATTAGGCAGAGAGGATAAGTATGACAAATCAAAAATTCCTTGATGGGTTTCTCCATCACTTCCTACTATACCTGCCCTATCTATGCCAAAAACCACTGGTAGATTTTGTATACATATATCATGTAATACCTGATCATATGCTCTTTGAAGAAATGTAGAGTAAACAGCAAAAACTGGCTTCAATCCTTCTGTTGCTATACCCGCTGCTAAAGTTACTGCATGTTGTTCTGCTATGCCCACATCAAAAAATCTTTTTGGAAAAGTTTCTCCGAATTTTCTAAGGCCAGTTCCATCTTTCATAGCTGCAGTTATAGCTACAACACATTTATCTTCTTTTCCTATTTTGGTTAATTCCTCTCCAAATACCCCTGAGTAAGTTAAACAGGCTTTAGAATTAACTTCACCACTAGTACAATCAAAAGGTCCTATACCATGAAACTTGTCTGGTTTTTTTTCTGCATAAGCATAACCTTTACCTTTTTTAGTTATAGCGTGTATTAAAACTGGTCCCTTTATATCCTTTGCCATTTTCATAACTTTACTTAGTTCTTTTATATCATGCCCATCTATAGGTCCTAAATATTTTATTCCTAAGTTTTCAAAAAACATACCTGGAACAATCATTTGTTTTATACCATTTTTTACTCTTTCCAAAGAACGGGCCATTCCTTTTCCCACGTTAGGTATTTTATTTAAAGTATTAGTAACTTCTTTTTTTAATTTGTTATAGGTAGGATCTAATCTTACTTTACTTAAGTAGCTAGACATTCCTCCTACATTCTCAGCTATGGACATTTGATTATCATTTAATATAATAATCAAATCTGTTTTATTAAAACCCAAATCATTTAATGCCTCAAAAGCCATTCCACCAGTTAGAGCTCCATCTCCTATTACAGCTATAACTTTATTATTTTCTCCTTTTATATCTCTTGCTCTTGCCATTCCAAGGGCAGCAGATATAGATGTACTACTATGCCCTGTTTCAAATACATCGTAAGGACTCTCACATCTCTTAGGGAAACCGCTTAATCCTCCATATTGTCTTAATGTATTAAATTCATCCTTTCTTCCTGTTAATATTTTATGTACGTAGGCTTGATGTCCTACATCCCAAATAACTTTATCTTTATTTAAATCGAATACATTAAAAATACTTAAAGTAAGTTCTACCACTCCTAAATTAGAGGCCAAATGACCTCCTGTTTTAGACACATTATCTATTAAAAATTCTCTTATCTCATAAGAAAATTGATTTAACTCGTTTATAGACATGGACTTTATACTATCAAAATCTTGGTATTTATCTAATATGTTTTTCATTTTCATCTATCCTCTTTTAAAAAAATATATTATCCTTGTAACCTTTTCTAATATATCATTACTATTTGTTATAGCAAATCCTTTACCTAAAGCTTTTCCTCCTATAGTTAAAGCCCCTATGGTAACACCTATACTTGTAGTTACTACAGTAGAATTTAAAGTAGAATTTAAAGATAATATTTTATTTGTTATTATTATCCCTATGGAACCACTTACAATACCACAAACGTCTCCTATAACATCATTACAAAAACTTGATACCTTTTCTGCATTTCTAATAAAAGTTACTGCGAGTTTTGCCCCTGGTACTTTATTAGCAGCTTTTGCATGAAAAGGTGTTTCATTGGATGCAGTTACTGCAACTCCTATTATATCAAATATTATACCAATTAATATAATAAAAATTAATATAATAAAAGCTACTAATAAGTTTACATTATCTAGTAGCACATCCGAAACAAGAGATATACTCCCTGAAAAAATAACAGACCATGTAACAATGGTTAATACCCATTTCACATTGACCTTGGAGTCACTCTTCTTATTATCTTTTTTATTATCTTTTTTATTTCCCAATTATAATTCCTCCATGAAAACTAAGTATTAAAAATCACTTTATAAATTATACATTTCAATATGTAATTTTAAAAGGTGGTAGTATATTGAGTAAACCTTGCGGCTTAGGTCCAGTAGGATTTCCCGTAAAACAATCAAAATGTCGCCATTTTGACGGTTTCCCTTTAATGCTTTACCTACCCTGTCACCAGAAATAGGACTGGATTGCCACTTAGTCCGCACTGTAATCCCCAATATACTTCGTATAGAACAGTCTAGGAGATTTCCTCGGCAGTTGGGTATATCTCTAGCCTCTTTTGCAATAGAGGTTTCAGCAAGCAATAGCCTAAAGGTTTGGCCTAACCTTTAGATTTAAACTTAACCTCTCCCCCCACCACTCAAGGCAGGCTACACTGCACATAGCTTCTCGCCACATTGCAGGTTTAATCCATTGTCGTCCATAGGGAATCTCTCCCTATACACAATCAATGGCCTCCACGAAGGTAGGGTCAGTTGTCACATGCCTTTGTGATTGCCCCAGCCTTCTTTCTCCCAGCACCAGCCCACAACTGGGCGTCGTAAGCCAGCACCAGAAGCTTCATCGATGTGCCCTTTAGCGGATTTTTAGCCCCGCCTTCAAAATATACTTACCTGACTAGAATACTGCACCACCTTTATTTATATATACTTTCAAAATAAAAGATTGAATTTCTAATCTAAAAATATTCATTTCGTGTATAAAACATTTTATATTATATCACAGAAAAATATTTATTGCATAGGATTATTTTTTTATTTAAATTAATTTAAAGCTTTATTAATATTAATAGTTTCTATTTAATAAAAACATAGTAATTTCTTTTAAGTTATCTGTGTTTTTCTTTATTTTATTCAATATATCAAAACATTTATTTGTCATTTCAGTGCAAAGTTCATTACATTTATCTATACCATAAACTTTAACAAAAGTAGTTTTATGATTATCTTCATCACTCTTTGTCTTTTTTCCTAAAGTAGTAGTATCACCTTCTACATCTAATATATCGTCTTTTATTTGAAATGCCAATCCTAAATTATCTCCATATTCCCCTAAAAGTTCTATATCCGTAGATGTAGCAGATCCTAAAATAGCTCCAGCCAATATAGATGCTTTTATTAAAGCACCAGTCTTTTTTTTGTGCATATAATATAATTCATCGAGAGATATAGATTTGTCTTCACTTAATATATCTACTACCTGGCCCCCAATCATTCCATCTACTCCTGCGGCTTTAGCTATGGTATAACATGCTTTTAATGCATTTTCTCCATTTTTTAATGAATACTCAAACATTATATTCATAGCTTCATTTAAAAGTGCATCTCCTGCAAGTATAGCTATAGCTTCTCCAAAAATTTTATGATTGGTAGGTTTTCCTCTTCTTAAGTCATCATTATCCATAGCTGGCAGGTCATCATGTATTAAAGAATAGGTATGTATCATTTCTATGGCAGCAGCTATTGGCATAGCCTTTTTATAATCCTCTTTATACAAAGCATAAGTATTTAAAAGCAATACTGGTCTTATTCTTTTTCCACCAGCCTCTAAACTATAAGCCATAGCTTCATATATTTTTTTGTCATAATTACCTTTATTGTCTAAATATTCTTTTAACCATAACTCTATTTCTTCCCCTATTTTTTTTATCTTATCCATAAAGTTCACCAATCCTTAATATTAATTTTAGCTATAAAGCAAATCTTAATTCAGGTTAAATTATTACTCTATCTTAACTTTGTTTTAATTAATTCAAAGACTTTAAAATTATAAAGTTCTTGGTATAAATATAATATATGTTTATAAACTTTCAAAGTTTTCCTCTTTGTTATCTTCTAAAATCTTTATTTTGCCCTCTGTATCCTTTAGTACTTTATATAACTTATTACACAATTTTATTCCTTCTTCATAACTTTTCATGGAATCTTCTAAAGTTATTTCTCCGTTATCCATATTGTCTACTATAGTTTCTAATTTCTCAATCATATTTTCAAAGGATTCTTTTTTTCTTCCCATATTCTCCTCCTAAATTAGTCTATATATTTAATATTTAATTTTGCCTTACCATCTTTAAAGGTTATGTTTATTTTATTTAATTCCTTTAAAGCTTCTTTTTCTGTTATTAAATTATTTCCTTCATCCTCCACTAGAGTATAGCCTTTTTTTAATACATTTAGTGGATTATGTGCTTCTAGTAAAGAAGATAGTCTGGATAGATTGTTTTTTCCCTTATTTAATTTACCTTCTATTTTCATATTTAATAATTCTTTTAAATTATCTATATTTTTATATTCATTTACTATTATATTAGTAGGACTGTTAGATTCTATTCTCTGTTTGTATAAATTTAAATAATTTCTTTTTTCTTTTATTATATTTTCCATGGAATTTTTTATATTATACTTATAATTTAAAATCTCTTTTATTAAAACTTCTCTATCAAAAACAGCTATTTCTGCAGCTGCAGAGGGCGTAGGTGCTCTTCTATCACTTACAAAGTCTACAATGGTAAAATCCGTTTCATGACCTACTCCAGTTATTATAGGCTTTTTAGAATTATACACTTCATAAGCCAGTTCTTCATTATTAAAGGCCCATAATTCTTCTATAGACCCTCCTCCACGGGCTAATATTATTATATCTACATCTTCAACTTTATTTAATGTTTTTATACCTTCTATAAGAGTTTTACTAGCATCAAGCCCTTGTACTAAGGCAGGATATATTAATAGTTCTATTCCTTTGTTTCTTCTTTTAGTTACATTTATGATGTCCTTTAGAGCTGCTCCTGTAGGAGAGGTTATTACCCCTATTTTTTTAGAAAATTTAGGTATTTCTTTTTTATGTAGGTCACTAAAAAGCCCCTCTTCTTTAAGTTTTTCTTTTAATTTTTCAAAAGCTACATAAAGATCTCCTATGCCTTCTCTTTTCATCTCTTTCACATATAATTGATAGGAACCTTCCTTTTCATATACAGATACATTTCCTAGAGCTACTACATCCATACCATTTTCCAGTACAAATTTCAAGTTATATGCATAACTTTTAAACATTACACAATTTACTTTACTTCCTCCATCCTTTAAGGAGAAATAAATATGACCGCTACTATGAATTTTAAGATTTGATATTTCTCCCTTTACGGAAGCATTATTTAATATAAAGTCAGCATCTAAGGTATTTTTTACATATCTATTTAACTGAGAAACAGTAAGAGTTTTAATATGCATAAACATCTTCCTTTTTATTAATATTAAAAGTGAAAAGCTAAGCTCTTCACTTTTTAAGTATCTATTAATTTTAAATCATTTTACCTAAAACACCATTTATAAAAGTTGCAGCTTTTTCTCCTGAATATTTTTTAGCTAATTCTATAGCTTCATTTACGGATACCTTGCTTGGTATATCCTCTTCAAATTTTAATTCATATGTACATAATCTAAGTATAGATAAATCTACTTTAGATAATCTTTCTATTTTCCAATTTTTTAAATTTCCTTTTATTTTCTCATCTATTTCTTCTTTGTTTTCTTCTATTCCTTTTATTATTCTTTTAACATAATCTATATCCACATCTTTTAAATCTACAGATTCATAATCTTTTTCTTTTGCACTTTCTTCAGATTCTCTAACATCCTTTAAATTTTCTAGAGCCTCCTCTAAGTTTTCTTCATTTAATGTAGTTTGAAATAATAATCTCATGGCCACTTCTCTTGATTTTCTTCTATTCATATTTTCCTCCCTAATTTTCTATGTTTAATTTTGTAATTTTCAACTTTAAATACTACTATTATTTACATTTTTTATATTATTATGAATATTGATTCTGTACATAGAAACACCCTCTACCTGAGAGGGTGTAATTATTTATTATTCTAAATCAATATCCTCTAATTCTTTATCCATTTTAGGTATCATAACATTTTGAACATGAATATTAACTGAGGATACAGTAAGACCTGTCATAGTTTCTACTGATCTTTTAACATCTTCTTGAACTTTTTGAGCTACTTCAGGAATTTTAACACCATATTCCACAACTACATATAAATCTATAGATGCACTTTCTTCTCCTACATTTACTTTTACACCTTTAGAAATATTTTTCTTTCCTTTAAGTATTTGAGTTATTCCTCCAACTACTCCTGAACTCATCCCTACAATACCCTTTATCTCTGTAGCTGCAAGTCCTGCTATAACGCCTACTACTTCATCAGATATTTTAACTATGCCCATGTCAATTTCATTTTTAATATTTTCTTCCATTTTCCGTACCTCCTAGGTTTTGAGTTATGCAAAACGTAATCTTAGGTTTATTATATCAAAAGGTGTATGTTTTTACAATTATTATTGTTTAGTTTCAATTTCTACTTCCTGTATGTTTGATATACTCATAACCACATTTTTTATATCTCTTGTTTCTTTATCTGTTAATTTATCTTTCCCTTTTATTATTACTCTAGCTTTGTCATTTTCTATGGAGCATATAACATCATCAAATCCTTTACTTTTTAATACAGACTCTATCTTTGATTCATAATTTGAATCCATAGCTAATTTTGTATATTTAGCTGTGGCTTCATCTTTATCTTCCTTTGGAACATTTTTATCATCTATTAAAGATTTTAATGTTTGTAGTGTCTGAGCTGCCTTTTGATCTCTAGTAAGTTTTGTTTCTGCAAAAAAGTCTGATTTACTATTTTCTTTACTTTCTGTTTTATTTGAGTTTTTAGAAGTATTGTTAAAGGAAACAGTACTTCCTTCCTCAGCTCCATTTACATAAAGTGGACTGTTTAATTTTGTTGCAAGCACTCCTGTGCAAATTATGAGTGCTAATAAGGTTACAATTATAACTCCTTGTTTTTTATTCATGGTTTCATTCCCCCCAAATTATAATTCTACAAAATTATATGCATAAGATTTAATTAATATACTATTTTTTCATAGGATATACATTTACTTTATTTTCTGCTAGTGAAAACAAATCCACTACCGCCTTTGATATTCTTAATTTAGTTATATTATCCTCTGCCCCCTCTGCCACTATACAAACTCCTGTAATCTTAGGTTTATATTCTTTTACAATAAGAGGTTGTGTTTTATCCCCATTATTGGTTATAACAACGGAACTTCCTTCATTTTCCTGGGTAGTATTTCTCGTACCTCCCTCCGTATCTTTCTCTACACTCTTATTAGTTGAATTATTTATATTTACAGCTGGTACCTTTTCTTCTCCACTTTCAAAGGTTATCATCACTTCTACTTTTCCTACACCATCTATTTTCTCTAAAGTAGTTTTTAATTTACTTTGAGTTTCTCTTTCATAGTCCTCATTCTCCGTTTCTATTTTTTCTTCCTGAGTTTGTTTATTTTTAGGATCTTCATTTTTACTCATAACACTGTCCTTTTTAAAAGTACTACCTGCAATTAAAAATAATACTCCAACTAATACTACTATTAGTATGTTTATATTCTTCTTATTATTCTTGGGATTAGTTTCTAACTTTTTAAGCCAATTTTTTATATTCATAAAACTTCCTCCTAAATCATAATGAATTGATTTTTAGTAGACTATTATTTTAAGCTAAGTTTATTTTTAAATATATAATATACTTTTTAAAAATACATATTTGTATTTTATTTTGAATTCAATATAATCAAATCACCATTATAATTTATATACCTTTATTACTCCAGATGACACCTTAAATTCATTACTTATAAACTGTTTTATTTTACCTTCTCCTTCAAAGGTCTTTTTATCCTCTTTTCCATTTTCATTGTTGCCTATATTTATTTTGTTTACTTTTTTTATCTTTTCTATTTTATTACCCTTTACTCCCACATCCATAGATTTTATTTGTAAATTATCCTTTTCTTCATCATAGGCAATTTCTACATTTACCTCATATTTATTTTCTGGGAACTTTTCTTCTAACTTTTTTTTAGTTTGATTTTGAAGATTAGCTTTAAAGTTATTTAAAGTTTCCTCTCTATTCTTTTTTTTGTATTTATCAAAATCATTTTTATACTCTGCATTATTAAATGAAGCTGTAGCCTTATCTGCATACTGCGATATATTATAATCTTTATTAAATATTTTTATTATTGGATTTAATATTACAGTTATTAATATCAATCCAAGAACAAATTTTCCATACTTTTTTATATTATTTTTGGGTAAAAGCATCTCTATTGCAGTTATAAAAAATACTGCTACAGCTATATTAGTTATCCACTCTTTTAACCACTGGAGCAAAATATAATCACCCCTTTATAAAGTTATATTTTAAATTATGTGCCCATAAAAACCTTTCCTGCAGAAGCCATTATGGCTATCATTATAAAAAACATTACAGATACACATATCAAACAAGATAATATAAGTATTAATGAGTCTCCTGCGGCTCCTATAGAGTTTACAAGTCTACTATCACTTATAGGCTCTATTAAAGCCGCTGCCATCTTATACATAAAAGCCATTATTAAAAGCTTTATAACGGGCACTAAAAGCATGGCCACTATTACAATAAGTCCTAAACTACTTATAGAATTTTTTAAGAGTAATGAATAGCCAGCTACAGTAGAAATGGCATCAGATAAACATTTACCTACCACCGGAACAAAATTATCCACAGCATATTTTGCTGTTTTAACGGTGACCTGATCCATAGCTTTAGAAGTTATACCTCTTATAGTAACTACCCCCACAAATACAGTCATTACAATTCCTTGAGTCCAAAGAGCTACTTGATTTAATAATTTTGTTAATTTATTTATCTTATAGTCCTCTGACAAATTATCTACAAACTGCAAAACAAAGGTCATACATATTAATGGAATTATAAATCTTGAAAATATATTAGCACTTATATTTATAGTTCCTATTATTATAGGATCTAACATAGCAGCTTCTGCAATACCCCCTATAGAAGCTATAAGCATTATTAAAATTGGTATTAAGGCCATCATAAAATCTGTCATCTTATTTATAGTATCTCTAGCTATATTAACCCCTAAATAAAAACTTCTAGCTAATATTATTATTATTAATGCATAACAGGCAAAGTAAGCTATATCCGATAAAGTTTCATTACTAAAGGCCTTTTGTAAATTATTCAGCAAAGCACATATTATAGCCACCATAATTAGAAGAGCAATTAATTTTAAGGATGCCGCTATTTCTTTAAATACATATGTAGTTATAGCTTTTGCTGCTTTGTTTACAGAAATGTGGCTTTCTCCCTTTTCCATAAAATTTTTTACATAATCTTTTGCATTTATATCCTTTAAAATCTCATATTGATTTTTCATATTAGATATATAATCATATAGTTTTTCTATTTCCTGATTTTCTTCCTTTATTTCATTATGCTGGCTAGGTGCGGCTTGTACATTGAAACATAATATAATCGTAAATAAAGATGTTAATAAAATAGTCATTAATCTTTTTTTCATTTTCTCACCTACATAATCTTTAAAATAGATTGAAGTACTGCCATAAGTATAGGTATGGCAAGTCCAAGTATTAGTATCTTACCAGCAAATTCTACTTTTGATGCTAAGCTATTTTCTCCTGCATCTTTGCATATCTCACTACAAAAAGTAGCCAAATAAGCTATTCCTAATATTTTAAAAACTGTGCTTAAATATATAAAATCTATATTAGTTTTTGAAGCTAATTGTTGCATAAATTGAAGTATGGCTGTTATTTTAGATGTTAAAAATAAAAATATTATGACTCCTGCTGCAATACTTATTTGGACTGCTAAATCATCTCTTCTTCCTTTAAATATTAGTATTAAAAATAGTGAAATAAATGCAAAGGCTACTATTTTAATGATTTCCATTTTTCCCTCCTAAGCCTTAGCATATTTTAAATTTGGAACATGGTTTTTACCGCATTAAATAATTTATTTATCAAATTTATTACCATCATAAGTATTACAACTATACCTGCTAAATTAGTTACCACTGCATAATCATCTTTACCACTGGATTTTAATATTTTATCCAAAATTATAACCAATATGCTTACTCCCGCTATCTTAAAAATCAACTGTATGTCCAGCATGTTATACCCCCTTTTTAACCTATATATTTTCATATAGTATTTTAATATTTTTTATATAAATATAATCACCAATACAGCCCCTATAGAAAAGCCCAAATATTTATACATTTTCATATTTTTTATCATGGTTTCCTCTGCTCTATCACTTTGTTTCTTCAAATTATAAAGAGTTAACTCTATTATGTTTTCATGTCCCTTTGGATCCCACTGGCCCAAATTTTTAGATAAATCTAATATTATATCTATATCTTCCTCTTTTAGTGCCATATTATCTTTTTCCTCTAAAAAACCTTTATTAAAAGCTTCATAAATACTATTCACTTTATTTTCATAGAGCATATTGGAAATTTTTTTAAACAAAGTACTTATAGGTTTTTTACTTTTTAAGGATATATTCATTAATATATCTGGTATGGAAGTATAGGTATAGGTTATTTCATTTTTTAGTTCACTTATACATCGCTCCAATTCTAAAAGTTCATCTCTTCTATATTTAAATTTATTAGCAGTAGTTATCCCCCAATATAAACTTCCAACAAAAATTAATAAACTTCCTAAAATTTTAAACATAGTTTTGTACACTCCTATTTTTTTAAGAAAAGTTTTTATTAAATTATCCTACAGTAAAGCTTGGTCTTCTTATTAAAATCATATACATATTCTAAAGTACCTACAGATTTTTTAGAGCTTAGAACTATAGCTCTTTTAAAAACTTTATTTTCTACTATTTCTTTAAAAACAGGCCTATTATAAATATCCTCCACTCCAAAGCCATGTATAGTTGTTATTAAACTTACTCCTGAATTTAAAGCAATAAGTATACTTTCTACATCCTTATAGGTTCCTATTTCATCACAGATTATTACTTCTGGTGCCATACTTCTTATAGCCATTACTATACCTTCGCTTTTAGGACAATTATCTAAAACGTCCGTTCTCAAACCCACATCTAACTGAGGAACACCATTATAGCTCCCAGCTATTTCACTTCTTTCATCTATAACAGATACTTTTTGACCTTTTAAATTTAAAGCATCCACTCCGTCAGATATTTTTTTAGATATATCCCGTATTATGGTAGTTTTACCGCATTTAGGCGGCGAAATTATTATAGTATTTAAGACCTGTCCATTTTCTACTATATAGGGCATAACTAGTTTTGAGGCATTATATATTTCTCTACAAATTCTTATGTTTAAAGAACTTATATCTCTTATAGTTTTAACTTTGCCTCCATCTATTACACATCTACCACATATACCAACCCTATGACCACCTTTTATAGTTAGGTATCCCTGTTTTATTTCTTCTTCAAAACTATAAATAGAGTAATTACTCATTCTTTGAACTATAGATTTTATATCCTCTCTTTTCACCTCATAAGATGCAAGCTTTTCTCTATTGCCTATTTGGAAACATATAGGTTTTCCTATTTTAAATCTTATTTCTTGAAGTTTATCTACTTCATCTAGATCACATATTAATCTACTTATATGACTTGGAAGTATATTTAGAATTTCTTTTGTATACAAATTTATCATCTCCTTTCTTTATAAAATATCTATTTCAAACTTAACGAAATTATTCCAAAAACTTTATTAAAATAATTATTAAATGTTTCTTTGTTTTATTCTTTTTCAGGTTATTAATGGTAGTACTAGGTTATACCGTATAATTTTTTGTATAAAAAAAACACCTTATAAGATTTTAATCTTATAAGGTGTTTAACTAATCGTTTTTATTTTTTAATTCTTCACATTCATAGTCACAACTACATATATTGTTTAAGGATATTTCTTTGTGGCAATTTGGACAACAAATATTTGCTTTACCTCCAAATACATCTTTATCAATATAGATGGTTTCATCACACATAGGACATTCTATTCCCATAAAGTCTTCTAGAAAATCCTCATCTTCATCTTCATCATAAAAATCTTCCTGAAGGGAAAGTAAATCTTGATCTATAGTATCTACATATTCCTGTATTATACTTTGAGATTCTTTCATATCTTCAACTTCATAAGCTATGTCCTGTAATATATCCGACATAACAGAAATTATTTTTCCTTCTTTACTATCCTCTTTAACCTCTAGCCCTTCTATAAGACCTTTTAAATAGGATACCTTTGAAGTAATAGATTTCACAAAATCACATCCTTACAAATTATACTATCTATAGTATAGACTAAACTCTTTCCATATATTCACCAGTTCTTGTATCTACTCTGATAGTTTCTCCTTCATTTACGAATAATGGAACTTGAATTGTGGCTCCAGTTTCTAATGTAGCTGGTTTCATTACGTTACTAGTAGTATTTCCTTTTGCACCTGGTTCTGTATGAGATATAGTTAATTCAACAAAGTTTGGTGCTTCTACTGAGAAAGCTTCTCCTTTAAAGAATTTTATTGTAGCAAACATATTTTCTTTTAAGAATTTTATAGCTTCTTCAACTTTATCATAATTTAATGGGATTTGTTCAAAAGTTTCTTGATCCATGAAGTAATATAATTCTCCATCAGTATATAAATATTGCATTTCTTTTCTTTCAATAACTGCTTCTTGAAGTTTTGCAGTTGGATTAAAAGTTGTTTCTGTTACAGCTCCAGTTATGGCATTCTTTAACTTAGTTCTTACGAAAGCCGCTCCTTTACCTGGTTTTACATGTAGGAATTCTACAACTACGTATACTTGTCCATCTTGTTCAAAAGTAGTTCCTTTTCTTAAATCTCCTGCTGATATCATTTATGTATCCCTCCAAAACTAAATATTCCTTTTTATATTATAACCTTTGTAAGGCCTTATATACCAATTTTTTTAATATAATACAATGCTATTTTTTCCTTACTAAATTATTTAAAATAAATTCTATAGCCATTATATATCCATAATAACCAAAGCCACTAATAACACCTAAAGAAGCTTCCGCAGTAACAGATTTTTTTCTATATTCTTCTCTTCTATATATATTGCTTAAGTGAACTTCTACTACAGGGATATTTATACTTCTTATAGCATCTAATATAGCTATACTATAATGAGAATAGGCTGCAGGATTTATAACTATAGCATTATATTTTTCTTCTGATGCAATTATTTTATTTATAATTGTTCCTTCTTCATTACTTTGAAAAAAATCTATTTTTAAATCTTCATTTTTAAAATGTGATTTTATTTCTTTGTTTATATTTTCCAAGGTAATATTGCCATATACATCCGGCTCTCTTTTACCTAATAAATTTAAATTAGGTCCATTAATGATCAATATATTATTCACCTTTAAAGCCTTCTCCTTTTTAATGATACTATATGCTGTCCTATATAATACTCAAACAATGATATTTTATCAAAACTTCACTTTATTTGCAAATAATATTATGGGTATTTGCAAATATTTTTTCATAAAATACATATATTGTTATTTTTTTCTTTTATATACCCTTACACTTTTTATAGGCTCTTACAATTGCAATTAAGCTTTCCTCTTTGCTAGTATTACATATTATAGTATGAGCTTTTTCATAAATATCTATTCTTTCTTTGTACATTCCCTCTAAAAATTTTGTATCATTGTTTTTTAAAAGAGGCCTTGTGTTATTTTCTTTTTTTACCATTCTTTTGATTAACTCTTCTAATGGCACCTTAAGGTATACTGTAAAGCCAATATTCTTTAATTTATATATGTTCCCATTATATATGGGAAGCCCCCCACCTGTAGATATAACCTTATTCTTTTCTTTTTTTAGCTTGTTTATAATTTCTAATTCCTTTTCTCTAAAATAATCTTCCCCATATATTTTAAATATTTCTTTTATATTTTTACCTTCTATTTCTTCTATAAGTACATCCGTATCTATAAAATCATATTTTAAAATCTTACTAAGTTCTCTACCTAAGGTGCTTTTCCCACTTAAAGGCATACCTATTAAAATAATATTCTGCAAACCCACCACCATCTTTACTAAAAAATTATATTTTCAATTAAAATATTTATGTAACAATAATTTATTATTATTATAAAATATTAAAATTCATTAAATCCAAATTCAGATTTGATAAAAATTATTTTTAAATTAACTTTTACTTTATTTAATTTAACTTTTTACATACTGTAATATAATATCTACCTGTTTTTCTTCCTCATTACTGTAACTATTATTAACTTCTTCACCACTTTCATTACCATACTTATTATTATTTTCATTAGTGCTATTTTTTACTTTCTTAGTATTCATATTTAAATTTTTAATGCTTCTAAAGTTTTTTGAAGAATTCACATTACTTAAAAATTTCTTTAAATCCTCATTGTCCCCGTAGTATTTTAGATTTACATATATATTATTTTTTTCATTTTCTATACTTTTAACACTCACATAAGGATTTTCACTTAATTTTTCTAAAATATAAGTACAATCTATACTTTTAACACTGTTTATATTTTGAAAACTTAACTGCAGCCTGTTTTTTTCTTCCTCGATTAAACTAACCTTATTATTTAAATTTATATTAAATAATATAATAGCTGGAAGTATTAATAAATTTATTATAAAAACAATTCTATATATATTCAATCTTTTCAATTTTATCACTCCAAAATAAATTTAAATTTATAAAAATCCTCTTCTTTTTCTGGTACATCTAAATTTTTAATATTTATTTTTTTATCTTTTTCTAATAAATTTAATAAACTATAATAATTATTTAAATCTAAACATCTTCCCTCTAAAATTGCCCTACCTTCTTTTATATTAAAGCTGTCCACTATAATTCCTTCATTTGTATTTTCCCATAGATTTATAAAAAGATTGTAGTTTTTATCTGTTTTGTGATTATTAGTATTTTTCCTCTCTTTTTTTAGATTTAAACTATGAATCTCTTCATTTATCACATCCATCCTTTTCATACTCCATAATACTTTATTAAAAAATATAATATTTATAGTTAATAGAATAATTATTAATACTATATGGTTTTTTATAGATTTTTTATGGCTTATTTCTATATAGCTTTCTGGTATAAAATTAATTTTCACTTTCTTTTTCTCCCACTATATTATTCTTTTATAATCTTTTTCTCTAAATTTTTGTAAAGATACAAAGTTGTATTCTTTTAGCTTATCTTTTATAGAACTTTCCTCTATATTTATTCCATATATAGTATTTAAGTTTATATTTAGCTCCTCCGCTTTTTTTAAAACCCTTTCTATTTTGTGATCTTCCTTTTCCCCCTCATAAATAAAATTACTATAAATTAAATTATTTTCTGAATAAAGTATTATGTAAGTGTATTTTTTATGCTTAAATAAAAAAATATAATTTTTTTCCTTTATATATTCCCTGTATAAATTTAATACAGAAAATTGTATGGAGTATATACCTGCTATATTTTCGCACTGTGCCATGCACTTTTTTAATATTTTATTATTGCCTATATTTATACAAAAAATTATACTTTCCATATTAGTTTTATTTTTCTTTAAAATATCATAACTATATAATATATTGTCTATATCACTAAATTCATATATCAATTCATTTTTTATTATTTCATTTATTTTATTTTTGTTATTTATTCTAGGTAATGTTATAAATTTAGCATATACTCTCTCCCCTTCTAGTATTAGATACAATTTTCTCCTTTCCATATTAACTATTTTTATTATATTATTCTCTATAAGACTTTTTTCTTTTAAGCTATTAAATCTCATGTCCTTTAAACATACATTGCTTTTATCCATTTCCAACAAATTAATATTTTTAAACAATTAATTACTCACTTTCCTTTCATAGGATACATACTCCCTTTTATAAGCTATATTAGAATCCTTAGTAGAAATTTTGTATTTTTCTTGCTTATAAAAAAGTTTATTTTTGTAATAATCTATTATTAAATCTCCATTATAAAAGTAAGCCGCACTATTACTTAAAGTAACTTTAAAATTCTTATCTAAACTTCTTATAAATTTATCCATATTATCTGAATTTATATTATCTATATTGTCATAAAAAAACTTATCTATATAAGATAACACATACTCTCTATCCTTTTGTACATTATTTACTTTGCTTAAAGATCTAAGTTCCTTACCACTATTTTGCCACTTTATGTTTTCCATTTTAAGTATGAATAAACTAGAAAATATACATAAGCAACCCATAAATAATGCATACAAAAGTATATATCCCTTTTTTATTCTTTTTTTATTAAACATCTTATATATTCTTTCCCTTTCTTTCCTACTATCTTTAAATGTATTACATCACCCTTTTCTTTTACATTAAATTCTTTTACCCCTCTACAGATATTATTAGTAGTAGAAGAATATTTAGCACCATAACTTATAATTATATTTCCAGCCCTATCTTTTCTTATATAGTCATATCCTTTATCATCTGCTCTTTCTACTTTTATAACATCTTCTATAACCTTTGATGATGCTTCTTTATCTAGAACATACTTTATAAGATTAAAAGCTTCTTCAATATAAACAGTCTCTAAGGTTTCTTCCTTTTTAATTTTATAATTACTTGTATACCTTACAGTAATTTTAATTATATAAAGACTCACTATAGACATAATTGATAATCCTATTAAAATTTCTATTATAGAAAAACCTTTCCTCTTTATCATCTTTTGTACCTACCTTTATAAAATTCACAGTGAACCCTCTTTTTTTCTTTTCTTTCTTCATAATTTAATATTAAATTAACTTTAAATATCTCCGTTTCAGTAATTCTCATTTCTAAATAAGGTTCCTTTTGGGGTACAATGTTTGTAAACAGCATTTTTGTATCTTTATTTTGGTGAAAATCCCAGTTCATTTCATCTTTATGTATATATAGTTTATTTTCTTCCTTCAAATTTTTTAAATCCTCATAAGTAAAATTGTACATAACTTCATTTTTTACCCCCTGTAAAAGTCCTATATATTTTTCTCTTTCGCTATACTCACACTTTATTTTAGAAGCATTTTTGCTAGCTACTAAAGCACCTGATAAAAGCATTATAAATATTGACAAAGTACATAATATCTCTATCATTATAAATCCTTTTTTATCCTTTAAATTCCACATGAGCCGTTCCAACACAAATAGTTACTTTGTGTGTTTTCCCTCCATTATCTTTAAACTTCAAAGTACAAGCATCACTAGTAAAACCTCTATTGTCTATAGCTATTTTTCCTCCTGGCGAATTTACTGACTCTAAAACAATTCCATCTGGAAAATAAAAATCTTCTTTACATATATAGGCTATATTGAATCCCATCTTGTTTTCTTTAATATCAAAATAAATATAACCCTGCTTTTTTTCTTCTCTACATCTTTCTCTAGAATTATTTATAAAGTTCACCAAAGAAATTCCCGTTTCATCTACTGCAATATTATTTTTTATTTTGTTATAGCCAGATATTTTGGTAAAACTAACAGTAAATACTATAATACATAAGCTCATAAAAAACATTATTTCTATTAACGTAAAACCTTTCTTATGTATGTATTTATCCAATACTTTCACTCCTTTTTAAATTTTATGAGGTTATTATTTGTTTAAAATGAAGTTTGTTTTTAGGGGATACTTACTCAAAATATTTAAAAATCCTTTAACAACAATTTTTAAATTGTAATTTTACTTTATGCTATTTAGGAAATATAGTTTTATTATCCTTTTTTACGCTATAACTATTTCCTTCAAGATCTATTTGTACAATATAATTTTCATTATCACTTTTATAAGCAACATCCACTGCCTCTCCAATCTTAGATTCACTGGCTGAATCTACTTTAATTCCTGTAAAAGTTTCTATATCTTCTTTTAAATTGTTACTATTAAAGCTTTCATTGTTTTCGTTATAGCTATTGATAGCTGCTACCTGTATTTGCTTCCCTGTATTTATAGCTTTAGTGTCCTTTGCCTTATCCTTATAAGCTGTGAGTTTTGGTACTAAGAAACTAGCTAACACTAATATTATAGAAATAACCACCATGAGTTCTATAAGTGTAAACCCTTTCTTTTTTTTCATTTTTTTTAGAGTTAATTTCATACATCTATCCTCCTATACTAATAGTTGAAATAATTTATAAATAAGATGATTGTTTTTTATAAATCATTAATACTGTAATTTAGAATACATTTATATAATTCAATTTTATATAAGTATTTCATATAGTTTTAAAATTATATAACCATTTAATATTAGAAATAAGTTATACTATTTGTTTAATTTAAATAGATTTTTAAATTAAGTCCACTAAATTCATCATTGGAATAAACACATAAAGGAATATTATGCATATTATTAAAGACATGAAAATTATTATTGTAGGTTCTATAAGTTTTACACTTACTTTTAATTTTTCTTCTAAATCCTTCTTCAAAATATTATAAACACTATAAAAGCTTTCTTCTAACTTTCCGCTTTCTTCTCCTACACGTACCATTGATAAAAGTATCTTGTTAGAGAAATCACATTTATTTAAAGAAAAGCTTATACTCTTTCCATCTTTTATATTCTTATTTAAATTTTTTATGTTCTCTTTAAATATATAATTATCCGTAATTTCTTCTAATAAATTTAGAGATTTATTTATAGGAATGCCTGACTTAATCATTAAATTCATGCTATTAGAAAAATTGCATATAAAGATGTTTTTATAGATTTGACCTAATATTGGTGTTTTTATTTTTAAATTATCAATTGCATACTTTATTTTGTATCTTTTATAAAAAAATTTGCTACTTAACAAAATAAAACTTATACTTATAAATAATATTCCTAGAATAACATTAAAAACTTTAATTGCGGTAATCATACCTAAAGTCTTTTTAGGAATGTTGCCTCCTAATTCATTAAATATTCCTATGAAGCTTGGAACTACCATATGTATAAGTATATATAACATTATTATAAATGCTATTAGAACTATTACAGGATATATTAATGCATTTTTTATTTCTTTATTAAATTTATATTTATTTTCATAAAAATTTTTCAAATCAGAAAAAACATATTGAATTCTTCCACTTTCCTCTCCTATATATATCATACTCAATAAAAATTTAGGATATATATTACTAAAAGCTCTAAAGCTATTATAAATGCTATCTCCTCTTAATATATTATTTTTTATAGTATAGAGACTATTTTTTACAGGAGTATTATTAAAATCCTCATAAACTATATTTATAGCATCTGTTATGTTTATCCCTGAAGCCATGAGCATATAAAGTTTATTGCATAAAATTGAGCAGTCCTTTAATGTAATTTTTTCACTTCTTATTTTAAATATATTTTTATTAGTTATATTTAATAAGAAATATCCCTTTTCTCTTAATTCTTTATAAATATTAACCTTTTCTTTTTCATTACAGGTTCCTTTTAGTACATTTCCTTTAATATCCTTAGCCTTATAATAAAATAAATCCATATCTATATTTTTATTCACTTCCTTTCTAAAATAAAATTTTTTTTAAATTTAGAGAATTTTCTTATAAATACGTATTGAAAATGAGGCTTAAATCAGCCTAGCTGTTCCTTTGATAAGGATGTTTAGTAGCTAAACTTTATATTATTTTTTGGATTTCACTAAAGGATGTCCTTCCTTGTTTTAATGCTTTATTAATATTTTCTTTTAAGTTATTTTCTAAAAGAATTTTTTCATTATTGTCTTTTACTATATTTTTAATTAAATTCTTTTTTTCTTTGTCAATGTTTATATATTCATAAATAATACTTCTACCTAAATAACCCGTATTATTGCACTTGTGACATCCTCTACCTCTATATAGTAGAAAATCTTCTTTTATATTTATAAATTCTTTTTCTTCTTTTGAGGGTTTGTAAGATTCTTTGCAATGAGGGCATATTTTTCTTACCAACCTTTGTGAAATAATCCCCCTTAAAGCATCACTTAAAATATATGCCTCTATATTCATATCTAAAAGTCTTACTATGGATTCTAAAGCTCCATTAGTATGCAACGTAGATAGAACCAAATGTCCTGTTATAGAAGCCCTTACCGCTACTTTAGCTGTTTCTTCATCTCTAATTTCTCCTACCATTATTATATCCGGGTCTTGTCTTAATATTGACTTTAAACCTTTTAAAAAAGTTAAATCCCTTTTATAATCTACATTAACTTGATTTATACCAGCTATAGTATATTCTACCGGCTCTTCAATAGTTATTATATTTTTTTCTTTGTTGTTTATATATTGAAGCATAGAATATAAAGTTGTAGATTTACCACTGCCTGTAGGTCCAGTAACCAAAATTAATCCATTAGGTTTTTTAAGCATTTTTTCTATATTTTTTCTATCTTCTTTTAAAAATCCTAAGGAATTTAAATCTGATATTTTTTCATTTTTATATAGTATTCTTATAACTAATTTTTCACCATATACTGTGGGCAATGTGGATACTCTAAAGTCATTATTCTCCCTATAATTATTTTGTATTTTACCATCCTGGGGGATATTTTTTTCTGCTATATTCATATAGCTCATTATTTTTATACGAGTGCAAATAGACATGTAAATTTTTTTGGATATTTTTTTGAATTCTATTAGAATACCATCTATTCTAAATCTTATTAAGGCAAAATCTTTGAAGGGTTCTATATGTATGTCACTAGCCTTTCGCCAAACAGCCTCTTCTATTATAGAATCTGTTAACTTTATTATAGGTCCTTCTAACTTTTTTTCTTTATTTTCTTCATAAGGTATAACTTTTTCTTCCTTTATTCCTTGGGCATTATATTTTTCTTCATAATTTGTATAGAATCTCTTTATAGCTCCTAGAATATCTTCTCTATTACAAAGTACTATTTTTATATTTTTACCTGTAATAAAGGATATTTTATACAAAACCTCTTCTTTTAAATAACTTGAAGATGCTATATATAATTGTTCATCAATTATTTTTAGTGGTAATATATTATGTTTTCTACAAATATGGTCTGGTAATAATTTTAGTAAAGATGACTCTACCCTTAAAGTACTAAAGTCTATATTCTGACACTGTTTTTTAACTCTTAGTTCTTTAGAGTTTGGAATAATTTCATCTAAATCTAGATGATTCATAGAAAAGCTCATATTTAATTCTCTCCTATACTAATTTTTCAAAATTTATCTATATTATAGACACATATATAAAAAGTAAACACTTCCCTTCGAAATATTAATTTAGTACTACTTTATATATTATTTCTAACTAAAACTTCACTTCAAATTTAAAAATAGATTTAATTTTAATATAGCAAAGATAAAAATATATACGTAATAAACCATATGAATAAGCCTTAGTAGTTCTTAATTCTGACTGTAAAAAAATAAAAAGCTATAGATAATTAAAGATCTCCATTTCTTAAACTTTAATTGTCTATAGCTTATATTTAATTTGTTTTTTTAGATTACTTTTCTCCCATTATATAATAAGAATTTTCTTCATCAGACATTATTTCTACTGCATCATCTTTTTCTTTATAAACATATATTTCATTTAAAGGCTGTTCTTTTAAATCCTCATAACCAGAAAAATATATATTACCATTTTTATCTGAAACAATACCACCATTTATATCTATTTTAGGTGGAAAGTCATAAGTAAGCTTGGTTAAATTCAATGTATTTCCATCAATTTTATATAAATAATCTTTGTTTTCTAAATCATTTTTCCCTAGAAAATACATGTTTTTTGCAGATTTTGTGCCTTTATATATTAGGCTTACTTCTTCACTTATTTTTTTGAAACTATTATCTTTTTTATTATAGTAAGAAAGGTTAATTTTATCCCCCTGTCTACTTAGTAAAAGCACATCATCCCCATTAGGCATAAAATAAGTACAAATACCCTCTATATTATCTACATATACCTCTTCTTTATTTTCTTTAACATTATATTTATATATTTTAGCTTTATTTTCTTTTTCAGAATTTATTCCATAATATAATATTTCATCTTCATTTAACCATTTAAAAAGATTTCCTGATACCAATACATCACTTTTTATTTTTATTTCTTTTCTATTTTCCAAATCATATATTTTCATGCCTTCTGCACTTTGCAGAGAATCTTTTTTAAAGGATCTATAGGCTATTTTATTACCTTCCTTTGAAATATCTACATCTGATGCTGAATAAAAGTTATCTAAAATTGTTTGCTTCCCATTCTTTATTATAGTTATTTTGTTTTTGTTAAGCTCATTACCCTTTTCTATAAAATTTGTAAAAACATAAGTCTTATTTTTATTGTTATACTTTACATCTACCACATCTTTGGTTTCCATGGTTTTGTCTATATCCCCATTTTCAATATTATATATATCTGAAGAGTCTTTTTCTCTTTTTAATGTTATTACTTCTGTGAATTTAGGGATATCTACCTTTTCACCTTCTGATATTCTGTGACTTTTACACCCAACTAAACCAATAACTAAAAAAACTATTATAAAATATCCTATATTTTTAAAGCCTTTCTTAAACATTTATACATCTATTTCCCCTCTAAAACAAATATCTGCAGGGCCTTTCATAAAAATACCCTTTTCTTTAATTTCTATGAAAAGTTTTCCCCCAGGCAATATTACCTCTGTAGACTTTCCTGTATAACCTAATAAATTAGCTGCTATAGCTGATGCACAACTTCCAGTACCACAAGCTAAAGTTGGTCCTGCACCCCTTTCCCAGGTTTTTACCTTTATTTTATTTTTATCCACTACCTCACAGAAGTTTACATTGGTTCCCTCCTTAAATAGAGGTAATGTTTCTATATTTTTACCTTCTTCTATATCATATTCATCTAAGTTACCAAATATTATAGTATGAGGTACTCCCATATGAAAGGCTGTTATGGAATATTCCTTATTATTTTCTCTAATACTTTTATTTATTATTTTTTCCTTTTCATTGGATATCTTTTCTCCTTCAAATATAGGCTCTCCCATATTAATAGTAATATATTTTACTTTATCCTCTTCAATATCTAAAAAAGCTTCCTTTAATCCATCTCCTGTTTCTATTATCATAGGATTTTCTTTTACTATAGCTTTTTCCCATACATATTTTGCAAAGCATCTTATACCATTTCCACACATAGAAGCATAGGAACCATCTGCATTTATTATTACCATTTGTATTTGAGCATTTGTATTACTTTCCCTTACAAATAAAATACCATCTGCCCCTATACTAAAATGTCTATTACATAATTTTTGTGCTAATTCCTTTTCTTTTCCTATAAGCTCTCCCTTTCTGTCATCTAAAACTATAAAATCATTACCGTTTCCAGTCATTTTAGTAAACTCCATACTTGTCACATCCTTTACATTATCACTTATAATTATTTTTATTAATAGCTTTTAATCTTACATAAAATATAATTTTATTTTAGTTTAATTTCCTAAAAATAAGTTTACTACGACAGTGTTTTAATATCAATATACAAAATATAAACTTTATTTTAAAAAATTAAAATGGTATACTAATATAAGTTTAATAGCCTTTAATATTAGCATATATTGCTATATACATTATATTATACCATTTTAAGGAGGAATATTTATGGCTTTAGATGGGATTTTTTTATTTAGTATAATAAATGAAATGAAAACCAAAATATTAGATGGTAGAGTAGATAAAGTAACTCAGCCAGAAAAGGATGAAATAGTTTTATCCATAAAAAATAATAGAAAAACTTACAAACTTTTAATTAGTTCTAGTGCTGTATACCCTAAAATACATTTTACGGATATTCCTAAGAAAAATCCTATGCAGCCTCCTATGTTTTGTATGGTTCTTAGAAAATATTTAAATTCTTCTAAAATAATAAATATAAGACAATTGGATACTGATAGAATAGCATTGATAGATTTTGAAAGTGCTGACGAAATGGGATTTAATAGCATATATACATTAATTATAGAGATTATGGGAAGGCATAGTAATATAACTCTAGTAAGAGAAAGGGATAATCTAATAATGGATAGCATAAAACATGTTACCCCTGAAATAAATAGTGTAAGAAATCTTTATCCATCTATAGAATATGTATATCCACCGGCCTCTTTAAAACTAAGCCCTTTTAATTTTTCACTAGAGAATTTTAAAAATTATATAGAAAACAATAATGTAAAGCTTAACAAAGCTATGTTTTCTAATATTTTTACGGGAATCGCAAGACCTTTTTCCAAGGAAATTTTTTATAGATTAGAAAAAGAAAATAATCTAGAAATTACTTTAGAAAACATGGATGAAATATATGTTGCTACAAAAAGTATATTTGATGACCTAGAAAATGAAAATTTCTCTTTTAACTGTTATTTAGATACAGATACTGTAAAAGATTTTTATTGTGTAGATCTTCATAGTTTGAATAACTTAAAAAATATACACTATGAAAGCCCTTCTATTCTTATAGAATCCTTTTACTTTCAAAAAGATAAGGCAGATAGATTAAATTCTAAAAGCTCTGATCTTAACAAATTAATGAATCTAAACATTGAAAGATGCGAAAAGAAGATTAAAATATTAGAAGGGAATTTAAAGGACTGCGGTGAAAAAGAAAAATTCCAGATATGTGGAGAAATTTTAACTGCTAACATATATGCTCTCAAAAAGGGTATGGATAAAGTAAATCTTTTAAATTATTATACTAATGAATACATGGATATAAAGCTAGATCCTAACAAAAATCCTTCTGATAATATACAAAAATACTTTAAAAAATACAATAAGCTAAAAAAGACTGAAGTTGCAGCCAAAGAGCAAATAGAACTTACTTGTGATGAGTTAAAATATCTAAATTCCGTTTTAACTAGTATAAAAAATGCAGATAGTTATGATGATATAGATGAGATAAAAAGAGAACTTATTGAAACAGGCTATATTAAATTTAAAAAGAAAAATAATAAAAAGATTAAAAATACAAAGCCCCTACACTTTATTTCCTCAGATGGCATAGATATTTATGTAGGAAAAAACAATATACAAAATGATTACCTAACATTAAAATTTGCTAGCAATCATGATATTTGGATGCATACAAAAAATATACCTGGCTCACATGTAATAGTTAAAAATTTCCAAGGAAATGTTCCAGAAAAAACTTTAGAAGAAGCTGCCACCTTAGCAGCCTTTTATAGTAAATCTAAAGACTCTACAAAGGTTCCTGTAGATTACACAGAGGTTAAAAATGTTCACAAGCCTAATGGAGCAAAACCAGGTATGGTTATATACTACACAAACAAAACCATATTTATAGATCCAAAAGAGCCTGATTTAAAACAAATTTAGAAAAGATTAAAAAGTAATATCTAAATAAAACTAATTATCTAAATATATTTGTAAAGGAAGTACTAAATATGACTAATATAAAATTATACATACAATACGATGGTTCTAAATATAACGGTTGGCAAAAACAAAAAGAAAATGACAATACTATTCAAGGGAAAATTGAAAATGTACTTTCTCTTATGACAGGAGAAGATATAAACCTAATAGGTTCTGGTAGAACAGATGCAGGCGTACATGCAAATATGCAGGTAGCTAATTTTCATACAAATTTTCAAGGTTCTACAAATGAAATATTAAACTATTGCTATGAATACTTACCTAAAGATATCGTAGTTTATGATGCCTTTCATGTAGATGAGAGATTTCACTCTAGATTAAATGTTAAAAAGAAAAAATACACCTATAAGATTTGTAATAAAAAATTTCATGATGTATTCTCTAGAAAATACTCTTATCATGTACCACAAACTCTAGATATAGAGGCTATGAAAGAAGCTTGTACTTATTTAGTAGGAAGACATGATTTTGCATCTTTTACTGCAGCAAGATCAAAAAAGAAATCCACTGTAAGAACTCTTTATAGCATAGATATTATAAAAAAGGATGGCTATGTAGATATAGTATATTTAGGTAGTGGATTCCTACATAAAATGATAAGAATATTAACAGGTACTCTTATAGAAATAGGATTACACAATCTAAGCCCTATGAACGTAAAAACCATACTAGAGGCAGAAGATAGAAGAAAAGCAAGCTCTACTGCCCCAAGTCAAGGATTATTTATGACCAGTGTAACCTATGAATAATTAATGAACATTTAGAATATATGAAAATAAAATAGATTTAATTTTCATATATCAAATATAAAAAATACAAGTAATAAACATATAAATAAGCTTTGGTAGTTCTTAATTCTTTAGGAATTAAAAATTTTTGTAATTCCTCACGGACATGAGGAGCCGGTGGTGAAATCAAGGATAGTGTTTCCATGGGGTAGAAAATTTTTAATGGAGCCAAATTTAGAACTACTTAGCGAAATGAATTAGTTATTTATTACATGTATTTTTTATGTTTACGGTGTTAAAATTAAATCTATTTGTTAAAAACGTATTAATCACCTCCTCTTTAATATACATAATTTTTAACCATCATATTCTATTAGAGGAGTTTTTAACTTCCTTATTCCTCCTCTAGGATTTACTACATCACCTTTATATCTTGGAATAAAATGAATATGAAGATGCATTATAGTTTGTCCAGCATCATATCCTATATTTACCCCTACATTGTATCCTGCTGGTTCATACTGAATATCTAGCATTTCCTTAACTTCGTGCATAAGAGAATAAATTCCTTTTACTTCTTCCTCTGTAGCTTCAAAAAAACTTTGAAAATGTCTTTTAGGAATTATTAATGTATGTCCTTCATTTACTGGAAATTTGTCTAATATAGCAAACGCAACTCTATTTTCTGCTATTATTTCTGTAGGATTATAATTACAAAATACACAATTGCTCATGGATTATATTTAGTGAGAAAATGTACAATAATTATCAAACCCTCACTAAAACTCACCTCTCTTCTTTTTATACTATTTTTTGAATATAACACTTTGGTAACTATGTTGATAATTCATCATTATTGTATTGATAAATTATTGTTATATTTAAAGTACATACCTAATTATACCACTATAAATATAAAAATTTTATCTGTTCAAATTTATACATTGCTTATTTTTTGTTTTATCTTTTAAATAAACTTTTTTATATAAAATGACTAAATCTTATATACTTATTTTTAAAAAAATTTAATAACCATTTTATCTAGTGTACATATTATAATTGAACATAAGAAATAATAAACCTACTTAACTTAATAAAAACAATGACTTTATTCTAATATATGAAGGAATACTTTCATATTTGCGGAGATTTGAAGCATAAATGGCTTTGCATCATTCTTTCTTTACTATTATAATATTACTAACAATTTGTTTTTTTTGAAATTTTTAACAAATTAATTTTATATATTTAACTTTAAGGAGGTTTTTTTATTATGCTCTACTCTTCGAAAAACAAACAAAGTAATGATACCTATGCTACCCCCATTTTTGGTATTACTAAGGATAACTACTCAATTCCTAAGTATAAAATTAATGAAAATTCTATTGCACCTGATATAGCCTATCGTATGATTAAAGATGAACTTATGAATGAAGGTAACGCACGCTTAAATTTAGCTACTTTTTGTCAAACCTATATGGAAGATAAAGCTACCAAACTTATGGCCGAAACCTTACAAAAAAATGCTATTGACAAGTCTGAATACCCACAAACCGCCGAAATAGAGAATCGCTGTGTTAATATTATTTCAGATCTTTGGAATGTCCCAAAGGATATGAACTTCTTAGGTACCTCTACTGTAGGTTCTTCAGAAGCTTGTATGTTAGGTGGCCTGTCTATGAAATTCCGTTGGCGTGATCAAGCTGAAAAATTAGGTATTGATATTAATAAGAAGAAACCTAACTTAGTAATATCATCTGGTTATCAGGTATGTTGGGAAAAATTCTGTGTATATTGGGATATTGAAATGCGTACCGTTCCTATGGATGAGGATAATCTAAGTTTAAATATAGATAAAATTCTTGATTATGTAGATGAATATACTATAGGAATTATAGGTATTTTAGGTATAACTTATACAGGTAAATTTGATGATATTAAGGCTTTAGATGATGCCATTGAAAAATATAATAATGAGCATGATATGAAGGTATATATTCATGTAGATGCTGCCTCTGGTGGCTTTTTCACCCCATTTATTAATCCAGAAATTTTGTGGGATTTTCGTCTTAAAAATGTAGTTTCTATAAATGCATCCGGTCATAAATATGGATTAGTTTATCCAGGAATAGGTTGGATTCTGTGGAAAGATCAAGAATATCTTCCTAAAGATTTAATATTTGAAGTAAGTTATTTGGGTGGCAAAATGCCAACCTTAGCTATTAATTTTTCTAGATCTGGAAGCCAAATTATAGGACAATATTATAATTTCCTACGCTTTGGTTTTGAAGGATATAAAAAAATTCATGAACGCACAAAAGAGGTAGCTATGTATATTTCCAAAGAGCTTGAAGCTACGGGATTATTCAGTATATATAATGATGGTAGTAATCTTCCTATAGTTTGTTATAAACTAAAGGAATCATCTAATGTAAAATGGAATCTTTATGACTTATCAGATAGACTAGCTATGAAAGGCTGGCAAATACCAGCTTACCCTCTCCCTGAAAATCTTAACCATATAATAATACAAAGAATAGTTTGTCGTTCAGATCTAGGATATAATTTAGCAGAACTATTGATAAAAGATTTTAAAACAGCAATAAATGATTTAAATAATGCTCATATATTATTTCACGAAGAAGAAAACCAAGGTATTTATGGATTTACTCATTAGTATAAAGAAAACATCTATAGATTAAATAGATGTAATTTAAATATAGAAAATATAAAGGTACACTGGTAAACCTATGAATAAACTCATAGGAATAAGTTTCAGTAATTCTTAATTTTATCCAATTAAACAATCCTTCTAATTTATCACAGTATGTGATAAGCCGGTGGAGAAGTCCAAGATTAGTTCTCCACCGGTTAGAAAATTTTTAATAAAGCTAGATCTAGAGCTCTTTTTAGGGAAATGACTTAGTTTATGAAGTGTATTTTTATATATTGGCCATGTAAAACTATACCTATTTTAGGAAAATATCTTATTTTATTACAATCAGTTTTATACTTAAGATTTATGCATTACTAATTTTTTAATTTCCATTCCTAATTCTTTCATATCCTCTCTTAATAACTTCCAACATTCTTTTGTATTTAGATTTTTTGAAGAATCCTTTTTTACATAAACTCTTACAATCTGTTCAGGATTGTTATCCCATTTATAACAATAGAGTACTACATCTCCTACCTGTGATTCTAATCTATTTTGTAATATACTTGGAGAATTTTTAACAGTAAATACAAAAACCTCATAGTCCTTATATCCTTCCTTTGATAGAGTTGACTTCTCTTTTACTCTTAAGTCTTCTGTATCTTCAATACAAATTTCTTTAGACAAATTTGCATACATAAAAAAGCCCTCCTTAAATATACTAATTATTTTTTAGTTGTTTTTTAGAATTTATATTAGGTAGGTAAACTTTATAATTTATTTATTACTTATATTATAATACATAATCTTCATTTTTACTTGAAATTTTAGAATTAATTTTAATTTTTAAAAAATTTAGAATTTTTATCCTAGTAATAAAAGCCCATAGTCGTTCTATAAAATTCTATAAGCTTGTTCTTAGATTAATTATTAAAGATCTTTTAAATTAACAGAGCATTGACTTTATAAGTAAAAAAATTTAAGCTCATAGATAGCTTGTTCATAATAAAGGAACAAATTTTCTATGAGCTTTATAATGTAAAACTTAATTATGATTAAACTTTAACTCAATCAAGATTTTAGTTAAACACGAATATAAGATGATTATAACTTGAAGCCCCAAATTTCTAGTAAATATCATCTAAATAAGCATAAGAATATTCTACCTGGTAGCCATTAGAATAAAAAACTAAATTACTCTTTAAATCTTAAATTTAGAAATTTCTTTCTTTAGTTTGTTAGCGCTTTCTTCTGATTTTAGAGCTTCTTGAAGTACATCATTTGATTTATTATTTACTTCTAGTATTCTACATGCAATGTCTGTAGTACCTCCGGCACCTTCACTAGCAGCTTGTGCTACTCCATCTACAGTTTTAACTACATCCTGCAAAGATGCTAAAAGTTCCTCCGAGGTTGAACTAAAATCTGTTACAAGAGTATCAACAAAGCTAGCATCTTCGCTATATTTGTCTGCTACACTTAGCATAGTCTTATAATCATTATCCATATCTGTAGACACAAAAGTTAATAGATTACTTGAACTATCGGAAAGATTTTTTACCGATTCTATTACTTTAATTGTTATATTTTGTATTTCTGTTACCGTATCCTTTGATTGTTCCGCAAGTTTTCTTATTTCATCAGCTACAACTGAAAAACCCTTTCCTGCTTCTCCTGCCCTTGCGGCTTCAATAGCTGCATTTAATGCAAGAAGATTTGTTTGTGAGGTTATTTCCATTATAGATTCTGAAAGTACATTTATCTGTTCTACAACCTTTGAGGATTCTATAGCTCTTTCAAGTTCTACTTTTGTATTTGCAAATATTTCCTTGGCCTTTTTCTGAGAAGCTTGTACATTTTCTTTTGTTTGTTCTGCTCTCTCATTTATTTCTCCAGCCTGAGTAGCACCTGCCTGGGATTTTTGTGCAATGGATTCAATAGCTTTTTCTATCTCTTGAGAAGTTGCTGACATCTCTTCTGCTGAAGCCGCAGTTTCTTGCATATTAGAAGAAAGTTCTTCTGTAGTTGCAGAAACCTCCTCTACATCATTATTTAAATCTGTAACATTAGTTTTTATACTATCTACAACAATTTCAATGCTATTTGCACTTTCATTAACGGTTTTAATTATATCCTTTATATTTTGTATGAATTTATTTAAACTTTTAGCAAGATCATTTATTTCATCCTTAGAATTAACTTTTATTTCTTGAGTTAAATCTCCACCTCTTTCAGATAATTCATCTAATTCTCCCTTTAAAACATTTAAGGAGTTTCTTATACCCTTAATAATAAGCATTCCTAAAACTCCACCTATAACAGATAATAATACCATTAAAGTTAAATTTATTTTCATGGCAGTATCAAAATGCTTATCCCCTTCTAAACTAGCCTTTTCTGTTTTGTTTTTATTAAACTGAGCTAATTTCAATAAAGAATCTGAGGCTCTATCAAAGGATTGTTTAGATTCTTCTCTCATTATCTTTGCAGCTTCCTCTGTTTTTAATTGTCTACTTAAGCCTATTACTTTCTTATTTTGTTGTAAATATTCATTCCACTCCTTTTCTACAGTATTAAATAACTCTTCATCCTCTTTTGAATCCACTGTTTTTTTGTAAAGAGCTAAATATTTTTCTATTTCCTTACTTTTTTCCTCCATTTCTCTTTCTTTTTCATTCATCATTTCTGCATTAGTAGAAATAATATGATCATATTCTAGTATTCTAAGATCTGAGGTCATTGTATTTAATTCCTCGGAATATACCATGGCAGGTACCCATTTTTTAGAAATTTCAGTAGACTTTTCATTTACATTATCCAAATTTTTTATTGAATATCCTCCCATATATACAATTGCACCTACTAATATAGCGACAAGAAAAACTAGTTTACCCTTTATCGTTTTTACCAATTTTATTTCCTCCTTATTGTTTTATTCTTTATTCCATGGCTGCCTTTGTAGCCCCCTATACTTTAAATACATAATTTGTAAACGTACAATTAAATGTATTGATTATAAATAAATCCTACCTGAACCTAAAAATATTATAGTTTTAAAATTAGCAATACTACAATTATATGTAATAGGAGGATTAATATCAATACTTTGTAAAAAAAACTATAATAAAGTCTTTTATTGTAAACTATTGCAAACTATAAATTAAAAATAATTCGCTATTTTTAATAACTTTAATAATATAAAAAGGTACATTTTTGTGAATTTATCATTTATTGTCCCTATATTATTGTTATTCTACTATTTATAATATTTTTAATCTTTTTTATAAATATTAAATAGTAAAATTTCCAAAAAAAACTCCTTTCTAGTTTTATAATTTAAACTAGAAAGGAGTAATTAATTTTAAATTTTCAATAAATCATACATAATAAAATAATGAATACTCTATATTATTTTATTTATCACCTTTGTTCTCTTTAGAAGATTTTTCATTTACTTTTTCTATTTTTTCTTTATTATTGTTAGAATTAACTTTTTGTACTTTTTCCACTTTTTCTTTATTTTCTATAACCTTATCAGAGGTTTTATTATTTACCTTTACCTCTGAAGCTTTATTTAAATCTGGATTAGTACTATTAACTTTTTGTTTATTACTATTATTTTCTTTAACCTTATTCTCTTTTGTATTTGTATTTCTTTGTATATTATCTTGCTTTTGATTTACTTCAGTATTGTCGTTTTCCTTAACTTCATTATTGCTTTTTACTTTATCTTTACTGCCATTATTTTTTACAATTTTATCTTTTTTATTATCATTAGTTTTCTTCTTTTCTTTAACTATTTGTTTTTTATTTTCTATTGCTTCATTTAAAGCTTGCTTTTTCGCATTGTAAACTTCTTCAATACTTTTAAGTTCTTCTTCTGCTTTCTTTATGGGATCTGCATCACCTAAAGCTTGTGCTTCCTTTAAAGCGGCCTTTGCTTTATTATAATCTTTTTTAGCTTCATTAAATTCATGTCTTTTTTCTACCATAAGTTTTACTGCTTCTTTTTTATTTTTTTGCATTTCTATTACAGTTTCTATATTTTTTCTAGCTTTATCCGGCAATTTATCTTTTATATCCTCTAATACTTTTATAGAATTCTCTCTATTTTCAACAATAATATCTTGTATATTATCTATACTTTCCTCTAATTTTTCTCCTTTCTTTGTATCTTGTTCTAATTCTTCTACGGTATTTTCAACTTCTTCTACCGTATTATTATAATCCTTCAAAGTTTTTTCTACTAATTCATCTTCGTCCTTTTCAGCTAGAACCTCTATTTCTCCAAGTCTTTCATTTAATATATCCAATAATTGTTCTGGCTTATCTTTATCAGCTGCTAAATTTAAACTTATATTTTCAAAGACTGTATCTATGTTATAAAGAACACTATCTGGAGTTATACCCGCTTCATCCTTTAAAGATACTGTTCCTTCTGCCTTTACACCACCTCCCAAAAATATTAAAGCTGAAATTGTTAATATGAATATTCTTTTCATTATTTATTCCTCCTTATGTAAAATTTTTATCTTTGATTATATTTACGATCAAAAATAATTCTTTAAGGGGGTAATATTATAAATAAATCTTTTTTAATACTTAATAAATAAAATTACTAATTATTACCCCTTAAAAAATATAGTGAACCTCGTATATAATATTATGAGACTTTCTAAGATTAGAGGTGAATATATGGAGCTAGATTTTTTAAGAAAGGAAAATAGAGATAAATTCATAAAAGATAGTATGAATTTTATATATAAAACCACAAATAGGATTTGCAAAAAAAAATTAGATCGTAAAAATGATGATGAAATAAGTATTGCTCTTATAGCTTTTAATAAAGCTTGTGATACCTATGATAATAAAAAGGGAAGCTTTTTTACCTATGCCTCCGTAATAATAAAAAATTCCTTAATAGACTTTTTCAAAAAGTCAGATAGAATTCCTTATTTAATTTGGAGTGAAGATGATGACTTTAATGCTATTGATAATAATGTTTCCATAAATAATTTTAATATAGCTTCAGAAAATTCTATAAGAATGGAAGAAATAAAATTATTAAATGAAGAACTAATGAAATATAAATTATCTTTTAAAGATATTGCAGAAAGTTGTCCAAGACATAAAGATACTAGGGATAGCTTATTAAATATAGCTTTAGCTTGTATACATACTGAAACCATAGTTTCCTATTTACAAAATAAAAAACAACTCCCTGTTAAAGAGATATGTTTACTTACAAATAGTAAAAGAAAATTAATAGAAAACTGGAGAAAATATTTAATAGTACTAATTATAATATTATCTAGCGATGATTACTCCTATATTAAAGGATATCTTAATATTGAAAAGGCAGGTGATAATTGATGAATAAAAAAGGAATAGTAATGGAAATTCATAAAAATAAAGTTGGCATATTAACCTCTAGTGGTGAATTTATTTATGTAGCAAATTCTACTGTTTCCCCTAACCTAGGTGAAATATATGAATCTGAGGAACTTAAGTTAAGATCCTCTGCCTATAAAAATATAAAAAAGTTTTCTCTTATGGCAGCTTCTTTGCTCATTATTTTTATATGTTCTATATTTATAAAGACTTATACTACACCAGTTTCTTCTGTAACTATAAAAATAAATCCCTCTATTAAATTACAGGCAAATAGATGGAACAAAGTTATTAATGTTACTCCTTTAAATGAAGACGGTACTAATTTATTAAAAAGCTTAAATCTTAAAAATAAAGGCTTAGAAAAAGGAATTGATTTAATACTAGAAGAAGCTAAAAAGGAAAATTATATAAATAATGATTATAAAAACAGCCCTAAAGCCATATCCATAAACTTTACTGGAGATACTTCTAGTTTAAACCTTAGTAATATAGAAAATAACCTTAAAAATTTAAAGGTAAAGTACAATATAAAAAGCTCTCAGGGTATTAAAACAAACTACAATAAGGATAATATAAAAGCAAATGATAATAATAAAACAAAACATAATAATAAAACTCCAGTTAATAAGGACAAGAATCTAAAGGATAATTATAAAAATAATAATTCTATTGATAAAACTATATCCAAAGATGTAGATTCTGAAACAAAAAAATACAATGGAAATAAAAAAAATAACATTTCTAATAAAGAAAATAATAATATGAAAAATAATGGGAATCGTAATAATACTAAAGAAAAGTCCAATAGCAGTAATCCTAAAACTTCAAATACTATACAAAATAATTCAACCAATAAATCACAAAAAAATAAAGTGGAAGTAGATAAAAATACTAAAAAAGAACTGCCGTCTGAAAGTAAAAACGGAAAAACTATAAAAGGTAAATCAGGAAGTCAAAAATAATATAATTAAAATACTACCTAAAAATAGAGATTATAACTTCTATTTTTAGGCAGTTAATTTTTAATAAGTATTTAACTTAAAAATCTATATTACCATTGATAATGATTAACGCCACCATCTACTCCATTAGTTTTATCAAACCAAGAATCTAAAAGCTCAAACCAATTTCCAACTTTATTTACTCTTGGATCTTGTCCATCTTGGCACCAAGTTAATTTTCCATAAGGAGGTAATCCATTTTGAACTGTATCTATTGAATTATACCAACTTTGAATAGTCCAATGAGGAATTGAATTATAATAACTTGAATATTTTTTATCCCCATCTGGTAGGAATATACTTAATCCATTTTTACCTTCTTTAAATTCTTTGCTAGGGCCACCAAAAGAATAAACTACCATATCATCTATTTTATCCATGCAGATTGAAGCCAATGCTTTAGTTTCATTACTAAAATTATTACCTTCATTTATTTTTTCGCATAAATCATATATATCAAAATAAGGATATTCAATCCACTCTTGTTCATTATATTCATCAAAATAGTGCATTAAATTTGTATTGTTTCTACTTCCTCTTAATTTTTCAATTTCATCTTTTTTATTTTCATTACTTAAATTAACAGCTAAATTGTCTATTGATCTTTTTACATCCTCTACTTTAGTAGCATCATAAAAGCTCAAATGTTGATCATAGCTTCCCTTAGCATGAGTGGAATCCCTTTGTTCTTCTACAAATAATGCTCCTAATTCTTCATTAGTAACAGTTGCAGGATCAAAGTTTTTCTCTTTACCTCCTAAAGTTAAATCATCTTCATTGCTACTTCCTCCACCAGATTTTAATCTACTTAAAATATTATCATATTGGAATCCTGGTCCCCAAACTACAGGACTTGAAGCAACTATTCCATCTGCTGAAAATCCTCCATTACCTGGTCTAAATTGATATGCAACCTCTGCTGTTCCCATTAAGCATGCATCAAAGGCAAGTACATCAACAGATTGCTCCTGTGTTAAAGTATCTGAAATTTCTCCCATATAAAGACAATCTGGACTATTTCCATCATAATGGCTATCATCCCAACAAATTGCTCTGTTTACATCTTGATTATTTTTAAGTTTTTCTTTTGCTCCACCACCATGATTAGCCATTATTAAAACATATTTATCTGCTTTATAATTAGCTTTACAATAATTAATGAATTTTTTAAGAGTATTTGCATCTCCCATATTTGCTTCATAATTACTATTAAGAGTTATTTCTGGAAATTCCTTTCCACCATCTAATCTTTTTGTTGTATTATGCTCAATTTTATATAAACGACCATCTTCAAAATCTTCACCGAAAACTGTTTTGTCACTAGTATATCTTGATGATCTATCTATAAGTGTCACCAAATTTAGATTAGGATTGTTAACATATCCTTTTTTCATTTCTTCAATGTCACTTAATAAAGATGATTCTAAATTATTATCAGCATCACAGTAATACATAATTGTTACCTTTTGATTATTATTTTCTGCTTTTTGTATTTCCTGCCTAATATTGTTTAGATTAGTTTTATTAGAATTATTTACTGAATCAGCATATACAGGTTTAAAACTAAAAAGAGAAGCAGCCACCAAAGTAGAAGTTAAAAGAATAGATAACTTGTTTTTTAACATAATACACATACCCCCAAATTTTATATTTTTGATTTATTATTTAGAATTATAATGTATTTAATATTAATAGAAACACCCCATGTATTTGCACAATATGTACATATTGTTTCCAATTTACATTTAATTCATATTTTTATATTTTCTACATTTCTTTTCATTTTCCTTCCTGTTTTTGAAAAAAAATTAAATTTTTTTATATTTATTTTTATAATTCAAAAACTTGATAAAAATAATTAAGCATGTATTAAATTTTAACAATTATAAATAGAAATAAATAAACAGGTAATTCATAATTAAAGTTACTAATTTTAATATTTCAATTATATATTTGTGCCGTAAATACTAATAACTAAATATATTATTTTTTATATAAAATAACATTTGTACGAAAATCTTCATTTTTATAATAGGCTTTTCTTAATATGTATTATCTAATATATAATTGTATATAAAGGTTTCTTATTATATTGGGGGATGATTTTTTATGATAAATTTATTTACAAAAAAAAATTCTAAAAGTAAAAATAAATCACACTTTAAAGGTGTTCCACCTATATCAATACTTGTGCTTTTATTATTTATATCAATATTAGTTAATTTTATAAAAAATTTACAATATGACAATAGATTATATAATTCTAAGTTACAAGAAAAAATTTATAATTCAATGATGATAAAGGAAAATAGATTGAAAGTTTATTCTAGAAGCATAAAGCTTAATAAAGGCAGTTCTAGCAATACCTGTGTTTATTTTATAGCAGAAGTATTGAGGAGAAATGGAGAAAGTATAGATGATAGTGTTTGTAACACAACTCAGCTTTTACACATAATGAAAAAAGATGGTTGGAAGAAAAATAAAAATTACAAGAAACTTAAACCTGGGGATATATGCTTTACTACGGATGAAAATTTAAATAAGGATGGAATACCAACTCACACTTATATATTTATGGGATGGGCAGAGGAAGGAAAGTATGATTATGCCTATATTTGCGATAATCAAGCTAAGGATTATTCCGGTAGAATATATCACTTGAGAAATATAACAAAAATTGATACTATAAAAGGTAGTACAAAAGAACCTTTTAATTTTTTTATGTATAAGAAAAAAGGCTTTATATCAAAAATGGGGGGTAATTAGTTTGCGTACTTACAATGTACTTGTAGTGGATGATGAGAAAGAAATTAGAGATGCCATAGAGATATATTTAAGAAGTATAGAAAATATAAATATAATAAAGGCAGCAGATGGATTAGATGCATTAGATGTATTAGAAAATAATGAAATTCATGTAATAATATTAGATATCATGATGCCTAAACTTGATGGTATAAGAACCTGTATGAAAATAAGAGAGAAAAATAATATTCCTATAATTATGCTATCTGCTAAAAATGAAGATACAGATAAAATTTTAGGATTAAATATAGGAGCAGATGATTATGTAGCAAAACCTTTTAATCCTCTAGAATTAGTAGCAAGGGTTAATTCTCAACTTAGAAGATATACAAATTTGGGGAATTTTCCTCAAACTGCATCTGATGATGAAATTTGTTTAGATCAATTAGTTATAAATAAAACTAGTCATGTAGTTACTGTAGATGGTAAAAAAATAAAATTAACCCCTATAGAATATGATATATTATTACTTTTAGCCAATAATCCCGGTAGAGTATTCCCTTCTTCACAAATATATGAATATGTTTGGAATGAACCTTCTTTTAAAACTGAAAACACCGTAGCAGTGCATATAAGAAGACTAAGAAAAAAAATAGAAATAAATCCTAAAGAACCTAGGTATATAAAAGTAATTTGGGGAGTTGGTTATAAAATTGATAAATAGTATTAGAAAGCAGGATAGATTAAAAAAACTGTTAGGTAAAAATATAATTATAATATTTTTAATTATTCTATCACTATTGTTTGGTATATTTTTTCTTTTTAGAAATGCAAATTCATTAAACTCTCACATAGAAACAAAAGGGAAAAAACTATCTAATATTAATACCGAACTTGAAAATATAAAAAAAAATAATACTAATTTTAGAACTCTCAGTTATGATGTGTGGTTAAAACAATGTGCTAGTACGGTAAATTTATACATATATAAAAATACAAATTATTTAAAAATCTTATCTCAAACTTCACAAGAAGCTTTAGATAAAAAAAGTAAAGATTTTAAAATCATAAAAGAAAATAATGACTATGATAAATTAGTAAAATTCATAATTATTGATAAGAATAAAAACACTTTTTTAACTAATGATACTAATGACATAGATTTTATTAAAAAAAACATTCAGCTATTTTCCAAAGAAAATGGTGAACTATTTAATTATGTTTCAAATAAAGGTACTTGGTATAACATATCTTATAATTCCGAAAGTTCACCAGCATATAACAGCAATCCTCAACCTATAATGGAGAATCCTAATAATTATATAGAAGCTTATTGGTTTCCTAAAAATTATTCTTATAAAAAAGAGGATTTCAACCTTATAAAAAATATATTAAAAGATGCTGAGGATAATTATAAAAATGATATAACTAATGAGACTAATTCTATTAATGACCTGAAAAAAGATTTAACTAGAATAAACTATTTAATAACACTTTGTGCTTTTATTATTATTATTTTATTACTTACTCTATATTTTATTGGTAAAGAAAATATTCTTAAGGGAATAAAAAATAGTTTTATAATTAGACTATTTAAGTCTATAAATCAATGGTTTGAAACTAGGAGTACTTTTTTCAAAGCAATTGTTTTCAGTATATTTACTTTACCTACAGTAATTATTACTATGAAAATATTATCTGGTGATAGATATATGAAAGATTATGCAGTATGCGTATTATTTTATATAGTATTTATTCTTAGCAAATTCATTAAATTTTGCAATTATATAGATGAAATAATAAAAGGAACAAATAAAATAACTAGTGGAGATTTAAATTTTACAATAAAAGAAAAAGGTGATAAATCACTTTCAATACTTTCTCAAAACATAAACAAAATAAATAAGGGATTTAAAATATCTATTGAGGATCAAATAAAAAATGAAAAATTAAAAAGTGAATTGGTAGCTAATATATCCCATGATTTAAAAACACCTCTTACATCAATAATAAATTATACAGATATATTGATAAAAGAAAAAGTTTCTGAAAGTGAAAAAGAAGAATTTTTAAAAATACTTAATAGAAAAAGCTTAAAACTTAAAACTCTTATAGAAGATTTGTTTGAAATC
Organism: Clostridium sp. CTA-6; assembly: GCF_054768115.1. Taxonomy (NCBI): domain Bacteria; kingdom Bacillati; phylum Bacillota; class Clostridia; order Eubacteriales; family Clostridiaceae; genus Clostridium; species Clostridium sp. CTA-6. The sequence continues at coordinate 513,215 of NZ_BAAAAU010000001.1, forward strand.
TCTAAAATAAATAGTGGTAAAGTGGAATTAAATAAAGAACAAGTTGATATAGTAGAATTTTTAAATCAATCTATAGCTGAATACTCTGATACAGAAATCTATAAAAATAAAAATTTGACCTTTATAACAAGAACCTTCTTACCTGAAATTAAAATCAATTTAGATGGAAATAGAATGTCTAGAGTTTTTGAAAATCTAATAAATAATTCTTTAAAATACTCTTTGAGTAACACAAGGATTTATATAGAAATAGAAGATATTGTTAAAGGAATAAAAATATCTTTCAAAAATGTTTCCTATTCTCCTCTTGATTTTGATAAAAAAGAAATATTTGAAAGGTTTACTAGAGGTGATAAGTCAAGGACATCAGATATTGAAGGAAGCGGATTAGGACTAGCTATAGCTAAAAGTATAGTGGAACTTCATGATGGAATCATGTACATTGACTTTGATGGAGACTTATTCAAAGCTATAATTGAACTTTATTATTAATATATGTAATACTATGAGTAAATTAAAATAACTAGATATTAGCATAACAATACTCATATCTAGTTATTTTTAAATATATTAATTTTAAAGTTTTTATGGATGTTTAAACAAAATTTTTAATATAATCATTATTTTATAAAATTATTTGCTATAAAAATAGAATAAACAAAATTATAAATTATTTTAAATTTTAAATTTAGAAATTTCTTCTTTTAATTTATTAGCACTTTCTTCTGATTTTAGAGCTTCTTGAAGTACATCATTTGATTTATTATTAACTTCTAATATTTTACTTGCAATGTCTGTAGTACCTCCCGCACCTTCACTAGCAGCCTGTGCTACTCCTTCTATAGTTTTAAGAACATCCTGCAATGATGCTAAAAGTTCCTCTGAAGTTGAGCTAAAGTCTGTCACAAGGGTATCTACAAAACTAGCATCTTCGCTATATTTATCCGCCACATTTAACATAGTCTTATAATCATTATCCATATCTGTAGACACAAAAGTTAATAGATTGCTTGAACTATCAGAAAGATTTTTCACTGATTCTATTACTTTAACTGTTATACTTTGTATTTCTGTTACTGTATCCTTTGATTGTTCCGCAAGTTTTCTTATCTCATCGGCTACAACTGAAAATCCCTTTCCTGCTTCTCCTGCCCTTGCAGCTTCAATAGCTGCATTTAATGCAAGAAGATTTGTTTGTGATGTTATATTCATTATGGAATCTGAAAGTACATTTATCTGTTCTACAACCTTTGATGATTCTATAGCACTTTCAAGTTCTGCTTTTGTATTTGTAAATATCTCCTTAGCCTTTTTCTGAGAAGCTTGTACATTTGCTTTTGTATCCTCTGCTCTTTTATTTATCTCCCCTGCTTGAGTAGCACCTTCCTGAGATTTTTGTGCAATAGACTGAACAGCTCTTTCTATATCCTGAGAAGTCGCTGACATCTCTTCAGCTGAAGCTGCAGTTTCTTCCATATTAGCAGAAAGTTCTTCTGTAGTTGCAGAAACCTCTTCTACATCATTATTCAAATCTGTAACATTAGTTTTTATACTATCTACAACTGTTTCAATATTATCTACACTTTCATTAACAGTTTTAATAATATCCTTTATATTCTGTATGAATTTATTTAAACTTTTAGCAAGATCATTTATTTCATCCTTAGAATTAACTTTTATTTCTTGAGTTAAATCTCCTCCTCTTTCAGATAACTCATCTAATTCTCCCTTTAAAACATTTAAAGATTTTCTTATACCATTAATAATAAAAATTCCCAAGGCTGCACCTATAGCTGATAATAATAACATTAAAGTTAAATTTATTTTCATAGCAGCATTAAACTGCTTGTCCCCTTTTAAGCTGATCTCTTCTGTTTTACTTTTGTTAAACTGAGCCAATTTTAATAAAGAAGAGGATGCATTATCAAAATATTCCTTCGATTCTCCCCTCATTATTTTCATTGCTTCCTCTGTTTTTAATTGTCTGCTTAAAACAATTACCCTCTTATTTGATTGTAAATATTTATTCCATTCCTTTTCTACAGTGTTAAATAGCTCTTCATCCTCTTTTGAGTTTACACCTTTTTTATAAAGGACTAAATATTTTTCTATTTCCTTACTTTTTTCTTCCATCTCTTTTTCTTTTTCATTCATCATTTCTGCATTGGTAGAAATAATGTGATCATATTCTAATATTCTAAAATCTGAGGTCATTGTATTTAATTCCTCTGAATATATTATGGAAGGAACCCAATATTTTGAAATTTCAGTAGACATCTTATTCACATTATCTAAATTTTTTATAGAATATCCCCCAATAAATAGAATTGCACCTACTAATATACCTACAAGAAAAATTAGCTTACCTTTTATCGTTTTTATCAATTTTATTTCCCCCTTACTGTTATTAATACTTTATTCTATTGTTATTTTTGTGCTCTCCCATATATTTTAAAGACATAATCTTTAAACATATAATAGTTTATATAATTAAAGATATTGTTTATAAATAAACTCTATCTGAACTAAGAAGTTTATAATTTTATAATTAATAATAATATAATTATATTTAAGATAAATATCAATATCAATACTTTGTAGAAAAAACTATAATTATGTATTATATTGATGATTTTTGTAATTTAAAATTTAAAAACAATTGAATCTTTTAATAATCGCAAATAATATAAAACCTATAGAATTTATTATATTTCTATTATTCTACTTATAACAAATCTAGCATTATTTAGTGAAAATTTTCATATAAAAACTCCTTTCTAGTTTTATACTTTTAGTTTTCACTAGAAAGGAGTTCTTAATTTTGCATTTTAAAAAAGTTATACATAATTAATAAAAAATAATTAATCTAAATGTATATGACAATATCCTTCTGGATTTTTCTTTAAATATTTTTGATGGTACTCTTCAGCCTTATAAAAACATTTTAAGGGCTCTACTTCAGTAACTATTGCTCTCTTATAATTTTTCTGTTCCCTAGATTTGCTTTCTGTAATTATATTTAAATCTTTTTCATTTAAGTAAAATATTCCTGTTCTATATTGTGTCCCCCTATCATTTCCCTGTTTATTTAGTACTGTTGGATCTATTATGTTCCAAAATTTATTTAATAGTTCTTCTAAGGAGATAATACTTTCATCATACTTTATGTAACAAGCTTCTGCATGACCTGTAGTTCCACTGCATACCTCTTTATAACTAGGGTTTTCTTTTATTCCATTAGCATAGCCTACTTTTGTTTCCACTATGCCTTTAATTCTTGACATATATTCTTCTACTCCCCAAAAACAACCTCCAGCTAAAACTATTTCTTTCATACTTAACACCTCCATAATTTCTTTAAGAACTCTTAATAACTTCAACTAGCAATTACTTAAACTTTATATATTACTTCATAATTAAGTTTAGAAACACTTTAAAAGTTTATATTTATTCTATTATAGTTAATTTTAAAATCTTTAATATTTCATGTTTCTACTATGATTCCCTACTTGTAGTATTAACTTGACTTAAATAAAAATTCTATATAGATTAAATCTTCCTTTATGTTAAATTAATTATACTATAACCATTTCCATATTTTAATATTTATGTTTAGTGATTTTGAATATCTGTTATATTTTTCTAAAGGCCTAAAGGTGAACTACGATAATATAAAAAATTAATATTATTGGAGGTACTTAATATGTATACCGTTCTTCATATAGAACAAAGCGATTTTTTTTGCAAAATGGTAGAAAATATTTTAAGAGAAAAAAATTATGATTACATAGCTACAGACAGTTTTAATGAGGCTTATAATCTAATAAAAGAATATGACATAGATCTTATAATAACTTCCCTTTATGGCAAAGGTGGAGATATAGAAGATTTTATAAAAAATATTGGATATATGGATTCTAATGAAATACCTATATTTATAGTTACAAGCGATAATGATCATGAGAAGAAGAAAAATCTTCTTAATCTAGGTGTATTTGATTATTTATTAAAAGATGATTTAAAAGAAGAGATTACAAAGCATGTGGATGCAGTATTCCAAGATGATGAATATATGAAAAATTTAAAAGAAGCAAAAATTGCAATTATAGATGATAACTCCTTTGATTGTACTCTAGAAAAAGATATGCTAGCAAGATATGGCATTGAAAATGTAGATTATTATAATTCTGGTAAAGAATTATTTAATAGTAATAAAAAATATGATATGTATTTAATTGATATGGTATTAGAAAATGAGTTTGGAAAAACTTTAATAAGACAAATAAGAAGAAATAATATAAACTCTTCTATAATAGCTGTTACTGTTTTAGACAATAATAAAACTCTATCTAATATTTTAAATTGTGGAGCAGATGATATTATAAACAAACCTTTAGATGAAAACTTATTTATAGCTAAATTAAAGTCTAATATAAGAATCTATACGTTGAATAAAAAAATAAAAAGCATACTAAAAGAAATGAAAAAATAAATAAAATGAAAATATTTGATACTAATAAAATACTTAAAGGCTGTAAATAATTCTCGAAATTTTTACAGCCTTTAAATATTTCTAATTTGATTCTTTTAAATCATCTTTAGCTTTTACACGCCAACTTAAATCTCTAGTTCTATCTCTAGAAATCCAGCATCTTCAATAATTTAAAATTACTATATTTCTTTAATAATAAATTTTATTCTTGCTCCACCATTTTCTTTATTTTCTGCTACGATCCAACCATTATGCTTTTCAACTAAAATTTTTACAATATACATTCCTAATCCAGAGTGACCTTTCTCTTTAGATCTTGAACTATCGCCCCTATAGAATTTTTCAAAAATATAGCATAATTCCTTATCATTAAAACCTGTTCCTTCGTCCTCCACAATAAATTTTATGATATTATTATGTATTTTTACTTTAGTAATTATAGATTTTCCATCAGGTGTATACCTTATGGCATTAGATATTATATTATCTAGTATTTGCTCTAGTCTCTCAGCATCTATAGAAAATTCCCTGTTTAAATCAAAATTCTTTTCTAAAAACAATTTAAATTCTATATTTTTGTCCTTACATAGCACTTTATAATCCTGTTGTTTTTTTTCTAAGAATTCAATTATGTCTACCTTTACAGGAGCTAAATCAAAGTTTTTATTCTCTATTTCTGATGTGAGATTCATATCTGAAATAAGCCTTCCCATTCTCTCTGTATTAGCTTTTATAATATTTAAATATTTTTCTACTCTAATGGGAGCTTTAGTTCCCTCTTCCATAAGTACCTCCACATGTCCTTGAATAACAGTAATAGGAGTTTTCAAATCATGAGCTATGGCTTTTATCATTTCTTTTCTGTCTTCTTCCATAATCCATTGTTTATTTAGTGATTCTTTTAAAGCATTTTTCATCTCTTCAAAAGAAGAAACTAATTTTCCTAACTCATTATTACTTTTATAATTTATTTCAAAATCTAAATCCTTTTCTTTTATCTTATTTGAAGCATCTATTATTTCATTTATAGGCTGTTGAATACTTTTAATTAATTTTCTTGTAAAAATAATTGTAAAAATAATTATATATACAAAAGGGGAGAATGGTAAGAATACTTGAAATACATGAACTATTTTTTCATTTTTATCTTTCTTCACACTTGTCTCAATATTGTATTTAATTATAGCAACGCCTTTCACATTGGAATCACTGTCCAATATAGGTATATACCTTTTAACCTTTGATCCAAAAACACTAGCTCTATCAAGATTATCAATATCTGTTTTATTTATTGATTCTATCAATTGTTTTTTATCTTTTATTATTCTTTCTTTTTCATTTCCATATATAATTTTACCCTCTAGATCTGTAATTTGATACCCTATACCTTTTTGGGGAATTAAACTTTCAAGTTCTAACCTATTTTTATCCTCTAATATATTTTCTCCCTTGCTAACTATAAATTGCTGAATTTTATCAGACTGTTTTTGATAATAGTTATCTGGTTTTAACATAGGATCTTTTCCAAAATACATAGTAAATAAATAGGTACCTATAGTAGCTATTGTACATACCATGCTTAAAAATATAATTAATAGAAAAGTACTTATAGTTTGTGTTTTTAAGGATGCTTTTTTCATATTTTATTTTTCTCCCATCTATAACCTACTTCCCATACCGTAGCTATATGATTAAGAGATGCACTTCTTTTTATAAACTTTGCTCTTATTTTTTTTATATGCTCTGCTACTGTATTTGCATCCCCTTCTGCATCATATCCCCAAACTTTTTCATATATTTGTTCTTTAGAAAATACCTGTTCTGGATGTAATGCTAGAAGTTCTACTATATCAAATTCTTTAGCTGTAAAAATAATCTCTTCCTCTTCATAGTAAACTTTACGACTACTTAAATCTAAATTAAGTTTTCCAAAGCTTATTTTAGATTTATTATTTAAAGGAACTCTTTTTTCTCTTCTAAGATGGGCCTGAACCCTTGCTTTTAATTCCTTTATACTAAAGGGTTTTACTATATAATCATCACCACCTACTGAAAGACCTTTAATTTTATCAACTTCACTTTGTCTAGCACTTAAAAATATTATAGGACAGGATACTTTGTTCCTTATCTTTTGGCAAACCTGAAAGCCATCAATATTAGGCATCATTATATCAAGCAAAATAATATCTATATCTTTATCACAGTATTCTATAGCCTCTCTACCATTACTAGCTGTAATAACGCGATAACCTTGATCCTCAAAATAATCCTTTATAAAAGATACTATATCATCTTCATCATCTACTATTAATATTTTTTCCTGCATATAACCACCTCTATTTTTGCATTTTAATAATATTATAGCATGTACATTTAAATATAATATTTTTCAAGTTTCATACTCTATAAATTAAATTAGATATAAATTAAATTTATAAATACAAGTTCTAAACAGTTATTAGCTCTAACTTTTAGTAAAAAAGTCCCCCAAGTCTTAAGCCTAATAAATCCTCAATATATAAAATACTGATTAAGTTTATATCTCTTAAACCAAGCAGTATGAAAGTATAAAAATATAGCAATAACATAAATTATGCTTATGTCTTACTCTTTAGCATTTCAAATCTTTTCTAGTAAAAATCAATGTACTTAAAAAACTGCATATAAGTAGACAGGATACAACTGGAATATAAAAATCAGCTCTTTTTCCTAAACTTAAAAGTCTAATTATATTATGAAAAGGTAAAAATATAATTTGCAGCCCATGTCCTATATATATTCCTCCTATTAAAGAACATATAAGGATTAAGACGGCTGCCACAGATTTAGATACCATTGAGGAAATTAAAGAAGCTAAAGCTAAAATTGCAATACTTACAAAGTACATCAGTGCTACAACTTTAAAATTATATATAAAAGCTCCTAATTGATCATAAACTTTAGGTATATTGTAAAAGTTAGTTACAGTTGCCCTAGGAAATAAAATATAGCCACTAATTACAGAAAGAATAAAAAATACAACAAATATAACTAATGAAAATAAACTTTGAACTATCAACTTAGAAAACCATAACTTAATTTTACTATAGGGTCTTATTAATATAAGCCTATAAGCGCCAGATTCATACTCTCCACTTAAACTATCTATAAAAAGCATTGGAAGAACTATTAAAAATAGAATTAATGCTAAATCTTTCATTACAAAAATAGGTAAATTTAAAGAATTTATCTTTGCAGATATGTCTGGAGTATAAAAACCTATACCTCCTCCAAAAGTTTTATACCAACAGATACTAAATATAAAATTAACTAAAATTAGAATAAAAGAAGCTCTATTCTTTTTTCTTCCTCTCATTCTTAAAAATTCGCTAATAATTAACTCTTTCATAAATTATCTTTAGTGAGAGTGCATATTATAGATACAAATGCTCACTAAGTATTCACTTCCTTTCCATTGTATAATAAGAATCTTTTTAGATATAGAATAATTCTTAATTTAAGCTGTAGTCTTGCTGTTAAATACCCTATATATATCTTAGAAAATTAAATAAAATTATCCCTTTTAGAAAATATAGCACAAGTAATAGATGTAAATATAATTATATAGGCTACTAATATACTTAAGATCCAATAATTTAATACAGGATGTTCAGCTAAAACCAAACATATACCAATATGTTGAATCTTAGGAATAGTGATTAAATAAAGTTTTTCGATTATTTTAATAAGATTTATATCATTATGTGGATTTCTAGTTAACATAATTCCACAATGCATAGTAACTTCTGAAAAAATGAAACTTCCTACTAAAAAACATATACATGCAGCTATAGTTCCTGTAGAACTTTTAAAGGTTACTGAGAAAAGAGCAAATACAGAAATTATTGCTAAAATCGTTAAAAATCCTAAGGCATAATATTTTAAAGAATAAAAAATAGCCTTTAAGTTACTTACGGTACTATTATGATAAAAAAGCTTTACTCTATATAATTTAGGTGCTATAAAATATCCAATTGCTGTAGATAATATAAAATACACTACAAAAAATATAAACATTGTAGCTATGATAGAGGCTATTTTTGCAAAATATATTTCTTTAAAGGAATAACCTCTCGTCATAATCAGTCTAATTTGACCCTTTCTATATTCCTCCGTAATAGATATACATACAAATAAAATAGCAATAAAATTAAATAAAGTAGGTAACATTTCCTGGAACATCATAAAGGAATAGTTACCGAAGGAAGTATATTCAGCACTATTTATAGATAACTTCAAATTATTTCCAAGGTAATATTCTGAAGAACCTATTATAGAAAGAGGTATCAGCATAAAACAAAATAAAGTTAATTTGTTCTTCCATAACCTTTCAAACTCACTTTTAAAGATCTCCATTATAAGGCTACCTCCTTAGTTTTTAATACTTGCAAAAACACCTCTTCAATATTGCCATCCCCCATGGAAAGTAATTCTTCTAAAGATCCTTTAAATTTTAACCTACCATGATTTATAATTATAATTCGACTGGAAAACTTTTGAAGCTCATCAAGTAAGTGACTAGATACTAAGAAGGTTATTTTAAATTCACTATTTAATTTTAAAATAATATCTCTTAAATCCTTAATTCCAATAGGATCTAACCCATTAGCTGGTTCATCTAAAATAATTATTTCAGGCTTTCCTAAAAGCGCCTGGGCAATACCTAACCTTTGTTTCATTCCTAGAGAATAGCTAGATACCTTATCATTTTCTCTATGTTTTAAATCTACTAGCGTTAGAACTTCATCTACTCTTTTTTCTCTTTCTTCCTTTGGAATATTGGGATGCAATCTTACAAGATTTTTTAAAATTTCTCTTCCTGTCATATACTCAAAAAATATAGGACATTCTACTATGGCTCCAAGATTTAAAAGAGCTCCCTTTCTATCTTTATTTACATCTATTCCATTAATTGAAATCTCTCCCTTAGTAGGTTTTATGAGACCTGTAAGTAATCTAATCATAGTTGTTTTACCTGCTCCATTAGGACCTACAAATCCATATATATCCCCCTTTTCAATATTAAAATTCATATTTTCTATAATAGTCTTTCCTTTAATATTTTTACTTAAATTTTTAACTTCTATTATATTATTCATCTCTAAATCCTCCCTTTCTTTTCTCTGCACTTTTATATTAAAGGATAATTTTAAAGATTTTATAAAGATTAGGAAAATTTTTATATTATATATTCCTACAAATTGCAGTTCATTTTACTAAAGTAATCTAAACTCGTTTTATTAAAATATCCTATGCTTATTGGTAATACATAGAATTTTATTTAAAGTTAGTAAAATAAGCACTATGAGTATTATTTAAGTTCAATAATACTCATAGTGCTTTTATTGATATTTAGATATTTTTATGTTAAATTTTTATTATGATTTTGTCCTGAAATAGTTCTCATATCAAGAAGTAAATCTTTGCATTTTATGCATAAAAAATATTGAAAATCCCCTATTCTGTTCTATAAATATTAACAGAATAGAGGAAATATCAATGCATTAATCTAATTTTATTAAATTAGTATACAACTTGAAAGACATTGTTAAGACACTTCTGCATTTTCAAATTGGCTATTGTAAAGAGAATAGTAAAAGCCTTTAGCTTTTAATAATTCTTCATGATTACCCTGTTCTATAATATCTCCATCTTTCATTACAAGAATTAAATCTGCATCTCTAATAGTAGATAATCTATGTGCAATTATAAAGCTAGTTCTTCCTTCCATTAAGTTTTCCATAGCTTTTTGTATAAGTAATTCTGTACGAGTATCTACAGAGCTAGTTGCCTCGTCTAATATTAATATTTTAGGATCTGACAATATTGCACGAGCGATGGTTAGTAATTGTTTTTGTCCTTGGGAAATATTACTTGCTTCTTCATTTAGTTCCATATCATATGACTTTGGTAAAGTCTCTACAAAATTATGAACATGAGCTGATTTTGCTGCTTTAATTATCTCTTCATCACTAGCTCCAAGCTTTCCATAGGCTATATTTTCCTTTATAGTACCTGTAAACAAGAAAGTATCTTGAAGTACCATTCCAAATATTTTACGCAAATCTGCTCTTTTAAAGTCATTTATATTATGTCCATCTATAAATATTCCACCCTTATTTACATCATAAAAACGCATTAAAAGTTTAATCATAGTGGTCTTACCTGCTCCTGTTGGTCCTACAATAGCTACCTTTTGTCCTGGTTTAATTTTAGCTGAAAAATCATTTATGATAATTTTATCCTTATTATATCCAAATTTAACATTTTTAAATTCAACTTCTCCATAAACTTTTTGAAGTTTAACAGGATTTTCTGTTTCTTTAACTTCCTCTTCCTCTTCTAAAAATTCAAAAACCCTTTCTGCACTAGCTGCTGTAGATTGAAGCACGTTAGCTATTTGAGCTACCTGTGATATAGGTTGGGTAAAACTTCTAACATATTGAATAAAAGATAAAATATCTCCAACTTCAATAGTTTTCTTTATGGCAAGCCATCCACCTAAAATAGATACAAGCACATATCCTATATTACCTATAAAGGACATAATTGGCATCATCATTCCAGATAAGAACTGAGATTTCCAAGCTGAACTATAAAGCTTATCATTTATTTTATCAAACTCTTCTATAGCTTCTTGTTCTCTATTAAAGGCCTTCATTATATTATGTCCACCATAAATTTCCTCTACATGACCATTAATATTACCTAAATCTTCTTGCTGAGCCTTAAAATATTTTTGTGATTTTTTTACGACGAGCATTATAATCATCATGGATACAGGTAATATTAATAAAGCTACAATGGTCATTTGCCAACTTATAGATAACATCATAATTAATACACCTATTATTGTAACAACAGAAGTAATTATTTGAGACATACTTTGATTTAAGGTTTGACTCACTGTATCTACATCATTAGTAACTCTAGATAATACTTCTCCATGAGTTTTATTGTCAAAATACTTAATAGGCATACGGTTTATTTTTTCAGAAATTTCACGTCTAAATTCATAAGAAATTTTTTGAGCCACTGAAGACATTATATATCCCTGTACAAAAGAAAATATAGCACTTATTATATATAATACAAGAAGTAAAATTATTATTTTACCTATATAATCAAAATCAATTAAAGCACCTTTTACTCCAGTAACCTTTTGTACTAATCCTTCAAATAATTTTGTAGTAGCTTTTCCTAAGATTTTAGGTCCTACTATAGAAAAAGCCGCACTACCTATAGCAAGAACAATTACAAAAATTATAGACATTTTATAAGGCATTATATATTTACCTAAATTTTTCATGGTACCCTTAAAATCTTTTGCCTTTTCAACTGCTCCCATAGGACCACCATGACGTGAGCCAAAACCACCTTTTCTTCTATTTTCTATTTTTTTATTGCTCATGATAAAAGTTCCTCCTTTGAAAGTTGTGATAAGGCAATTTCCTTATAAACTTCACAATTTTTCATTAATTCATCATGGGTACCCATTCCAACCATTTTTCCTTCATCTAATACAATTATCTTATCCGCATTTATTATAGTACTTATTCTTTGGGCTACAATTAATACTGTACTTTCCTTTGTTTCATCCTTTAAAGCCTTTCTAAGTGTTGCATCTGTTTTAAAGTCAAGGGCTGAAAAACTATCATCAAAAATATATATATCTGGTTTTTTTACAATGGCACGTGCAATAGAAAGTCTTTGTTTTTGTCCTCCAGAAACATTAGTACCTCCTTGGGATACCTCTGTCTTAAAGCCCTGTTCTTTAGATTCTATAAATTCCATAGCTTGAGCTATTCTTGTTGCTTTTTCTATATCTTTATCTGTAGCTGATTCATTACCATATTTAATATTACTTTCTATAGTGCCTGAAAATAATATTCCTTTTTGTGGTACGTAACCTATTTTTTCTCTTAAACGCCTTTGAGATATCTCTTTTAAATTAACCCCGTCTATTAATATTTCTCCTTCTGTTACATCATAAAATCTTGGTATTAGATTTATTAGAGTGGATTTACCACTACCTGTACTTCCTATAAAAGCTGTAGTTTCTCCTGGCAGTGCACTAAATGTAATATTAGAAAGTACATCCTTTTGTGCGCCTTCATATCTAAAGGAAACATTTTTAAATTCTATATATCCTTTTTTATAATTTGTGAACTCTTTTGGCTTTTCTATATCTTTAATAGTTATTGGTACATCTATAACTTCACTTATACGCTGAGCTGATACGGAAGCACGTGGAAGCATAATAGATACTATGGAAATCATTAAAAATGCCATAATTATTTGCATTGTATATTGCATAAAGGCCATCATATTTCCTACCTGCATAGCTCCTGCATCTACCTGATGAGATCCTACCCATACAATTAATAAAGTTATAAGATTCATAATTAACATCATCATTGGCATCATCATCGTCATTGCACGATTTATAAATAAATTAGTACGTGTTAACTCTTTATTAGTTTTATCGAATTTTTCTTCCTCATGCTTTTCAGTATTAAAAGCACGTATAACTAACATTCCTATTAAAGATTCACGAGTTATTAAGTTTATTTTGTCTATTAATTTTTGAACTCTTTTAAATTTAGGAATAGCTAATCCAAATAAAACAATAACTAAAGTTAAAATAGCCATAACTGCTACAGCTATGATCCAGGCCATAGAGGTATCTGTTTTTAGTACTTTAAGTATTCCACCTATACCTAAAATAGGTGCATAAAATACTATTCTAAGCAACATTACCATAAAAGTTTGAACCTGTTGAATATCGTTTGTACTTCTTGTAATTAAAGAAGCTGTAGAAAATTTATCAAATTCTCCCTTAGAAAAATCGGTAACCTTTGTAAATACATTTCTTCTAAGATTTTTTCCAAGTCCTGCAGCTACTCTTGCAGCTAGCATAGCAACCATAACTGTAGCCACCATACTAAGTAATGCTAAAAGTAGCATTTTAAATCCTTCCTTAAGAATGTAGCTTGATTGAAGTTTATCTGTATCTACTCCCATAGCTTTATACTCATCCTTAACAAAAATAACTGCTGACTGAGTAATCATACTTTCAGGCATATCCTTAAATTTTTTATCTAAACTTTCTTTTATTACATTAATTTGTTCCTTTGGCATATTTAAAAATGAATTAGCATTCCCTTTAGACATTTCACTTTTGGAAGGAACTTTAGTCATTTGATCTTCTGAAGAGGTTTTTATCTTATCATTTTGTTCAGATTGTGGATTCACTTTATTAGCTTTATTTTGAGGCGCTGATTCTTTAGCAATATTATTTGACTTTGACATATCAGCTTTTTCCATTCCCCCTACCATAATTATTGGTTTTGCTAATATACTGTTTAGTTCATTTATTGTATTTTTATCCTTTGTATTTAATTTATAAATAGGTTCTTTATTAAGATTTGGATAATCCTTTAAATAATTTTCAAAATCATCTTTAGAAAGGTTTTTCTTATCTAATAGTATGTAATTATCTTCTATTTTTTTTACATCCCCTTCATCTAAAAAAACCTTAATTTTATCCAATTCACTTTTACGAATTACTTTTGGTACTGCATTATCTACCCCGCCTTGTTGAATGCCTACATTAACAATATTAGACATATAATCTGGTAAGGATAGATCACATACAGCTTGCACAAATAAAAGCCCTAATACTAGAAGTATTGAAGCAATAAATGGTTTTAAGTGCTTTATTATCTTTAACATTCAATATCATCTCTCCATTTCGTCCATTTTATAAATGATTAAATTTATAAAAAGCTATTATTATATTGTTCCTAACTAAGATAAATAATTCCCCCTTAAAAAATTAAATTTATAATGATTATATTTCCTGTTTTTAACAATGTAATCATTATAAATTCATAACTATTATATTTTAATATATTTTATGTGTCAATAACTTTTGTATTGTAAAATTATGAAAAATACAATATAATTTAATTAAAAATCTTTAAAATATACACTATCTTACCTTCGCCTATGTCAATATAATAGTTATATTTTCATAACTATTATATTTTAATATATTTTATATGTCAATAACTTTTTTATATTGTATAATAAGGTTGAATACAATATAATGTAATTAGAGCATAAAATTAACTAAGGAGGATAAAAATGAATAATACTCAACTTAATGAAATATCTCAAGATCTATATGATTTATTATTAAATTTACATAAAAAACTTTTGAATCCAGATGAGTTAAAGAAAAAATTCCCTCTACCTCCCTCCCATGTAAAAGTTATTGTTTATCTTAAGCATAATGGCAATTGTTCTATTTCTAAAATTGCTAAGGATTTATTAATTTCTAAACCTAATATGACTCCTATCATTGATAAACTAATTTCTGAAAATATGGTTACTAGATATACTGACTCAAAGGATAGAAGAGTTATAAGAGTTGAATTAACAGAAAAAGGATCAATCTTTATAAAGGATCAAGAAAAATTAGTAAAGACTTTGCTAACAGAAAAAATATCTAATCTTTCTTCTGAAGATTTACAATACCTTAGCGACCATATAATAGGAATAAAAAATATTATTTTAAAAATAAATTAATTTTTTGTAAATGTAACATAGTATAAAATAATTTTAATACTTAAAAATCCATTATTAACAATAACTTTTTTATATGATTACATATAAAATCAAATCTATATTTAAATAGAATTAATTGAAATTACATATAATCTAATATTGCTTTTTAAAACTATTACCCCTTAATTTATTATTATATATAATAATAAATTAAGGGGTAATTATTTATGGAATAATTTTTAATTTCAGGTTGAATTCACTTATGAAATATATTTTCTTAGTCTAGAAATAACTTATGAAGTTGGATAAAAACACCTATATACAACTTTAAACTACTCTTTTAAATTCAATATATAGAAATCTTGGTACAGTAAATCTATCATAAATATTTTATTTCTCAAAATTTCCCCTCTATTAATTAATACTTTTAGTGCTTCACTTACCTGTATAGAAGCCACTAAAGCTGGTGTAAAAGAAGGATTTCCAAGAACATCTTCTATGCCCTTTTTACTTTTATTCTTATAAATAATATCCAGTGTTCTATCCCCCGGAAATATAGTTGTTACTTGTCCATACCAGCCTGCAATAGCACCATGAATAAATGGTATTCTAAGCTTCTCACAACTTTCTTGTAATAAAAATCTAGTTTCTATATTATCCACAGCATCAATAACTATATAATGTTCTTTTAAAATATCTAATACATTATCCTTATTTATAAATGTTGTAATAGGATTTACATATATTAAATCATTAACTATTTTCATTCTTTTTTTAGCTTCTATAGCTTTATTTTTTCCTAAATTTAAATCATTACTAATAATTTGTCTGTTCAAATTAGATTCGCTAAAATTATCACCATCCACTGCTGTTATATAGCCTATTCCAATTCTTCCTAGCATCTCAATTATATATCCACCTAGTCCTCCACATCCAACTACGCAGACTTTAAAATCTTTAAGTTTTTCATTTTCCTCTAAAGAAAGAGTTTTTATATTTCTATCATATCTAGACATTCTATCCTCCTCCTACTGGTGGGAATAAAGATAATACATCTCCATCCTTTAATAAAGTATCCACATTTCCATCTCTTCCATTAATAAGTAATATAGCCACTTCTTCTACTTTAATATTTAATTTTTCAAGTATATGCCTTGGGGTTATATTTTCCTTATTTATTTCCATAAAATATTTTTTATCTCTTCCTTCTCTAAAATATGCAAATAATCTTACTTCAATTTTCAAAAATTCACCCCCTTATCTTTATATTAAAATTATAGAAAGGCTTTTATTTTTTTAGTTTTGAAAGCCTTTCTATTTTTAAATATTTACTATCTGCTTTTAATGCATCTTTATTTCATAATTATTTTCATCTGATTATCTATTTATCCGATGACTACCCGCTCTAATACTCCCATCTTCTCCAAAGTGGGAGTAAAGAGCGGGTACTTCCCTGGATAACAATTTCTAAACTTCAGTTGGAGTAAAAACTCCCTCTGAAGCCAAGAACTCTGTTTATATTTCCTACTTTATATATTCTTCAAGCCCTAATTTTTTCAATGTATCCTCTGATGGTATACCATTCTTGTCCCATCCTCTTATTGCATAATATTCTGGAAGTAATTCACTTAATTTATGAACACATCCCTTAGAAGGTCCTTCTGGAATAGGTTCTTTAAGCAATCTTTTTGGAAGGGTATCATGGGAACTGTCTATGCCAGCTTTTAAATTAAATAACTTTTCTAATGTCCAAATTCTATCTCCTGCTTCCATTATAGATTCTGCATCATGTAACTTACCACCTACAACTACATTATACATATCTACATAATCCTGTACGCCAAGTCCAAAAGTTGTAAATATGCACAATCCTAAAGAATCTATTACAGCTGTTAAGTCGTGGAATATTTTAGCATAGGCTGCCTTTCCTTCTAGAGAGAATCTGTCAAGTTTTTCTGGATATCCTAGTATTTCCGGACTTATCATATAACCTTTTATATGACAACCACCTCTATTGTTAACTGCATAAGTTATACCATGTCCTTGAATTCCTCTTGGATCATAAGCTGGTAATTCTTGCTTTTTAACTGTCATAGAGAACTCTGGAACACCATAGGATTCACATAATCTATAGGATCCATCTGCCATTTTATCTCCAAAACCTTCCCTTAATGCCATCTTTTTTGTCCATCCAACAACAGCCTCTGCATCTCCCCATTTTAAAGATAATCCATCCTCTTTTATATCTTCATCCTTTATATATCCTTTTTCATATAGCTCCATGGCTGCTGCAATGGTAGCCCCTGCTGAAATTGTATCGAGACCATATTCATTACAAAGCATATTAGCTACATTAATAGCATTTAAATCATATACGTCACAGTCAGATCCAAAGGACCATAAAGTCTCATATTCTGGGCCTCCACATTCTGTACCATCATCTAATTTTACCCATCTACCACAGGCTATTGGACATCTATAACATGGATTTTTTCTTACAAGACAATCCTCTGTAAGAGTTTCTCCACTTATTTTATCAGCCTCATCTGTATAGGATTTTTGGAAATTTCTCACGGGATGTACGCCATTTTCATTAATTATATTTACAAGTACAGCAGAACCATAAGTAGGTAGTCCTCCACCTGCAACTGGATCTTCTCTTAATATTTTAATTTTTTCTAAGGATACTTTTTTTGCTTCCTCTTCATTAAACACTTTAACTTTTCCAGAACCTTTAACTACTATGGCTTTTAAATTCTTTGAACCCATTACAGCTCCAACGCCACCTCTTCCTGCTGCTCTATCTATATCATTCATAATAGCTGCCATAAGAGATAATTTTTCTCCTGCAGGCCCTATACATAGTACTTTTGCTCTTTCATTGTTCTCATTACAAAGAATTTTTGTAGTTTCTAATGAAGTCTTACCCCATAGATGATTTGCTTCTTTTATTTCTATTTTATCATCTTCTATGTTTACATAAACAGGTACATCTGATTTACCCTGTACTATTATCATATCGTATCCTGCATTTTTAAGTTCTGTTCCCCATTTTCCACCAGAGTTTGATATTGCAATAGTACCAGTTAAAGGCGCCTTTGTTACTACCATATATCTACCACTGGTTGGCATAGGAGCTCCAGTAATAGGACCTGTAACTATAACAAGTTTATTTTCAATAGATAATGGATCTATTTTAGGGTCTATTTCTTCTAATAAAGTCTTAACTCCAAGTCCTCTAGCCCCTATAAACTTTTTAGCCTTTTCTTCATCTAAAGACTCTAAAGTACATTCTCTATTTGTTAAATCAATTCTTAAAATCTTTCCATTATAACCATACATAAATAAATCCTCCTTATAAAAATTTATACATTACTTACTATATAATAAGATAATAAGCAAGTTTTATGCCAAAAAATTATAATTGTAAAAAAGAGAACATATATTATGTATAAACTAACATACTATGTCTATAGTTACTAGTAATAATATTTGTACAAACTCTATGAAAAAAACCATATTGGGTATATTTAAAGGCTTCTATATACCTAGATAAGAGCTTAACTCTATCTAAAGTCAAACTCTCTTCTTTGTATAATATATACCCTGTCTAAAAAAAATATTTAAATTATACTTACTTAAAGTTAATATTAAAAATAACAATCCTTTTTGTTCTATTTAGATACATTTTTTTATGTTTTATTGTTCTTTTTTGGAACTTTGTTCTATATTAGTACAGTGAGTATTTTTCTATTTTTCTATAAAGAGTATTTCTTCCTATACCTAGAGCCTTTGCAGCGGAAGAAACATTACCATCAAACTTATTTAATACCTCTTTAATGTGGTTTTTCTCCACAATTTCAAGATTAAACACCATAGTTTCTTCTTTTGCCTTATCTCTAACTTCCTTGCTACTATGATGGTTTATATTATTAATAATTTCAACACTTTCTGCATTTATTATCAATTCTACTATATTTTCTAATTCCCTTATATTACCTGGCCAATGATAATTAATAAGCCTTTCCATATATGCAGGTGGTATTTCTACCTTCCTTTTATTTAAATGTTTAGATGTTTTGTTCATAAAATAATTTATAAGTAAAGGTATATCCTCTCGTCTTTCTTTTAATGCTGGTAAATATACTGGTAATACATTTATTCTATAAAACAAATCCTTTCTAAAATTCCCCTTCTCTACCTCTTCTCTTAAATCCTTATTAGTAGCAGCTATTATTCTAGAATTTACAGGTATTTGTTTAGAACTTCCTATTCTATTTATAACGCCCTCTTCTATAACCCTTAAAAGTTTTATCTGCATATCTAAGGGCATTTCTCCTATTTCATCAAGAAATATTGTTCCACCATGGGAATTTTCAAATTTTCCTCTATATCCTCCTCTTTTTGCTCCAGTAAAGGCTCCCTCTTCATATCCAAAAAGTTCAGATTCAATTAAATTTCTTGGGATAGCTCCACAATTAACAGCTATAAAGGGCTTATCTTTTCTATCACTATAGTTGTGTATTGACTGTGCAAAAACTTCCTTTCCCGTTCCACTATCACCAGTAATAAGTATAGTAGATCTGCTATCTGCAATTTTCTTTGAATAATCTATTATATTAAGAAGTTTTTTGCTTTCACCTATAATTTTATCAAAGGTATAGATAGCTTGACCACTAAGTATTTTTCCTGCAAGTTTCCGAGTTTTTTGTATATCTGAAAGTAAACAGGTTACTTCAATAATTCTCATGGATGAATCATATATAGGATAGGCACTCAAATTTAATTGAAGTTTATTTTTAAGACAGTGTACATATACATCTTCATCTACAAAACTCCCTTTGTCATAGATCTCATCTAAAACCATAGACCAGTCAGGTATTAAATCCCACATCTTCATACTTTTTATATCATTTTCATTAAAACCTAAAAGTTCTATAGCGTTGTTGTTTATAGTCTTTATTGCACCTGACAAATCCACCCTTAATATAGCTCTCTGTATAGAATTAAAGACATTTTCAATACTCTTTTTGGATACCTGCAAAGCTCTATTATAATTATTTAATTCTATCATTTTTTCAATGGCATTAGTTGCAGCCACTACCATTCCTAAGGTATGAGAATGTACATTTTCACTATATCCTGTCAAATCAAGAGTACCAATTATTTTCCCATTAATATCTTTTATGGGAGCTGCAGAACAAGTCCATCTATGATAAGCTTTAACATAGTGTTCCTCTCCAGATATCTGAATTGGAGACTTTTCACTTAAAGCCATCCCCATGGCGTTTGTCCCCATATTTTTTTCATCCATATAGGCTCCTGGAATCATTTTTACATTAAAAGCTTCCTTTAATATACTCTCATCTCCTATGACATTTAGTATACAACCATCCCCATCTGTAAGAATAACGAAAAAGTTAGAGCCTTTAACAAATTGATAGAGCTTGTTCATAAAAGGTGTAGCAATAATAATTAACTCTGAATTATTATTTAGTTCCCTTTTAAGTTCTTCATCCCTTATTATTTTTTTACTGTATACTAAATCTTTATTAATCCCTAAACTATTACACTTTTCGTGAGACTTTAATACGCAAAATTTTTCTTTTACAAAATCATTCTTCATATAAATCTTCCCCTTTAAGATAAAGACAACTTATCAAGTTATTAAAATTTTAAACCTGGGATAAGACCTCTATTTCATCATTGGGTTTAATAAAGCCTTCCTTTAATACTTTTGTAAAAATCCCTTCTCTAGGCATTATGCAATCTCCTATAAGATTTCTTATTTCACATCCTGCATGACATTCCTTACCTATTTGAGTTACCTCCATAAGTACTTCACCTATTTTTAATTTAGTTCCAATAGGTAATTCATACAAAATCAAGCCCTCTGTAGTTATATTTTCTGCAAATTTACCTGTACATAGTCCTTGAAGACCTAACTTTTTCATTTTATCTATACTTTCTGTACCTAAAAGACTTACTTGTCTATGCCAGTTTCCAGCATGAGCATCTCCCACAAGACCGTGATCCACTTTAAATAACCCTTTATCTATAGGATGTTTTATCTCACCTTTTTTTTCACTTATATTAACTGCTATTACCTTTGCCATGTTATGATTCCTCCCTTTGAAATAATCCTGATTTTCCACCATCTTTTTTCATAAGTTTTACATTTGATATTATCATTTCTCTGTCTACAGCTTTACACATATCATATATAGTTAGAGCTGCTACTGTAACTGCAGTTAAAGCTTCCATTTCTACTCCTGTTTTCCCTGTATTTTTTACTGAGCATGTTATATCTATGTTATTGTTTTCAAAATCAAAATGAAAATTTATGTCACAACCATTTATCATTATGGGATGACACATGGGTATAATATTAGCGGTATTTTTTGCTGCCATAATACCTGCTACTTGAGCCACAGATAGCACATCTCCCTTTGATATAGTACCTTCTTTTATTTTATTTAAAGTTTCTCTCTTCATATTTATATGCCCATAGGCAATAGCCTCTCTTTTTGTATCTCCTTTACTGCCTACATCCACCATTTTTGCTCTTCCTTGCTTATTTATATGTGTTAAATTCATAAACTAGCCTCCAATCTGATACATCATTTTTTTGCTTTTACTTTTTTCTTCTTCTATCATATGATGTTCTAAGGGTTTATTATAAATAGCTTCATTTATCTTAGATAAAAGTGCTTGGTTATTTCCTACATAGTTTTTAAGATTTACTTCCTTTTCAGAATGAAGGCAAGGTTTCAATGTGCCCTCTGCAGTTAATCTTACTCTATTACAGCCACTACAAAATTTGCAACTCATAGGACTTATAAACCCAATATTTTCTTTAGATTCTTTAAATTTATATAATAGAGCCGTACTACTTTTATCAGTTTCCACAGGTATAAGATCTGTATTCTTGGATATTATTTCTTCTGAACTTATGTAACTATATTTGTATAATTTTCTACCTTCTCCTATAGGCATAAGTTCTATAAATCTTACGGATATGGGATATTCCTTTGTTAAATTCATAAAATCCTCTATTTCATCATCATTTATGCCCTTCATTATTACTGTATTAATTTTTATTGGTCTTATACCGATGGATAAAGATTTTTCAATGCTTTTAAAAACTTTATTAATATCCCCACCTCTTGTAATGCTCTTAAATCTATCTTCTTTTAAAGAATCAAGACTTATATTAACTCTTTTAAGACCAGCTTTTTTTAAATCCTCTACTCTATCTTCTAAAAGTGTAGCATTGGTAGTCATAGCAATATCCTTAATGGAACTTATTTTCGATGTATTGTAGATTAATTTATCTATATCTTTAAGTATAAGAGGCTCTCCACCTGTGAATCTAATTTTATCTATTCCTAATAAAGAAGCTTCTTTAACTACATTAAAAATCTCTTCATATCTCATTATATTATCATGTTCTTTTTTAACAATACCTTCAGGAGGCATACAATAAACACATCTTAAATTACATCTATCTGTTACAGATACTCTTAAATAGTTAATTTTTCTTCCATGCTTGTCTAACATTAACTTCCTCCTTTGTATAAAAATAATATTAATTAATATTTAGCTTTGTAAAAACTAAAATTATTTATTCTCTTTATAGTAAAATAATATTGCCTGCCTCACTATAATCATATCCACCTAGCTCCTCTAATTTCTCTTTAAATTTATCAGCTTTTATAATATTTATAAGTTCTTTTATAGATGGCATATCTAAAAACTCTTGAAAGATTGCTAAATCATATTCTTCACTGCAAACTGGTATAAAATCTAGCCCCATCATATTTGCTGCAGAATATACTCCAAGTCCACAATGAGCATCTCCATTTAAAATAGCTGCGGCCACTTGTAAATGAGTATACTCTTCCCTTTCATAACCCTGTATTTCTCTAGGATTTATATTTAATTTTCTAAGATTATAATCAAAAAGAAGTCTTGTACCTGCTCCCCTTTGTCTATTTACAAATTTTAATTTTTTATCCCTTATATCTTTAATAGAAGTAATACTGTTAGGATTTCCTTTAGGAACCATAATTACTTGAATTCTTTTTACGCACTTTATAAGAGCCATAGGTCTATTACCAATATATTTTTTAATGTAGCTTACATTGTATTCTCCGCTTTCCATATCTAAAAGATGTATAGGAGCTATATGGGTTTCACCATTTTTAAGTGCCATTATTCCTCCCATACTACCTACATGAGCAGAGGATAAATAATATCCACCCTGTTTTACATGAATTAAATCTGCTATAACATCTATGATAGGATCATGACTTCCTATACAAACTATAGTATTATTTATTTCCTCTTCATCCTTTAGAAGTTTTATATCTACTTCCGTTCCTTTTTCGATACCTTCCACATTTTGTGGAACTTCAAGTATTCCATCTGCTCTAACAAGAGACATGGTGGCGCCAGCTCCCCTATTTAAAGGTGTAGCTACTATTTTTTCTCCTACTTTACCTAATTTTATCCTAATAAATTCAACATATTTTAATGAAGACATAACCCTTTTAGATAATATCGCTTTAATTTTTTTATATTTGTAGGGTTTTTCCCCTGCAAATTTTTCCACAATAGGTCTTACAAAGTTTTCCATAATAACATAGGCTGACACAGGATATCCAGGTATTCCTATAACAGGTTTATTATCTATCTTTCCTAAAATAACCGGTTTTCCTGGCTTTATAGCTACTCCATGTATATATACCTTACCTAAATCTTCTATAATTTTAGCTGTGTAATCCTCTCTTCCTGCAGAGGAACCAGCGTTTACAAGAACTATATCACATTCTTTTACTGCCTTTTTTATAGTAGCTTTAATTTTTTCATAATTATCTTTAACTATTTCATACCTTTTAGCAATACCACCATACTGAAAGATCTGTGCTGCAAAGGTTCTTGAA
This sequence comes from Clostridium sp. CTA-6, assembly GCF_054768115.1. Classification (NCBI taxonomy): domain Bacteria; kingdom Bacillati; phylum Bacillota; class Clostridia; order Eubacteriales; family Clostridiaceae; genus Clostridium; species Clostridium sp. CTA-6. Next base: position 537,263 of record NZ_BAAAAU010000001.1, read on the forward strand.
TTAAAATCTATTATATCTCCTACTTTTAAATTATTACCTGGCTCTACAAGCTCTGTGCCAGTTGGAATTATACCTACCACAGGTTTTTTATAAACTTCTACTTCATTTACTCCTCCAGCAATCATTGCTGAAATATCCACAGGTCTTATCTTATGATAGGAAGGAACTATAAGGGATTTCTCCACTATATCCTCTCCTAAAGGTCTTATGTTTTCATAAGGGGCTATACTTTTATATATTTCCACCCTTTTATCATCTACTTTAATTAAATCTTCCACCATTATCACAGAATCATACTCTCTAGGTATAGGATCTCCCGTATCTACCACTATATAATCCTTTTCTTCTTCTAAAGCTATATGATTCTTTTCATTTGCACCTAAGGTTTTTTCGCTATTAACTGCGATACCATCCATAGCTGAAGAATTGTAGAAAGGAGAAGATATATTAGAATATATAGGTGATGCTGTTATTCTACCACTTGAATATTCTGTATTTACAAATTCCTTTTGTTTTTTTATGCTTATCTTACTAAAATAAAGTTTTAATGCCTCTTCAATTTCATAATTTGAAAGATAAATATTTTGCCCCATACTAAAACCTCCTAAAATCTATATACAAAAACCTTTTCATCCTTCTTTATTCCCTCAAGATTCTTATCTATTTTTATAAAACCATAAGCCTTAGAAAAACCACTTATAAGTCCAGACTTAGAAAATACAGGTGATGCAATTATTTCATCTCCTTCCCAATTTAATGTTACTGGCAAATATTCTTCTCTTCCCTTTGCACTATGATAATTTATATTAAACTTACAAATTATAGGGAAAACCTCTTCTTTAGCACCTGCAATTTTATCTATATAATGTTTAACTATAATCTTATATACAATAGCTGCTGACAGAGGATGTCCTGGTAGTCCAAAAACTATTTTATCCTTAGCCTTTCCTATAATAGTTGGTTTACCAGGTTTTATTGCTATTCCATGAACAAAAACTCCAGGATCTCCCAAACTATTTATGACATCTATGGTTACATCTTTTTTTCCTACAGAACTCCCCCCGGATATAAGTACAATATCCGTATCTTCTATAGCTTTTTCTACTGTATTTTTTAAAAGATTAAAATCATCTCTTATAATTCCATAATTTATAGGAATACTTCCATCTTCAATAATGGAAGTCTGTAAAATATAAGAATTTATATCTCTAACCTGGCCTAATTTTGGTTCTTTATTAGGATCTACTATCTCATCTCCTGTAGATATTATAGCTACTTTAGGTTTTCTACATACAGGCACTTTAGTTATTCCAAGACTAGATAATACCCCTATTTCATAGGGTCTTAATCTTTTACCTTTTTTTATTATTACTTCCTCTTTAGCTATATCTTCACCTATTTCTACTACCTTTTCACCATAGGCTGTAGGTTTATTTATAAGTACTGTATCCTCATGAACTCTTTCTGTATATTCCACCATGACTACAGAATCTGCACCTTCTGGAATCATACCTCCCGTTGGAACATACACACAATCCCCAGGGAAATCCATATTAACTTCAGGAATTTTTCCCATGAGAACTTCCCCCTTATAGTTCATCATAGCGGGCATACTTTCACTAGCACCTGCTACATCTTTAGAGTTTACAGCATATCCATCTACGGTAGATCTTCTAAAATTAGGTACATTTATTTGAGAAATTATATCCTCATATATAACCCTGTCCATACTATTTAAAAGCTCCACTTCTTCCTTTATTGGTTTTACATTAAAATTTTTTTCTATAAGATCTTTAGCCTCTTTAATAGATACAACATTAAATAAGTCCACTAATATTACCTCCTTAAACCAATCTATCTAGCACATTCTGATGCCTCACCTAATAGAATCTCTATTCCATGAGGTATAGCCCCTAATACTGCCTGCAAATTTTCTACTGCAGCTTTTGGGCTTCCTGGAAGGTTTATTATAAGAGAATCTTTTCTAATTCCAGCAATTCCTCTAGAAAGTATGGCCTTTGGCGTTATATAAAGGGAACTGGCCCTCATAGCTTCACCAAAACCTGGTACATGTTTTTCAATAACCTTTTCTGTAGCCTCTGGAGTTACATCTCTTTTAGAAAAGCCTGTACCTCCATTAGTAATAATAAGATTTACTTTCTTTTCATCACATAACTTTATAAGCTCTTCACTTATAATATTGATTTCATCTGGTATTATTTTATACTCCTCTACTTTATATCCTTCTTTTTCTAAAATATCCTGTAGTACCTTTCCTGTTTCGTCTTTTCTCTCGCCCTTTGAACCCTTATCACTTATTGTAACAATAGCAGTCTTTATCATAGTTATACCCCCTTATACTCTGTTTTCTCACTTGTTTAACATCATCTTAACTTTAGCATTCTTAGGATTATTAAATATAATATCTTTTTCACCCTGTTCTATAATTTTACCCTTATCCATAAATATTACATAATCTGCAATTCTCTCTGCTTGATAAAAATCATGAGTTACAAAAATCACGGTTCTTTTATCTTCCATAATATCTTTAATTAAAGTTTCAGAAGCTAAAGTGCTTTCTATATCCATACTTGCAGTAGGTTCATCTAATATTATAACATCACTTTCTAATATAACCGTTCTAAGTAAGGCTACCTTTTGAGTTTCTCCTCCAGATAATTTTTTCCCGTTTTTATTAAGAATTTCATTTATATTAAAATATTTTATGTATTTTTCAAACCTAGCATCAATAGTTTTTTTAGGTGTTTTTCTAAATTTAAGTCCCATTATAATATTTTCACCTGCAGAACAATTAAATAAAAGCGGTCTTTGAGTCATCATAGAAATTTCATCTTTTACTTTATTAAAATCTTTTCCATCATAAATAATTTCCCCTTCATTTAATTTATTAAATCCTGCTATGCTTTGTAATAAAGTACTTTTTCCACTTCCATTTAATCCTAATATTCCATATATACCTCCCTCTTTAAAAACCATATGCTCTATATCTAATACTTTTCTACCAGCATACTCTTTTACTGCATTAACTACCTCTATTTTCAAAAACTTTCACTCCCTTGAAAAAAATGAAGAATAGCATTAATTATAAAAGATATAACTAGTAATATTCCTCCTATTGCTAAAGCTTCATTAAAATTACCTTTGCCTGTCTCCAATGCAATATATGTGGTCATAACCCTTGTAAATCCTTTAATATTTCCTCCTACTATCATAACTGCACCAACTTCAGATATAGCTCTTCCAAAGGCTGCTGTTACAACTGATAATAATTGTATCTTGTTTTCTTTTATAATAATTAAAAAGCTTTGAAATCTATTAGCTCCTAATGTGGTACATGTATTTTTTATATCTTTACCATTTTTCATTATAATAGATATGCTAAGACCAAATACTATAGGAAATATAAGTGATGTCTGGGCTATTATCATAGCGGTAGGAGTAAACAATAATTCAAATTCACCTAAAGGTCCCTTTCTCGATAATAAAAGATAAACCAATAATCCCATAAGAACTGGTGGTATACTCATTAAAGTATGATTAATTTGAATTATAATCTTTTTTAATTTAAAGTTTAATAAAGCACAGGGAATGCCTAAAAGCATTCCCAATATTGAAGCGATTAAAGTTGAAGTTAATGAAACATAAAGAGACATTAATACCACAGGAATAATTTCTTTTAAATTTATTATATTAAAAATTTCCTGCTCCATAATATCACCTATTTCTTTCCGTTAGCTACAAAAAGTGCTTGTCCGTATTTTTCTTTTCCATACTCTCCTATAAGTTTTTGCCCTTTATCAGAAAGCATCCAATCTATATATTCTCTGGCTTCCTTTTCTTTAATTTTATTTTTTTCAGTATTTAACATTATAACTCCATACTGATTATATAAATCATTACTTTTTTCAGTTACAATTACTAAATCTAATTTATCCTTCATAGACAAATAAGTAGCTCTATCTGTCAAAGTATAGGCCTTTTTTTCATTTGCCATCTGTAATACTGCTCCCATACCTTTACCTGCACTTATATACCATTCTCCCTTAGGATCTACTTTAATATCTTTCCAAAGCTTCTTTTCTTTAGTATGGGTTCCTGATTCATCTCCTCTAGAAACAAAACTAGCTTTACTTTCACTAATTAATTTAAGAGCTTCTGCTGCATTATTAGGAGCTTTTTCTTTTAACTTTGCAGTATCTTCCTTTGGACCAACTATAATAAAATCATTGTACATAACATCATGTCTTTCAGTACCATAACCTTTTTTAATAAACTCTTCTTCTTTAGCTTTGGCATGAACTAAAAGACAATCTGCATCACCATTTTGTCCAAGTTTAAGAGCTTCACCAGTTCCCTTTGCAACTACTTTAACATCTATTCCTGTATCCTTTTTAAACTCAGGAAGCAAATAATCTAAAAGTCCTGAATCTTGAGTACTGGTAGTTGTAGCCAGTATCATAGTCCTACTCTTATCCTTTTCCTTAGTACTTTCTGTGGAATTACTTTTATCACAGGCCACTAAACTTAATGTTAAAAAAATACTAGATAAAAGTAACAAAAGTTTTTTCATGAAAACATCCCCCTCATTGTACTTGCTAAGTATATAGAATATTCTGTATTTTCCGTATATTAAATTATAAAAAATACAAAATATTATATACTCTACATTATATAATATTTTGTACCATTATAACACATTTTTATATTATTTTTTTATAAATCTACTAAATTTATAATTTTTGTTCCATTTTAGATCATTTTATTTTTAAACTCTATATCAATTTAACATTAACTAATAAATTTATAATATATCATTCCTACTACATCTGCTATAATCCACCCTATAGGAATTGCCCACCAAATTCCCTTTAATCCTAAATAAGGAGCTGTAATAAAAGCAAGAGCCACTCTAAGACCAAGGGATATTATTGTCAAGACTATGGACATCTTAACCTTGCCTAAACCTCTATATAAACCATAAAACATAAATAAGTAACCTATGAAACAATAAAATGTACATACAATTCGTAAATACTGTACTCCTATTTTTATAACCTGGGTTTCTGTAGAATTTATAAATATTAGCATAAACTTATCTGCCATAATCCATACAACTAAAGATATAAAAATACAAAATATAGTTATAATCTTTAAAGATACTTTGATACCACTTTTGATTCTTTCATCTTTCTCTGCTCCTTTGTTTTGGGCAATATAGGTAGAGAAAGCATTTCCAAAATCTTGTACAGGCATATAAGCAAAGGAATCAATCTTAACTGCTGCTGCAAAGGCTGCCATAGGAGCTATACCAAAGGAATTTACCAATCCCTGTATCATTAATATTCCAAAATTCATAATAGATTGTTGTATTGATGTAAGCAAGGAATAACTGGCAGTTAGTTTAAATATTTCTTTATCAAATTTAATTTCACTTAGTTTAAACTCTAAGAAATCTAGCTTTTTTATACAATATACAATACACAAAATAGCCGAAACAAATTGGGCAATAACCGTAGCTAGAGCTGCACCAGATACACCCATATTAAAAGTAATTACAAATACAAGATCTAATACTATATTTATAATAGCAGCTAAAATCAAAAAATATAATGGCACTTTAGAATTTCCAAGAGCCCTTAAAAGACCTGCTGCCCAATTATATAAAAAGGTGAAAAATATACCACTAAATATTATCTTAAGATAACTTCTAGTATCTACAAATAACTCTTTAGGAATTTTCATAAATAAAATAATCTGATCTACAAATATTAAGGATAATCCACTTATTACAATAGAGGTAATTCCTATAAAAATAAAGGATGTAGATATACTAGCCTTTAGCTTATTTATTTTTTTACCTCCAAAAAATTGTGAAAACACAATAGAAGTGCCCATGCATAATCCTAGCAAAATTGATGTTATAAAAACCATAATAGCAAAGGAAGAGCCTACAGCGGCTAAAGCCTTTGTACCTATAAATTTCCCTACTATTATTGAATCTACAACATTATATAATTGCTGAAATATATTTCCTACTATCATAGGTAATGAAAATTTAAGTATTACTTTTAAAGGAGAGCCCTTAGTTAAATCCTTAGTTGTGCTACTCATTATTCTTCTCCAAATCTAATGTATAAATCAAAAGCTCCTGGGGTAAGTTTGGCAAAAGAAGCTTGTCCTTACAAGAATGTGTATTAAATTTCATAATTTTTTTAACTTCAACATGAGAAGTTAAAGAATAAACCTTTTGGGCATCACCTAAAGATATGCTTTTTGATATTGAATTTTTTGTTTCTAATATAATCATTCCCTCTTCATCCTATCTTCTTTATCTTTAAGAAAATTAGAAAATAATTTCTATTTCATAACATAAAAAGTTTTATATTATTTTTTTAATATTATTTTATTTCCAATGTTTAGTTTATCATAGGATGCTATATATTTGAACACTTACTTTTAAATCTTATGTGATGTTGCTCCATAAAAATACTAAATCATAAGCAAATTTTAATAATAACTACTTTGTTAAATTTATTCATCTAAAATTTATAAATAATTTGTTTTTAAACTATTCCAAATTTTCATTGTATATAATGCTAATATACTTATTGATAAACAAAGTATTATAACACTTAATGAAGATTCTTTATAACTTATGCCCATATAACTATAAATGGATATTATTGGTATGTTAGAAATAATTATTGTTAATATATATCTTATATAGCTTAACCCCACTGATGAGGATAAAAAGCATACCACATCTGTAGGTGCTATAGGGCATACTATGCCCAAGGCTAAAAATCTAAAATTATATTTTTTTATTAATGGCTCTATGTAATCATACTTCTTTTTAATTAAATTTTTTATATTCCAATTAGAAAATACTTTAGCTATCACATATATTAATGTTTCACTTAGAATCATTCCTGTCATAGATAATAAAAATCCATTAATTGTTCCAAATAAAGTACCTCCTAATATTATTAATGTAAATCCTGGCAATAAAATCGGCAGTCTTACTATCCATAGTAAAACAAAAATAATCATTATTCCTGCTTTATTTGAATTTAAATAACCCTTCATAATTTCTATAGTAAGTGATATAAAATCATACTTATTAAAGATGTATATTGATATAATCCATACTATACATAAAGCAAAAAGTAAGTATTTTTTATTTATCTTCATAACTATCTCCTCCTACTATTTTTAAATATAAGTATAAAAAGTCACATTTTTTTATTTTTTATAATATAGCTATGATTGTTAATACTTATTACCTAGTTGATAAAATTAGAAACTTTTAATATCTGATTTTTATAAAAAATTGAGAATAAAAAATGAAATGATTTTGTATAAGCACTTGCTTCTGAAAGATACTAATTTCTCCTAAAAGATAAGGACTTCTAAAAAACTTCTAAAAATTTTTTACTAATAAAAAAGATTCCAAGAACTTTTTTAATAAGATTCAAATGGAGAGACTATCTGTCATAATCAAACTCCATCTGAATCTAAAAGTCACTTAATAAACACTAAATTTGAGTATTTTTTAATTTTACTTATTAAGTTAAAGGATCAGGCAAGCCTAATAAATTTATTTTAACAAGTTTAATTTTCTAGTTATAAACAATATAGATTACTTTTAAAGTTCTTATTTAACCTTAAACTTCTTATTGTCTAAATTTATAATTATATCAGACATAGATGCAATCTCTAAAGAGTGAGTTACCATTATTATGCATTTATTATCTTCATGAGCTAATTTCTGAAAAAGCTTTATTATATCTATAGAGGTTTTACTGTCCAAATTTCCAGTAGGCTCATCTGCCAATATAATTTTGGCATTTGTAGATAGAGCTCTTGCTACTGCTACCCTTTGTTGTTGTCCTCCACTAAGATTTAATACACTTCTATCTCCTTCTCCTCTTGTAAGCCCTACCTTTTCTATTAATTCATAAGCCTTTTGTTTTTTATCTGAAATTTCATTCTTGGTAATTTCCATAGCAGTAATAATATTTTGTATACCTGTCATGTAATTAATTAAATTGTATGCTTGAAATACTATTCCTATATATTGATTTCTATAGTTGGTTAAGCCAATTTTCTTTATATCCTTACCTTCATATAAAATTTCACCACTTTTAGGACTATCTAATGCACTTGCCAAGGATAAAGCAGTAGTTTTTCCTGATCCAGAAGCTCCTAATATAGTGTAAAATTTCCCACCTTCAAAATTAAAATCTACACTATCCAAAATTACTAATTCTTTTCCTCCATCTTTATAGCTATAATTTACATTCTTAAATTCTAAAACTGCATTCATATATATCACCCCATCTATTCTCTTTTACTTAGTATAGTTTTAGGACTAAATCTTAGTACAGATATAGTTGGTATAGCTGCAGAGGCTATTACTATAAGTAATCCTATACCTGCTAATTTTTCTAAATCCTTTGAAGTTATAGAAACATCCATGTCTTTTACCACATCTGCATTTTTAATAGCATTACTATTCATTCTACCAGGGCCTACTACCATAGGACCACGCCCACCAAAATTCTGATTTTCTTGCGTTGAAGATGATTCTGTTACTTTAATTTCATTTGCAAGTAAACTATCTCCTATTTTGTTAGCTGCTAAATTTCCTGTAAATGCAGAAGTAGCAAAAGCTATAGAAGCTACTAAAAGTACTTCAACTACTAGTTGAGAAATAACTTTAAATTTGCTTTCTCCCAGGGATAGTAATACTCCTATTTCATATTTTCTATCCTTAAGAGATAATGCTATTATAAGAACTAAGATCATTGCTCCTGCAATGGATACAGTTGCTACTAAAGTTTTTGAGAAGGATCCTACATTTTCAATAGGTCCTACCATTTGTGTATATAATTGATCATTAGCATCTAATGTATAGGTTTCTAAATCTATTTTCTTATTTTTTGCATATTCTCTGAAACTTTCTATATTATCAGCATTGTCCATAAAATATACTGCAGAAGTAATATTTTTACTATTAGTACTATCCCCAGTTGAAACCTTAGAAACTACATCATAAGGCATATATATTTTATTATATGGGTTTAAAAAATCCATATTTCTATTATCATTAGTACTTTCATCTGAATTTGCCTCATATATCCCCACAACTTCAAGTTCTAGTGTAGTATTTTCATCAATAGAAGCTACTTGTATTTTGCTTCCTACTTTTAAGCTATTTTCTTTAGCCAAATTTTTCTCAATTATAGCCACATTTTTTCCTGCATCATCTTTTGTAATTCCTCTACCTTCTGCGATTTTACTATCTCCATTCTTAAAATCTGATAAAAGATTTGTAGCTATAGTACCTGAAAAAGAAACCTCTGGCATAGTAGTAACATTAGTACCTGCCATTTTGAACATACCTTTTGGTTTTTCTTCACCTTCTTCGGAAGTAGTATCATCACTGCTTTCTTCGCTCTTTACATTTTCAAAGTTTTTAGCCAACCCAAAACCTGAAGAAATATAGTTATACTGAGTTACATGTTCATTATCCTTTAAAGTATCTGCAATATCTGTAGTTAAAGATGGTCTGCTGCTTGATCCTTCCTCCTTATTATTTCTTCTTTGTTCCATAAATTTTTGTTCATTAATTTTAAGTGTTACATCACTGCCTAATTTTTCTCTAGCTAATTCTGTGGATTTTTTTGTAGCAGTTTGTATCGATAAACCCACCAACACCATATTGGCAATTATTAAGAGTACAACAAATAATATCAAAGACTTTATTTTCTTTTTTGATATACTAAGCATAGCTCTCTTTAAAAAATTCATATTATATAACCTCCTAAGTCTTATAAATTTCTTACAAAGGTTATTCTAATAAAGCTTTATGTGTTTTTTGTGAAGTTAATTTGTTTTTTATATAAAATATAAATTCCTTTATATATAAAAATCATATTAATTAAAATTCTATATAACTAAAGTTTTAATTCATGTTTTCTATATTTATTTTTATTACAAAAAATATCCTAAAATCATAATAAAATAATAAGATATTTGTAAAATATGCTATAATAACATTGTATTTCTCTAAAGAAATAGTTAAATATATATGAGTAATAAATAGGGGGATTATTTAATGAAAAGCATAAAAAGGGACTGTATAGTTTCAGGTATAGTTTGGATAATAATATTATTAACACTTCCCTATGAAGCTAAATTAAAATATATTGGATACTCTTTGGTAGGATTAATTATTGTTTTTATAACCTATAAATTTAGAAAAGATGATAAGTAGAATTGAGGATGTCTAAAAATAGCCTTAATTTTAAAACCGTAAATATAAATAATACATTCATAAAGCAATTCATTTTGCTAAGCAGTTCTAAATTTTACTCCATTAAAAATTTTTTACCCAATAGAGGCGCCTTCCTTGGCTTCACCACTGGCTCCTCACGTCCTGTGAGGAATTACAAAAATTTTTAATTCCGTCAAATTAAGAACTACTAAAGCTCATTCATATGTTTATTACATATATTATTTATATTTACTATATTAAAATTAAGGCTATTTTTGTTTTGAGATACCCTCATTTTTTATATTTAAATAATATGTTTTATATGATTAATTCTTCAAAGTAATTATTAATCATAATAAAACTTTATTTTTCAATAAACTTGGTCAATTCCTTGTTAAACTTTTCTTTTTGATCGTAGAATAACCCATGACCGCTCTCTTCAAATGGTACAAGTTTTGAATTTTTAATTCCTTTTTTTTGTGCTTCAGCTAATGGAAATAGACAAACTTTGTCATGAATACCATGAAGAATTAGAGTTGGAACTTTTATTTTCTTAAGATCAGAAAATAACCCTTCTTCATCTAACCATGTGTTTGCAATTTCTGCAGTAGCCCAGCCTGCCGCCTGTAATCCTAATTGGAAGAACCAATCGGAGAAAGGCTTAGTTATATATTTGAAAAAAAATATATCTCCAAAGTCTTGCAACATTTTTGGACGATCATTATATGTTCCTTCAATAATTTTATCCACAGCTTCCCTTTCTAAACCATAAGGGAAATATGGACGTTTAATAAGACTAGGAGCCGCAGCTGCACAAAGAACAAGTTTAGATACACCATATCCACTATGCCTTGCCATATATCTAATAGCAATGGCTCCTCCTGTAGAATGACCTAACAACGTAACGTTCTTTAATTTAAGTGCTTCAACTACACATCGAACATCATCTGATAATCGATCATATGAGTAGCCCCTAAAAGGCTTATCGGATTCGCCAAATCCTCTCTGATCTATACCTATACATCGATACCCCATTTTAGGAAGCTGATCAAATTGATATTCAAACAGCTTATGACTTCCGGGCCATCCATGTAGAAATAGAATTGTTTTTTTCCCTTCTGGATTAAGATCCTCTACATAAAGTTTTACATTTGGTTCTACTTTAACATAACATCCCATACAAATACCTCTTATAATAAAATTCTTTCATTATAAGTTTATTCTATTGAGAGCAAATAAGTGAATCTTAGTATTTTTTAATCCTTTAGTAATATATTGTTGATAATTTCTCATAAATAAAGCACCCCTTTATAGTTAATCTACAAAATAAATCAACCATAAAGGAGTGGTTTTTTATTGTTTTAAATATTTTTTATAAAAACTTAAATTACTATTTATATGAATAGTATCTACCTATAGGTTAGCTTAAAAAATACATTAGAAATTATTATCAAGCCAAATCCCCAAATTGGGCATGGTAAAGCTGTTCATAATATCCCTTCTTACCTAGCAACTCATTGTGTGTTCCTTGCTCCACGATATTTCCATCTCTCATTACCATGATTAAATCTGCATTTTTAATTGTAGACAATCTGTGGGCAATTACAAAGGAAGTTCTGCCCTTCATAATTTTTCTCATGGCATCCTGTAGTTTTTGTTCCAGCCTTGTATCCACGGAGCTAGTAGCTTCATCCAAAATCATGATAGGTGGATCACAGAGAATAGACCTAGCTATGGTCAAAAGCTGTTTTTCTCCTTGAGAGATGTTACTAGCCTCTTCATTCAGTATCATGTTATAGCCTTCGGGAAGTGTGGTAATAAAGTGGTGTACATTTGCTATCTTAGCTGCATTTATGATTTCTTCTTCCGTAGCGCCTTCTTTTCCATAGGCTATATTTTCTTTAATACTTCCATTAAAGAGCCAGGTATCCTGAAGAACCATTCCAAATTTTGCTCTTAAATCATCTCGTTTCATATGTTGAATATCTACACCATCTATCTTGATAGAACCACCAGTTACATCATAAAATCTCATAAGTAAATTGATTAATGTAGTTTTTCCTACTCCTGTAGGCCCTACTATAGCAACCATCTGACCACTTTTTACTTGCACATTCAGATCGTGAAGTAAAGGTTTCTCCTTTGTATAAGAGAATTCTACATTTTCAAAGGATACATTTCCATGAACTTCTTTATCTGATTTTACTAACTCCACTTCTTCTGATTCTTCCTCTTCATTTAAGAACTCAAAAACTCTGTGCACTGCAGCTACAGAAGACTGTATTGCTGAGGATAACTGAGTAATCTGAGACATAGGCTGATTTACCTGCCATATATAACGAATAAAAGCCTGAAGCTGTCCTACAGTAATAATTCCCCCAATGGCATAAAATGCACCTGCAATGGCTACGCATCCAATTCCAATATAAGTTACAAAGGCTACAAGTGGAGACATCAAACCACTGATGAACTGAGCTTTAAAACCATTTTCACACAATTCTTCATTAGCATTCATAAATTCTGTCAGTGCATCTTCCTGTTTACCGAATAATTTAATTTCATTAAAACCAGTAAATTTTTCTTGAACAATTCCGTTTAAATGCCCTAGAGCATTTTGCTGCTTTTGAAATATGGGCTGAGATTTCTTCACAATTACCTTAGATATAATAACCGACACTAGGATAATTGCAACGGAAGATAGAGCCATTACCCATTGAATCTTAAACATCATAAATACCGCAAGGCTTAATCCTAAAATAGCATTTAAAATCTGAGCGAAGCTTTGTTGAAGAGCATTAGAAATGGTCTCCACATCGTTGGATACACGACTCAAAGTATCTCCCAAGGCATTTCTATCAAAATATGCAATAGGAAGTCTTCTGATTTTACCTTGCACATCATTTCTTAGATCCACCATAGCGCTTTGTATTGCATCGGTTAATAAGAACTGATAAGCACAGTTGCTTAAAGCTCCTGCAGCATAGACACAGATTAAAATTAAAATAATTCTATTGATTTTTGCAAAATCTACCCTTTGTCCTTTTGTAATATCAGAAAATAATTGAGTAGTAATCATCCCCTCTAAAGTAGGGCTTAATGCGATTAAGCAGGACGCCACAATGATTAATAATATTGCTGAGATAATCTTTATATTATATTTCTTTAAATATGGAATCAAACGTTTAATACCAGTATTTTTCTTTTTCATCGTTTCAATTCCTCCTTTGACATCTGGCTAGCGGCTATCTCATAATAAATTTTGCAGTTTCTTAGTAGCTGCTCATGAGTTCCTATTCCAACCACTTCTCCTTCGTTCAATACAATAATTTTTGTGGCATCCATAATAGAAGATACTTTCTGAGCCACGATCAAAGTAATAGCATCTGTAGTTTCACTTTTTAATCTCTTTCTCAATTTAGCATCTGTTTTAGAATCTAATGCGGAAAAAGAATCGTCAAATATATAGATGTTCGGCTTTCTTACAACAGCTCTTGCAATGCTCAACCTTTGTTTTTGTCCACCAGATACATTGCTTCCTCCCTCTTCTATCATTTCCTCAAACTGGTCTGGCTTATCTTTAATAAAATCATAAGCCTGGGAAACTTTGGCGCTATGCTCTATTTCAGATTGTACCGCGTTATGTTTTCCATAGCGGATATTTTCATTGATGCTACCAGAAAACAGCAGGGCTTTTTGTGGAATAAAACCAATTTTTTGACGCAATGATATTAAATCATATTTTCTAACATCTACTCCATCTACTTTAATGCTACCTTTAGTTACATCATAAAATCTAGGAATAAGATTGATTAACGTACTTTTACCGCTACCAGTACTTCCAATAAAAGCAACTTTCTCCCCTTTCTTTGCCTGAAAACTTATATCATGTAATACAGGAACTTCACCGTCAGGATATTGAAAGGTTACATGATCAAATTCTAAAGTTCCCCTTTCATCTCCCTTTGTTACTGCATTCTCAGGATTTTTAATAATCGGTTCTTCCTCTAGAAGCTCTTGAATACGTCTAGCACTAATTTCTGCACGGGGATACATTACGAATATCATAGAAAACAGCATCATAGAAAACATTGCATGGAACATATATTCCTGGAATGCCACTAATTTTCCCACCTGTAGTGTTCCTACATCAATCATTTTGCTAGACATGATAAATACAATTACAACTGCAAGATTTAATAGCAAGAAGAAGGCTGGCTGCGCAACAGACATCAACTTAAATAACTTTTTTGCATTAGATGCATAATCTTCGTTGGCTTCGTAAAATCGCTGAGTTTCATAGTGATCTTTCCGGAATGCACGAATAACTCTAACTCCAGTTAAATTCTCTCTTGTAATTCGATTTAACCTGTCCATTCCCTTCTGTTGCCTAGTACTAATTGGATTACTCGTTCTAGCAATGAGATATACTCCAAAGCATATAATGGGAATACATCCTCCAATTACCATAGATAAAGTTACACTTGTCTTTATTACCATAAACATGCTGATTAAAATCATTATCGGCGTTAAAAAGGCCATTCTAAGTAGAACATTAATAAACTGCATGAGAATAAAAGCATCATTGGTGGTTCTGGTAATCATACTGGATACACCAAATTTATTATATTCCCTATGAGAAAATCCCTGGGCTTTTTTGAAAATGTCATTTCTAATATCTCTTGTAATTGAGGTACTCACCTTGGAACTACAATAGGCCAACACAATATTCCCAATACCACCAATAATGGCCAAAATCAAAATAACAATACCCAGCTTATAAATATAGACTCTATCCTTCAATACAATGCCCCTGTCTATCATATTAGAGACAATTGTAGGAATTCCAAGCTCTGCCGCAGCAAATCCAAGCACCGCTAGGATGTTGCAAAATACGTATAGCTTATACTTTTTTAAATACTGTAAAATTAACTTCATATTCAACCTCTCTTTTGTCAGCGATTTTTTGTAAAATCAATCCTTGATTTCCCCATCAACATATATTATGATAAACTATAGTGTTACCTTATAGTCAAGAGGAGATTTTAAAAAATGCAAGAAAAATATTTTACCACTGGAGAATTCGCTAAGATGTGTAATGTTGAAAAACATGTTCTTTTTCACTATGATGACATCGGCCTATTCCGACCGGCAATAATCAAGAAAAATGGTTACCGTTATTACTCCTATCATCAGTATTTTACATTCTCTGTTATATTGAACCTAAAAAAAATTGGAATGTCTTTAAAGGACATAAAAATCTATCTTGAGCAGCGCGATCCATCCATGTTCTTAGATTTATTAGAAGAAAAAAGTAAAGAGGTAGCTGAAAAAATAAAATATTTTGAAGATATACAGGAAATGATTGAAAGTATGAAAGCCATGACCATAGAAGGTATAAACAGCCACAATAACATTTACTTAGAATACTTACCTAAGGAGACCATTCTCCCATCGAATAATATGGAGAATTCAACAAATAAAACCTTTGCCAACTATATGCAAGAGTATATTAAATTCTGTCAAGATCTAGGAATTGCGGTTCAGGAATCTGTCGGTGGCATCATATCAGTTAAAAATTTGAGAAAGAATAAATCCACAAATCTTTCTTATCTGTATATCAAAACAAAATCCTTTCTACCAGGTAAAACAGTAATTCGAAAACCAGGAATCTATCTATGTGGATACTTTGAAGGTACATATGATGACTTATGCCATGCTTATGAGAAAATGCTAAATTATGCGGATGAGAATGGAATTTCTTTAGGAGATTACTCTTTTGAGGAGTACCTAATTTCTGATATTTCCCAAAAAGAACAAAAACATTATATTACAAAACTAATGATAGAAACTTTAGAAAATGACTTAACATAGTATAGGCATCTGCCATATGTTGAGTCATTTATTTTTGTATCTTTTCATCAAAGTGAAGCCCTATACCATCTATATCTTCCTTATCTCTTATAGTTATCTTGCTTATGATTATAACACTGTTATCTCTCTTAAAGTCAATGCTATCAGCAGCTTCAAAGGAAGTCTCCGTTATTTGTGGTGCATTTCACCGTAACGGATATAACATAGACTTTTCCTATCTTTATACGCTACTTATTTTTTACAGTATCCTTTTTGGTACTATGATACTAAAAAGTACGTACTTGTAATAGTAATACTTGTATTCTAGAATAATATCATAATATAAAAATAGTATAAAAGTAAAGCGAGGTATAAAAATGAAAGTATTACTTATTAATGGAAGTCCTAAGGTTAAAGGATGTACCTATACTGCCTTATGCGAAGTAGCAAAGGAACTGGAAAAACAAAATATTGAAACAGAAATTTTTCATATTGGAAACAAGCCTATTCGCGGTTGCATGGCTTGCGGAGGTTGTTCTAGAAATGAGGCTAGCAAGTGCGTATTTGACGATGATACTGTAAATATAGCCCTTGAAAAAGCTAAAGAAGCCGATGGTTTTATCTTTGGTTCCCCTGTACATTATGCTGCTTCCTCTGGCCAAATAACATCTTTTTTAGATAGATTCTTTTATGCAGGAGATAGCTTTCAGTATAAACCTGGTGCCGCTATTGTAAGCTGTCGCCGCGGTGGTTCAACTGCAGCCTTTGATCAGTTAAATAAATATTTTACTATTTCAAACATGCCTATTGTATCTTCTCAATATTGGAATATGGTTCATGGAAATACTCCTGAAGAAGTAAAACAGGATTTAGAAGGAATGCAAACAATGAGAGTATTAGGTAAAAATATGGCCTGGCTTTTGAAAAGTATAAATGCTGGTAAAGAAGCAGGAGTTGCACTCCCAGAAAAAGAACCAAGAGCATGGACCAATTTTATACGTTAATCTTAGAAGAGGATGTCTCAAAATAGCCCTAATTTTAATATATTTATGGTTTTAAATTAAGGCTATTTTTATTTTGACACACCCTTTTCTAATTTAAAAATCCCTTCATTACTTGTGGTTTATACATTGCTGTAAAAAATCTATGTTATTTATGACATTGTTTACCGTAACAGATATAACATAAACTTTTTCTAAGTTATACATTAGGTCTACTATATAAATATAGGCTTACATTATATACTTTATTAAAGGTTCAACATTTAAAAATATAGTTCAACAGTGAAATAGAAAAAATAGTATAAATTATTATATACTATCCCTTCTAATAATATATCAATAATCACATATTGAAAAGTTTTTAATTCAACATCGTCTTTAATAAAGCCTATCAATTTTACATATATTTCTTCAAGCATTTTGTATTTGGGTGACTATTAACTTTCCTCTTATCCATTTTTTAGTCACATTCAGTTGCATGCGGTATACTTTGTGGGAATCTAAATATATTCTCAGAATCGTATTTGCCCTTAACTTGGGTCAGTAGATTAAAGTTTCTACCATAGTAAGCCCTTGTCCAATATGAAAATAAGTTAATAATTACTCCCATAGTCATCACGAGTGCCTAGCCCTCTATTTATTGTTACCATACCCGTGAAACAAGCATCGCCATTATTATATATTTTTCCCTTCAAATTTAATCCTAAATTTTTAATAAGTAATCTATTGAATCCTAATTATAAGAATAACATTTCTTATAATTTATATAGTATAATCCATGATTTTAAAATAGCTTAATTATTAAAATTAGCTATTATCTCTTAAGCCCTTAAGCATACTTGGACAATTGCTTAGGGGCTTAAGAGAAACGGCATGACCGGAAGAATTAGGCTATATCCTAACGCAATCACCAAAGTCGCAAGCTTTAAAGCGAAAATAGGCTTTTTATCCATTAATCGTCACCGTTCCCTCAGAACCGTCCACCGTTATCATTTGTCCACTTTCAATGCTTCTCGTGGCGGTGTGTGTCGCCATAACAGCAGGGATACCATATTCCCGTGCAACAATGCTTGAATGACTGAGAGGACCGCCAATATCCGTTACAATTGCACTTGCAGAGGCAAACAAGGGTGTCCAAGCGGGAGTTGTAGTAACAGCAACCAATACACTTCCCGGCTGGAAATTTTCAAAATCTGCCGGACTATTCAGTACACAGGCGCGAACTGTCACAACACCAGAACTGGTTCCTATACCCCTCAACACGGTTTTTCCATCTTTTTGTTTCTGTGGTGCATGTGATGTGCTTTTTGCATTCTTCTCAGGTAACTGAGCTGGCGGCACATACCCCTGGTATTTTTTTAGTTCCGTTTTTCGCGCAAGTATCGCCTTGCTTCTATCGGATAAAGGTATATTTTCGTCTAACTGTACTATGAGTTTTTCCAATTCCGATTTTGTGAGCCAGTAAATATCATCCAGATGCGAAGTAACTCCGCCACGTATAAGGCGGGCTGAAATTTCCTGAAACATCCGGCGAATCAGCGGATGCCCCATTCCCATCAAATAAATAGCATTTTCACGCATAGGGGCGGTTTCCTGCGCCCAATGGAGCAACTTCAAAAACAGTTTTTTGCGTGAGCTACCTATATGTTGTAAAATTTCTTCTTCTGCCTGTTTCCTACGCTTTTCAAATGTGGCTTGACGTAAAAAAGGACTTTCCCCTTTTCCTTCCACAAATGTTTTTATGGATTCAAAGGTTGGTGTAAGTGTTTCCTGCGGTGTGGAATACGCAAAATCAAATTCATAAGCGGTACGACCAAACTCTTTAAAATACTGATTGATTCGATTTTTCCATTCTATCCATACTTCCTGCGAAACTTCGGCAGGCAGAACTGAGGACATAAAATCTTCCGCTATCTTTGTTGTCGGATTGTTTTGCAGATAAAGGTTGAGGGTGCTATTTTGCTTTACCCATTCCGAGAGGCTCCACAGGTTCTTTTCCGCTTGCAGAGCAATCGTATCAAATCCAAGCAGGAAAACAGAAGTATCTGTCATACCAGCGCGGCGAGCCGCTCCCTGAAATAATTTTGTAAATAATGTTTCGCTGATAGAGGCGGCGGGCAATGTAAGCTGAATCCTTGTGAAATAAATACACGCGGCATAAAATACAGTCTGAATCCCCTCCATTATTTGATGAGCGTTCAGCATATGCATGGGCTTTTCTTCCCATTGTTTAATCACATCCTCAAATTCTTTTCGTGCCGCTTCCCAGCGTGCAACGCTGTTCGTGAGCGCCCGGCGCAAAGAGCGGGGCGAAAGGGATTTGACAGCAATCAAAAGTGGCTTTGATTTGGCAGAAAGATAAACATATCCGTTAATAATCGTATATGCTCCGTTTTCTGGCAATAGCTTTTTCGCGCTTTTACCAAACATATCTACCCATAAAAGCGCCGACGCACGGTTGACGATTTCAAGGCCAAGCGTGGCGAACAAGGGCGTAACAGGATTTGGCAAGTGTTCCGCCAGACTGCCTTTTGTGTATATAACATCCTTTTCCGGTAACGTCCATTCGGGCGGCAGGACAGTAATGGGGCGAGCCTGAACAATATACAATTTATCTTTTTCCAGTGCCCACTCTACATCCATAGGCATTTGATAATACTTCTCAATTTTCTTCCCAAGCTGTGTCAACCGCATGACTTGATTGCGGGTAAGAGCATGTTTTTTCCTCAACCGTTCAGGAACTGGGATTTCTTCCGTTCCATCTGAGGTGCGAACCGTCATGATCTCTTTGTTTGCTACTTCATACGATACAATTCGTTCGGCGTTTTTATCTACAACGATTGTATCAGGGGTGACTAAGCTGGAAACCACCGATTCGCCAAGTCCCCACGCGGCGTTAATAATCATTTCGCTACGTCTGCCATTGATAGGGTTTAGCGTAAACATAACGCCAGACGCATCGGAAAACGCAAGCTTTTGTACTACAACAGCAAGCGCGACAATCTCCTGCTTTATATCATTCTTCACGCGGTAAGCAATAGCGCGTGCTGTCCACAGGGAAGCCCAGCACCGCTTTACAGCGGCAAGGACTTCATTCTCACCTTGTATGTTAAGATAAGTTTCCTGCTGGCCCGCAAAAGAAGCGTCGGGCAAATCCTCGGCGGTCGCGGAGGAACGGACAGCTACCGCGATGTTCCCTAATCCAGCATAAGCGGTTTTAATTGCCGCCGACACTTCCTGCGGCATTTCTCCATTATGGAAAAGCATCCCAATCTGCGTAGAAACATCTTCAAGCTGGCTGGTATTGTTGGAATCAATACCGTCCAGCAACTTATTAATGTGAGGCTGAATACGGTTCATCTCAACAAAACTCTGGTATGAAGCAGTCGTAACATGAAAGCCGTCTGGCACAGGGATGCCCGCTGTCATAAGTTTTGATAAAGACATACCTTTTCCGCCGACCATTTCAAGGGTTGCCTGTTTATGCGCCAATGGTAGGATATAATAAATCATAATAATTCACCTCCATCATTCATAATTCCGTGTAGAAATATATTCATTGTTTCATCAAGCATTTTTTCCGGACTGGCTGATGGTCGGGATGTGTAGATGATTGCTATAACGGAGTTAATTAACAAACGCGCCATAAGATCGGCATTCGTTTTACGAAAGATGCCTGCGGTCACTCCATTTTCAATCACAGATTTTATAATATCCTGATATGCGTAACGCGCAGCTCTCAGCCGCTTTCGATATTCTTCTTCTAAGTAGTCAGATTCTGTATTTAACCACATCAGCACAGTTCTATACTGCTTTGGTACTCCAAGATGATTCAGCATGATTTTTCTAAGGCACTGTTCCGGCGAAGATTCATCAGCAATAATTCTATGAACCTTTTGAATTGTTTCTTCTATTTTTTTCTCAACTGCGTATACAACAATCTCGTCTTTCGTTTTGAAAAAATCATACAGACTGGACTTTCCCATGTTTGCTAAAACCGCGATTTCCCGCATTGATGTTTTTTGGAATCCATTTTTCTCTATGAGCCGCAAAGCAACACCGATTATTTCTTCCCGGCGCTCTGCTTGTTGTTCGGGGGTAAGCATAATTCCTTTTGGCATGTGATGGTACCTCCTTGTAGCGACCAACGGTCGTTTCTTGTTTCGCTTTTATCATATAGCGACCAACGGTCGCTTGTCAAGACTAATTTTTTATAGAAGAATATCTATTAACTATCAATATTAAGTTTTCAACGGATTAACCCCTTTATTTTGGACAATATCTAATTAATTCTTATTTTTTCTTATAATTACACCCTCACCTCAATATTAGTTAGCTGTTCTCCAAAATAAAGGTGGTAAAATTCATTGGGAGTCATATACCTTAAACTTGAGTGTAATCTTCTGTTATTATAAAAATTTATAAAATCGTTTACTATTTCATATGCCTCCGTATAGCTTTGAAATTCATTATTTTTAAAACATTCATCTTCAAGTATTCTGTGGAAAGATTCCACATGTGCATTTTTATTTGGGGTTTTTACTGGTATTCTTTCATGATGTAATTTAAACTCTTCACAGCATTCTTTAAATTTATAGCTTATAAATTGTGGACCATTATCGGTTCTTATAACAGGTTTTGTAGCACCTTCTGCAAATAGATCCCTTCTAATTAGGCTCTTCCTTAATAATGCGGTAGCATCCTTGGCTTCACAATGAAAACCTATATGATAATCTACAATGTTTCTATCGAAGATATCTATAATATTCAGCATATAGAAAAATTTATCTTCTCCTTCAATGTACCCTTATTTGATACCCATTTCCCACAATTGGTTTGAACCTGTTATAATTCTGTTAGCAGCAATGCTCCGCTTAACTTTAGGTTTTATAGCCCTTTGATTCTTTAGGATATCAAGTTCTTTGCATAGCCTATATACTTTTTTATGATTTATAATAAGTCCATATTCGCGTTTTAGATAATGCATTATTTTCCTATAACCATAATTTATAGCATCACCTTCTATAGCTTGTAAAATATACTCTTTGATCTCATCATCACAAATTTTTTCTCCTTTTGAAGTTAAAGAATATCCCTTTGGTTTACCGCCTACCGGCTTGTATTTTTCTTTCCCCTCTATACTTAAATTATAGTAATATGTAGATCTGGATAAACCAACTGTCTTTAAAACAAAAACTGCGTTATAATTTTGTTCTATATATTTTTTAGCTACTGTTACTTTATCTTTAATTGAGGGTTGGCTTTTTTTATTAAGTCTTTAAGAATTGCTATTTCTAAATCCTTTTCTCCTAATATTTTTTAAGAGTATCATTTTCTTGTGTTATTTCTGTTATTTCTTTTTCAAAGTTATTTTTTCCCTCAATTAAAGCCTTTCTACCCGGCTTCACCTTAATTTCATCTTTTTGTTTAGAATTTTTAATCCATGTAAATATAGTGGATTTTGAAATTCCATGTTTTCTTGAAACTAATGAAACATTTCCAACTTCCTTTACCTCGTTTAGTATTGATTCTTTTAATTCTTTTGTATAACTTCTGCCTCTCATAACTTACCTCCAATCACTTTTTATATTATATATAATTTATAAGCAATTGTTCAGTATGCTTAGGGGCTTAAGGGCTTTCAAAATTGGGTAAAAAAATAGACACCTCATTTTTGAAGTGTCTACCTTTTACATATTCAATTTTATATTGGAAGTATCTTTGTTTCTTCACTTATCAAAAGTAAATCGTCGTATCAAAGCTCATTCATAAGTAGTAAATTGATTGGGTTTGTCCTTGATAAAGTGTGATAAGTCCAGTGTTTATGCGGATAACCAGATTTTCATACTATTTTTTATATAAAAATATACTCTTCATATAAAGTTTTGAGAAATAATTGCAATAATAAGAAAAAATTGGTATACTAACAATAAATAGCATAAAATTCCAAAAACGGAGGTGAAAAAAGTGAAGAAGAAAAGAATTTTTTTAATCATATTTTGTCTAATTATAATTACATCTACAGCTTTAATTTATAATCATAATAAAACTAAAGTTACTCCTACTGAGGCAAATATACAAAAAGTTCAGTCTGAAAAAAATTCATCTCAAAACAATGTAAAGAATAATAAAAATTCTAAAAATAATTCTGGTAATAAGAAAGCCCTTGAAGAAGAGGAAAAAAATGATGATTCAGAATCTAAGGAGACTGAAACACCTACTATTATTAAAAACAATAATTCAAAAAACTTAGACCATGTAAAAAATTTAGATAAAATATCCTCATTAGAAATTGTTGATAGTTCTATAGAAAAAATAGATAAATTAAAAGGAAAAGATAATATTAAAACTTTAAAAATAGTTCACTGCAATGTAAAGGATTTAGAGGTTGTATCTACATTAAAAAATCTTGAGAATTTAGAAATTGTAGATTGTAAATTAAGTAATGTATCCATAGTTAAAGATTTAAAAAGATTAAAAAGATTAGATATTAGCAATAATGAAATAAGTAATTTAAATGGATTAGAAAATCTAACAAATTTAAAAGAACTTTATATGGCAAACAATAATATAGCAAATCTAAAACCAATTCATAACTTACTTAAACTAACCAATTTAGATATTAGTGATAATAAAATTACTAGCATCAAAGAATTAAAAAATATGAAATCCATTAAAGAACTCAATATATGCAACAATAATATATCTAATTTAGAAGGAATAGAAAATATGAGCAAAATTACAGGTCTTTGGGTTAGTAATAATAAACTAAATAATATTTCTATACTTTCAGATAAAAATGAAATAGTAAATTTAGCACTAGATAATAATAAAATATCAGACATATCAACTATAACTAATTTTAAAAAATTGAAATCTCTGAAACTAGATAAAAATAATATATCAAGTTATAAACCATTAAAAGATATATATAAAAATCTAGTTGACCCAGATTTTTCAATATAAAATAAAAAAGGGGGAAAAATAATGAAAAAAAATCTTTTACCCAAATTAGTTTTACCAATCTTAGTTGCATCGTCTACTATTATAGGAGTAAATAATACCAAAGTTAGTGCTGCACCTATAAAGGATGCAGAAATAAAATTAACTCAACCTGATGGACAAGTTATTCAATGTTACGCATCAGGAGATGAATTCTACAACTATTTTCATGATTCAAATGGAAGAGCTATCCTTAAAGATGAAAAAACAGGTTATTATGTCTATGGAAAATATGTGAAAGATGAGGTACAACCATCCAGAGAAAGAGTAACAGAGGCTAATATTGAAAATTTAAAACAAATTGATTCTGATAGTAGAGTTAATATGAAAGATGTTAAACTTCCAAAAGATAAAATACAAGAACGAAGAAAATTACTCAATGCAGACAAACCGGCTCAAAGGACAACAAATACTGGGAAACTTAATAATATAGTTATTTTTATAAAATTTAGTGATCAAGATGAATTTAAAACAAGTTTGTCCAAATACGATAATGAATTTAATTCAAAAGACCAAGTATCTGTAAATAATTATTTTAAAGAAATATCCTATGACAAACTAGATATTAATACAACTTTTTACCCTAAACCTAATGGAAATACTATTTTAAGTTATACTGACAGTCATCCAAGAAGCTATTATACTAATGTTCCAGAAAACCAAAGAGTAGCAAAAGAACAAACTTTGCTAAAAAATGCTGTAGAATCTGTTAGAAATCAAATTCCAAGTGATTTAAATGTAGACTCAGATAATGATGGTAAAGTTGATAATGTATGCTTTATTATAAAAGGAGCAACAACTGAATGGTCATCACTTTTATGGCCACATAAATGGAATATGTTCTACGATGTAAGAATAAATAATAAAAGAATAGATACTTATAATTTCCAATTAGAAGATCATTTAAATACTCAGGGTGTTGGAGTTTTAAGCCATGAAATGTTCCATACATTAGGCGCACCAGATCTTTATCATTATCACCAAGAAAGTAGATGCACTAACGATCCTGTAGGGCCATGGGATATAATGGCTTCAACTTCTCATACCCCTCAATCAACAGGCGCTTACATGAAAATGAACTATGGAAAATGGATTGATGATATAAAAGAAATAAATAAACCAGGCAAATATTCAATAAACAAGATAGGTAATGAAGCTAATAATAGTTATATAATAAAATCACCAAATTCAGATAAAGAATATTTCGTAGTAGAATACAGAAAAAGAGAAGGAAAATATGATTCAAATTTACATGGAGAAGGATTATTAGTTTATAGAATTAATACAGCCTTTGCAGGCAAGGGTAATATGGATGGTGCTGATATTGGTGGTACAGGTATCGGTGGTGATGAAGTATATTTATATAGACCAAATGGAAGTTTAAATAATATTGGAGATCTTATTAAAGCTCCTTTAGGCTATAATAGATCAAGCATAGGTTCAAAAGAATTATTCTTATCAGATGGAAGAGATAGTGGAATAAGTTTAAAAAATATTAGTACATTGGGGGATACTGCTAATTTTGATGTTGTTATAAATGGACAAACTGGTAATGGCGAAACTGGAGATGAAAAATTACCACTTAAATATAATGTAAACTTTAACGATACTAAAACATTATCAAAAGCTGAAGATATAAGCGGTGAATGTGTGTATGGAAAGAAAATTAATAATATAGAATTATATTTAAATGGCTCTAAATATATGGATGCTGAACGTGGTAGATTAAATGATCCTGAAAATAAATATGAAGGTTATGACTTATCTAAAGCTGCCTTTAAATTTTCAGTAGACTTTTCAAAATTCTCTGATGGAAATTATCCATACGAAATAAGAATAACTACTGAAGATGGACAAAAAATTTCAATTAAACAAGGTTATTTAAAGGTAAAAAAGCAAACTGGCGGTACAGAAGATAAGGATATTAAGGAATGGAAACCTGGTACAAGCTATAAAGTTGGCGATATAGTAACTTATAATAATTATAAATATAAATGCCTTCAAGCTCATAATGCCATAGTTACTTGGGAGCCATCAAAAACACCAGCTCTTTGGGCAAGAATTTATTAAATATAAACTTATAATTAATCACACTGCTCTAAGATAAAAACACCAATCAATTGTTTTAAAGAATATAAATAAAAAATTTATTTATCACTATAATTTAAGACATATAGAAAGAAAACAGTGCTAAGTATATTATAACTTGGCACTGCTCTATTTATCCAAAGGCTTATCCCCTTTAAGACTCACATCTCATTAAAAGCCTGTTTTCAGTCATTATCTAGTGCTTAAGGATGGTTTTACCAATGTATTAGTTAAGCAAATAATAACGTCGCCTTTCTTTAATGATAGCATTCTAAAATAATTTCATCAACGACACATAATATCCCGGCTCTGCCAGTATTCCTTCCCCTCCAGGGTAATCCTGCTACCGCCTCTTCCTTTTCCGATTTTTACAAACCCTTTTTTCTCCATATCCTTTAAAATATCTCGAATCTCCTTTTGGGACAATAGAAGATACTGCTTCTTCGCCTTCAACAGCAACTTATCCCTTCCGATAAATTCATTCCTCTCTGCTGCCATATAAAGCTGTTCCAGAACAAACCAGAAGGGCGAAACCACCTCCTGCAGTCTCTCCTTCTTCTCCACACTCACCGGTCTGGATGTCCGGTCATGGAAAATAGTAGGGGGTAAATCATCCATATCAATCACCTGTTTCCCGGTATAAACAAAATATTCCACTGTGTTATGCAGTTCCCGGATATTTCCCGGCCAGGAATACTGACGCAGAAAGTCTTTCACTTCCTCCGATAACTTAAAATCACCCCGGAGCTCCTCTTTAAAATGCTCCATCAAAAGAAAGACATCCTCTCCTCGTTCCTGTAACAGCGGTACTACAACCGTCAAAGTATTCAGACGATAATACAGATCCTTTCGGAAGCTTCCTTCCTCCACCTTCTGCTCCAAAGATTCATTGGTTGCTGCAACAATTCTAACATCAACGCTTACGATTCTGCTGCCACCTACACGCATGACTTCGCCTTCCTGCAGAACTCTCAGAAGCTTTACCTGCATAGCCTGGCTCATACCTTCTACTTCATCGAGGAATAAGGTACCACCATGGGCAAATTCAAACAGTCCAGGGCGTCCGCCTTTTTTCGCGCCGGTAAATGCGCCCTCTTCATAGCCAAAAAGCTCGCTTTCCAGAAGATTTTCCGGCATGGCTGCCACATTAATGGCAATAAAAGGACCTTTACTTCGCTTAGATGCACAATGCACCGCATGAGCCAGCAGTTCTTTTCCCGTTCCTGTTTCACCTACAATTAAAACCGGACTTTCGGTAGCCGCCATCCGTTTCAAAATCCCCTTTGTCTGGCAGATACAATCTGACTCTCCGATTACATCATTAAAGGTGTACTTGGCACAATAACCCTTTTTTAGAAGCTGGCTTCTTAGCTCATTCTGTTTGGATTCCAGCTCACTAAATTCCTGCAGGGTAGCAAATGCACCAATGCATTTCTTCTGCCGCAGAACCGGTATAACTTCAATACTTATGTTTACGCCACCCAGCTTAATCACTTTAGGGGGAATTTCTTTCTTATCCTTCAAGGCGCTGTAAAAGGGAATATAGGGAAATACTTTTTCCCCGCACCTGCCAATGACAAGATTTTCAGCGATTTTTGCAATCTGGCAGGCTTTCTTATTGCATGCAAAAATCTCCCCCTTTTCATTAACACCTACCAGTCCCTCATCCAATATTTCCATCAAAATATGAAATTGACTTTCCAGTCTTCTAGAACGGGCATATATCTGATTAAAGCTGTAATTATTCGTTGCCATTGCTTGGAAATAATTTTGGAATTTTTTCGTCTCCAACAACTGTTCAAGTCCCATACGCAAGGCAATCTCAATCATCATTCCCGAGGTACAGGAACGGTGTCCGATATTTAAAACTTTCTTTACACTCTGAGGTACATATCTCTCCTCCTCCGGCGTTACAGCCATATCCACCGGCTCTTCCAAAACAGCACCTGGATAAAATGGAATAAAACGAATATGGTTTACTCCCAGCTGTTGCAGCTGTGCAATAGCCTCTCGAGCCATGGTATCTGTCATATTTACAAAAAGAGCTCGGGTTCCCTTTGGTATCATACTAAGATTTTGCAACGTACTCCACCGGTAGGAAACTTCAATTCCCATGGTAAGGCTGTCTATAGGAACATGACGGGCCACCTCTTCTGCTGAACCATATGCATCTGTTGAAATCACAAATAAATCTGCCTTTGGCAACGTTCCCACGGCAGACCCGTCACTCACATTGTAGGATGCTATCTCGACATATTCCCCAAACAGCTCATTGATTTCTTTTGCATAAAATTCTCCGGCTCTGGCATCCAAAGCCACTACAGACATCGTTTTTTTCATGATCCCTTCATGATTCCTCCATAATTTTCTTATATTACCTATATCTATTATATCTTAAAGAATAAGTGAATGCAATTTTGTATAAATATCAAGATTAGATTAGAATGTAACTTTTTGATCATTTTTTACATTCCTATAGTATAATTTATACCATTCTCCTTATATGACAAAAGGATGCTGCAAACGTTTTTATACAGCATCCTTTTTCTTCCCCTCTGTCAGGTATCTGTATCAGGCCTGATATGTCTTCCAGGTCTTTTTCTTAACCCTCCAGAGCCTTTTTGATATCCATGGTGATTTCATTATTTTCTAAAACGAAACATGGAATTCCTAGGCTTTCTGTTCCTCTAATTTCTTCGTAAAGAGCATTAGTATCTCTTAGTTTTAAATATTCCTTTAAATCTGCATGACAAGACAGAATATCCTTAAAATCAATATCTGCTTCAACAGCAGAAAGCTTGTTTAATGCAGCTAAGGTATCTGGGCAAAGATGGCTTCCAATTACAGTAATTTTCATATTATTTCCTCCTTATTTTACAGCAATTGCTTCAATTTCACATAATACACCCTTCGGAAGGGTCTTTACTGCTATACAACTGCGGGCCGGCTTTGATACGAAATATTTTGCATAAACCTCATTAAAATCTGCAAAATCCCCCATATCCGCTAAAAAGCAGGTGGTTTTAAATACTTTTTCAAATCCGGTGCCTGCCGCTTCCAGAATGGCACCCACATTTTCGCAACTTTGTTTTGCTTGTTCTGAAATTTCCTTCCCTATTTCTCCATTTTCCGGATTAACCGGTATCTGGCCGGAAGTATAAACAATACCGTTTACTTCATATCCCTGAGAGTATGGTCCAATAGCTCCTGGGGCTTTTATTGTTTCAATAATTTTCATATGTTCTTCTTCCTTTCTTTTTATATATTCTAGGACTTTTTTAGTCCTCCATAACCTTTTTGATATCCATGGTCAGTTCATTATTTTCTAAAACAAAACATGGAATTCCTAGGCTTTCTGTTCCTTTGATTTCTTCGTAAAGAGCATTAGTATCTCTTAGTTTTAAATATTCCTTTAAATCTGCATGGCAGGACAGTATATCCTTAAAATCAATATCTGCTCCAACAGCAGAAAGCTTATTTAATGCAGCTAAGGTATCTGGGCAAAGATGACTTCCAATTACAGTAATTTTCATGTATTCATTTTCCTTTCTTTTTATTTTTTTCTTTTTCTCTCTCTTTAACAGCTAATTTCTATTTTATTTTTCTCTCCCTTTTTATTTTTCTCTCCCTTTAACAGCCAATCCTTGCCTTCCACAAAACGTGCAATAATCATGGAAGCAATAGTATCACCTGACGAATTTAGGCAGGTAGCTGCTGGGTCCACCAAAAATCCGATGGTGGCGATTAATGGGAACGCTTCACCTGGAAAACCAAAGAAACTGACAATCAGCATTTCTCCTACCAGACCGCCACCTGGAGCACCAGATAATACAAATGCACTTAAAATTGATACCAGGACAGCCATAGCATAGGTTCCTATCCCTGTAAACGGCATTTTGAACACACCGAACAGAAAAGCGATCTTTGTTATGGACGAAATTACGGAACCGTCCATATGCATGGTAGCTCCCATAGGGAGAACGATGTTAGAGATATCCTCCGGTACTCCGATATTTTTACAGGCTTTCATATTAACGGGCAAGGTAGCCACAGAGCTTTGTGTGGCAAATGAAGTAACTGCAGGATCCAAAATATTCTGCAGCATTTTCCTTACTCCCAGCCTTCCTCCAGCAAAATATGTATAAGCCGGGTAGAAAACCATCCCATAAACAAGACACATCGGATAATAAATCAGCATCGTACGTCCATAATCCCCAATCAGCTGAGGACCAAATTTACCAATCAGATTTGCAAAATAAGCGCCCAATCCAATAGGAGCTAACTTCATAATCATTTCCACAATCCGCATAATAACCCTATTCAGGTTTTCTAATAACTTACCTACAGCACTTTCTTCCCCACCGCAGGCAGATACAGCCAAACCGGAAATGATGGCAAATACAATAATCGGCAACATGTTTTTACGACTCATAAGACCAGAAAAATCGTCAACCGTCAAAGAGCCTACAATCATAGAGCTGATACTTGCACTCTCCTGCACCTTTGCGCTTTCCATTGCAATTGCAGTATTCGCTGCCGGCGACCAGATATTGACAACTACCAGAACCAGCACTGCCGCGAAACATCCGGTTACCACAAAGGTCAGCATCAGACTTCCCAAGATTTTACCCAAACGTTTCATATTCAACATACTGCCTACAGCAGTTGCTATTGAAACAAATACCATGGGAACTACAATAGTAAACATTAAATTAATAAAAATATTTCCTAAAGGCTCAAATACTGTTGCCTTTTCCCCCAAAACAACACCCAATATAGCTCCCGTAATAATCCCCCCAAGCAAAATGAGTGGAGATCGATAACTCTCCCATATTTTCTTCTTCCCCATATTTTCTCCTTTCCAGCATTTCATAAAAACCCTAGCTTTTGTATTTTATAATTTATCCATTGCTTCTTTTAACTGTTTCAATGCCTGTTCCAGTACAGAGCGCGGGCATGCTGCATTAAGTCTCATGTATCCGGAAAGACTGCGTCCAAAACTGCATCCTTCATTTAAGCCTAAACCAGCTTTATGAATCATGAAGTCACGGAGCTCTTCATTGCTCATGCCTAATTCTCGGCAGTCCAGCCAGACCAGATATGTAGCATCTGGAACATTAGGCTTGATTTTTGGAATGTTTTCATCAAAATATTTCTTAATAAAATCAAAGTTTTCTGAGATGTAAGCAAGCAACTGTGTTAGCCACTCTTCGCCTTCATTGTAAGCTGCTTCCATGGCTACTGAGCTAAAAGCATTGTTTCTTTGAATATCCATATTCATCCAAAAATCGTCGAACTTCTGTTTCATCTGCTTATTTGGAAAGATAGTCGTAGAAGCCTGAAGACCTGCTAGGTTGAAAGTTTTAGTTGCAGATACACAGGTAATAATTTTTTTTGCAATTTCTTTGGAAAGTGTTGCTGTAGGCGTATGCTTCTTTCCATGGAAAATTAAATCTGAGTGTATTTCATCTGACACTAGAAGCACATCATTTGCAATACAGATTTCCACCATCCGTTTTAATTCCTCCGGCTCCCATACAATGCCAAGGGGATTGTGGGGATTACACAGAAGAAAAATCTTACACTCTTTTGCTTTTTTTTCAAACTCCTCAAAATCAACATGCCATTTTTCATTTTTTTCTATAAGCTGATTTTCTACCACTACTCGTCCCCAAGCTTCTGTGACATCATAAAACTCTGAATAAACCGGAGTCTGAATCAAAATTTTGTCGCCAGTGTGGCTGAAAACTTTAACAATAGCCGATAATGCAGGAACAACCCCTAAGCTCCAGCTCATCAGGGATACATCAACATCCCATTGATTCCGCTTTTTTTCCCATTCCTGTACAGCCTTAAAATAACTGTCTGGCCTGGAAGTATAACCCCAGAGGCCCTCCTCGGCTTTTCTTTTGCAAGCATCGATGATTGGTTGAGCAATTCTGAAATCCATATCCGCAATCCACAAAGGAATTACTTCATTGGTACCAAATTTTTTCACACGTTCATCATACTTTGCAGCACGATTATTGCTGCGGTCAATGATTTCATCAAAATCATATTTCATAATAAATCTTCCTTTCCTTACTGTCCTCGTTGTTTACAGTTGATACTAATATGATGAGCAAAAACCATGCCAAAAAATTTTTTTGCATTTTTAAACAAATTTTATATTTTTTCACCTTCTCAGCTTATCTTAATTGGTCTATTTGGTCATATATATGGTTAATATGTTTTATATGACCATTTTAACCATATTCTGTGATTATTTTACCTTTCTTTCCGATTCTAATCCCCTTCTTTTTCTCTTATTTAAAAATTGGCATATTTTTTGCTCTATATAAAAAGTAAAAAACAAAGCCTGAAAGGAGATTTTTCTAATGCTAACAAAAGAAAATTTATTAACCTTATTAAAGCAGGAGGTTGTTCCTGCCCTCGGATGTACCGAACCTGTCTGTGTAGCCCTGGCTACGGCAGACGCCTATCATGCCATAGGAGGCGGAATTGTTTCTATTAAAATAGAAGTAAATCCTGGAATCTATAAAAACGGAATGTCTGTAGGTATCCCCGGCTTCGACCGCGTAGGCCTTAAATATGCAGCCTCACTAGGAGCAGTCATGGGAAATCCTGAGAAGAAGCTAGAGCTTTTAGAGGACATCACACCAGAGTTAAGCCAAAGAGCCATAAAAATTGTAGAAAACAGCCAGGCTGTAGTAGTAATTAATCATGAAGAAGCTCAGTTATACGTACGGGCGGAAATCATCACCACTGCCGGAATCGGCATCAGCGAAATCCGTGGCACCCATTCCAATATAATTTTTACTAAACGAAATAATGATATGCTTCTGCAGAAGGAATACTCTGCCGACTCTGACGATTCCCTTCATCAGCAGCTGAAGCTTATGGGCATAGCTGAAATTCGTAAGTTGATTGACGAGTGCAAGGAAGAAGAGCTTTCCTTCCTATTAGACGGTGTTGATATGAATGAAAGGCTAGCAGACTATGGTCTGGAGCATTCTCTGGGAATCGGCATCGCTTCTGCCCTACAGGAAAAAATGACCACAGATATTATGGGAGATAATTTATTCAGTCGAACTATGCTCCGCGTTGCTAGTAGCGCTGAAGGTCGTATGAGCGGCTGTCCCTACGCCGTCATGAGCAGTGCCGGTAGCGGCAATCACGGAATCACAGCTATTCTGCCCGTAACCGAAATGGCCCGTTACTTAAATTCCTCCAGAGAGCAGCTGGTAAAAGCACTGGCATTTTCACACACTCTCAACGTCTATATCAAGCTTTTTACAGGCAAGCTGTCTGCCACCTGTGGCTGCGGCGTATCCGCTGCTACAGCAGCATCAGCAGCTATGGTATGGCTGATGGGGGGAAATGATGACAAGATTGCCAATGCCATTATCAACATGAGTGGAAATTTAACTGGTATGATTTGTGACGGCGGCAAAATCGGCTGTGCCTTAAAGTTAGCTACCGCAACAAATGCAGCATTAATGTGCGCTTATCTGGCTATGTCTGACGTAGCGCTACAGCCATCAGACGGAATCTGCGATGTAACAGCGGAACAAGTTATCCGAAACATGGGACAAGTCAGCAATCCTGGCATGGTTGAAACAGACCGAACCATTCTATCTATCATGATAGATAAAGACCAAAGATAGTAAACTGTACCCTGTAAGATAAACACAGAAAAGAGGCTGTGTTAACTTACAGGGTACTTTTTTCCTTTCAATTTAAGCCTAAATTTTTATTAAGTAATCTATCAAATTTTAATTACAAGGATAATCTTTCTTATACTTTATATAGTATAATCTACGATTCTAAAATAGCTTGATCATTAAAATTATCTATTATTTATCATAAATAGAAAAAGAATTTAAATAATTTATTTTTTATAATTAATATAAATTTATATAAAATTATACTTTTTATGTAAAGTTTCAAACAATAATTGCGATAATAAACAGAAAAAGTAAAATTTGAAAAAAAGGGGGTGAAAAAAGTGAAAAAGAGGAAGATTTCTATAATAATAGTTTGTCTAATTATAATTACATCTGTAATTTTAATTTATAATCACAATAAAACTAAGAAAAATGATACTGAGACCAATATACAAAAAGTTCAGTCTGAAAAAAATTCATCTAGGAGCAATATAAAGAATAACAATTCTAAAAATAATTCTAAGAATAAAAAAGAAACTTCTAAAAATGGAGAAAATGATGATTCAAAAATCAATGAAGATGAAATACCTAGTGTTATTAAAAATAATAATGCAAAAAACTTAGATGATGTAAAAAATTTAGATAAAATATCCTCATTAGAAATTATTGATAGTGATATAGAACATATAGATAAATTAAAAGGGAAAGAAAATATTAAAGCTTTAAAAATAGTCCACTGTAATATAAAAGATTTAGAAATTATATCTACATTAAAAAACCTTGAGAATTTAGAAATTATAGATTGCAAATTAAATGATGTATCAATAGTTAAAAACTTAAAACAATTAAAAAGATTAGATATTAGCAATAATCAAATAAATAACTTAGAAGGAATAGGAAACTTAACAAATTTAAAAGAGCTTTATATGTCAAACAACAATATAACAAATATAAAACCAATGTGTAGTTTACTTAAATTAACTAATTTGGATATTAGTGATAATAGAGTTAATACAATTAAAGAATTAAAAAATATGAAATCTATTAAAGAACTTAATATCTGTAATAACAATATATCTGATCTAGAAGGGATAAAAAATATGGAACAACTTATAGGTCTTTGGGCCAGTAACAATAAAATAAGTAATGTTTCTATACTCTCAAATAAAAATGAAATAGTGAACTTAGCATTAGATAACAACAAAATATCAGATATATCAGTTATAAGTAATTTTAAAAAATTGAAATCTCTAAAACTAGATAAAAATAATATATCCAATTATAAACCAGTAAAAGATATATATATAAATCTAGTTGAACCAGATTTCTCAATATAAAATAAAAAGGGGGAAAAACAATGAAAAAAAATCTTTTACCAAAACTGGTCTTACCAATTTTAGTTGCTTCATCTACTATTATAGGAGCAAATCAAACCAAGGTTAGTGCTGCGCCTATAAAGGATGCAGAAGTAAAATTAACTCAACCTGATGGACAAGTTATTCAATGTTACGCCTCAGGAGATGAATTTTATAACTATTTACACGATTCAAATGGAAGAGCTATAGTTAAGGATGAAAAAACGGGCTATTATGTTTATGGAAAATATGTAAAAAGTAAAGTACAACCATCTAGAGAAAGAGTAACAAAGAGCAATATTGAAACTTTAAAACAAATTGATTCTGATAGCAAAGTTAACATGAAAGATGTTAAAGCTCCAAAGGATGAGATTGAAAAACAAAGAGAGTTGCTCAATGCAAACAATCCAATCCAAAGAACAAAAAATATTGGACAACTTAATAATATAGTTATTTTTATAAAATTTAGCGATCAAGATGAAATAACAAGAGATTTTTCTATCTATGATAGGCAATTTAATTCAAAAAATCAGGCATCTTTAAATAATTATTACAAAGAAGTATCATATAACAAACTAGATGTTAATACAACTTTTTATCCTAAACCTAATGGAGATAAAGTTTTAAGTTATACTGACAGTCACCCAAGAAGTTATTATACTAATGTTCCACAAAATGAAAGAGCAGCAAGAGAGCAAACCTTACTTAAAAATGCTGTTGATTCTGTCAAAAGTGAAATTCCAAAGGACTTAAATGTGGACTCAGATAATGATGGCAAAGTTGATAATGTATGCTTTATTATAAAAGGAGCAACAACTGGATGGTCATCACTTTTATGGCCTCATAAATGGAATATGTTCTACCAAGATGTAAGAATAAATGGTAAAAAAATAGATACTTATAATTTCCAATTGGAAGATTTTATAGGTGATAATGGTATTGGAGTTTTAAGCCATGAAATGTTCCATACCTTAGGAGCGCCGGATCTTTATCACTATAATTATGATGGCAAAGTTGCTGTAGGACCATGGGATGTAATGGATCAAACCGCATCTATTCCTCAATCCATGGGGGCATACATGAAAATGAATTACGGTAAGTGGCTTAATAACATAAATGAAATAAATAAACCAGGAAAATATTCAATAGGTAAAATAGGTAATGAAGCTAATAACAGTTATATTATAAAGTCACCAAATTCAAACAAAGAATATTTTGTAGTAGAATACAGAAAAAATGAAGGACAATATGAATCGAATTTACCTGGAGAAGGGTTATTAGTTTATAGAATTAATACAGCATTTCAAGGTAGAGGTAATTCTAGTGGTAATGATGAAGTATATGTATACAGACCAAATGGAAGTTTAAATAATGTTGGAGATATATCTAAAGCAGCTTTAGCTTATAATAAAACAAGTATAAATTCAAAGGAATTATTCTTATCAGATGGAAGTGATAGCGGAATAAGTTTAGAAAATATTAATGTATCAGGTAACACTGTTAACTTTAATGTTGTTATAAATGGACAAACTGCTGGTGGTGAAACTGTTGATAAAAACTTACCACTTAAGCACCAAGTGAATTTTGATGATACCAAAACATTATCAAACACTGAAAATATAATTGGTGAATGTGTATATGGAAAGAAAATTAATAATATAGAATTATATATAAATGGATATAAATATATGGATGCTGAACGTAGCAAATTAAATGATCCAGGAAATAAATATAAAGGTTATGACTTATCCAAAGCTGCATTCAAATTTTCAATGGACTTTTCAAGATGGTATGAATCTAATTATCCATACGAAATAAAGGTAACTACAGAAGATGGACAAAGGATTTCAATTAAAAAAGGTTATTTAAGAGTAAAAAAACAGGGAAACAGCAAGAAATTACCTTTCAAAGGTAATTTCAACTTAGGAGATAATGAAGCTTTATATGGCGCTAGAACTTTAACCGGTGAATGTGTTTATGGAAAAGAAATTAAAGCAGTTAAATTATATGTCAACGGATACCCATATGTTGATGCAAAAAGATATGCAATAAGAGATTACAAAAATAAATATGCTGGATATGATTTATCAAAAGCAGGATTTAAATTTGATTTATATTTTTCAAATTGGCACAATTATGACTATCCTTACAAAATAGTAGCAATAGACTCTGAAGGAAATGAAATGTTAATTAAAGAAGGTCATTTAAAGGTTAGAAACTAATATTATAAATTAAAATACTTTAAATGATGTGTTAAGTATATGTAAGTAGGTAAATTTGTATAAAAACAAATTTACCTACATTTTTTATAGCATAAGCAAATAAATTTTGAGCAATTATAAATAAGTCTTTGCTATATCTATTATTACATCAATCCCATCTCTATATTTAATTTTATTCTATTATGGTTTATCTTCTATGCTTAAAAATTACTTAATAATGATCAATTCTTTTAACTATACTTTTTTAGACAAAGTTTAAATTCCACTCCCTTTTCACTGTTTGAAATAGAATACTTTCCATTATGTGCATCTAAAATCATTTTTACTATATAAAGTCCAAGGCCACTACCTCCACTTTTCCTATTACGAGATTTCTCAATTCTATAAAAAGGTTTAAATATTTCTTTAAGTTCATTTTCCTCTATATAGATTCCTGTATTTTCTATCTTTAATATAATTTCATCTCTTTCTTCATAGAGACTTGCATAAACTTTCTCATTTTCTGGAGAATGATTAATAGCATTGGTTATTATATTGTTCACTACTTTTTTTAATAATTTACTATCTCCACAAACAAATAAATCTTCTTTTATATTTTTATCTATGAATATATTCTTTCTTTTAGATATAAAGGAGGTATTATAAATACATTCTTCAACTATTTTACTTAAAGAAACTTGCTCTTTTTTAGGTTTAAAGCCCTGGGATTCTAATTTTGATATTTCTAAAGTTTCCTTAACCATATATTCCATATCATTTAAAACTTCAAGGTTTCTTTTTAAATATTTATCCCTATCCTTATAAACACCTATATTAGATAACATTCCTTCTATTTGACCCTTTAAAATAGTTATAGGGGTTTTTAATTCATGAGATATAGTTGCTATAAATTCTCTTCTTTTTTTCTCTATTTCTCTTTCTTTAGCAATATCATCTAATAATTGTTCATTAGCCCTTTGGAGTTCTTCCATAGAGATCCTTAAATTGTCAGATAGATCATTTAAACTTTGAGAAAGTTCACCTATTTCATCCTCCCCTTTTACGGTACACTTTTTAGTAAAATCTAATTTTGCCATCTCCTTAGCTACTTTGTTTATACTTATTAAAGGTTTAGATATAAATCTAGAATAAATTAATCCTCCTATTATAGAAATTAAAATTACAACCAATCCTATGTAAGGTATAAGTAGAACTAAAACTTTAGATGCCTCTGATATAGGCTGAAGTGGAGCAGTTAAATATAAATTATATTCTTCCTCACTATTACGAAATTTTATTTTTCTATAACTTCTATATGTAGACCTACTATTAAGTTTTTCCTTATTTTTAAAATGGGGTAAATCTTCTTCTTTAGGTATAGCTATAGGACTTTTTTGAGAAAAATTAGTAAAATAAATAGCTCTTCCATATTCGTCTGTTACTAATATAGTTGCATTATTATCAAATGAAATTTTTCCTAAATATTCTTCAATATTATTTATGTCTAACTTAGGTGAATTAGTTACTATACTATCTAATTGGTTTTCTATAGTCATTTTTTTATATTTATGATAATAATTAGGAAGTAACATATAAATTATAGAGTAAGTACATATAGAGCTTATTACTAATAATAATGTAGTTACTAAAAATAGTTTATATAATATACTTTTTTTAAATTTATTTTTCAATTTTATACCCCACTCCTCTTATGGTTTTTATATAATCTACATTTAACTTTTGTCTCAAATTTTTGATATGGGTATCAATAACACGGGTATCTCCAAAATAATCATAACCCCATATTTGATTTAATAAAGATTCTCTCGAAAAAACCCTTCCTACATTTAATATTAATATTTCTAATATTTGAAATTCCTTATAAGTTAGTTCTATTTCTTTACTATTAACTAAAGTCTTATAATTAGAAGGATATATTGTTATTTCTTCAAAGGTTAAAGTTGAATTATTTTCTTCTAAACCATTAACTCTTCTAAGTACTGCTTCCACTCTTTTTATTAATAAATTAATAGAAAAGGGTTTTGTTATGTAATCATCTACTTTTAATTCAAAACCCCTCATTTCATCCTCTTCTTCCCCTAAAGCAGTAAGCATTATTATAGGCACACTTGATTCTTTTCTTATAATTTCACACACTACAAATCCATCGATTTTAGGAAGCATCACATCTAAAATTATTAAATCAAAATTCCCCTCTCTAAACATCTCCACCGCCATTAATCCATCTGTAGCCTTTTCTACTAAATATCCACTTTCCTTTAAAACTTCACTTATAATAGTTTGTATATCAAAATCGTCCTCTACTACAAGAATTTTCTTTGGCATTGTAATCCCTCTCCTGTTTAAATATATCATTAATTATGCATAACTATTTTTACATATTAATATATTTATAATCTTTACTTTATTTATTATTTATAAATTAATAAAAATAAATTCCTTTATATTTTATACTAATAAATACTCAAAATCTATGAACATATTTTAAATAATCATTATGTATCATTAATTTTAAATAAAAAATAGGGCTATCTCAAAATAAAAATAGCTTTAATTTTAAAACCGTAAATATAAATAATATATTCATAAAGCACTTCATTTTGCTAAGGAGTTCTAAATTTGACTCCATTAAAAATTTTTTACCCAGTAGAGGCACCATCCTTGGTTTCACTACTGGCTCCTCACGTCCTGTGAAGAATTACAAAAATTTTTAATTCCGTCAAATTAAGAACTACTAAAGCTAATTCATATGTTTATTACATATATTATTTATATCTACTCTATTAAAATTAAAGCTATTTTGAGATGCCATTTTTTATTATCTTAGTTATCTAAGTTGTGTTTGTACAAAACTTAGGTAGTTAAAAGTTTTAATATTCTAAGTTTATATTTTTATTTTTTTCGGCAAATCTTTCCTTAATCTCATCTTTTCTACGTTTAATATCTGTAGTGTTTATAGTAGCTATTACTCCTTCTACCACACTTTGAAATCTTTCAAAAGGGATTCCTACTGCCATTTCTTCATCCTTCCATTTTGCTAAAAATCTAGTGCTTGGACAAAGAACTGTAGTATTTAATCTACCTTTTATATAAGGTTCTACAGTAGCTTCTGCACAAATTGCTTGCATTGAAGCACCTGTAATTTCTAATCTACCACCTTCATGGTATACATATCCTTGTTGAATTCTCATAGCTTGATAAGGATTTACTATAAAAATAACTACATCTGGAATAGTTTTAAATTCTTCTAAGGGTGCTACTGCAACACCATATGTAGTAGCACCTGTTCTATATAATCCAGGTACTCCTTCTCTTACTCTTCTTGCTGCAGCTGGAGTTTTATATAAATTATATGAAAAATACTCTGCACCGGACTCTATTCTTTCTGTGGAAGGTTCAAGATTTAATGCAGTGGTGCCTCCATCACAGCTTAAATGTTCAAGTCTTATTTTAAATGCTTTCCCTCTAGTAGCTTTCTCTACTACACAGCAATAAGATAATGGTGCATTAGGTTCCTTCCATTCTAATTTACTATACTCCTCTTTGTCAAAATATAATTTTATGCCTACAGGTCTTCTACTAAAATTTAATGCACAGTTAATATCTTCACATAATTCTTTAACAATATTTTTATCATATGGATCCTGTGGAAATCCATAAGTTATTTTTTCATGTTTAAATGGCATATTTTATCCCTCCAATGTTTTATTATTGTACATACTTAACAGCAAAAGCAACAAGATTATTTAAATAAAGTATAACTACAACAGAAATAATATATAGAATATAAACTGTTGTCATAATTATTTCATTTATAGGCATATGAAGTTCCCTATAATAGGTTCTAGTTTTGTATTTGTCAAAGGCACGAGTTTCCATAGCCATAGATATTCTTATACCCTTT
Source organism: Clostridium sp. CTA-6 (assembly GCF_054768115.1). Taxonomy (NCBI): domain Bacteria; kingdom Bacillati; phylum Bacillota; class Clostridia; order Eubacteriales; family Clostridiaceae; genus Clostridium; species Clostridium sp. CTA-6. The sequence continues at coordinate 578,652 of NZ_BAAAAU010000001.1, forward strand.
CTAACAGCATTAGCCATCATGGGAAGTATATATCTTTGCGAATTCCATACTTTAATAAAAGGATTTTTGCTCTCCACAATTCCTCTTACTTCATGAGCATATTTTATGGTTTGAAGTTCCTCTTTAAAGGTAGGGAGAAATCTATAAGCAGTCAAAAAAGCATAGCCTATCTTAGGAGGCATCTTAAGATATTTTATTAAAGATATAACAAACTCTGTAGGATCCGTTGTTTTTACGAAAATAGAAGTATAAATGCTTATTAATATTATCCTAAACCCTAAGCCTAATACAGCAATAACCTTAAGAGTTTCTCCACTAATATATCTTACAGCTAAAATAACAAACATAAAACTTACTGACATTATTATAAACCCTTTAACAGAATTTAATATTTCTAAAATACTTAGACTACTAAAAATAGAAGCAATTATAATTCCACTAATAATCAAAATACTTGATGCATAGGGCTTAAAATCTAGAGATCCTATGATAGTTATCAGTATAAGAATAAGTAATTTTAAAAATGGATTCATGTTATCTATAAAATAATTTCTTTCAGTCATATTCTCTCCTTCTTTTTAGGTAAAAATATTTTCTTTCATATTTTTGGGTGAACCTTCATATTTTACTTCTCCATTTTCCAAATATATTACTCTATCACAACAATTTAAAACCATATCCATATCATGGGTTATCATAAGAATAGATGTACCTTCGCTGTTTATTTTATATAATAAATTTATTAATTCCTTAAGATTTGTTCTATCTTGTCCATAGGTTGGTTCATCCAAAATTAAGATAGATTGTCCATTTATCATCATGCTGGCTGTACTTAACCTTCTTTTTTGTCCTTGACTTAAAGAAAATGGATTTGATAACCTATGGTTAGCTAAATCAAACATGGACAAATATGAGTCTACAGTGTTTTTGATTATTTCTGAATTTTGCTTCCTTATTTCTAGACTTAATGCCATTTCCTTTTCAACGGTCATTTTAATAAATTGATGCTCAGGATTTTGAAACACAAGTCCCATATGTTCTCCCAATTCTCGTGGATTTATATTTTTTATATTTATATCCTTTACTAATATATCTCCCTTTTCTGCTTTTAATAATCCCATTAATATTTTTGATAAAGTAGATTTCCCAGCCCCATTAGGCCCAATAATTGCTGCTATTTCCCCTTTTCTTAATGAAAAGTTCACATTTTTTAGCACTTTACTGTTTTTATTATAAGAAAAGCATATTTCTTTAGCTTCTAATACTTTTTCTGTAGTTGATTGATTTTTATTACCAGCAGGAAGAGTTGATTCACTTTTATAGGATTGTATAAAGAACTCCTTATCTATATTCCTAGCATAGTCTCTTTGAAACCAGATTATATCATCTATTATTTCACTAAATTCATTTATTTTATGTTCAACAATTAGTATAGTTTTTCCAAATTTATCCCTAAGGTCTTTTATAAGGTTGATTATTTCCATAGTAGATTTAGGATCTAAATTTGCAGTAGGTTCGTCCATCAAAATTACTTCAGGATCCAATGCTAATATAGAAGCTAAAGCAACCTTTTGTTTCTCTCCCCCTGAAAGGTGATTTAATTGTCGCTTCCTAAGATGCTTTATACCTGTTAGCTTTAAAACTTTATCAATAGTAGGATCCATATGAGATGGTTCCATTTTTATATTTTCAAGTCCAAAGGCTATTTCGTCTTCAACCGTAAATGTACACAACTGACTATCTGGATCTTGAAACATATAAGCAATTTCACCTGAAACAGTTTTTACACCTTTGTTTTCTATATTTTCATCTTTATAAATAATTTCACCAGTAATGTTCCCCTCTATAATATCCGGTATAACCCCAGTAATACACATAAGTAATGAACTTTTACCACATCCACTTTTACCAGTAAGAAGGGTAACTCTATTCTTTTTTACTTTGATATTTATATCTTTAAAAACCTTATAATTATTCTGAAAAGATAGACTTAAATTTTTTATTTCAAGCAATCTTAAGATTCACTCCCTCTACTAATTTTAAAATCATTAAGAACACCTGTAGATTTTAAAGCTTTTCCTAAAGCTATTGAAAGACCGGCTCCAAAGATAATTGAACTAATCGCTCTAATAATAAGCATTATTGGTATAAGTTTAGGATAAAGTTGAAATCCAAAAATAAAGTAATCTCTTATTGTTACAAGAATCATTGCTAATATTGAGGCAATAGACATTTGAAAATAAGAAAACTTTGAATATTTTCTAATTGCTACAGCTATTTCAACGCCAGCACCTTGAAGTAAGGATGCCACAATTATATGAATCCCGTAAGGACTTCCCATTAATAAATTTACTAATCCTGTAAAAAGAGATCCGATAACACCGGCGCCTGGTTTTCTAACTATATACATTGATAATAAAGCTGATATTAAATATACTCCATATATAATATCTCCTCCTAAGGGACCTGCTATAGTAGTAAGGGGCTGATAAACACTGTCTAAGCCCATAAAAACAACTCCCATAAGAGCACTTAGCATAGCCATTACTACAATTTCTTTTAATTTTAAAGTTTGTTTCATATTATATCTCCTCCAATTATTAATTTGTATAATGTCCATTATAATATTAGTAAACATTAAATATTTTGTCTAATAAGAAAGATTTATGCTTTAACGTGTAATTATTCGAAAAATTAATAAGCATTGACTTCTAATGAAATTTATATAAGTACATAGATATATTAGAAAAGATTAGAGAGTGAAATTAATTCACTCTCTAATCTTAAAAATATATTTCATAAAAAATTATTTACTATATTTAGTTACATATTCAGAAGTCATAGCTGCAAGCAAACATCCATAATTCATATTAAACTCCACAGTATCCCCTATTTTGTATTGGTTTTTGCATTTCGTTAAATCTAATAATAGATGGTCACTGCTTGCTCCTAGTATTTCTATTTCACTATTCTTAGGAATAAGTCCATCTAACTTTATATCCTGCTGTCCTAAGGCGAGTATAGCCCTTTTCATAATACCTTTATCTATAAAACTTGGCTTATTGCCAAAAGCATCTAACCCTATATTCCCTTCTGGCATAGAAGGCTTTTCCTTTAATTCTACAATTTCTCCTACTAAAGTTACACAATCTTCATAAAAATTATCTAGTTTTTGTCCAAAAGCTGTTTCTCTTCCTAATATGGCAGCCTCCCCTATTCTTAGTTGGTTTATGCCTTGTGGTATAGAATCGTTTACAATCATATGTAAACTACTAGAATTCCCACCAGAAACTATAGAAACCTTTATTTTTAGTTCATTTTCTATTTGATTTTTTATTTCTAAAAGTTTTCCCAAATTATTTTCATCAGGAATAACTCCACCATAGCAAGTAAGGTTAGTACCTACGCCTACAAATTCAAGGTTTGGAAGTTTTATTATTTCTTTTACTGTAGGTAATACGTCCTTTGGAAGAATCCCCTCTCTTAAATCTCCTAAATCTATCATGAGAATTATTTTATGAATTTTATTAACTTTCATAGCTTCTTTTGACAATTCTTTTATAATTTCTAGTTCTGAATTTAAACTTATATCTGCATATTCTATTACCTTTGAAACTTCGCTTTTCATAGGTATGCGTAGAAGAAGCTTTTCACAATTTAAATCCTGTATTTTCATAAGATTTTTCATTCTAGCATCTGCTATAGTTTTAATTCCTTCCTTTATTATGGTTTCTACCACAGCTTTTTCTGCACAAAAGGATTTAGTTACTATTGCAAGCTCTATTCCTGCTCCATTACACAAATCAATAAGCCGTCCAATATTGTAAGTTATATTTTTAAGGTTTATTTCTACACATGGATAAATTTTATTCAAAAATCACACCCCCAGATTATTTTCATAAATTTACTATATTATACTATATAATTCTCATATTTTGAAATAATTCTTAATTATATTAAATTTTATAAAAAACATCTTATATTTTATCTTATTGTGTATTAAAACAACATTTCCTAAATATGTGAATCATTGAAAGAATTAAAAAATTATCAGAACTCTACTTAAAATTAACAGAAACATTATATAAAAATATAATTATATTGCATAGTTATTTTATTATAAGGGAATAATTATTTTATCTATAATATTTCCTATAAAGGGGTATGGTGTTTATGAGAAATAGAAATTTAAATTCATTACAAGATAAAATTAATTCTATTAAAACTTTAATTGGAGAAAAAAATGATTTAATAGTAAAAGAATTTATAATATGTAAAACTTCCAATATGGAGGCTGTATTATTATATATAAATGGGTTAACTAATAACCAAGTCATAGATAGAGATATTCTCAAACCTTTAATGTTTAATATAAAGGAAGATCTAAGTATTATAGATAATTTAGAAGAAATTCTTTGTAAGAAATACATATCACTTAGCAACGCCTTTTTAGAAGAAGATATTAATAAAGCTATTTTTCACTTAAAGCGAGGTAAAACTCTACTACTTTTGCAAGACAGTACAAAATTTATAATTCTTGACACTGCTGGGGGAGAATATAGAAGTATTTCAGACCCCATAAACGAAACTTCTACAAGAGCCTCTAGAGAAGGTTTTGTAGAAAAATTAGAAACTAATATAAGTCTATTGAGAAGAAGACTAAAGGATAACAATTTAATAGAAGAAAACTTTACAATTGGGAGAAGAAATCAAACAGATGTAGTGTTAATGTATATTGACAATATAGCAGATAAAAATATAGTTGAAGATGTAAAATCAAAATTAAGTTTAATAGATGTAGATGCATTAGTAAGTAGCGGTATTTTAGAACAATTAATAGAATATAGTCCCTATAGTATATTTCCTCAGGCTTTTTTTACAGAAAGACCAGATGTAGTAGGGGCAAACTTACTTGAAGGCAGGATTGCTATTATTACTGATGGGACTCCTTTTGTATTTACAGTACCTGCAATATTTTTTGAGTTTTTTCAAGCAATTGAAGATTATAGTCAAAGAACTATTATATCTTCTTTTACTAGAATATTAAGATATATTGCAGTTTTTATAGTTATAACACTGCCTGCTATATACATAACCTTAATAAAATTCAATCCAGAATTAATTCCCTTTAAATTTTTAGGGGCCCTTATTGAATCAAGAAAAGGTATAGCATTAACGCCTTTTATGTCTATATTATCTATGAATATGATTATAGACTTTTTAAGAGAGGGTGGATTGAGATTACCCTTTAAGATAGGTCAGACATTAAGTGTGGTTGGTGGTATTATAATTGGTGATGCAGCAATAAGAGCAAAAATAGTTAGCTCTACTACTCTGCTTGTAGTAGGTATCGCTACAGCAGCCACTTTTTTAATCCCTAATTATGAAATGGCTATTTCTATAAGATTAATAGGTTATCCTATGTTATTTTTAGGTAATTTTTTAGGCATGTTCGGCATTACCATAGGATGGTTTTTTTTAATAGCCTATTTATGTACTTTAGAAAGCTATGGAATACCCTATTTTAAAATTTATAAAAGCGATTTAAAAGATATATTAATAAGAGCTCCTAATTATAAAATGAAAAAAAGGCCAGAAATTATCCCAAATTCAAACCCAACTAGACAAAGCAATTTTAGAGATTTGTTTAGGAGGAAAAAAAGTGATGAATAATAAAGAAAATGCCTTAACTGAGAGCCAATTAACCTTTATGGTTATAGGTAGCATAATTGGAATAAGCGTACTAAATTTACCCTTAGCTCCAATAAAAGTAGCTAAGCAAGACGCTTGGATAGCTACTTTTTTAGGAACGATTTATCCAATATATGTCGTATTTATAACAATTTATATAAGAAAAAAACACCCTAAAAAGGATATTTTATATTTAAGCAAAAAAATTTATGGAAAAATCCTAGGAAACATATTAAATTTAATATTTTTATTATTTTTTTTCCTAATTGCCACAGATGTAGCTGCAGGTATAAATAATGTTCTAAGAACTTATATGGTGAATTTTTTAAATTCTTGGAACATACTGAGTTTGCTATTTTTGGGAGCTGCTTATGCTGTCTATGGTGGGACTAAAACAGTAGGAAGATTAAATGAAGTATTGTTTTATATTACCTTTATAGTTTTTCTAATACCTATCTTTTCATTAAAAGAAGCTGATATACTAAATCTACAACCAGTACTAGGAAGTGGAATAAAAAATATTATAAATGCTACAAAAAAAACTATTATAGCTTATTCAGGAATAGAAATGCTTCTTATATTATATCCCCTTGTAGATGAAAATATAGAACTAAAAAAAATAGGTTTTAAAAGTATATCCTTTATTACAATTTTATATACTTTATATACTTTGCTTACTACGTTATATTTAGGAATTAATATCACTAATAAATTTTTATGGCCAGTTATAACCATATCTAGAAGCATAATAATACCTGTAATAAATTCTTTTAGCTATATATTTTTATCTCTATGGACTATGACTATGTTTAAATGTATATCTGTACATTACTTTTTATTTGCTCATGGATTAAATAAAATATTTAAGAAAATTAGCAGGAAAACTTGGGTAATATTACTCTATCCTGTAATGATTATAGTATCAAATCTATATGGTACTCCAGTAAGGAGAAGAAGTTTTTTAGATAAAATTTTCCCTCCCTATGTGATTTTTAATATTATATTTATTTCTATTACTGCTCTATTAGTAGCTTTAGGAAAAGGTGATAAAAATGAAAAATAAAATGAAAACAATAATAAAAATTGCTTTTATTTTAATTATAATTGTTAATTTAATAGGGAAAAGAGGAACTCTGATAGAAGAATTAAATCTTCCTAATAGCATAGGTTATGATATAGTTGAAAAAACAGGAGATCAAGTATTGTATAGTGTACCTCTAAGAATTTATTTTTCTGAAAGTAAATTGCCTAATGAAAGTAAATTAATAACTGCGGAAGCAATAAATTTAGGAGAAACTAGAAACAAAAGACAGCTACAAGCTAGTAAAGATTTTATATTAGGACTAGAAAAATCTCTTGTTATAAGTGAAAAAGCTGCTAGATTTGAAATAAGTAATATAATTGATATATTGCTTAATAATCCTTTAGTAAATGATAATGCTGCAATGGTAATCTGCAGTGGTAAAGCAAAGGATGTTTTAGAGTATGAAGTAAAAAAATATAGTGGCACAGAAGAATATGTCGGTTCATTAATAGAACATTTATATGCTTTTAATTTTTTTTCTAAAAAATATACCTTAATGGATTTTATCATAAAATCTAGTTCCGAGGGTAAAAATCCAGTTGTTCCTTATATAGAGATTGTTGATGATGAATTAAAAATAACAGGTTTAGCTATTTTTGATAAAACTAAAATGGTAAAAAAGTTAGGCGTAGAAGATGGTAAAATATTAAATCTTTTAAGAGAAAATAATGGTAAAGGAATTTTAACCCTTCAAAAGAACTCTAAGGAATATGTAAATTATTATCCCAAATCAAAAAAAAGGGTTAAGTGTTATAAAGAAGGGGATAAATATAAGTTTATAATAGATATTACTCTTAAGGGACCTATTGTATCTAATCAACTATATAAAAATTTAGATACTGATTCAAAGGTATTAAAAAAATTTGAAAAGGATATGGAGCAATTTGTAGAAAAAAAATGTACTCTTTTTATAAGTAAAATGAAAGAAAGTTGCAAAGTAGATGTATTACAATTAGGGAGTGTTGCTGCAGCTAAATATGGAAGGGAATCTGGAGTAGACTGGAATAAAGAAGTATTAAACTCTGAAATTAAAGTTAATGTAAAGGTTAAAGTAGATAGCCAAGGTAGAGGAGATTATTAATTAAAATATTTTGTCTTATAATAAATTAGGAGGATATTTCATGAAAAATAATAGAGATAATGAATTGACAGAAATGCAATTCACTCTAATTCTAATAGGATCTATGATGGGTGTGGGCATTTTGAGTCTACCAAATGATGTTATAAAAATTGCAAAACAAGATGGATGGATATCTGTTCTATTAGGATCTATTTACCCCTTATATATAGTATTTATAGCAAGTTATTTAGGTAAGAATTATCCAAAAGAAAATATGCTTATTTTAAGCAAAAAATTTTTTGGTAAAATATTGGGGAACATTCTAAATTTAATTTTTATCTTATATTTTGTAATTATATCTACAAAAGTAGCTGCAGATGTATCTAATGTATTACATATTTACATGGTTCAAAGTTTAAATAAATGGACTATATTAATTGTTATATACTGTATGATAGCCTATGCTGTCCATGGAGGATTTAAAACTGTAGGGATATTAAATGAATTTATATTTTTCTCCACTATTATCATTTTTTTTATACCCCTAATAGCAATAAAAGATTCAAATATTTTAAATATACAGCCAGTATTGGGAAGCGGAGCATTAAATATACTAAAAGCAGTAAAAGAGACCATTTTCTCCTTCTCTCAAATAGAAATAATTTTATTAATCTATCCATTATTAAAAGATAATAAAAAAATAAAAAAATGTGGGTTTAAAAGTATTATTTTTATAACGGTAGTTTATTTCTTATTTACTATTATAGATATACTTTATTTAGGCATAGAGGCTAGTTTAAAATTTACATGGCCAATAGTTAATATTACTGAAAGTATAATGGTACCAGTAATAAATTCTTTCAGATATATATTCATGTCCTTATGGAGCTTAACTATGTTTAAGACTATATGTAATAGCTATTTTATAGCTTTTCATGAATTAAACAATCTAATTAAAAAAATAGATAAAACAAAAATTTTATTATTGAGCATTCCTTTAATGATTATAATATCATTCTTCTATGGTAATGTAACTAATTCAAAGAAAATTATAGGCAAAATAATGCCTATATATATAATTTATAATATAATTTTTTCCACTTTAATCGCCCTATTTGCTTGGAGAGAAAAAGATAAGAAATTACTCCAACCTAATTCATAAGCATATAATTTTTAAATTTTACTTTTTTGTGGAATAATAATCTAAAACAGAAAATTTATCTTCTACTATATAACTAAAATTTAAAATACATATACATAATTCATTAGTAAATCTATATTAAAATATAGAAAATCAAAATATTAAAGGTTAAAGTATAAAAACAACTTTTTTATACTTTAACCTTTTTATAATAAAATTAATTTCTATATAGATATTATAAAATTTAAATTTGTATTTACAATATTAGCTTTCCCTACAGCTTTATTTTCTGTTTCAGAATCTTTATTATCATCTATAAAGTTTTTTATTAAATTATCCAAATTTTCTTTAGCTGAATTTAAACAATCTTCATTTTCTGAATTATTAGGCGTATTTGTGTTTGGGGCAATTAGTATATTCTTGTTTTCATTATAAGCATAGGCTGTTACAGTACATTTCAAATGTTTTTTATTATAATACTTTTCAATTCTATTTCTTTTATAATATTCTCTTAGCTCCTCCTCATCCATTCTGTTTCTTTCATAATGTTCCCTCGATTCATACTCATTCATTCATTTTATTTCCCCCCTTACATTAATTATGTTTTTTAAGAGGGTTATATTCACATTATTATTCTTTAATTTAATTTTTTCTTTTTCATAATTCTCTTTTGAATCCTTTTCTATACCATTTCTTTCTTCATTATCATCATATATTATTATATTATGAATAAAAATAATATTCATATTTAAATTTGAATATTCATCAAACTTATCGCATAATTTTAAGGACTCTTCCACATACTTATTATAATTTAAAACTGATTCAGAATTCTTTATAATTATAAAATTTATATTACCTTGATTTTGAAATTCACATTTATAATCCTGTTTCACCATCCTACTTCTCTCCTTACATTTTATTAATATCTTATAAAGAGCTATTATGTAATGTTTTACAATGTAAAACTAGGATTGAATTTCTTAAAATAGAAATTACTATAGGGTTATTTTCCCATAGTAATTTCTAAGCAAAATAGTCTATTTATAACCTGATAAAACTAAATAAATACTTTCTAATCAACCTTTAAATTGTAACTATAAAGTTTAAATTTGTGTTTACTATAGTGGCTTGACCTGTAGTTTTAGACTTTGTTTCCATATCTTTATCATTGTCTCGAAGATTTTCCATCAATTCATCAAAATGATTTTTAGTTTTATTAGCATCTATTCCTGCACCATCATCATCATTAACTGTATTAGGCGCCACTAAGATATTATAGTTTTTATTATAAGCAAAAGCTGCTGCATTAGATTCTAACTTATCCTCTTTTGGTTCTTGACAATATCTTCTTGATTCTTCATTCATTTTTCTTAACCTCCTTTATATTTTTATGTTAAAAAAGGAGTATTATAATAGCTAAATATTAACTAAATTAAAAGAACATTCATATATTTTTTAATTATATTATATGAACATTCTTCTATGTTTTTTTATATGTATTTTAAATTTATTTACTTATAATGGTAAGTAAATGTTATTTTTTACAATTATACGTTTTGTATTTACCTTCTCTATTTCACAATACTCAACTTCAATATTACGATAACATTCTGCACAAATTCCTTATATAAAGCTTTTACTCTATCTATATAAGCATCATCCTAGTATTTTATATTTTTTTTATTTCATCTTAATATATCTTATTCATAATTTTAAAATATGGCACTAACATTTAAACTTATATTTTATATTTTCTTGGAACTATAAAATTATCATTATAAATACACTATTTATGTAATAGATTTATAAAATTATTTATTTTGTAATATCTCTTTTAAAATAACAATTACATCTGATACTAATTTAGGACAAAATGTGGTGAGTAATTCTTCTTCCTGAATCTTTTTCATATCTTCAGAATTCGTAAGGTCATATCCTAAAAGATCTTTACATATAACTGAATCATATTTTTGTAAGAACTTTTCTCTAAATTCTATTAACTTAGAAATATTTTGTTCTTTTATATGAGGGGTATCTGGAATACTATGACCATATTTTAATCCTATGGCCATAAGTGCTCCAGTTACTGCTCCACAGGTACTTCCACAAAACATCCCTCCACCAAAACATGCTGATATTTTTTTAGCTATAATCTCATCTATACCTAGATCTTTAGCTACACTACTTAAAACCACTTGTGAACAATCAAACCCCTCTGAAAAAGCTTTTAAAACCTGTTGTTCATTCACTTATATAACCTCCCTATTTGTAGTAAATTAGAAATTTTTGATAATTTTATTATATCATATACTATAGTCATCATGCCTAATAAAGGGTCGAATATTGTAAAATATTGATAATATATAGTAATACCACCCAATCACTGTATTACGTTTTTCTATTTGACACAAGTTAAACAAGCATATACAATAATTGTGATTATACACTAAAATTAACATGATTTTGTAGTTATTTTAGTAAATATATCTATATACATAAAATAACTAATATATAAACTATTTATACTTATATATAAACTATTTATAAGCATACAGTTTGAATTTAATATTTAAAATTATTTTTAAAAAGCTTAAGGGAGGATATATAAATGAATACTTATTATGATCCACAGGACCTTGGAAAGTTTGGAACAATTGGAGAAGATGCACCTGAACTGTGGGAAAAATTTCTTGAATATTATAGTGAGGTTTTTAAAGAAGGAAATTTAACTGCTCGTGAAAAAGCAATTATAGCTTTAGCAGTAGCACACGCATTACAATGCCCTTATTGCATAGATTCTTATACTCAAACTTGTTTAGAACAGGGTGTAAATAAAGAACAAATGATGGAGGCAATTCATGTAGCCGCTGCAATTCGTGGGGGTGCTACTTTAGTTCATGGTGTTCAAATGAAAAATGTAGCAAATAAATTAGAACTTTAAAGGGAGTAAGATATGAATAATAAAAGTTATTTAGATAAATTAGATTGTATTCCTAGCTTTGAAAGCAAAGTGACTAATAAAGATTTTTGTAAAACTAATAAATCCTTAACAACAATGCAAATAAATATTGGAAAGCTTTGTAATTTATCCTGTAGACATTGCCATGTAGAAGCAGGTCCAAGCCGTACAGAAATTATGAATTTAGAAACTATGAAAGATTGTCTACAGGTTTTTAAAGAAAATAATTTTTCTATTTTAGACATTACTGGAGGAGCTCCAGAAATGAATCCTAATTTTGAATGGCTTGTTAAAGAAGCTATAAAAATAGGAGCTAAAGTTATTGTACGCTCAAATTTAGTTATATTAAGAGAGGAAAAATATAAACATTTACTAGAATTTTATGCAGAAAATAAGGTAGAAGTGGTATGTTCTCTTCCCTATTATAGTGCTAAAGATGCAGATAGACAGCGTGGTGAAGGAGTTTTTAATGAAAGTATTAATATATTAAAAAAATTGAACAAGCTAGGATATGGAAAAGATGAATCTCTAGTTTTAAATCTTGTATACAATCCAGGTGGAGCATTTTTACCACCACCTCAAGAATCCCTAGAATTAGAATATAAACAAAAATTAAAAAAGGAATATGAAATAACATTCAATAATTTATTTACAATTACTAATAATCCTGTAGGTCGTTTTGGAGCATTTCTTAAAAGAAGTAATAACTTAGAAGGATATATGGAAAGACTTTCAAATAGTTTTAACTCATCAACTGTAGAAAATATGATGTGTAGAAATCAACTTTCTATCGCTTGGGATGGAAAACTTTATGATTGTGATTTCAACCAGACATTGGGATGGACTGTTAATGGTAAAAATCATATTAGTATGCTAAAAGGTAATCCCATTGTAAAACGCCAAATTTCTTTAGGAAACCATTGCTATGCTTGTACTGCTGGTAGTGGATCAAGCTGTGGTGGATCTACAACATAATAAAAACCAAAACACAGAGTTTTGTTATAACTTCTGTATTTTGGTTTTTGTATTTATAACAAACATTAATATATAAAATATTGTTCTTATTATTTATATTTAAAGGCTATCAATATCCCTATGAAATTTTAATAATTTTTATTATAGACCCTCTTTTCAATTTAATTAAGCTATATTTATTTTTCATATACACTGATACACTAGCTATAGTTATTTTATATATTAAAGCATTCTATTGCCCTTATATAAAAATATGCATAGAATAAAGTTGAGTGAAAAAAATTTGGGGAGGATTTATTTACTTATGAAGTGTATAAATTTTAATGAGTTTAAATGGTCAAAAGAAAACTTGCAAAGGGAAAAATATGAACATGATGCGGAAAAGTTTTTTTCTAATGGCTACTATTCTTCGGATATAAAAGAAAAAATTAAATTTTACACCATTTCAATAAAACTAAAGCCTTCTTTTATAGATGCTTATTTTAATAGAGCTGAATTATATAAAGAATTAGAAGAATATAATAAATCTATAGAGGACTATAGCAAAATTTTAGAATTAGATCCTAAAGATAAAGATTGTTACAATAATAGAGCTATTGTATATTATTTAATAAAAGATTATGATAAAGCCCTACAGGACTTAGATAAGTTAGTTTCCATAGATAAACATTATAAAAACATATATTTTAATAGAGGTATGGTTTTCCTTGAAATAGAAGATTATAAAAGAGCAGCCATTGAATTTACAAAAGCTATACATGAAGACTCGAGAGATAGTGAAGCCTACGAAAATAGAGCTTTTGCTTACTATAATTTAAAGAAATATTCTCCTTCTATAAAAGATTATACCAATGCTCTTAAACTCAAACCTGAAAATAAAAATATTTACTTAAATAGAGGAACTATGTATTATAAAATGAAAAGCTATGAAAATGCTATATCTGATTATATGAAAGCTTTAAATTGCAAAGAAAAAGATCCTTCTTTTTATCATAAAGTGTACACTACTTGTAATGATAACCTTAATAAAAAAATTGTACCCTTTGTTAATTTCAAATAACATAATACATGGAAAAGGTTGCAATGAGATTATATCCTAAAAAACAATGTAAATGTTATAATGAACTTTTCTTAAAATTTACTATATATTTTAGTAATTTCTATGGAGCACTAAAAAATCCTAAGAACTTGTTTCAAGTGTTCCATATGATTTATTTATCACAATTAATATTAATTTTAAATTACTCTCAATTACGAATCTAAAGCATTAAAATATAAAAAAATCAAAGCTTACTATGCAAGCTTTAATTTTTCGTCTATCTTTAATAACTTATTTTTATCTTCTGCTGAAAATACAATGGTATCATTAGCTTTAATTACAGTTGATCCATTAGGCGTAATGATTTTTTCCCCTCTTCTAATCATAATTATTAAAACATCTCCTGGAATGTTCATATCCTCTATAGCTTTACCTATCATTTTACTGTTTTTATCAATATTAACTTCTAATAATTCCACTGCAAACTCTTCATAATCATTAAAAGTTTTAAGTACTGTTTCTTCCTCTCCTACTAGATTAAGCTTCTTAGCTATAGGAACAAATAGTGTTCCTTGAACTAAAACAGATACTAAAGCCACAAAGAATACTATATTAAATATTTCATCTGCTACTGGAAGTCCTGCCATTAATGGATAAGTAGCAAAAACAATAGATGCCACACCACGGAATCCAACCCAAGACACAAGTAGCATATCTTTTATAGGCTTTTTAAATAATGTTAATACGAAGAATACTGCTATTGGACGTGCTACAAATATAATAAAAGCTGCAGTTGCAGTTCCCTTTAACGCTACCCCTAATAATTGAGATGGGAAAACTAATAAACCTAAAGTAAAGAATAGTAGAATTTGCATAAGCCAAGATATACCATCGAAATAGCGAACTAAACTTACCTTGTTCACAAGCTTACCATTTCCCATAACTAATCCTGTAATGTAAACTGCTAAAAATCCATTTCCCATAGTTGCACTGGCTATAGAATAAGATAATAAAGCTATACTAATTGCTAAAACAGAATAAAGTCCTTCAATATCAAGATTTATTTTGTTCATTAACCACAAGGCAATTTTACCTATTAAAAGGCCAACCAAAACTCCTATTAATATTTGTGTTGTAAGAAGTATTACTATATTATGTTCATTACCTGTTATAACGCCTAAAAAGATAGTAGTCAACATATATGACATTGGATCATTTGAACCGCTTTCCATTTCTAACATAGGAGCTAAATTATTTTTTAGATTTAAATTTTTAGAACGCAAAATAGAGAATACAGACGCTGCATCCGTAGAGGAAATAATAGAACCAAGTAGCATTCCTTCAAGAAAAGTCATGCCAAGAAAATGATGAGCAAAAATACCTATAAGAAAAGCTGTTAAAGCTACTCCAATAGTAGCAAGAACTGTAGATGGAAAAATAATAGGTTTTGCGGTTTTCCAGTTTGTTTCAAAACCACCTGAAAACATAATAAATAGAAAACCAAAATTACATAGCTGACTAGCTAATTGAGAATTATCAAAATAAATCCCACCTAAGCCTTCAGAACCCATTATCATACCTATTGCAAGAAATATAATAAGTGTAGGTATACCATACTTATATAAAACTTTACTTGAAATTACACATAGAAACAAAATCACACCAGAAATTAATAAAACATTCATACACTACCTCCAACCTTTATGTTTATTCATTCTTATGTCTTTGATTAATAAAAAAGTGAAATGAAAACAGAGATTAATTAGAATAAATATTTATATTCTCATATTGGGATATTTAATTATAACATATAAATTTTAAGGATTTTTTAATATTCATGTTAAAATTTTTTAAATATTTTAAATATTTTATAAAGAAATGTTTTTTCATAAATAGAATATATGGTGAAACCTTTGATTTTAAAAATAACTTACTATAAAATTATTAGAAAATTAAATATAATTTTGCGAAAAGTGTTTTCTTCCATATAAAGATTAGAATTTCTTATCTAAGGTCTTGCCACTGTTATCTTCCATGTTTATAAAAAAGCAAATATCCAACAGTGATAATGACTTTTACATAATACCACGGAATCCTTACAGTGGCCAGACATAAGATAAATCATCTAAAAATTCAGATAAACATAATAATATATATTGATTTTCAGATATTATTTATATTATAAATTTTTATGTTAACATTATTCAAAAACTTTTCTAAATAGATATATCTATTTCATTATTTTACAAATATTGTTTGTAAATTCTACTGGATCATTTATTGTTAATCCTTCTATAAGTAAGGCTTGATTGTATAATAAATCTGTGTATAATTTAAGTTTATCTTTATCTCCTTCATAAGCTTCTTTTAATGACTTAAATACATCATGATTTATATTTATTTCTAAAACTTTATCTGCTTTTATGTTTTCATTGTTAGGCATAGCATTTAATACTTTCTCCATTTCAATTGAAAGCTCACCCTCATTTGCTAAGCATACTGGATGATTTTTTAATCTTTTTGAGGCTCTAACATCTTTAACTTTTCCTGATAAAATATCCTTCATAGATTCAAACAACTCTTTGTTTTCTTTATCCTCAGAGCTAGATGTATTTTCTTTTTCCTCACCTTCTATACCTAAGTCACCACTTGATACAGATTTGAATTCTTTCTCTTTATAATTCATAAGCATTTTAATAGCAAATTCATCTATATCATCTGTAAAGTATAGTACTTCATAGCCTTTATCTAATACTCCTTCTATTTGTGGAAGTTTTTCAATTCTTTCATTAGATTCCCCTACAGCATAATAAATATATTTTTGGTCTTCTGGCATTCTAGAAACATATTCATCCAAAGTAACCATCTTTTTCTCTTTAGAAGAATAGAACATTAATAAATCTTGTAATACATCTTTGTTACTTCCGAAATCACTATAAACACCATATTTTAATTGTCTACCAAAGGATTCATAAAATTTTTCGTATTTATCTCTTTCCTTTTTTAATAAGCTTTCTAATTCATTTTTAATTTTAGTTTTTATGTTTTTAGCAATCAGCTTTAATTGTCTATCATGTTGTAGTATTTCTCTAGATATGTTAAGAGATAAATCCTCAGAATCTACTATACCTTTAACAAAACCAAAATAGTCTGGTAATAAATCTCCGCACTTATTCATAATTAAAACGCCATTTGAGTATAACTCTAAACCTTTTTCATATTCTTTTGTATAGAAATCATAAGGTGTTGTTTCTGGAATAAATAAGATTGCATTGTAGCTTACTATACCATCAACACTAGTATGAATATATTTTATTGGTTTATCAAAGCCATAGTGCTTTTCAGCATAAAAATTCTCATAATCCTCTGCTTTTAGCTCATTTTTATTTTTTCTCCAAATAGGAACCATACTATTTATAGTTTCTTCTTCTTTGTATTCTTCAAATTCTTCTTTATTGTCCTCTTTAGGCTTTGTCTTTGTTAAATCCATTTTTATTGGGTATCTAATAAAATCAGAGTATTTTTTGATTATAGATTTTAATGTATATTCATCTAAAAACTCATCATAGTTTTCTTCTTCTGTATTATCTTTAATTTTAAGTATAATTTCTGTACCATAGGATTCCTTTTCACAAGGTTCTATAGTGTAACCTTCAGCTCCCTTTGAATTCCATTTGTAAGCCTCATCCTCTCCAAAGGCTTTACTTATAACTGTAACATCATCAGATACTAAAAAAGCTGAATAAAAGCCTACACCAAATTGACCTATTATGTCGTAGCCTTCTTTTACTTCATTTTCTTTTTTAAATTGCAAAGATCCACTCTTAGCTATAACCCCAAGATTATTCTCAAGCTCTTCCTTTGTCATACCAATACCAGTATCAGCAATTTTTAATATTCTATTTTCCTTATCAGAAATTACTTTAATATAGTAATCATCCCTTTCGAATTTTAAGGAATCATCTGTTAGAGTTTTGTAATAAATTTTATCAATAGCATCACTAGCATTTGAAATAAGTTCCCTTAAAAAAATCTCCTTATGAGTATAAATTGAGTTAATCATAAGATCTAAAAGTCTTTTAGACTCCGCTTTAAATTGTTTAGTTTCCATATCAGTCTCTCCCTTCAGAATAAAAACTACAAATACACTTTTATGTATTTATTGTAATCTTATATAGCATAATTGTTAGCACTTTAACCTAGCGAGTGCTAACGGCTACTTTTTATATAACATATTTAAGGATTTATGTCAATATTTTAAGAAATTAATTAACAGTTATTATCCCTTTAAAAGCTAATAATTACATGCTTTTTATAAAAAATTTTATTTAAACACAATAACTAATTAGCTACAAAAAATATAACTAAAATAAAAATACTATATATAAAATTCTAAAAAAATTATCCTAAATTTCATTATCTCCCCATATTCTTGATAATTCCTTTTGTAAAATTATAAGAATATGCGCATAAGGACCTCCAAATGATATCAACTTAATAAAGTCTAATCTTATATAGTAAATTAAAGATTTTAATAGATTTTAAGAAATATTTAATATAAAATGTAAAAAACTAATATTAAGTCATAAAATACATGTTAAAATATTATTATATAAAATTTTTATATTTCATATTGAAAGGAGAACAAAATTGAATAAAAAAGTAGCTTTAAATTGGGCAAAAATACAATATGAAGAAGGTGATGAAAAAAACAGAAAATTTAAGAATATAAGAAAATTTTTTGATATGAAAGAAAAACAAGATTATACCATTGATGATGAAACCTGGTCTGATATGGATATGGATAGAATCTATGGGAAATTAGATAGAAACTCCAGTACTTTAGGGGAATCTGTTTTATATTATATGCTTAGAAACCCCTTAAATAATGAAGAAAAATTAAAAAGCAGGAATAATCTAATTCAGCTATTTAAAGAGGATGTAAATTTAAGAGATAAGCTTTTGATTATATACTATGAATTAGGTAGAGATAGAAAGAATACTTTCTTAGACATGATAGAAAGTGAACTAGTGGTAAATAAAATAAAATATTATTTATATACAATATTAGGTAAAATTTTCCCTTTAATAGCTATCCTGCTTACTGTATTTGCAAATGTAAATTATGCTAAATATATAGCTATTTCAGCTGGTTTAAATATGTTTGTTAATTATATTGAAAGAAATACAATAAAATCTAAAGGAATTATATATTTAAGGGCAATTATAAAAGCAGCTAAAAAAATAGGTAGTATAAAAAGTAATGGTCTTAACTATTATACAAATAATATAAACCATAATCTTAAACAGGTAAAATCTATTGACAGAGGCACTTTTTTAATAGGCTTTGTAAATATGTGGCAGGGTTTGTTTGAGGCTATATGTGTAATATTTTTAGTAGAAGAATGTGCCTATTATAAAGTATCTGAAGTTTTAAAAGACAAGAAAGAATACATAATGGATATATTTTATATTTTAGGTGAATTAGAAGTATTACTATCCATATCTGGATATCAAAAAAAGTTAAATGAATCCTATGTAAATCCTATTTTTACAGAGGAAGTTTCCTTAGATATTAAAGAAGGTATTCACCCACTTTTAGATAAACCAGTATCAAATTCTATTTCTATTAAAGATAAAGGAATAGTACTTACAGGTACAAATATGTCTGGTAAATCAACATTTTTAAGGATGCTAGGTATAAACATACTATTATCACAAACCTTTTATTTTGCATTAGCTAAAGAATATAAAGCTTCCTTTTTTAATATAGTATCCTCTATTAGTCCTAATGATGATCTATCAAAGGGAAAAAGTTACTATATGGCTGAAGCAGAAGGAATACTTAGAATAGTTAAAGCTCTTGAAAAAGATTTACCTGTATTCTGCCCTATAGATGAAATATTTAGAGGAACAAATCCTATCGAGAGAATAGCTATGTCAGCAGAAATACTTTCTTATCTTCAAAATGGAAGAACAGTTTCTATTGTAGCTACCCATGATAGAGAATTAGTAGATATTTTAAAGGATAGTTACCAGTTTTATTATTTCAGCGAATCCGTTGATAGTAAGAATGGATTAAACTTTGATTATAAGCTAAAGGTTGGAGTTTCTAATACAAGAAATGCCATAAGACTTTTAGAGTATATTGGCTATCCAAAGGAAGTAACTGAAAAAGCCTATAAGAGAGCTGAAACTATTAAAGGATTTATTTAACTTATCATAATATACCATAAGCTATTTTAAGACAATATTAAAAATAATATTGTCAGTATGTAAGTTAAAAATTTATAACTATGTAATGACTACTCTTAAATTAATTCATATATTAAATAATTTATTTGTATTATTATTATAAGGACTTATTTGGGTTTATTTAAACTACCCCAGATAAGTCCTATTATTATTAAAATTTCCTACAAGAAAATATTAATGTTTTTTGATTTTATGATAATGGCTTAAAAAAGAAGAGTATAGCTAATGTTACCCTCAACTCTATTTCCCTCTTATTTTCCATTTGTATATGTTTTTACTTTAATAGAAAAAATAAATATAATAAAAATTTATGAAAACGTATTGACTAGCATGTACGTACAAGATATAATTTAGTTATATTAACTTGTACGTACATCTTTCTAATAGATAAAAATATTTACGAAAGTATAAATAATAAAGGGGGATTATAATATGTCTAAGTTTTCAAATGACGTACAGCAATTATTAGAATATATCGGCGGAAAAGAAAATATCTCTGCAGTAACCCATTGTGCAACCCGTATGCGTTTTGTATTAAATGATATTAAGAAAGCTGATGTTAAAAACATTGAAAAAATTAAATCCGTAAAAGGGGTTTTTACACAGGCCGGTCAATTTCAAGTTATTGTTGGTAATGAAGTATCAACATTTTATAATGAATTTGTAAAAATAGCAGAAGTAGATGGTGTTAGCAAAGATCAAGCCAAGGTAGCTGCTAAAAATAATATGAATTTTATGCAAAAACTACTGGCTAATTTAGCAGAAATATTTACACCTCTTATCCCTGCCCTTGTAGTTGGAGGTTTAATATTAGGATTCCGTAATATTATTGGAGATATTAAATTAGTTGAAAATGGAACTAAAACTTTAATACAGGTATCACAGTTTTGGCAAGGAGTTCATTCCTTCTTATGGTTAATTGGTGAAGCAATTTTCTTCTTCTTACCTGTTGGAATAACTTGGTCTATTTCTAAAAAGATGGGCACCACACAGATTTTAGGAATAATATTAGGACTTACTTTGGTTTCTCCTCAACTATTGAATGCTTATGCCGCTTCAAGTACTCCTATCGATAAAATTCCAGTTTGGAATTTTGGCTTTGCAAAGATTCAAATGATTGGTTATCAGGCACAGGTTATTCCATCCATGCTAGCCGGTTTTCTTTTAGCCTGGTTAGAGAGATCTGTACGTAAAATTGTGCCAGAATATATTTCAATGATTGTAGTACCTTTTCTTTCCTTAGTACCTACTGTATTAATAGCCCATATTGTTTTGGGTCCAGTGGGTTGGAAAATAGGTACAGTTATAGCAAACGTAGTATATTCAAGTTTAACTTCAACCTTCGGATGGCTCTTTGCAGCGGTATTTGGATTTACCTATGCACCTTTAGTAATTACAGGATTACATCATATGACAAATACTATTGATTTGCAAATAATGGCCGAACTTGGTGGAACTAATTTATGGCCAATGATTGCTCTATCCAATATAGCTCAGGGCTCTGCTGTTTTAGCAATGATTTATTTAAATAAAAATAATGAAGAAGAAAAACAAATATCTATTCCAGCAGCAATTTCCTGTTATTTAGGGGTAACGGAACCAGCTATATTTGGTATAAACCTAAAGTATGTGTTCCCTTTCTTAGCAGCTATGATAGGTTCTTCCATAGCCGCAGTAATATCAGTAGGTTCAAATGTTATGGCTAATTCAATTGGAGTTGGTGGCCTACCAGGCATCTTGTCTATAAAGCCACAATACATGCTGTCTTTTGCATTAGCAATGTTAGTAGCTATTGTTGTACCTTTTATACTTACAATTGTGTTTTCTAAGAAAAAAAAGTGGAGTAAAAAAACACAATAAACTAATTACATTTTAAAGAAAAAAGCTTTAAAATTACCATAATAAGATTTGAAATAGAAAAATGCTTAGAATATAAAATAATAGTTCAAATAAAAGTAAATTTAAAATACAAAATTTCAAAGGAAAAACATCTTAAAATAATATTACAAATAGAAAAGGAGGATTAAATTCCTCCCTTTTCTGATTCATATTATAAAAAAAGGAGCAAATTATATGAAAGATTTTAAAAAAAGCGTAGTCTATCAAATATACCCAAAATCCTTTAATGATACTAATGGTGATGGATTGGGAGACTTAAAAGGAATTACAGTTAAATTGGATTATTTAAAAACATTAGGTATAGATTATATATGGTTAACTCCTTTTTATATCTCTCCTCAAAAAGACAATGGATATGATGTAGCAGATTATTGTAACATTGATCCCCTATTTGGAACCATGGAAGATTTTGATAAGCTAGTTAAAGAAGCAAATAAAAGAGAAATTGACATTATGCTTGATATGGTATTTAATCATACCTCTACAGAACACAAGTGGTTTAAAAATGCTCTAACAGGTGATGGAAAATACAAGAATTATTATATTTTTAAAGAATCTAAGAATGGACATACGCCTACCAATTGGGACTCCAAGTTCGGCGGTTCTGCCTGGGAATATGTTAAAAAATTTAATGAATATTACTTACATTTATATGATGCTACCCAAGCGGATCTTAACTGGGAAAATGAAGAAGTTAGAAAAGAAGTTTTTGACATTGTGAATTTTTGGATTAAAAAAGGTGTAAAAGGCTTTCGCTTCGATGTTATTAATGTGATCTCAAAACCAATGGAATATAAGGATGACAATAATGGAGATGGTCGTTCATTCTACACAGATGGTCCTAATATTCATAACTATCTAAAGGAATTAAATAAAGAAACCTTTGGCAGATATAAAGATATAATTACTGTAGGCGAAATGTCCTCTACCACTATAGATAATTGTGTTAAATATTCAAATCCTAAAGAAGAAGAATTATCTATGGTATTTAACTTTCACCATCTAAAAGTAGATTACAAAGACGGTGATAAATGGAGCTTAATGGATTTTGATTTTATAAAATTAAAAAATCTCTTCAATCATTGGCAGGTTGGAATGGAAGAAGGAAACGGTTGGAATGCAGTATTTTGGTGTAACCATGACCAACCTCGTATTGTATCCCGTTTTGGAGATGATAAAAAATACCATAAGGAATCCGCAAAAATGTTAGCTACATCAATACACCTACTTAGAGGAACTCCCTATATTTATCAAGGAGAAGAAATCGGTATGACAAATTGTTATTATGATACAATTAATTCTTATAGGGATGTGGAGTCGATTAATTTTTATAATATACTAAAATCTGAAGGTAAAACTGAAGAAGAAATAATTAAAATTCTACAGTCAAAATCCAGAGATAATTCCCGCAGCCCAATGCAATGGGATAACTCAACCAATGCTGGATTTACCATAGGAGAGCCTTGGATAGAAATATGTAAAAATTATAAATCCATTAATGTAGAAAGCTCTTTAAAAGATAATAACTCTATTTTTTATCACTATCAAAAATTAATCAAATTAAGAAAAGAATATAATATTACATCCTATGGAAATTTTGAGTTGATATTAGAAGAAGATAAAAGTATATTTGCTTATTTAAGAAATTACAAAAATGAAAAACTACTTGTAATAAATAATTTTTATGGAAAGGAATCCTTATTTAAATTGCCTACAGAATTAAAATTAGATGAATATAAAAACAAAATTTTAATTTCTAATTATAAGGATTCTCCTATAGACTTTAGAGAAATTAATTTACGACCTTATGAGTCTATTGTTTATCATCTTGAGGAAAAATTAAAAAAATGTTAAAATGTTTCTGGTGATAAGATATGGAAAGCAAGTATTTGACTATTTATAATGAGATCTCAAATAAAATAGAAAATAATAAAATTGAATCCGGTGAAAAACTTTCCTCTGAAAATGAGATGATGAAAGAATATAATGTATCTAGAGATACCATAAGAAAGGCATTAAATTTACTAGAAAGTAATGGTTATATTCAAAAAGTAAAGGGTAAAGGTTCCTTTGTTATAGATATTAATAAATTTGATTTTCCTGTTTCAGGACTTACAAGTTTTAAAGAATTATCTACTAAAATGGGCGTAGAATCTAATACCCTAGTTAAAGAATTAAAGCTAATGAAACCAGATAACTTTTTAATGAAACAACTAAACCTATCAAAAAATGATGATGTGTGGAAAGTTATAAGAGTAAGAGAAATAAACAATAAAAAAATCATCTTGGATAAAGACTTTTTTAATAAGAAATATGTACCTTTATTAACTAAGGATATTTGTGAAAATTCTATATATGAATATCTTGAAAATGAACTAGGACTTAAAATTAGCTTTGCCAAGAAGGAAATTACAGTGCAACAAGCTACTGAGGAAGACAAATCATATCTAGATTTTGAAAACTATAATATGATAGTAGTGGTAAAAAACTATATATATCTAGATGATATGAGTCTATTTCAATACACTGAATCTAGACATAGACCGGATAGATTTAAATTTGTAGAATTTGCACGAAGAAAATAATACTGTTTTTTAACTTTACAACAGTAGATTAAAAAGAAACTGTCTTAAAATTAAATCTCCTTTAAGACAGTTTCTTTCTTTTGTGTTGTAACTTTTTTATGTTTAAATTTATATAATCATATTAGTTATTGATTTCATATTATTGATTTTATAAAATAAATTTTAATTGAGATAGAGTTTTTATTAAATCTAAATTGTTAGAAGTAATTTAAATTATTTCTAATATTTCTGATTTTGATTTTGCGTTTAATATTTTTCCTCTGAAATCTTCATGCATTAATTTTCTTGATAAGTTAGCTAATGCCTTTAGATGAAGATCACTTTGCATATCGTTTACTGCTATCATAAATATCATGTTTACTGGCTCTCCGTCTATTGAGTCATAATCTACATTATCTTTAAGAACTCCTACTGCAATACGCGGTTCCTTTACAGCTATAGATTTAGCATGTGGTATAGCAATACCAAAACCTATGCCTGTATTACTTAAAGATTCCCTATGATAAATATCTGCTTTAAATTTATCCTCATCAAGAACTGCTCCATCCTTTACCAAAACATCAATCATTTTATTAATAAGATCCTCTTTATCCTTTGCCACTACATTTAATTCTATAGTGCTTTCTGTTATTAATTCATTTAATTCCATAATTATTTTATTCATCCCCTTATCTTAAATACCTTGTAAATTATTGTTTTTGTCTTATGCTTAACAATAATGTCCAATGCTATTATAAATTATAATTAATATAGTAACAAGGTATATATTTTTTGAATTAATCTTATTGAGCTTTCTTTTGTGTATGTCCTCTATATATTCCATATAATATTGCACCTACTGTTGATCCTACTAATATGGCGCCTACCCATAGTAATGGTTTACTAACTAATGGTAGTATTAAAAATCCACCGTGAGGAGCTGGCACTTGAATTTTCATTAAATAAGTTAATACAGAAGATACAGAAGAACCAACCATTAATATTGGAATAACTCTTAATGGATCTTTGGCTGCAAAAGGAATTGCTCCCTCTGTTATATGAGTACAACCTAAGATGTAGTTAACTAATCCAGCTGCTCTTTCTTCTTCATCAAATCTGTTTTTAAAGAATGTTGTTGCTAAAGCGATTACAAGTGGTGGTGTTATACAAGCTGCTGAAACACCAGCCATGAAATAATAATTTCCTTGTGCAAGTAGCATTGTACCTGTTAGGTAAGCGGCTTTATTTACTGGTCCGCCAAAGTCAAAGGCAGACATACAACCTATAATTATTCCTAATAAAATTGGATTTGCTTGTTCAAGTGATGCAAGCCATGCCATAATACCCTTATTTAAAGCTGCTACCGGTTCACCTAATAATGTCATTAGTACACCTGTTACCAATATTCCGATTATTGGCAATATAAATATTGATTTTAAACCTTCAAATTGTTTTGGTAATCCTGAAAGTAATTTTTTAAAGTAAAGCATTAGATATCCTGCAAAGAAACCTGCAATGATACCACCTAAAAATCCTGATCCTGTAGTATTTGCTATAAGTCCACCAACAAATCCGGCTACCATACCTGGTCTTCCAGAAATGGAATCTGCAATATAAGCTGTAAATATTGGAACTATTATTGCAAATGCTTCTCCACCTATTCCCTTAATCATAGCTGCTATAGGATTATATTGTGTTGATTTTGGATCAAAGGAATATATTCCCCATAAAAAAGATATAGCTATAAGTACACCACCTGCTACAACGAAAGGTAACATATGAGATACACCATTCATTAAGTGTTTATAGATATCTCTAGTTACAGATTTTTTACCTGGAACTTCTTCTGAACTTTTCTTTATAGTTTTTTTAGCTGCTCCTCCTTTTATAGGAACCTTTCCATCTAATACCGCTTGAATTAACTCTTTAGGTTTACGAATTCCATCTGCTACTGAAGTTTCTATAGTTGCTTTTCCTGTAAATCTATCAGCTCTAACATCTTTATCTGATGTAACTATTACTCCAACTGCTTCTTCTATATCCTTATCTGTTAATTCATTTTCTACTCCAACAGCACCATTAGTTTCTACTTTTATATCTACTCCTAATTCTTTGGCTGCCTTCTTTAATGCTTCCTCTGCCATAAATGTATGAGCTATTCCTGTAGGACATCCCGTAACAGCAATAATCTTTTTCATTTACATTACCTCCTTAACATCTATTTTTTGTATATACTCTGATACTTTACTAAAAGTTCCTAGCGCACTAGATTCAGCAACATTTGCACCGGTAGCGGATGCCTTTTTAAGTGCCTTTTCTATATTAGATTCAAATAACCATTCACTTAAAAATGCTGCTAAGGATGCATCCCCTGCACAAGCAGAACTTAAAAGTTTAATCTTTGGTGCATTGCAATAATAAACTTTGTCTCCATTGTAAAAATACATTCCCTTTTCTCCTAAGGTTAAAAGTATATTTTTTGCACCTAACTTATAAATATATTTTAATGCCCCTTTTATATCCTCTTCATCTTTTAAACTAAGTCCAAATATAGCCTCAACTTCTTCATCATTAGGTTTAATTAATAAAGGTTTATATTTTAATAATTCTTTTAATTTTTTAGAGCTTATATCTAATATAACTTGAACATTATTTTCCACACATATATCTAAAATTTCATTGTAGTAATCCTCTTCAATACTTTGAGGAAGACTTCCACTTATTATTAAATAATCACCTTTTTTTAAATTTGATGATAAGTATTTTAATAAATCCTTTTGAGTTTTCCTCGAAACAAAAGGTCCCTTGTTTACATACTTAAATTCTTTATTATCTTCCGTATTTATAAATACATTTATCCTTGTATTTTCTTCTATCCAAAAAGCTTCTGTAAGTATATTTTTCTTATCTAGTTCCTCTACAATATACTTTCCTGTAAATCCTCCGAAAAATCCAAGAGCTTTACTTTCTATAGAATAATGATTCAAAACTAGTGACACATTTACTCCTTTGCCATTAGGTGAATAGGATAAATTAGTAGTTCTATTTACCTTAAAAGGTTCATTACTACTGGAAGAACAATTCATATCTATAGCTGGATTAGTAGTTAATGTATAAATCATAGCCTCATCTCCTCTAGGTCTAAGCTTGTCCATTACTTCCGCAAACCATTATTTTATGTCTTACTACTTCTCTCATGGCTTCTTTTCCTGGTGTCATATATTTTCTTGGATCATTAGCCTTTGGATTTTCATTAAAGTAATTTTTTACAGCATCTGAAAATGGTATTTTTAAATCTGTAGCCACATTTACTTTACAAATTCCAAGAGATATAGCTTTCTTAACTAATTCATCTGGTACATCTGAAGCCCCATGCAATACTAAAGGTACACTAACTTTTTCTCTAATTTCTTTTAATCTATCAAAATCAAGTTTTGCTTCTCCCTTATATAATCCATGAGCTGTTCCTATAGCTACTGCTAAAGAATCCACCCCGGTTCTATTTACAAATTCTACAGCATCATCTGGATTTGTATACATAGCATCCTTT
Organism: Clostridium sp. CTA-6; assembly: GCF_054768115.1. NCBI lineage: Bacteria > Bacillati > Bacillota > Clostridia > Eubacteriales > Clostridiaceae > Clostridium > Clostridium sp. CTA-6. The sequence goes on from NZ_BAAAAU010000001.1 coordinate 606,872, forward strand.
TCACTTACTACTAAATCGTCTTCTTTTCCACCTAGTTTACCAAGTTCTGCTTCTACAGTTGCATCATACTTATGAGCATATTCTACTACTTCTTTAACAGTTTTTATATTTTCTTCAAAGGGTTTTTTAGATGCATCAATCATACAAGATTTAAATCCAATATCGATATCCTTTTTAATTTCCTCCACATTTTCAAAGTGATCTAAATGAATTGCTATTGGAATATCATATTTTTCTGCTGCAACTTCTGCCATAGCAGCTATATAATCCGGTCCTGCATAATCACTAATTGTTGATGGTGTTCCTGCTATAATAACTGGAGATTTTAATTCTGCTGCAGTTTCTACCACAACCTGTAATGTTTCTAAATTATGAATATTAAATGCTGGTATAGCATATGCTCCTGCTTGAGCTTTTTTTAACATTTCTCTAGTAGATAAAATTCTTCTCATTATTTTGTCCTCCGTTTATATTTTATTTATACTTTTATTTTATCTAATATATAGAGAAAATGTTTTCATAGTTCATATATGTTTTTTTATGTAAATATACAATGTACTCCTGTATTTGTCTATATTAGAGCATGTAAAATAATTCTGAAAATATAAAAAAGAGATTTTCAATATTAAAAAATCTCTTTTCATACAGCTTTTAAATTATTAGATAATCTATAATAGCTCTTGATATTATAAACAATGGTAACCTTGAAGTAACTTCAAATTCTTTAATAGCCGTTCTAGACTGTTTATGGCCTATCAATGTAATATCTGATAAATTTTCTAATTTACTATTTTTAACACAACAGCAAGTGATTAATTTTGCTCCAGTTTTAATTGCACTTTCTGCTGACTCTACTATTTCAGGAGAGCCGATTTTTAGTGAAAAGACTATTACAAGTTCCTCTTTATTTAAAGTTTTACATATCTTTTTCATAATATTAGGATCTACTATCAAAAATGTATTATATCCTAATAATTCTAATTTTAAATTAAACTCTTGAGCCACAAGTTCTGTAAGACCTCTAGCTAAAATGTATATACGCTTTGCTTCTTTTATTAGTCTAACAGTTTTTAATACATTTTCTACAGAAATATTTTCTATAGTCTTTGTTACTTCTATTAAAGATTTACCTAGTATTTCATTTACCTTTTTAGAATCATGATTGTAATCATTTTTAGCTGAAATTTTGTATCTTAGTTCGGAAAAACCCTCTAATCCACATTTTTTAATAGTTCTAGAAACCGTTGCTGGGGAGGTAAAAGATTTTTCTGCTACATCTACTATAGACATATTAGGTATTTTGCTTTCATTAGAATTAATATAATTAACTACTGTTTTCTCTGTTTCAGTAAGACCATCAAAAATACTTTTATTAACTTCTATAACCATTTTTTCATCCCCATTCATATAATTACTAAAAAAACCCCTAAATTAAATGCTTCTAAAATTAAAATATTTAAACTAGATATTATTGCATACAAACTTTTTGTATAATAATTTAATATTATTACTACATAAAATAGGTATGTTTTCCTTTATTTTTTCAATGGGCCAGTTCCACCATTTCATTTCTAATAACATTTGAATTTCATCCTGTGAAAATCTTTTTTTTATAGGTTTAGCTGGATTTCCAGCCACAATGGTATATGGCTCTACATCTTTAGTAACCACTGCTCTTGTTCCTATTACGGCCCCATCATTTATTTTTATTCCCGGCATTATTATAACTTCAGTTCCTATCCATACATCATTTCCTACTACAGTATCTCCACTTCGCACATATCCATCCTTTGAATTTTCATTAAGCTCTGTATAATAGAAGGGATAGCTTGTTATCCAATCATATCTATGGCCTTGATTTCCTGCCATAATAAATGCAGCTCCTGAACCTATTGAACAAAACTTTCCTATTTTTAGTTTATCAACATCATCTCTCTCTTCGGATAAATATCTTACACAATAGTCCTGAAAATGCTTAGCATGATAATAGCCGGAATAATAAGAAAAATCACCAACTTCAATGTTCTTATTTGTAATATGATCCTTTATTATATAGCTATTCATCCAATTTTGAAAAATATTATTATTCATAAAAACTGCCTCCTATACTCTTTTTTATTATATAATTGTGATTTTTCATAAGTATAGAAGGCTTACTTGTATGTTCTTTTTGTTGTAGACATTTTTTAACTCCTAATAAATATTTTTTATAACATATGTCATTTCTATATTAATGTCCCTTTTTCTTTTGAGATTTCTTTTCCTGTCTTTTTTGAAATTTAAGTTCTTTTTTATTTTCACGATTTTCCTTTAACTTAATCTTTCTTTCTGTTTTTTTATTTTTATGATCAAGTTTTAAAGCCTGTTGCGCCTTTGTTCCAATACCTTTTTCCTGTACTGTTTTCTTAATTTCTCTTTGCATCCTTTTGGGATTAATTTTTTTCTTAGGATTTTTGCCTATGGATATTGGATCACTAAATTTAATATTGTAATAATTTTTTAAGATAAAATCGTATACTTCATAGTCTTTAGGTTCCTGACCAAAAACCACCCTACATATTTGAATTTTATCTTGATCCTGTTTTTCAAAAATACCTATCCAAAAAGGCTCGTCAAATAAAACTGTTAATTTAATCATTTTTTTCCTCCTGTTATATAGCTCAATTAGAGAACGGACAACCCCAGGAGGGCAGGTTACTGAGGGCTAATTACCCTATTCGGACTACCAACCGAATCGTGTTTTTATCTCAAAGCTATTTATTTCAACTTTATTATAGCATTAATTAGTATTCATTGACAAAATCTATTTCAATATATATATTTATAGCATGGGGGGTATTAAAATGAAAGAATGTTTATATGCTAGTAACATAGAAAAGAATAAACATTCCATCTCTGTTTTCGATAAATAAATTTCTATCAATGGATAACTATATATTATAAGCAATATATAGTGGTAGAAATTATTTTATCCCAATAGAGAAAGGAATTAATAAAAATGAATAATAATGTAGTTAGTAGATTGGATTCTTCAAAAATAAGTAAAGCAGTAGGTAATTATACTCATATAACCAAAATAGAGCCTAATGCAACATTTTACACATTTTCTGGACAAGTTGGAGCAGATTTAGATGGCAATTTCCCTGTGGAATTCAATGAACAGGTAAACAACACATTTTTAAATATATCAAATCTATTAAAGAGTATAGGTTTAACACCTAATAATGTTATAAAGGTTAATATTTGGGCAACAGAAGAAATTGACTGGGATTACTTTGATAAAGTATATGATGATTTTTTTGGAAAACCTTATCCTTCAATGACTGTTGCTTATGTAAATGCTTTAGGATTAAAAGAGATAAAATTAGAAATTGAAATATGGGCAGCAAAATAATTTTATCTCATCCTCCTAAATAAAAATATTCCATTATAAAAAATGCCCTCATTGTTAAAAAACATTGAGGACATTTTTTCCATTTTAAAAACCTTTTTTCTCAAGGAACTTCTTAAATTTATTCTCTGATAATATTTCATTGGTCACAAACTTACCATCATAAAAAAGGCTATATGTGGTAAAGGGTGAAGGTGCATTCTGAGCTTGCTGCTTAGATTCATACTTTATCAATGAAAATTTTATTTTCTTTAATTGAGCAATATCTTTAGTTAGCAGTGCATATTTATCAGTATGTGGGCATTGATTTGAGTAATATAAAACCATTCCTTTTTCATTAATTGTACCATTTTTACAACACTCTTTAAATTTTGGCTTTACTTCATTTTCATCAAAAGGAAAATATAACAGTTCATAATAAGGTTCTGCTATATCACATGTCTTAAACCCTTTATATTTTAAGTATTTAGGATCTGACAAAAAGGGCATTTTCTTTTTTGATGAAAGGATAACAAGCCCCTTTTTATTCTGCTGTTTTGCATCCATAATACATTCTTCCAACAATTTATTTCCACAACCCTGACCTTTAAATTGACCAGAAACCCAAAAACAATTGATAAACATATATCCTGGGGCTTCAATTGGACACCATGCATTTTCGGAAGGTATATATTCTATAAAAACCTTACCACGTACATTAAACTTTTTAAAAACCAGTCCTTCACTAAATTGTTTTTTCATCCAGTTTTTCTTAGATGATATACAAGTTTCTCCTTTTTTATCTGATATAGCACAACAAATATGCTCTTTATCAATATTTTCATTATCAACACTTATGATATTCATAAATTATTATCTCCTTGATATTTAAATTTATCTTTAATATATAATTTCATTATACCAAGGCTATTATGACACCTGCATGTCATATTAAAAATCTTTCCTATCATTAATTTTTATTTGCAATATTTATTTATATTAATATATCCTTCTACTTTAATATCTGTTTTCAATTTTTAATATTCCTAATATAGTTTATTTAAATTGATCCTATAACAATCTATACATATCTTCTTTGTAATAAAAATCTTTCTTTAATATATTTTCTATTACATTTATTAATTTTTCTTTATCACTAGGTAATGTACCTCTTAATGCCACATAATTAGAGGCATGATTACTTCTGAATATACAATTAGTTACATTCATATTTTCTAGCATTAATTTTGTTTCCTTCATAACCTCTTCTGGTTTTAGTAAAGTGATCTCTCCTCTTTTCACCTGTTCGGTCATCTCTGTACCTTCATCTAAAAGAAGAGTTAATAAGCCAACATAATCTGGATCTATTAAAGATAATGCTTTACCTGTTTCTATGGCATGCTGTTGCCATTTTTCTTTTCCTCCAAGGCCAGATATTACAGTTATAGATGATTTTATACCACTGGTCCTTGCTTTTTTAGAAGCTTCTATATATTCCTCAACTTTAACTCCCTTATTTATGTCCTCTAAAATTTCTGGACTACCACTTTCTAATCCCATATAAACTATTCCTAAGCCTAATTCTCTAAGCTCTTTTAATTCTTCTATGGATTTTCTTAGTACATCTTTAGCTGTAGCATATATGCCAACCCTATCACATTGAGGATGAGTTTCCTTTATTTTTACTAGTATCCTTTTTAAAGTTTCTGTTTTTAAACAAAGTGCATCTCCATCTGCTAAAAATATTCTATTTATTCTTCTATAATATAATTTGCTTTCCTCTAAATCCTCAAATATTTCCTCTAAATTTCTTACTCTAAACTTCTCATTTTTATACATAGAACAAAAACTACATTTATTATGAGAACACCCTATAGTAATCTGTAAAATTAAGCTATTCGCTTCACTAGGTGGTCTAAATATAGCGCCTTCATACCTCATAAACTTCTCAATACCTCCATTTAAAATACTCTAATCTATTCATCAAAATTTTTATCTTTTGTTCTATACTAAAAACTTCACATTCTTTAGTTAATTTTTTATAAAATATTATTTTAATAAGAACTACTTATTAAACATGTTCCTTGAATTTAATTATATTCTATTATCTTCCTTTATTCCAATAATTATTTAGGGACGGTTCATTTATATATTATATATATCTTTTAACATATGTAACTTAGTTTTCTCTATTTTATACTATATTTTTTAATATACAATGTCAATTGTGAATAAATTTCAAATAATAAAATCTATTATTTAATCAATTTATGTATAAATAAAACTTAAAATTTAAATTTTTTAACAATAAATTGATAAAAAATTAACTATTCTTTGATATAATAAATATAGAACTAGATATACTTTTTAGGAGGAAAGAATATGAGTAAAATAATAATTTCCCCAAGTAAATATGTTCAAGGTAAAGGAGAATTATCTAACTTTGGAGTTCATGCTAAATCTTTAGGTAAAAAATTTTTAATAATAGCTAGTCCTAATGGAATAAAAAGAACTAAATTTACTTTAGAAAAAAGTTGTAAAAATTTTAATATACAATTAATATTTAAGTCCTTTAATGGAGAATGTTGCAAAGAAGAAATAGATAGATTATGTTCTTGTGTGGAATCCAATAACTGTGATGTGGTAGTTGGTATTGGAGGAGGTAAGATTTTTGATGCAGCAAAGGCTGTGGCTTACTATAAGAATACTCCAGTAGTTATCGCTCCAACTGTGGCCTCCACAGACGCTCCTTGTAGTGCCCTTTCAGTAATATATACAAAAGAAGGAACTTTCTCAGAGTACCTATTACTCCCTAAAAATCCCGACTTAGTATTGGTAGATACTTCTATGATAACTAAAGCTCCTGCAAGGCTTTTAGTAGCAGGCATGGGAGATGCTTTAGCAACTTATTTTGAAGCTAGAGCTTGCACAAATTCAAATTCCGATACTTTAGCTGGTGGTAAAGGAACTAATAGTGCCTTTGCATTAGCTAAACTTTGTTATGAAACCCTTTTAAGAGATGGACTTAAAGCAAAACTTGCTGTAGAAAATAAAGTTTCCACTAAAGCTGTAGAAAATATTATTGAAGCTAATACTTTCTTAAGTGGAATTGGCTTTGAAAGCTGTGGCCTAGCAGCAGCCCATGCCATCCATAATGGATTTACAGTATTAGAGGAATGTCATCATTTGTACCATGGTGAAAAAGTTGCCTTTGGAACTTTAGTACAACTGGTTTTAGAAAACAGTCCATTAGAAGAACTTGAAAAAGTTATAGGATTCTGTTTAGACGTAAATCTTCCAATAACTCTAGAAGATATGGGAATTAAAGAGATAAAAAAAGAAGACATTATGAAGGTGGCTAAAGCTACCTGTGCTGAGGGAGAAACTATTTTCAATATGCCTTTTGAAGTAACTTACGAGGATGTTTATGCTGCTATTCTTACTGCAGATAATCTAGCAAATTTGTATAAATAATATATAAATCAATTATTTTTCAACATTTTTGTTAATAATTTAACCCTCTAATAAGACCTTTTTAGGAATGGTTCATTTATTTATAATTTTATTATTATTAAATAAATGAGACTTATCGTCATATTAAATATTAGACAACTATCTTCATATTTAATATATATCATAACTAAGAAATAGATCTTTAGTTATAAAAACTTAACTATCATCTATTTCTTATTTTCTTTATAATACTTCATCTGTGATAAATATATTTCTTGATCTTTATCTCTTTGAAACACTTGGATTTCAGATACGGCTCTTACTATTACATAATATATTCCATATTCCCTTTTATATCTTCTAAAATTCCCCAAATAGAATACCTCATTTCATGTTTTTTTTATGATTATTGACATGAAATAAGGCGCCTATTAAAATTGTTTTTTATTTAGCTTTTCTATGTTTTTGTATTAACTACATGTATTATATTTTTATTTTTTTGGCATGAACCATCCCCTATTATATTTTTAGCTTTTCTACCACATTTGCTAGCCTATCTGCTAGTTCTGTAAGCTCCTCAGCAGAAGAAGATACTTCTTCTGTAGAAGATGCTTGTTGTTCCATAGCTGCAGCGATTTCTTCTGTGGAAGCTGAAAGTTCTTGAGATATATTAGATACTGTTCCCACATTATTAAGAATAGTATCTTTTTTATCCATAGTCATATTTAATTTTTGGGATACTTCTTCAACTTCAGGATTAATTTTTTCCACTTCTCCTAGTATATTTTTAAAGGAATCTATAGTATCTTCTATAGAATCTGCTTGCACTTGTATTTTTTCTGATACTTTTTCAGTGTTATGGGAAACTTCATTTGTATTAGTTGTTACGGTCTCAACTAATGTATGTATATTCTTAGATGAATATAAAACTTGTTCTGCAAGTTTTCTTATTTCTTCTGCTACTACTGAAAAACCTCTTCCAGCTTCACCAGCTCGAGCTGCTTCTATAGCAGCATTTAAGGCTAAAAGATTAGTTTTTTCTGCTATTTCATTTATAACATCTGTGATTTCACTTATTTTAAGAACACTAACATTTAATGAAGAAATTCTATCTGTAACAGATATAAAGGTTTCTTTAATATCTTCTACGGATTTAACAAGGTTGTCTATCTTTATAGAACCCTCATGGGCAGAATTCTTTATATTTGAACTGCTGCTGGCTACATCTATAACTTTATCATTTATATTTTCTAAAATTTCTCCAAATCTCATAAGAGCTTCAGTAGCTTCATTAATTTGTTGTGCTTGATTTGTAGAGTTTTCTGCAACCTCTGCTAAGGAATTTGAAACCTGAGTAGTCGAAGCAGAATTTTCTTCACTGGAGGCAGATAAATTTTGAGAAACTCCATCTATAGTAATTGCTTCATCTTTAATTTTACCTATAAGATTTCTTATAACTTCCATAGTTTTATTTAAAGAGTTCATTAGTTTTGAAATCTCATCTTCGCCCTTTGCATGAAATTCTATAGTAAAGTCACCCTCAGAAATCTTATTCACTTTAGTTACCATACTTTCTATAGGTTTTGATATATTTCTTGCAATTAAAATGGCTATAATAAAGGAAATTACTAATATTACTAAGACTATAACTAATGTTTCAATAAGCCCTTTTTCTATTAACTTATTCATGCCTTCAAGGGAGATTCCTACATTTACAATGCCCACTACTTTCCCATCCTCATAAAAGGGAGTAGATACATTATATACCTTATCTCCAGTTGTCCTTTTAAATATTAATCCTATAGTTTTTCCCTCTTTAAGTACATTTTCAAATTGCTCTTTATTCTCTATTCCAGTATTTAGCATATTGTCATCATTATGAGCAATTACCTTATAATCTGTATCACACACTGATAAATACACCATATCTTCTTTTAAATCTTTTTTTATATCCTTTAATATTGTACTTATTTCTTTTGTTTCAGTTATTTTATTTTTACCTAAAGATTTTCTTACCATATTACTTATAGCAATACCATCCTTTTTCATTTGATTAGTAGCTATTTTTCTAGTCTCTAATGATGATACTACAGTTAAAGAAACCACACACATTATAGTTACTAATAAAAACCCTGCTAATATTTTTTTCTTAAAGCTATTTAACATAAATTACACCTACTTCTGTCTATTTTATCTAATACTGTATTAACTTCTATAATTATAATACTCTTATAAATTTTTTCAAGTATGCTAACATTATCTATACAAAATAAAAGTCATTCTTTATCGATATTTTTTCTAAAAATACAAAAGTATCAATAAAGAATGACTAAAAAATCTATAATATAATTTTATGAACATACTCAGAAGTCATTATGGATAAACATCCTCCAAAGGTAACATTAAATTCTACTTTATCACCTATTTTATAATCCTTATTACAATTTGTAATATCTAATAAAAGATGGTCACTACTTGCCCCTAAAACTGCTATTTTATCATCTATGGGTATTAGGTTATCTGGACTAATATCTTGTCTTCCTATAGCACATATGGCTCTTTTCATAATACCTTTATCCTCAAAAAATGGTTTGTTACCAAAGGCATCTAATCCAATACTTCCAATGGGCACTGAGGGCTTGTTTTTAACTTCCACTATCTCAACCACTAATTTAAATGCATCTTTTAGAAGAGGCTCTATATGTCCATCATTCAATCCTATTCCCAAGGATATGGATGCTCCTAATCTTAATTGATTAATTTCTTTTGGTACCTTATTTTCTTTAAATAAACTAATACATCCAGAATTTCCTCCTGAAATAACCTCTATTTTTATATTAAATTTACTTTCTATATTTTTCTTTATATTAACTAACTGTGATAAATTTTCGTATGTAGGAATGACTCCCCCATAGCAGGATAGGTTTGTTCCTATGCCCATTAGTTTTATACCTTTAAGATTAAGTATTTCTTCTACAGTAGTATAAATTTCCTCTTCATTAAATATACCTTCTCTTAAATCTCCTAAGTCTATCATTAATATAATATTATGTATCTTATTTTGTTCTATAGCCTCTTTAGAAAGTTCCCTTATAGTAATAATATCTGATACAAGTGAAATGTCCGCATATTTTATAACTTCCTTTACCTGACTTATCATAGGTAATCTTAAAAGCATTTTAGGCAAATTAATATGAGTTAATTTTTTTAAGTTTTCTATTCTAGAATCTGCTAGAATATCTACTTTTTCTTCTGCAATAACCTTTGCAATTTTAGGATTTCCACAAAATGTTTTGGTTACCGCCGTTACTTTTATTCCTCTTTTTTTACATTCCTCTACTAGAACCTTAGTATTATATCTAATTTTTTTAGTATCTACTTCAACCCTTGGATAAGACATTATATACACCTGCCTAATTTATATTATTTTATTATTGTATTTTTATACTATTATACATAATAATAATACATTTTTCAATTTTTTAGCACAATCCTAAAAAAACACATTATAACTACATTAGATTTAAATACATCAGTCAGACCAATACTTATCGTTCCTCATCATTGTATGTTTAATGATATTTATATACTAAAAGTGCTAATTTCATTGCCTTTAAAGTATGAAATATTATTCATTTAAGTTTAAGAAATATTATTTTTACAAACTACAATTTACAAAATAATATTTAGAAAGGTTTAATAACACTATTAAAAAAAGTTGCCTCAAAATAGATTTAATTTTAAGGCAACTTTTTTATTATCTTTTATCTTTAAAAGCTACAAATTCTTTTAATACTTTATGAAATTTATTTTTTATTAGAACATCATTTATTATGCCTATTAACTCATAACTGGAGGTTTTTTCATTATCCTTTCTTATGTTTTTAATTATATTTTTTATATCTTTTACTATGGCATTTAAATCTGATTCTGTTAAATGAACCCCCTCAGTATCTCTAGCAGAATTAGCTATACTTGTTTTTAACTTTCTTTCATCAAAGTACTCTAATTTCCCACTCTTTTTTATAATTTCCATATATGATACCTCCTTCTAAATTTCTAATTAATTTTAACTTTATGAATTAACACTAATTGAAGCATCTTTTAATCAATTTTACTATATTTATACATATTCCTCAAGATATTTTTGCAATTTTCAAAATCTTACAACATTCTTAATCACTTAAAAAAGTTCCTTCCTTTGATAACATATTCTGAAGCAGTATCTATAGCCGTTATTATATTTAATTAGGCATATAAATTTCCATTAGTATAGATTTATATTTTTACAAAAATAAATTTAGAGCTAATATATAAATTATAAAAGTTTAAGTATTAGCCCTAATTAACATAAATTATTATTCATTGTAACATTATGTTTAAAATCTGTTTTTAGAATTTTTTAATCTATTCTATTTATAAAATTACCAATTGCGAAATTATCAAGATTTTCTCTAGTTTTATAATTTTTATAGCAATGAAAATACTAATTATATATATGTGTTACTTCTATATGTATTACTTCAAGAATTTTTAAAGTAATACATATAGAATTATAAGCTTATTTTTAAAAAATGTATTTTATCATATTTCCAGGAATATTTAATAGGAATATTTAGCGCATTAAAAGTATGATGTGATATTAAAGGTTCTTTATTCTGAAAAGCGGTTATTATTGCAGAATGAAATATATGACTGTTATTATCTTCAAAAAATATTAAATCTCCAATATTTAATTCATTCTTATTATAAACTTCTAGCCCCTTTGCACCAAAAGAGCCTTTTTCTTGATTTACTTTTAAATAATAGTATAAAGAATGAGCTACAGCCCAAGATATAGACCAAGTATCATCTAATACATTTATAGTATTGCTATGATTATACCACCAAGGATACTCGCTACTAAATTTCATGGGAGCCCCACCAGCTAATAGACATTGAGATATAAAATTTGCACAGTCACCACCATTATTATTTATTATAGGGAAATATCTATATTGAGGATTAGGATTTAAAGCATAAGTTATAGCATAATTCACAGCCTTTTCTCTTAAGTATATATTTTGTCTTTGCATTGTCCAATTCATTACAATTTAAAACCTCACTAAATGATTATAATTAATATAATATGATAATTTAATTGTTACAGTGAAGGGTATAAAGATATAATACAATAAAATTAAATATTTAAAAAGAAAAATGAACAGATATGATATAATACTGTGTTTTTTATATGGATTATAGGGATTTAGTTCTTAAAATTATATTTACTAAAATTATGGGGTGTTCACTATTATAAGAAAATAGTATAATATTCAAGGGAAAGCCTGTGTGATCATTAAAATATAGAAATTAGAGGAGAATAATATGAAGGAAAGTACTATAGAAAAAATGAAAAAAATAATAGAAGAAAATAAAAAGAAATCTTCACAAAATAAAAATTATAGAACTAGCTCAAAAAAGTAGTGAAGAAAAAAGGTGGATAAAATTCACACCATAATATTTGACTCTTTAAAAAGATGATATGTTCAAATCTATCTAATTTTCATGGAAATTTTCCTTATTATTTCCATAAATATGTTTTTGTTTACTTTCCATAAAAAATCACCCCGTTATGTATACACAGTCTTTTTATCTGTATATACATAACGGAGTGAATACCATATGTACTTCTACTTTAATGGAAATAGAGGTAGTTTTTCTAAAAATATTATATCTTCTCTCTTTGAAGCTTCCCCTTCTGCTAAAATTGCAGCCTTACTAGTTACAATTCCGCCTGCATCCTCCACTAATTTTTGCAGTGCAGTTAATGATTCTCCAGTACTTATTACATCATCAATGATTGCAACTTTTTTACCCTTAATTTTATCTACATCTACCCCATCTAAACACAATAATTGTTTTTTCTGAGTAGTTATAGAGAGCACTTCACTACATATAGCATTTTTCATATAAGGTTTTATGCTTTTTCTCGCCACAATAAAACTTTTCATATTTAATATTTTTGATATTTCATAAACCAAGGGAATTCCCTTAGCCTCTGCAGTAACTAATACATCAACCTTTGGCAATTTTTTTGCTATATCCAAAGCTACATTAGATATAAGTTCAGTATCCCCAAGAATTACAAAACTAGCAATGGCCAACTCTTCATTTATCTTGATTATTGGAAGATTACGCTTAACACCACATACATTTAATTCATAATATTTATTCATATATTTCCCCTCCATTTACCCTATCATAGGTAATAATATTTTCATTAATAACCCTGAAATCATACCAATAAAAGGATCTGTTATAGCTGTGACAGTCATTGTAACCCCACCTATAACTGTACCATTAGCAGCAGTAGATGTAAGAGCAGAGGCTGCGTTTACCGGAGCGGTAACTATGGCTCCTAGCACAAATAAAAATCCTGCTATTGATTCTGTAGGAATATACTTTCCTATTTTAGGTAGAAATCCTGCAAATAATATTGCAGCCATAAGTAGCATCATTATAATACCACTAGCTTTAGGATTAGGAGCTCCTCCTGTTGCTGAAATTATAGATTCTACCGGCGCACCACCCAAAATAGAAGAACTCATATCAGCTAATGAACTTATTATAGATACATGATCTATGTTTACCTTACGGTTTGCTAATTGTCCCGTAATATTTCCAAAGGCAATGTTAGCCCCTATGTTAAGACATACCATACTCATAGCTCCTCTTAATATTTTTAAGCTAAAAGATGGTTTATTTATAGCTATTTTTTCTCTTTCTATAATAAAAGATTCTCCTTTTTTATTTCCAAGGATATTATATACAATACTTGATATTATTACAGACACTGCTATGGTATAAACTAAGTCCTTTGTAAATAGATGAGTTATTACTCCTGAAGCTATAGAAACATATCCTATAATTTTATTTTTTCTAGCCATTTCTATAGAAACCCTAGCTAACATAATTCCAACTCCGGCCATCATTCCTGCTGTAATAACAGGGCCAATAGAATCAGTTATTTTACTCATTAATCCAAATAATCCAATGAAGGTCATTATTAAACCACCATAAAAAATCATTGAAAGTCTTTCTTTAAGGTTGTCCCCCATAGTACCAGCTAAAGTAATTGTTTCCGCTTGAAATGATATAGGTACTACATTTCCTGTTATTGCGTTACCAGCAGCACCTATTAGAAATGCAAAGGCTGTAGGAACAGAGGCAAAACCAAAGGATAATGCTAAAAGCCCTTGTGGTAAGCCATTTAAAAGCACACTAAAAATTGATAAAATGTCTTTCCATAAATCCATATCTTTTATCTCCCTTCAATTATATCTACTCTTAATAATAAAAGGAGATAAGTTATAGAATATATGCATCCTAATAACCTCTCCTATAGTAGAGTAGTTTAAGGCTACTCTGTAGAAACTCCTGAACCCTATTATCAGAATTATATAAGAGCGAATATTTTATTTTATAACATAATAAACATTACCACATTATGCGAATATTTTCAACATAGTTTTACATATTATACGTATATTAAATAAAATTAACTTACTTTTCCTGAAAAATTCATCATTAAAATATATAATAAAAGCTATAATTTTTAGCCTAGGAATTCTTTCTTTTATTCCTTAAAATATAATTATGTTTATAAAGATATAATTTGCTTCAAAATAAAATAAATTTAATTTTAACACTAAAAATAAAAAGGAGCTGTGACACTAAAAAAAATTAGTGCCACAGCTTTTTGCCTAGTCAAAAAAACCTTAATATCAAAGGCTTATTAAAGTGCGTCATTTTTCGATTATTAAGCTTATTTGGGGTTAAAATATCATTAAAATTTCTGTGAAATACACGAAAAACGCTGTCACGTTAACATATTTTTTTATGCTAATACGACAGCCCCTTCAAGTCTTATCCAATTTTCCTCTTATTCTCATACATTCTATAATCCGCTATTTTTATTAAATCTTCCATGGTTTTATTCGTATTTTTATTATACTCTACTAAACCATAACTTAACCCCATTTTATATTCCAAATCTTCCCCCAATTCATCTATTTTCTTTTGAATTCTAGATAATATTTTATTTGCATCATTCATATTAGATTTCAGGAATACAATTATAAATTCATCCCCTCCATATCTAAAAATAAAATCCCTTTTTCTTATATTGTTTTTTATTATACTACATAGAGTTTCCAATACATAATCTCCCGTATCATGACCATAGTTATCATTTATATATTTAAGATTATTTACATCCGCAAAGGTTATAATTAAGTTACATTTATTAATTTTTGCTAGCTTAATTTCTCTATGAAGTTTTTCCAAACCTAATTTTCTATTATATACAGAGGTAACAGGATCTCTTCCAAAAATATATTTCATCCTTTTTATTATTTTATCTTTTTTATTTAATTCCTCTATCAATTCATTCTTAGACATATGATTATAATTCATAAAGAATCACCTCTACTAATTTCAAATATTATCTATACCTATTTTACAATATTATCCAGTCGGATTTTGTCCTTTCTAGAGATGATTTAAAAATATTTTTAAAAAATTATCCAATTATTTCTATTGCTAATACTTACATCCCATTTTGTGTAAGATATTCGCACAAAATCAGCACTCTGTATAAACTATTCACTCCAAATATTTATAAAGTTCAGATGAAATAAATGAATTTTCTAAGAAAACTCCACCTGAACCTTAAAATCTTATATACTATATTACCTCTTTACAGGCTATAGAAAGCATTACATCATCTGCTTTATAAAATCCATCTTTACATAGCATCCCAAGATTGTTTATTGTATCTTCAACGGTATTTCCTATAATTCCCGTATTGTTAGGTACAATTATATCATTTAAAGCTAAATAAGCTGATATAACCGCTTCAGAGGCTGAGGTTGAAAGTTTAATAGCACAGCTTCCTTTAGCTCCATCACATACCATTCCTGTAAGGTTTGCTAACATATTTAATATAGCTCCTTCTATTTCCTTATCTTTTCCCCCTAAAAGCCAAGCAATTCCCGCTGTTGCTCCTATACCTGCTGCTATGGCACAACCACAAATTGCAGATAATTTTCCTGTATATTTCTTTACAAAATTATTAACGGCGTGACCAAAGAATACTGCCCTTTGAAGTCTTTCCTTAGGAGCTTTTATATCCTCCGCCACTACGTTAATAGGTAAAATTACACATAATCCTTGGTTACCACTTCCACCACTGGTCATTATAGGGCACATTCCTCCACCCATTCTAAGATCAGAGCCTGCAGCAGTTAAAATCCTTGCTATGGTTGCAGAATCCTTACCTATTTTTCCTTCCTCTTGTAATTTTAAAAGAGAAGATCCTAATGTTAAACCCTTTTGTCTTTTTAACCCTTCCATCGCAGCCTCTTTATTCATCTCTATTCCATCCATTATAAAGTCTAATTTTTCTATACTAATATCCTCTGTAATTTGTCTTATATCCTTTAAAGAAAGCTCCTTAATAAAATCACAATCTTTATTATCTTTTTTATTTTTATTATCTTTTTCAAAGGCTATTTTACCATTTACAATAACCTGCTCTATATTAGTATGTCCTCCTCTTAAAATGGCAACAACTTCATCCTTTTCTCCCTTTAAAGTAGCCTCTACAAAAACAGGATCTGTATCCTCAATTGGATTAAGGGTTACAACTTTATTTTTTATCATTTCTTTTGCTTTATCTAAATATTCATTGTTTACATTCCTAAAAACAAATAATCCTTCCTCTGAATCTCCACATATTTCTCCAAGAGCCCCTGCAATATCTAAACCACAAACCTCTGTATTTGGTATAGTAACGGATTTACCATTTTTTAATATATTTTTACTTACTTTTAAGTCTATTTTTAAAATCTTACCTTGCATATACTTCTTACCTGTTGCTACAGTAAAAGCTACTGCCACAGGTTCAGTACATCCTATAGCTGGTTTAGTTTCATCTTTTATTAGCTCTAATAATCTTTCACTTATTTCCTCTTTTGATAATCTTAACATCCTAACCCACTCCCTTTAAGTTCTACTACTTATAATAAGTAGCAATAAGGATGCCAAAGAATTTAAATTTTATCCTCAATCCATTATAAAGCCTCACATTTCAATAGGTTTAAGTATTTAATTATTTTTTATTTACTTAATATACAGATTATTTTAGTCTATATTTTTGCATCATTGCAAATAATCCTGTTATTAATTATAAATTTCAAGGCATTATATATTGATATTAAAGTTTTTTTGCATTCTTGCAAAAATATTCTCACTTTTGCAAATTATATTTATTTAATTTTCTGTAAAGGGTGGATAAATTAATCTCTAGTTCTTTTGCAATTCTCTCTTTCCCTTTTCCATCTTCACCATATTCCTCCATCATTGATATTAATAAATTTTTTTCATACTCATAAAGTCTATCCTGTAAACTTTTATTACTTTTTTCATCTTCTTTAGATATTTTAAAGGATTTTGGTAAATGTTCATTATATATTATATTTTCCTTTGTGGTATTTACTATATATTCTATTACATTTTCTAGTTCTCTTATGTTTCCAGCCCAAGAATACTTTTTAAAACTATCCTTTACTTCCTTTGAAAGCTGTTTAATCTTTAGATTAGATCTTTCGCAAAATTTATCCATAAGATATTCACTAAGTAATATTATATCTTCCCCTCTATCTTTAAGACTAGGTAAATATATAGGTATTACATTTAATCTATAATATAAATCCTGTCTAAATTGTCCATGTTTAACCATAGTTTCAAGTTCTCTATTGGTAGCTGCTATTATTCTAACATCTACACATATTTCTTCTTTACCACCAATTTTAGTAAAACTTTGTTCTTGAAGTACTCTTAATATTTTAGGTTGAAGATGCAAAGGTAAATCCCCTATTTCATCTAAAAATATAGTTCCTCCATTGGCAAGTTCAAATTTCCCCATTTGACCTTCCCTTTTTGCCCCCGAAAAAGCCCCTCCTTCATATCCAAAAAATTCACTTTCTAATAAATTATCTGGAATAGAAGCACAATTAACAGCTATAAAAGGAGCATCACACCTTTGGCTTTCAAAATGTATAGCTCTTGCAAAAAGTTCTTTTCCTGTACCACTTTCTCCTCTTAATAACACAGTTGAATCAGTTCTAGCAATATTTTTAGCAATCAGCTTTACATTTTTTATATTATTACTACTACCCATTATATCTTCAAATTTTATAATTTTACTACTAGCAAAAAGCTTATAGGCAGCTTGAACTTCATCAATTTTTTTATTAAATTCTATAATATTACTTACCCTTTCACCTTTGAATATAATGGGACTACTTTTAATTAAAAAACTTTCATTTTTACCATGGATACTTATTCTTTTACCCTTATATTCTTTACTTAAAAGTTTAATATTAAAGTTTGATATTGTATCTTTAATATTAGTGTTTACTAATGACTTCTCTTTAATATCTAATAGTTTTTTTCCCTTATGATTAATATATTTTAAAATTCCATTGTTATCTACACACATTATACCGTGGCTTAAACTATCTATTATATGATTGGTTTCTTCAGTCTGAATTTGTAATTTTTTTATAGTATCATAATAAATAATATTTCCTACAAGTAATGTACTTAATCTATTTAAAAATGTTATCATAGAATCAAATTCTTCAGATATTATATTAAGTTGCTTTTCATTAAAAATATTTATACCAATTACTCCTATTACTTCATTCTCCATAATTATAGGGTAACCTATGGTTGCATATTCTGTACATCTCTCCTTCGCCTCACAGCTTTCACATACAGATGGATTTATCTTCTTTTCATTATCTTTTAAATATCTTTTTATATGATTGGTTTTTTTCTCTTTTATAACTAATTCAAACAAACATTTTCCTGGTATTTTATTTCCTATAAATTTTTTATACTTACCGGTGGCGGCAATTCTATTAAAATTTTTATCAATTATAGTAACATCCACCTTAAGAACTGCGGCTATAGCTTCCGCCACCTCTTGAACAGAGCCCTTTATACTATTTAAAGACACTTATATTCGTTACGTAAAACTTTTAAAATTATTTTGCACAGAAATATAATGCTTTCGTTTTAACGTAACTCCTCCTCTCTTTGTTTTCTATATCCTTTTGATACCTAATTTTATCATTAATCTTTATAAATTTTCAATTGAAGACATATTTTATTTTTATTTGTTTTTAATAAAATTTTTTCTATAATTATGTCCTATTATGAAATACTTATCTTAAATTTAAGCTTTATATAATATTACCATAACTTTAATGATAAATATTCCCCATCACATTTAACCATAATATAAGGAGACGCTTCATTAAAATTTGCTATTTTTATAATAAAATTTTATAAACCATCAATTAGAATAACAGTGACTTAAGCTGATTTCTCCCATGTTTCTTTTTATTATATTAAAAATGTGTTATACTTAGCTGATTTAACTTATAAAAAGCTAAAAATATATTTGAAAATTGAAAGGTAAATTATTATGATAAAATTTGAAGAACTAGGTCTTAGTGATAGTATAATAGATGTTCTTAAAAATCAAAGAATCATTGAGCCAACACCAATTCAAGAAGAAAGCATTATGTTAATAAAAAACGGTAATGATGTTATAGCTGAAGCGCAAACTGGAACTGGAAAAACCCTTGCATTTTTACTTCCAATGTTTGAAAATATATCTCCTGATATAAATGCAATTCAAGGTTTAATAATAACCCCTACAAGGGAACTTGCTATACAAATAACTGAGGAAGCTATGAAGTTAAAAAAAGCCAAAGATTTGAATATTTTAGCTGCCTATGGTGGTAAAGATATAGGATCTCAAATAAAAAAACTTAAAAATAATATACATTTGGTAATTGCAACTCCCGGTAGACTTTTAGATCACCTTAACAGAAACACACTGAATTTTAAAGATCTAAAAACATTAGTATTAGATGAAGCTGATGAAATGTTACTTATGGGATTTAAAAATGAAGTTCGATCTATCATAGATAATACACCAAGAAAGCGTCAGACTCTATGTTTTTCGGCAACAATGAATTCTGAAGTTAAAAAACTAGCCTATAAAAACATGCGTGACCCAAAACTAGTAATAATAGAAAAAGAAGAAGTAACCCTTAAAAATATCAAACAAGTTTTAATAGAAACCACTGACCGAAGAAAACAAGAGGACTTGTGTAAAATTTTAGATGAAGAAAATCCATTTATGGCTATTATATTTTGTAGAACCAAAAGAAGAGTTGATAATCTTGAGGAAGACCTTTATAAAAAGGGTTATAACTGTGAAAAACTTCATGGTAGTATAACTCAACCAAAACGTGAAAGAATAATGCGTTCCTTTAAAAATCTAGAAATTCAATATTTAATAGCTACAGATGTAGCGGCTAGAGGACTTGATATTACTGGAGTTACTCATGTTTTTAACTATGATATTCCAGAAAATGCTGAAAGCTATATACACCGTATAGGCAGAACTGGAAGAGCTGGTGAAAAAGGATATACATTCCTATTTGTAGCACCAAAAGATGAAGCTACTTTAGATACCATAGAAAAAGAAATTAAATTAAAAATCCCTAGAAGAGTTTTAACAAATTCTAAAGAGGATTAATGATCTTATAATAAATCTTTTAAAATAAAATCTTTTAAAATTTAAACAATTAAATGTAAAATAGGAGTATCTCACTTTAAAGTGAGATACTCTTTATTTTTACTCTTTATATAAGGGGACGATTCATGAAAATTTATTATCTTTATAATATATTTTCATAAACCATCCCTCTTTTGAAATAAAAAAGACAGCTTATTTTTATATGTAAAAGCACTTAGTTTTTACACTCATTATATTCTAAATCAACACCCTAAAAGCTTAAAGTGATGAAATAGTAAATGGAATAAGTTTGATGTTTTTCCACAACATTACCTTGGACATGCCCCTATATGTAACGTATAATGTGAAATATAAATTTTCACAAAAATTTTAAATAAATTTAAAATGTGAATCTTTAAAAAAATATTTTAAGGTAGGTGTTACAATGAATAAATCTTCCATAAGAAAACTTATGGCTACTTCAGTGCTTACTGCATTTATAGCAATGTCTAATATACAATTAGTATCTGCTGCATCTAAATACCCAGTAAATTTGAGCAAAATTACTACTAATTGTGCACAAACTCAGTCTAACTACGGCATAAAAGTAATAAAGACTTATAAGGGTAATACTGACTGCAAAAACACAAAAAATAATACAAATAATAATGTGAACACAGTTTCTCAATCTAAACCAACTAGCAGTAATACAAATAATACTGCGGACACAACTTCTCAATCTAAACCAACTAGCAGTAATACAAATAATACTGCAAACACAACTTCTCAATCTAAACCAACTACTACAGCTACTAAACCTAGTGCAACTAAACCTGATTCAAGTGTAGCAGCATTAGAAAAAGAAGTAGTTACTCTTGTTAATGCAGAAAGAGCAAAGGCTGGTTTACCAGCACTTAAAGCTAATGCAGAGCTTTCAAATGTAGCAAGACTTAAATCTCAAGATATGATTGATAAAAACTATTTTTCACATACATCACCAACTTATGGATCACCATTTGATATGATGAAAAAATTCGGGATAAAATACTCTGCAGCAGGTGAAAACATAGCTTCTGGATACCCTACAGCTAAAGCAGTTGTAGATGGATGGATGAATTCACCAGGACATAGAGCTAACATATTAAGCAAATCTTTCACTGAAATAGGTGTTGGATTAGCTAAGAGTTCTAATGGAACATCCTATTGGACTCAAATGTTTATAAATCCAGGTAAATAAACATATAAAACATATAACTAATAGGAACTGCTTTAGCAGTTCCTATTGTTTAAATATAAAACATAAAGCTATTATGAATACATTATTATAGTAGATGGGCTTCTATTTACACTATATCTTTGTAACTACATTTATGGAAATCATAATATTAAAATTTCATAATCAAATATTTTACTAAAGATGCATTTTATTTTATCTCTATAATAGTAATAAATATAGACCTCATAACTTATGGACTTAATTTTATAAGAGTATTTAAGAAATTTTTATAAGTTCCTGAATTATATCCAAAATTCCTTTCTCAATATAATCTTCTCTTACATTTGTAGCATTTAATTTAAGAATCTTTTCACTTGGAAATATGCTTAAATAGTGTCCTCTCTCTGTAGCCACAATAATAGATTTCTTTTTCAATCTATCTATAAGTCTTTCTCTATTTATTTTTTCATCCAAGGTTATATATGTATGAATACATGGGTTTTTAATAGATTTATACTGAAAAATATCACTATAAATTTCATATTGTTTTCGTAAAATTGAAGCTAAGCATTTACTTCTTAAAGAATAAGAAGCTTTAATCTTTTGTTTGTGTCTCTGAAACATACCACTTTTAATATAAATTTCTAAAGCTCCTTGAGAGAGCATGGAGCTATCTACATCTATAAGTCTTTTATATTTTCCAAAGCCCTCTAAAATGGTATTAGGAATAACCGCAACTCCTATTCTAAGTCCAGGAAATATAATTTTTGAATAACTCTTTAAATAAATAACATGAGAAAAATCACCATAGGCATATAAAGGATCAGCCTTTGGATCTTCTTCTAAATCTGCTAAATAGTCATCTTCCACAATAAATACATCATATTTTTGAGCTAGCTTTACAATAGCTTTCTTTTCACTTTGAGAATAAGAAGTACCTAAAGGATTATGAAACCTAGGCATAGTATAGAAGAACTTAATACTTTCCGTTTTAAATAATCTCTCAAGTTCATTTAAATCAATACCTTTATCCGTTCTTTTAATGCCTAGTACAGGAACATTATGAGTTTCTAAATAATCTATAAATAAATGATAACTAGGTTGTTCTATTAAGATAGTTTCCTTTTTATTTGGAAAAGTTAGTGTAGTTAGTATAGCCAAGGCCTGCTGAACTCCAGAGGTAATAAAAATATTATCTTTATTAGCAAATACCTGATAATTTGCTAAATGCTTTTGTATTACATCAATTAATGAAGGTAATCCTTTAGGTGTTCCATAGATAAATAATTCATTCTTATATATATCAATGGCTTCATTAATACAATGCTGAAAATCTAAATAGGGAAAAACCTGTGGATCTGGAGCAGAGGATGCAAAATCTAATAATATTTCTTTATTGCTATTGGTAGGATTTTTTCTCTTTACAACATAATAACCACTCTTAGGTATGGAATATATTCTGTGCTGCCTCTCTAATGCCTCTAAAGCTTTTAGAATAGTACTTTTATTGCAGGAATATATCTTAGTAAAATCACGAATAGAGGGTAACTTATCCCCATCTTTATACTCCCCCTCTTGAATTAAACTCTCAACATGATTTAATATTTCTAAATATTTATACATATATTTCCACCCCTATATAAAATCTGTACCGGTATAGATAGCTTTTATTCTTATTGTACTACAACTAGTAATCTACTAACATATAATTATACTCTAGAGTAAAATTTAAAACTTATAGCAAGATATAAACTTAGGAGGAATGTATACCATGAAATTTTCACATAAAAAAAAGGCCTATGTTTCCGCTATCTTATATTCTATTATAATAGGTTTCTCATTTTTATTTTCAAAAATAAGCTTAACTTTTGCAGATCCTTTAGATACACTAGCTCATCGTTTTACTATATCCTTTATATTTGCTTTTGTATCTGTTTTATTAGGATGGATAAAATTAGATATAACTAAAAAAGATATTCTTTCTATTCTGCCTCTATCATTATTTTATCCAATTATGTTCTTTGGTTTTCAGATTTTTGGACTAGTTTATATTGCTTCTTCTGAAGCAGGAATTATCCAAGCAACTATTCCTATTTTTACAATGATATTTTCAATAATATTTTTAAAGGAGCGTCCTAGTATATTACAGAAACTATCAATTCTATTATCTGTAGCAGGAGTAGTGTATATATTTTTTATGAAGGGAGTAAATTTAAAAAGTAATATATTTATAGGTATAGTTCTTATTCTGTTATCTGCCCTTTCCTCTTCTGGTAACAACGTACTAGCAAGAAAAATGTCAGGACAATATAAACCTATATCCCTAACTTATACAGTAATTTGTATAGGATTTGTGTTTTTTAATATTGTGTCTATTATTAATCATAGCTTAAATGGTACTCTTAATCTTTACTTTAAACCCTTTACCAATCCATTATTTATAGTTTCAATATTTTATTTAGGAATATTATCTTCTCTTGTTACATCCTTTTTATTAAACTACTCTCTATCTAAAATAGAAGCTTCTAAAATGAGTGTATTTAATAATCTCTCCACCTTAATAACTATGATGGCAGGAGTAGTATTTCTGGGAGAAAAATTACAATACTTTCATATAATTGGTTCATTTATGATTATACTTGGAATAATTGGGACAAATTTGGGAGATAAGATGTCTTAACCCTTATGAAATTAATATAAAAAATTACATTCTAATACAATGTTATTGAAGATAAATCAATAAAACTTAAAAACATAGATTTAAAAATTTTATAAACAATCTTTTTTATTAAACTTAAATTTAGTATATTTAAAATACCTTTAGCCAACATAATAAGTTTATAACCTTCTTTATAACAGAACAAGACAACCCCTTTTGAAGTGCACCTTAAAATATTAGATTTACCTCTAACTTTTGGTTACACTTCATTTGCGGATGTCTTTTTTATTTATCCTATAACTACCCGCTCTAATACTCCCATCGCACTCTGTGAAAGCGATTCGCACCAAATCGACGATTTGGACTCTCTGCTTTTCTTCAAAGTGAGAATAAAGAGCGGGTACGTCCCTGGATAACCATTTCCTAAGCTTTAGTGGGAGTAAATACTTCCTCTGAAGCCAAGAAATCTGTTTATAGTATTTTTTCAATTCTATCAAAAGCTTGCTCTAATTCTTCTAAACCTACTGTACAAGCAATTCTTATGTATCCTTCTCCATACTTACCAAAGGCCTTTCCTGGTATTGCTACTATATGAGCTTTATTTAATAAATCATCACAAAATTCTTCAGAGCTTTTACCTGTTTCCTTTATATTTACAAATATATATATGCCTGCTTTAGGTTTAAAAGCACTTAGTTTTGCTATGGATTCTATCCTATTATAGGCATATTCCATTCTTTCTTTAAATTCTTTTTTTATTTTATATACAATATTATCTCTATTTTTTAAAGCATATATGGCAGCTCTTTGAGAAATTGTAGGAGCAGAAAAACATATACCTTCATTAATGTTTTTCATAGTATTAATTATATAATCTGGAGCAGCTACATAACCAATTCTCCACCCAGTCATACAGAAATCCTTTGAAAAACTACCTAAAGTTATGGTTCTCTCTTTCATCCCATCTAGGGAAGCTATGGAGCAAAAATCCTCCCAATAAGTAAATCCATCATAAACCTCATCGGATATTATAACTAAATCATTTTCTATGGCTATTTTAGCTATTTCTTTTAACAATTCCTTAGGGAAAAATGCACCAGTAGGATTATTAGGGGAATTTAATACTATAGCTTTTGTTTTACTGTTTATTAATTTTTCTAATTTTTTAGGGTTTATATTAAACTCATCATCCTCTAGGGTTTCAAATTCAATAAATTTCCCACCTACCATCTCTATTTGTTCCTTGTATGGAGTAAAATAAGGAGAATGTACTATTACTTCCTCACCAGGGTTTATAATGGATTGCAGAGCTAAATACATACCATGACAAGCTCCTACCACTGCCATAATTTCATTTTCTTTAAAAGTTATATTACGATCTTTTTTATAAAAATTAATAATTCCCTCTATTAATTCTTTATCCCCTGTTGGATCTGAATATCTAGTATATCCCTTTTTTGTATCCTTAAAAGCAGTCTGTATAATAGATTTATCCGTTATTATATCTGGATCTCCTAAGCTTAAATCAATTATATCTTCAAACTTCTTTTTTAAATTAGCGGTTTCTGACATTAAATTATTTTCATTTTCTTTATACTTATAGGCTAAAAATTTATTTTTCATAACATACTCCTTTCCTAGACTAAATTATTTTACTTAGAAAGTCCTTTGTCCTTGAATTTTTAGCATTGTTAAATATATCCTCCGGTGTGCCTTCTTCTAGTATTTTCCCTTCATCCATAAACATGACTCTATCTCCAACTTCTTTTGCAAAACCCATTTCATGAGTAACTACCACCATAGTCATACCCTCTAGAGCCAAATCTTTCATTACATTTAAAACTTCCCCTACCATTTCTGGATCTAAGGCTGAAGTAGGTTCATCAAAAAGCATCACGTCCGGTTCCATAGCTAAGGCTCTTGCTATGGCTATTCTCTGTTTTTGTCCCCCAGAAAGCTGAGAAGGATAAAAACTTGCCTTATCCTCTAGTCCTATTTTTTTTAGAAGTTTTATAGCAATTTCATTAGCCTGTTCCTGTGAAAGTTTTTTTACCTTTATTGGAGATATAGTTATGTTTTCCAAAACAGTCTTATGTGGGAAAAGATTAAATTGCTGAAAAACCATACCCATTTTTTCTCTTACCTTATTAATATTTGTTTTTTTACTTGTAATATCTTCACCTTCAAATATAATAGCTCCCTCTTCCGGACATTCAAGTAAATTTAAACATCTTAAAAATGTACTTTTACCTGAGCCACTAGGTCCTATAACTACCACAACTTGACCCTTATCTATATGAGTATTTATCCCCTTTAATATATGATTCTTACCAAAACTTTTATTTAAATTCTTAATTTCTATCACTTACTCTCATCCTCCTTTCAGCTACTCCAAGTAATTTTGACAATGTAAAAGTCATTATAAAATACATTACTGCAGCTACAAGTAAAGGTTCAAAGGGTTTAAAAATATTTCCTCTAACAGTATCTGCATTATACATAAGTTCATGTATTCCTATTATAGATACTATAGATGATTCTTTAATTATTGTAATAAACTCATTTCCTAAGGCTGGTAAAATGTTTTTAAAGGCTTGAGGTATTATAACATTTTTCATTGCCATAGATTCTGACATTCCTAAACTTCTTGCAGCTTCCATTTGTCCCTTATCTACTGCTTGGATTCCAGCTCTTATTATTTCTGCCACATAGGCTCCACTATTAATAGATAATGCTAATATCCCAGCGAAAAAGTCTGGAAAATTACTTCCCAAAATAGGAACCTCTGGAAAGTTTATACCTATAGTTGGCAATCCATAATATATTATATATAATTGCACTAAAACCGGAGTTCCCCTTATAAATTCAATATAAGATACAGCTATATATTTTAATACTTTATTTTTAGATAATTTCATTAAGGATAATAATAACCCTAGAATAGTTCCTATTACTACAGTGAAAAATGCTAATATAATAGTGTATTTTGCACCATTTATAAAAAATGAATAATATTTACTTAAAAACGAAAAATCCAAATTACTCCCCCCTTATAATAAAATCATAAAAGATAATGATAATTCATTATCCTTTATGTTTTAAGTGTATTATTCTACTTGTTTATTGGCATCTGTAACAAATTTGTCAATGCTCTTTTCTTTAATAAGTTTATCTAAAGTTTTATCTATAGCATCTACTAATTCCTTGTTACCTTTTTTAACGGCTACAGATGCACCCTTATCTTTATTTTCAAATTTAACATTTGAAACTGCTAAATCTTTACCATTGCTAGCATAAGAAACCGCTACTGGGTTTTCAAGTACTAAACCATCAACTTTTTTGTTCTGTAATTCTAATACTAAATCAGTAACTTTACCTAAAGATTTAATTTCTGAATTTGTCATTTCTCTCTTTGCTACTTCCTCTTGTGTTGTACCCTTTTGTACTCCAATTTTCTTACCTTTAAAATCCTCTATGGATTTAAATTTATCTTTATCCTCTGCTCTAACCACTACGCTTTGTATAGCTTGGTAATATACCTTTGAAAAATCCACACTCTTTTTTCTATCCTCTGTTGGATTCATTCCCGCAATAACCATATCAACATTTCCTGATTGTAGGGCTGCTAATAATCCATCAAACTTCATATCTTTAATCTCTAATTTTACGCCTAAATCCTTTGCTATTTCTTTTGCTATTGTAATATCAAATCCTACTATTTCATCTTTTCCATTTATAGTTTTATGAAACTCATAGGGTGGATAATCTGCACAGGTACCAATAACTAATTTTCCACTTTCTTTTATTTTATCTACCTTTGATTTTCCTTCATTACTTGCAGTGTTCTTTCCACAGGCAACTAATGATATTACCATAGTTAACGAAATTATAATTGCCCCTAATTTACCTAATATTTTTTTACTCATTTCTATTCACTCCTTATTTATTATTTTCTGTATAATTATGCATATAGATTTTTTATTATGATTTATATTTGTATAAATTCTTTCAACTATTTTTGCCTATTAGAATATAAAGGTAATAAACTACTACCATCTGGCATCACATATATTTCTTCATTTTCCTCTAAAATTTCATCTATCATACTCTCATCTCTAAATACCCTAATACCTGCTTTACTAACTAGTTCTTCTTTTATATCAGATATAAGAATAAGCTCATATTCCTTTGCAATACTGCATATTAAGTAAGCCGCAAACTTTGAAACAGTAAACTTTCTTCTTAATTCCTGCTCTCTTTCTTCATTGTTATTAAAGTTATTTATGATTTCTTCTACTTCTTTATTTCCTATGCCCTCTATGCACTGTGTAAAAAGAATTATTTTTCCACCTTTTTTAACTGCTTCCTTTGCATTACTTAATGCTTTAGATGATTGATACAGGTTAATGTCCTTTGGAAATCCGCCAGCAGAAACAATTACTGCATCCTTTAGTTCTTTAATTTTTAAACCATTGTTTTCTTGCAAAAGTTCACAGCCTCTTTCAAAGGCTTTTGCATAATCTCCTGCAACAGCTTCAGTAATATTACCCTTAGAATCCATTATTACATTTAACAAAAATGAAGGCTTTATCATATCACAGGCCTCCATCATATCTAAATGCATAGGATTATTTTCTAGATTTCCACAGCTACAATTAGGATTTATGCCATTTTTATCAGGGTTTAAAACTAATGCATGATTTGCCATTATGGTTTCATAGGAACTTACACCAGGTAAAATAGATTTTCTTCCCCCTCCGAATCCTGCCATATCATGAAAAGTTATTCCACCTGTAATAATTACTTTAGTACATTCCTTTACTAGTTTATTAACAACTACCGGAGTTTTAAAAGAGGTCTCACCTATATACACCATTTCATCTTTAGTTTTAGAATAATGATCTATAATTTTAAATCTTTTATATAAGTTCTCCCCTAAAATCTTTATATGTTCCTCTTTACTTTGTTTTCTATGGGAACCTAAAGCACATAAGAAAATTATATTTTCATCTTTTATACCACTTTTTTTTATTTCTTCAATAAGTATAGGTAAAAAAACCCTAGGTTTTTGCCATAGTCTTGTTACATCAGATATCACAATGCAAAGCTTATCTTCTGGAATAACAATTTCATTTATTTTTCTAGATGCTATAGGATTTAAAAGAGCCCTTTTTATAACTTCCTCTTCTTTTTTTTGTGACAATAAATTTTTGTCTAGAATGTCCACATTATGACTAGGTTTAAACAGTATATTTTTATATTCATCCCCATACTTTAGATTACATTTCTCCAAATAAACACCCCACTTCCCTAAAATTATATGTATATATCTATCCTGTTTTTGTTTGTATATGTTAATTTTAAAAATTATACAATGAATATTTATACATGTCAAGTGCAGATTTATTCAAAAAAAGCAAAAATGGTATGTAAAAATAGCTTTAATTTTATCTCTAGAAAATAAAAAAACACCTAACAAACTTATTTCTATGTTTATTAAGTGTATTTTTTATATTAAAATTAAATTTATTTTGAGATAAGCGCTTTTATTTGTTTACCTTTAGCTTTTTAACCCTTGTACAAAATGAATTATGATTAATATAATAGTAAAAATAATAATTTTCTATTAATTGATGTGAAAAATATTTAATTATATTTCTATAATTCCTACTCCATGATTTTCTGCAAAAATGCCTCTGTAAGACTCCCTTTTAGTTTATACCCTAAATACTCTAGGCTGTTTTGAAGTGCAAATAGTGTATAGTCCATCTTATCTATATTAGCATTTTCACCCATATGACCTATTCTTATAACCTTACCTTGAAGATACCCAAAGGAACCTGCTATGATTACATTATATTTATCCTGCATATATGTTCTTAAAACTTTATCCTCTACTTCTTTAGGTAGTTCTATAACAGTGACAGTATTGGAATAACCTTGCTTTAAATAGAGCTTAAGCCCACTTTCTACTATAGCCTCTCTACAAGCCTTTGCTATATTATTGTGTCTTGATACAATATCTTTGTCCTCTAAAATATTATCCACCGCTGCCCTTAGTCCAACTATATCACTTATCGGTGGAGTATATGGAAACCATTTATTTTTATAATAATCCTTCCATACAAGAAGATTGCAATAATAAGATGCTATAGGTGTTTTTCTTTCTTCCATAACTTTAAAAGCATCTTTACTCATACTAAGGAATGAAAGTCCTGGCGGGGCTGACATACACTTTTGAGATCCTCCAAGGACCATATCTATTTTCCATGCATCCACCTTTAGTTCCTGTCCACCCATAGCAGATACAGAATCTACTACAGTTATTATGCCTTTTTCTTTAAGCATTGGACATATCTTTGATATATCATTAATAACTCCTGAGGGAGTATCACAGTGTACAACAGTAGCATATTTAAAGTTACTATCCTTATCTAGAAATTCTTTCAACTTTTCTATATCTATATCCCTTCTTCTATCTCCTTTAAAAAATACTACTTCTCCTCCATAGATTTCTACAAAATCTGCAAAACCTTCGCCAAAAATTCCATTGTCAATTACAAGAATTCTGTCATCTTTTTCTGTTAATGAAGCACAAGCTGCTTCCAATCCTAATATACCTTCTCCACTTAATATTCTTACTTCATTTTTAGTTTTTAAAAATTCACCTATTTTTTCACAGGTCTCTTTATAATAATCATAAAATTGTAAATCTAAATCTGGATTTGTCGTTTCCATAGCCCTTGCCATTCTAACATTCTCTCTTACCATAGTAGGTCCTGGTGTCATAACATATGGTACCTTCATAAAATCAACGCCTCCTACTTTCAAACATATCTAAGTAGAATTATATTCCATTTATTCTATAAACTAAAGTGAACCCATACACTATTAAAAATTTTATCCGATGACTACCCGCTTTAATACTCCCATCTTCTTCAAAGTGGCAGTAAAGAGCGGATACGTCCCTGGATAACGATTTCTAAGCTTCACAGGAAGTAAAAACTCTCTCTGAAGCCAAGAACTCTGTTTATATATTTCGCTATAATATTCATTTAATTAAATACATGTATAGGACTTAATGATATAATTGACATATATAAGATATACTCTAGTGAGATTATATATATTTCAAAGAAAGGATTTAGTATAATGGAAAAGAGAAAAATAATTACTATAACATTTCCTGCATTGCTTATGACCATAATAACCATAATTTCATTTCAAAATATGCTTAATTTCAATGGTATAGATTTTAAAGGTATATTTATTATTTCATTAATTCTTTTATTTCCTATATTATTTATAATCCAAGGAATACTATGTGCTATAAGCCATACAAACATATTTTTATCCTTTGGAGTGTCCATATTAGATTTTATAATATTAATGTTTGTTTATATGAATGAATCTGCCTTTATTTATAATTTAATTTATTTAACTTGTGGAATAATCGCCTATTTAATAACTAAATCTATAAAAAAAGCCCTATCATCTAAAAATTATTAATCCATAGTGCTTTTAAAATGATATAAGGGTATCTCAAAATAAAAATAGCTTTAATTTTAATATAGTAAATATAAATAATACATGTAATAAACATATAAATGAGCTTTAGTAGTTCTTAATTTGACGTAATTAAAAATTTAATTCCTCACAGGACGTGAGGAGCCAGTAGTGAAGCCAGAGGAGGTTGCCTCTTTTACTGGGTAAAAAATTTTTAATGGAGTCAAATTTAGAACTACTTAGCAAAATGAATTGTTTTATGAATGTATTATTTATATTTACGGTTTCAAAATTAAAGCTATTTTGAAACAACTTCATCTTTAGTCTATAATAAATTTTCATGAGCCATTCCCTTGTTTTTCTGCTTATTTAATTATTAGCCACTCTTTAAAATTATGTGCCATAGCTTGCAATTCATTTAAAAATCTAGTTACATGATAACCATCACAAACTGCATGATGCATCTGCAGAGAAATAGGTATTAAGGCTTTAGCACTCTGTGCAAAATATTTACCATAAGTGATTATAGGCAAAAGATATGGATATTCTCCATCTGAATAAACATTAAGATTAGCTCCTGTAAAACTAAACCAAGGAACACAAGAAACAGGGAAGGTATTTTTAGGCTGATTTTCTTTTGCAAAAAGCTTTTTTACATTACTGTATTTTTCTATATCCTGAAGACAACTATTATAAAATGTTTTAAAGTCATCAGAATACTCTGTCCAAATGTTGCTAAAGGTCTCATCATCCTTATGAAATATAGTAAAGGAAGGACTCATACTTTCCCAATAACCTAAGTTTCTTTCTTTATCAAAGGAAGTACGTAATTCTTCATGGTTGTTTACTATTTTTGAGGTCATATAAATTAGGATAGGATATAATTTTATATTATTTCTTTTTACTTGCATAAGTAAATCTGTAATTTCAATATTAGCAGTCATGCTATAAGTACATTTAATATTATTCATATAGTAATCAAAATAAGGTTTTCTACTCCAATTTTCTTTATCTATGAAATTAAACTTCACAAAATCAACTCCCACTCATATATCCTGTGCTAAGTATTATAACCCCCTTGTAACAACATTTTATACTTACACTATATATATGCAGTATAATCCATTATGATTAAAATGTTAAATCTGTTAAACTTAAATTCATATTATTTAATTAAATACTTATTTTAAAGTATAATTTTCTTATTTTTATTTATACTATTTATAACAAGAGAGAGAAAATGTATAAGTTAAATCATAAAAGAAAAAGTCTTTTGTATTTATTAAATTTTGTATTTATTAAGTTTTGTCTCTCTCTCTTGTTATACCAATCTTAAACTTAATGATAATTTCCTATATAGTTCTCATCCCCATAATCCTTTAAGATTTCATATTTTTTTCAACTGTATGTTTAGTTCTTTTGAATACAAAAATACTCCCCTTTCTAATAGAAGATTTTTATTTTGTAATCTACCTATCTTAAGAGGAGCATATGACTCTAATATGGTATTATGGTAAATATTGTTTTGCTTACTTGTTATATTAAAAATAGATATTATATTAAAGATAATAACATCTATCAAAATAATATACCTAATAGACTAATTACCTATAAGAAAATCTAAAACATTCCATCCAGCTGAAGTTTGTGATTTGTACAATTCTGTATAGCCGCATCTTTTACAACTAATAGTTGTAAATTTTTTATTTTGTACATCAAATAATTTCGCGAAATTTCCTCCTGTTGCCTGAAATTGATCTGACTCATATCCTCTATTTCCGCATTTAGGACAAACGTATTGTTGTTTTTCCATGTTGAACCTCCTATTTAACTTATATATAATCCTAAAATAATTATACCATGTAATAAAATACCTAATCATAAAATTTTACTTAAATTTTCAAATAAAAAATTAAGCTAAATATAATAAAAATTATAAATTCATATAGGATTCTTTAGTTATTCTTTAAAATGTAGCTGATGATCTAAAGCATAAATCATAATCCATTTTAAATACTTTGATGTAATAATACTACCAGTAACTACCCTTCCACTAATATGTAAATTTAAATTAATCTATGTTTACATCCTTAGAATTTTCATTTTTATTTGATTTACTTTTTAAAAAGCTTAGTTTTGTTTCAGAAGTAATTATAGCAATAAATATAATAGCGCATCCTATAATCATATTTACAGTGAAAACATCATTTAAAAATATAACTGCCAAAATAGCCCCAAATACAGATTCTAAACAAAGAATTATTCCTACATGATTAGGATGAGTATATCTTTGAGCTATATTTTGAATAAAAAATGCTAACATAGTGCTAAAAAACACTAGATAAAAAATAGCACTAAAGGCACCTTTGCTAACTCCTGTAAATTTAGGCTCAAATATAAGAGCACATATAAAAGATAGTATGCCTGCAAATATCATTTGAATTACTGAAAGTATAATGGGATCTGATTTTTTTGCAAAATGACCTACAGCAACAATATGGGCAGCAAATAAAACAGCTCCTATTAATGTAAGAGTATCTCCTATATTAATGTTAAATTCAAAACCTTTAGTAATAGTCAATAACCCTATTCCTATAAGAGCCAATACCGTTGATACTATAGTATAACAATCTGGCTTGGTTTTATCTACAAACCAAGCGAAAAAAGGAATAATAACAACATATACTGCAGTTAAAAAAGCCTGTTTACCAGCAGTAGTATATTGAAGTCCAATGGTTTGAACAGCAAAACCTCCAAATAAAAAAATACCAATAATAACTCCATTTACAATGTCTTTTTTAGTTATTTTTATCATTTGTTTAAAAAAGATTAATCCTAAAAGTAATCCTGCACAAATAAATCTAATAGTCATCATATAATAAGGAGTAATACTATCTAATGCATCTTTAACTGCAACAAATCCACCACCCCACATTAATGCAACTAATAATAGGAATAAATCTGCTATTAAACTTCTTATTTTTCTATTTTTTACATATTTACTCATATTAGCCCAATTCCTTTCAAATAATATGCATTTATCTACATAAATAGTATACTATTTATGTAGATAAAATCAATAAAACTTATCTAACATTTAGAATATTATGATTAATTTACTAAAACATCTACAATAAAATAAAGTATCTCAAAATTTAATA
Source organism: Clostridium sp. CTA-6 (assembly GCF_054768115.1). Taxonomy (NCBI): domain Bacteria; kingdom Bacillati; phylum Bacillota; class Clostridia; order Eubacteriales; family Clostridiaceae; genus Clostridium; species Clostridium sp. CTA-6. The sequence continues at coordinate 641,879 of NZ_BAAAAU010000001.1, forward strand.
TGTTTTAAGATACTTTATTTTTAATATATAATTTTATATTTTTCACTTATTATCTTCATAATTGTAAGTAATCATTATATTTCTAACAATATAATAATATAATGATACAATATTTATACCAATTTTTACAATTCTAAATTATTTAATATTTCTTTTAAACTCTTTAATTCCTCAATGGATAAAGTAATTCCTTTCCCCATTTTTTCATGTTCTGGTGCCCAATCCCTTAAATCATATTTAGCCTGTTTTCCATTCCAACTAATAAGATTAAGCTCTTTTGTCCAGCCCTTTGGTGATTCTGAAATAACTCCTAGTTTATCTTTTATTTCAAATTTAATATCTGCCATTCTTGTTCCTCCTCTTGTATAAATATGGAGAACATTCTCCTAAACATTATTATAATACATAATTGTCTTACTGTTATAGTTATTTTTTCAATCTTATGTTAACAATGAATATAATATTACCAGGAGATGATTTAATATGCCATGGGAAATGAAACTGCAGTTTCTAATTGTCATAAAATTAAACATACATTTCTATTTTAAATTCATATAATGAATACATAAAAATATAAACTATACCCAGTATAATCCTAAAAGCATAATATGTAATATATTTGAATAATTTCCCAAATAATATTATAATAAGGATATATTATTAAAAATGAACCATAATGTGTATTACTATTAATTTATAATATTTAAATATTATATTAGGGAAAAGGTTGTGATATTATTAACGGTAAAATCAAATCTAAGCAAAAAATAGCAATTGTAACGGGAGTAATTATAGTTTTATTTATAGGATGTTTTTTGACTATTTTATCTTCAAAATTAAACAAAGAATCTAGTCCACTTTCATTAAATGTTCATAAAAAGCATGAGCCAAGTAATTATTCAATAGAAAAAGAGAATGGTGAAAAAATTATGTGGTCAGATAATAGTTCTGGAAATGAATATAAAGTTTCTTATAAAAAATTTAATGGTACTCAAATAAAATCTTTATATGTTTCTAAGGGTGCTGAACTTTCATTTAAATTTAATTCTAAAGTAGAAAATGGGAATTTAAAAATACAAATAAAGGATGAAAATGAAAAAATCCTAGCTAATGCAGCAACAAATAAAGAAGATGCTAAAAAAATCAAGGTAAATTATGATGGTAAGTTATTCATACATGTAATTGGGAAAGATACAAAGGGATTTTTTAATATATCCTATAATCAATAATACTTAAGCATAGAAATTATAAATAAGTTAAAATTGAATTCTTTATTAAAAAAATAAAGAAACTAAATTTTAGAATCTGTGAAAAATTTTGTGTAAACATGGAATCTGCCAGAAATTAGGTTTGTCAAGAATTTTATGTAAATATCCATATGAATTTTAAAATTAATATGTTAAAAAATAACTAGATATACGTATTGCTAGACCTAAACTGCCCCCTGTTTATATAACAGTGGGCAGTTTTTCCTAAATAACGTTTATTATTGAAAGCACTACTTTAGTTCTTTTTTGATTATCATTACATATATATAATAACTTTCTAATTTTTGATTTTAATTATTTAGCTATTAGTATATTATCTTCATTTAATATAAATCTGTGTTCTTAACCAGTTTTTAAAGAAGCTAATTTGCTTTTCTGTATGAAAATAATGTCCTGCTTTATTCATTGTTTCCAAATCACAGTTAAATCTTTTTGCAAATGCAGATATTACTTCAAACTCACATAAATCATCTTCTGCTCCATAAAGAATTGAAGTTTTAGTATTCCAAGTAATAACAGGATGCTCTTTTACATAGCAATAATAATCCCAGTAAAGTTTTTGCCCAATAGGTGTAGAAATTTCTTTTTCTTCTTTTAATCTATCTTCACTTACACCAAAACAAGTCATCATATTATTTATAATAGCTTCCATATTTACTACAGGGGAAAGAAATAAACTTTGCTTTAAGAATTTATGGCTATATGCTAATAAACTAAAGTATGCCCCCATACTACAAGCAAATAAACTTATATTATTTGATAATGTTTTTGCATAATCCATAATTATATTAAGATCTTTGACACAGTTTTGTACCTTACAGGGATAATTTTTATATTTACGTTCACCATGTTCAGGCAAATCAAAGCTAATCACTTGATACCCCTTAGCTGTTATCTCTTCTACAAATGCAAGAATTATTTCATCTTCCTTATTTGACATATTCCCATGCACAGCTATAAATAACTTATCTGATTTATTACCCCATAAAATTGCAGGTATGTTTTTTATTTTTAAATTTTCTCTTATCATCATAACTTTCCTCCATAAAATATAAGTGAAAATATAATTTAATTTATTTTCTATTAAATTATAAGCCTATATCAAATGATTTATCTAGTTTATAAATAATTCTGTAATAAAGTTGTCCAAAACTATAAGTGAATTTATTTACACAAAATAAATAAGCTAAGGCATTAAATTAATATTTCTAGTACCTTAGCTTATTGTTTTTTTTATTTTTAAACTTCATCTTAATCCACAAATTGAAATACTTCCTCTACTGATTTTCCAAATACTTTAGCTATATCCATAGCTAATTTTAATGATGGATTATATTTTTCATTTTCTAAATGCCCTATAGTCTCTCTTCTTACTCCTACTAACTTTGCTAGCTCTTCCTGCTTCATGTTATGCTCTTTACGAAGTTCATGAATTTTTGTTTTTAATCGTGGCATATTATTAGTCACCGACTTTCTCATAAAAAAGGAAAAATCCAAATCTTAGAAGACTCATTGTACCTACTAAAAAGGGTAATATTAATTCTAAATCTACTATCAATCCTCCTGAACCAACACCGAATACTGTAGCAAACAAAATGCATGTATATATAATAATAAATGCATTAGAAGATGCTCTTTTTTTATTATATTCTGCCATTTCATCCTCTATTTCTGCTTTAAAAAGCTGTGGAATTATCATGAAAACAGTATCAAGTATTAAAATCGCAGAAACAGCTGTACTAATGGCACTAGCATTAAATTTAAGCAGTTCTGCAATTCCAACTAGAATCCATAGTATGCCACAACATCCGTTTTCAAAAAAATCCTTTGTCTTTAAATTCATTACTTTATTCATACTATCCCTCCATGTTATATAATTATAACTTATGTTATAATTATATAACATGGATTTGGCATTTTCAATACAAATATATACATTAATTCACTTATGAGGAAATTAATTAGAAATAGATTACCTTATAATTCATTATTATCAAAGCAAAACATCCCACCATGTGAGAACTTTTAAACTAAACTTTAAATTGTACTGCATATATAACTAATAAACCTTCCAAAATACTTATGTCCATAGATCAAAAAAGAAGCCATTATAAACAATGACTTCTTCTCTTTAATATTTTATTTTTCTTAATCTTTTACAAATGAACTATTTAATTTATTATATAATTATTAAAAAATTATACCATTTACAATAGTAATATCTACAATTGTAAAGTATGCAAGTGGATTTTTGAATTTTAATTTAAACTTACAGAATTATCTTCTACAACTTTCTCATCTATAACTAAACTATTCAATTTTCCATCTAATGCCCAAAGAATAATACCACATACAATAGCAATTGCTGCTATTACAAAATATGTTGGTGCAAATTTAAATTTTAGTGTAAATTCATATACATATCCATAGGATTGGCCTGCAATAAAACTAGCAAACACCCAAACACTCATCATACCTGTTAATAATTTACCTGGAGAGAATTTACTTATAAATGAGTTTCCAAGTGGTGAGAATACCATTTCACCAAGAGCTAATACAATCCCAAATACAACAAGCCAAGCAAGAGGTAGAAGATTGTCTCCTCTTAAAACATCTGCCATTGCAAATATTACATAAGATAAACCTAGAAGCAACATACCTAAAGCAGTTTTCTTAAACATACTCATATCACCTTGAGGTCTTTTAGCTAATTTTTCCCATACCTTACCAAGGATTGGTCCTAATACAATACAGCATAATGCATTTAATGAATCAAACCACGCTGTTGGAACCTTAAAGCTACCTATCATCCAATTAGCTAGTCCATTATCTCCAGCCCAGTAGAAATATACAGGCATATATGCTAGTTGCCAGAATATCCAGAAAATTATAGAGAAGAAAGATATTAATATAATAGCTCCAACTCTTTTCTTTTCTATTGTTGTAAGAGGTTTATTTTCTTCTTGTTTTGTTTCTTTTACTTCTTTATGTTCATCAATTTTAAATGGTTTTTTACCTGCATCCCCTAAGAACTTCCATCCAAATACAAACCAAGCAGTATTAATAAACATAACAATTGCACAAATTAAAAAACAAAATGAGTATCCTATAGATTCTCCAATTAGTCCTAAAACTGTTGTTCCAATAAAAGAACCAATATTAACAAAAGAATATTGTGTAGAAAATGCACTGTCCAAATCCTTTTGATTGTCAAAAAGTCTACCTGTAATACCACTTAATTGTGATTTAAATAAACCTGTACCAATTGCAACTAATATAATCATTGCATTAACCATACCAGCACTTGTAGCCTTCCATCCTACTAAGTAGCCTGCTCCCATTATCATCATTCCCGTTGGAATAAGGTATCTAGCACCTATTTTACGGTCAGATATAACTGATCCAATAAGTGGTGCAAAATATGTCCATGCAATTAAGTTAGCAGACATTTTTGCGGCATCTGCAGGAGTAAGACCAAGACCTCCTTGTATTATTGAATGAGATACAAACATGGCAATCAACCATTTTGCTGAATAAAATGAAAATCTTTCCATAGTAAACGCAAGTGAGCATACATAAAACCCAAAAGGTCTTTTACTTGTGTTTTCCATTTTTTATTCCCCCTTAAAAAATTAATATTACATGTGTATTTGAAAAACCATATGCCTCCATCTTTTTCAAGATAATGCACAATAGTTTTAAACACCAGAATCAAAATATCCCCCTTAAACATACTTTTTTTCCATATATATTAAAAATATAATATATTATCCATCCATAACATATAATAACACAAAATTTCCCATAGCAAAAGAAAAATTTTAATAATTGTGAAAAATAAAAAAGTTATAAAAAAAGAAGCCATTGAAAAACAATGACTTCTTTAAATAAATATTCTATAAAATTTCATATTAATATAAATTTTTACATTGATTAAACAGCTTCGTTTAATGGTTCTTCCTCTTCTACAACTAAGCTATTCAATTTTCCATCTAATAACCAAAGAATAATACCTGCTCCAGCAGCAATACCTGCTATTACAAAGTAGGTAGGTGCGAATTTAAATTTTAGTGTAAATTCATATACCCATCCATAAGATTTAGCTGCAAAGAAAACAGCAAGTACCCAAACACTCATCATGCTTGATAATAATTTAGGTGGCGCAAATTTACTGATGAAAGAGTTTCCAAGTGGTGAGAATACCATTTCACCAAGAGATAATACTATACCGAATGCAACAATCCAAGCAAGTGATGCAAGATTACCTCCTCTTGTAACATCTGCCATTGCAAAGATTACATAGGATAAACCTAAAAGTATCATACCTAAAGCAGTTTTCTTAAACATGCTTAAATCACCTTGAGGTCTTTTAGCTAATTTTGACCAAACTCTACCAAGAATTGGTCCTAATGTGATACATGCTAATGCATTTAATGAATCAAACCAAGCTGTTGGAACTTGAAAATTACCTATCATCCAGTTAGCAGCTGCATTATCTCCGCCCCAGTAGAAATATACAGGCATATATGCTAAATACCAGAATACCCAGAAAATTACTGAGAAGAAAGATACTAATATAATTGCTGCAACCCTTTTCTTTTCTATTGATGTAAGTGGCTTCTTTTCTTCCTTAGTTTCTTTTGCTTTTACTTCTTCATGTTCATCAACTTTGAATGGCTTTTTACCTGTTTCTCCTAAAAACCTCCATCCAAAGGTAAACCAAATTGCATCAATAAACATCATTATTCCACAAACTAAGAAACAGAAAGCATATCCCTTAGTTCCTACAAGTACACCGATAATTGTTGTACCAATGAAAGAACCAATATTAACAAAAGAATATTGAACAGAGAAAGCACTATCTAATTGTCTTGGATCATCAAAAAGTCTACCTGTAATAGCGTTTGTTTGACATTTAAATAAGCCTGTCCCAAGAGAAACTAGGACAATCATTAAGTTAACCATGCCAGCACTTGAAGCTTGCCATCCTACTAAATAACCTGCCCCCATTAAAACCATCCCGATTGGAACAAGGTATCTAGCACCTACAAAACGGTCGGATATAAATGCCCCTATTAATGGTGCAGCATAAGTAAATGCAACTAAATTTGCAGACATTTTTGCTGCTTCTGCAGCAGAAAGACCAAGTCCTCCGTCCGCTATTTTAGCAACTACGAATACTGCAAGTAGCCATTTTGCTGAGTAGAATGCAAATCTTTCAAGTGTGAAAGCAACTGAGCATACATAGAACCCAAATGGTTTTTTGTTTGTGTTTTCCATTTTTTATTCCCCCTATAAAAAATTAATATTGCGTGTGTATTTTAAAAACTATTTCCCCCTCCTCTTTTTACAGAGGATATGAAATAATTTCAAATACCATATGGTATCCTTTTCTTTTTTATTTAATAAAAATAAATATTTAGTAAAAATTAAAGTTAAATTATATTTAAATTGTTTTTTAGTATTACTATACCAACATTATTTATAATTAAAATAAATTTATTCTCTTAAAGCCTGTATATTGTACATTAAGCGCAACATCATGTTATAACATTAAAATTTATTTTATTACACATATACTAAAAAAATATTATTTTTCATCATTATATCATATAATATTCTAAAAATCTCTATAAAAAAATAAAAAAATTAAAAATTTTTAAAAAGGAAAGATTTAAACTAATTCATTGCAATAATTCTAGTATCTTCATTGACATTTGTAGACAAGCATATTATTATATTAGTATTTAATAACTAAATATAGGAGGGATTACCTATGGATATAAATAAACTGAACAGAGTATTAAAATCTATGAAGGAACATGAGATTCCACAAATGATTATCTCTGATCCCACAGCTATTTTTTATTTAACAGGAAAGTGGATTATTCCGGGAGAAAGATTATTAGCATTATACTTAAATGTTAATGGAAATCACAAAATTGTTATTAATGAATTATTCCCACAGGAAGAAGATCTTGGCGTAGAAATAGTATGGTACAACGATATTCAAGACGGAGTTGAAATCTTATCTAAATTTGTAGAAAAAGATAAAGTTATAGGTATCGATAAAGTATGGCCATCTAAATTCTTATTAAGGTTACAAGAACTTGGTGGTGGAAGTAAATTTGTAAACGGTTCCTTTATTGTTGACTATGTAAGAATGATTAAAGATGAAGAAGAAATCGCTATCTTGAGAGAATCTTCAAGATTAAATGACCTTGTAATGGATGAATTGATCCCATGGGTAGGAAAAGGTTTATCTGAAAAAGAATTAAATACTAAAGTTCGTGAAATTTACAAGAAACATGGTATTAACGAAGTATCTTTCGATCCTATTACAGCATATGCTAAGGGAGCAGCAGATCCACACCATGTAACAGATGATACAAAAGGAAAATATGGTGACTGCGTTATCCTTGATATTGGAGGCTTCTACAAAAACTATGCTTCTGATATGACAAGAACTGTATTTATCGGTGAGGTTTCTGAAAGACAAAAAGAAATCTATGACATCGTTGTAGAAGCAAACTTAAGAGGTATTGCTGCTGCAAAACCTGGCAACAGAATGTGTGACGTAGATCTAGCTGCAAGAAACTACATTGAAGAAAAAGGATACGGAAAATATTTCACACACAGAACAGGACATTCCTGTGGTTTGGAAGACCATGAATTCGGTGATGTTTCTTCTGTAAATGAAGATATCATCAAACCAGGCCAATGTTTCTCTGTTGAACCAGGAATTTATCTTCCGGAAGAGGGAATAGGTGTTCGTATTGAAGACCTTGTTATCACAACTGAAGATGGTTGCGAGGTATTAAATAAATATACAAAAGACTTAATTGTTGTTCCTGAATCCAAATAAAGATAAAGAAATTGGTTAAAATTTTTATAAAACTTTTAACAACTAAAACTAATTACAAGATATAGATAAGGAGATTGATTATGAAAATTACTGAAGGTTATATGCCATATCTAGAATATAAAACTTATTATCGTATAGTAGGTGAATGTACAGGAAATAAAAAGCCATTGGTTTTATTACACGGCGGACCAGGTTCTACACATAATTATTTTGAAGTACTTGACAAAGTTGCAGAAGATGGACGTGCAGTTATTATGTATGACCAACTAGGATGCGGATTATCCTCAACACCTTCTCGTCCTGACTTATGGAATGCAAAAACTTGGATTGAAGAATTAATTCAATTACGTAAACACTTAGGCTTAGATGAAATTCACCTATTAGGACAATCATGGGGAGGAATGCAAGCAATTCAATACGCTTGTGAATACAAACCAGAAGGAATCAAGAGTTATATCTTATCCAGTACTTTACCAGCCGCTTCATTATGGGAAAAAGAACAACGTAGAAGAGTTGCATACCTTCCACAAGAAATGCAAGATGCCATTGCAAAAGCAGAAAAAGCTGGAGATTATTCTTCAAAAGAATATCAAGAGGCAGAAGCAGAATTCATGCTTCGTCACTGTGCAGGTGCAGTAGGACCAGATTCACCAGAATGCTTAAGACGTCCAAAAGTTGCTGGAACAGAAGCTTATGTAACTGCATGGGGTCAAAATGAATTTAGCCCATCTGGTACATTAAAAAACTTTGATTTTATGAAAGAAATTGAAGATATAAAGGAACCTTGTTTAATAACAAGCGGTTTACTTGATCTTTGTTCACCACTTGTTGCAAAAACAATGTATGATAAGATTCCTAATTCAGAATGGGAATTATTTGAATTCAGCCGTCATATGCCATTCGTAGAAGAAAATGAAAAATATATAGAAGTACTTAATAAATGGTTGAATAAAAATGACTAATATATAGTTTCCGTAAGATTTCTATTCCTGTGATATATTCTCACGCAAATTGCAGAGGGCCTGTCATTAAAATATGACAGACCCTCTTATTAAGTTCTTCTATAATAAAGCAGCTTATACTTTCATGTAAGACTCCAAATCCATTAATCTTAATTTTGTATTTCGCTCTTTTCTGAATAGTCATCTTTTTTCATTGAAATTATTATAGTAGTCAATAATCCTCCCCAAAGTACTGTTGCGCCTATGCCGAAGAATATCATTGCACTTAATGTCATTTTTATCACCACGCCTTTATTCATTTTTGAAATTAATATTATCTCTCCAAGGTTGTTTGCTTATTAAGATTGATCCAGTAATCCCTATTAAAATAGCTCCCCATCCATAAGCAATCAATGCCAGCGAATCATATCCACCATAAGGTGTACGCATTTCTGTAATAAAACTTTGAACTAGAATGAAAGTTAAAACAATTGGATTTATACATTTAATAATTATGTCCCACCATTTTCCTATTCTATAATAAGATACTGAATTTGTATGATCCCGAATGGTTTTAGGTTTTACAATCCATCCTACTAAAATAGTTTCTAGTAATCCAACTACAACTACTCCATAATTATTAATAAAGTTGTCCATAATATCTAATAGGTATAATCCTGCTCTAGTTGCAAAGGAGAGACTTATAATAAATCCAACTAACAAAATTCCTGTTACTACTCTTTTACGTTCCCATGCTGTTTTATCTATTATAGCTGAGGAGATTGCCTCAACTAAGGATACTGCTGATGTTAATCCTGCAAATATTAAGCAAGTAAAGAATAATACAGATAGTATGTTTCCCCATGCACCCATTACTGAAAATACTTTAGGAAATGCTATAAATGCAAGTCCTATACCACCAGATGCAACTTTATCAATAGATACTCCTTGATTGGTTGCCATGAATCCAAGTATTGCAAAAACCCCTATGGCAGATAAAAATTCAAAGCCACAGTTGGCAAAAGCAGTCATGAATGCACTATTATTTATATCTGTTTTTTTAGGAAGATAACTGGAATAAGTCATCATAATTCCTGTAGCTATGCTTAATGAAAAGAATACTTGTCCATATGCTGCAATCCAAACTTTAGGATCTCTAACTTTTTGCCAATCAGGTGTAAACAGTGTGTTTAAGCCTAAAGAAGCTCCTTCTAAAGTTACCCCCTTTATTACTATAATTATCATTATTATTAATAGAGTTGGTAATAATATTTTGCTTAATTTTTCAATTCCAGCTTTTATTCCTTTATAACATATAAACCAGTTAATTAACCAAACTAAAGTTATTCCTATTAGTATTGGAATAATTATACCTCTAAAATCAAAAGGTGATGATGATAATTTTAATACTTCATCATAAAAATAACTGTTAGTGTCATTTCCCCATACTTTATTAAAGCTTAATGTTAAGTACTTCATAGCCAAACTCAAAATCATTGAATAATAGGATAAAATTATAACTGCGCTAATTATAGGCCACCAACCAAGCCATTCCCATTTTTTATTTGCTCTTGCTATGGCTAGTGGTGTTGAACCTCTAAATTTATGTCCCATTCCATATTCAAGAATTAATAAAGGTATTCCTGCTGTGAATATAGCGAAAAAATATGGTATTAAGAAAGCTCCACCTCCATTTGAGTAAGCTACATAAGGAAATCTCCATATATTACCTAGTCCTACAGCAGAACCAATAGCTGCAAGTAGGAATCCTGCTTTTGTCCCCCATTGTTCTCTGGATTTTTTCATGTCTATTCCTCCTAAATTATTTATCTGAATTTTCCAAATATTGATATTTATAAATAAAAAAGCCCCACAGTTTATACTATGAGACTTTTTTACCTAGGATATTATAAAAGTCCCATAGTCTATCTATGGGCCCCCATTTATTTCAATACAAATAATTAGCCACCATAGATGCAAAACGCCTGTTTTGGCGATTGCATCTATAGTAGTATGTAACCTATATATGCAATCGCTATCTTAAGTTAGCTAATAAGAGTAGATTATTCAATTTTGAAACAGATATATTTATTTTAATATTCATAATAATCCCCCTCTTGGTAATTTTATGTTATAGTATCATACCATTCTAGTAATGTCAATAAAATCTTAAAAATAATATAAAAAAGATTACTCAATTAACTTCTTTATCAACTTTCTTTTGTCTGGAGTAAAAAATCATTAAGCATTCGAAGTCCCTTATCTAATTCTTGAGAGTCTGTCACAGAGGTTAGGGAAATGCGAATAAATTGCGCTGATTCATCTTTTCCAGTTAAGAATCGATAGGAATGGTATACGCGAATATCATGTTTTAAAGCATCCTGTTCAAATTGCTTTCCTTGATACTTTTGACACAGTGGAAGCCAGCGAAAAAAGCTTAGCGGATTTTCATGAGGATTTGTAATTTCAAAATATTGTTCATATAGTTCATTGCGTTCTTCAGCAATTTCTTTTTTCTGCCTAATAATTTTATCAGCAATTCCAGTGTTAATCAGTTCAGTTATGATCTCTGCATTTAGTGAGGAAGTTTTTATATTTATATTGTAAATACCTCTAGTAATTTTTTCAACAAACTGATTTGCGTAACCCATAAATCCCACTCTCATGCCAGAACTTAAGGCTTTTGATATACTTAGTATATAAATAAACTGTTCTGGAACAAAATGTGATATTGGTAAATAATCTTGTGGAGCAAGAAAAGAATAAATATCATCTTCCATTAGAATAAGTTTATGCTTCTTTATCACATCTGCAATTTCCTTTCTGCGCTTCATATCCATAATTACAGCAGTGGGATTACTACAAGAAGGATTTATGTATATTCCTTTTATATGATTTATACTACAAACAATATCTAATCGTTCTGGTATAATTCCTAATTCATCTGCTTCAATAGGTATTAATTGAATATTCAACATATTAGCTAATTCAATAAAATTAGGATAAGTATAAGTGTCCACTGCAATTTTATCACCAGGATTAAAAATAGAGATTAAGAGCAGCGTAATAGCATTTTGCCCTCCTGACGTTATAGCTATATTTTCAATAGATACGTCCATAGAAAAGCGCTGCATCCATTTTTTTGCAGCCATTCTGTGATAAGGACATCCTAAAGGATGTCTGTAATCCAATAGCTTTTCCAGATAATTTTTATTGGCAATGCTTTTAATAGTTTCTGCAACTAATATATTAGAGCAATCCAGTGGTTTTATAACACCCATCTCTATATAATTCTTATTTGCATCGTTGTCCGCTAGGAAAATAGCACTCCCAGCATTAGGAGAGACAAAGGTTCCACTTCCAATAACAGCAGAAATTAATCCTTTGGCTTCGCAGATTTTAAAGGCTCTTGTTATAGTACTTAGATTAATATCAAGGTAATCTGCCAGTTCTCTTTGAGGTGGAAGTTTTGTATTAGGTGCAAGATAGCCGTTAAGTATATCATATTCTAACAAACTAGCAATAGATAGGTATAATGGAGAACCTAATTGTCTTTTATCGGGTTTCCATGACATTGGATAATTTTCAAATGAATTTACAGGCATATGGAACCTCCTTAAAATAATTGTCTTGCATACAATTATATCATTGAGACCATACACTTACAATGATATACTTACTATCATAGTATGATTTTACATAAAAATAAGGAGGTTATTATTATGAAATATTATGTTGTTGATGCATTTGCAGAAAAGGTGTTTGAAGGAAATCCAGCTGGTGTATGCATCATGAAGGAATGGCTACCTGATGAAACCATGCAAAAAATTGCCATTGAAAATAATCTTTCTGAAACAGCATTCGCTGTAAAAGAGGGAGACAGCTATGGATTAAGATGGTTTACTCCTGGAAAAGAGGTTGATCTTTGTGGTCATGCTACTTTGGCAACAGCTTATGTAATTGCCAATTATTACGAAAAGAATGTAGACAAAATCAAATTTCAAACAATAAGTGGGGAGCTTATTGTTGTAAAAAAAGGTGATCTTTACGAAATGAATTTCCCAAGCAGAATGCCTGAACCATTTTCATTGACAGAGCAAATGATTGAAGCTCTTGGTGTGAATCCTTTAGAAGCCTATCTAGGAAGAGATTTAATGTTTGTGCTTGAAAATGAAGAAGATGTTCAAAAGGCATCACCTGATTTTTCTAAGCTAGAAAAACTTCCGGATGGTATGGGGGTTTTAATTACTGCCAAAGGTAAAAAGTACGATTTTGTTTCAAGATGTTTTTTTCCTAAGATTAAAGTTAATGAAGATCCTGTATGTGGTTCAGCACATTGTAATTTTATTCCTTATTGGGCAAAACGCCTTGGAAAAGATGAAATGGTAGCAAGACAACTTTCTAATCGTGGTGGAACATTATACTGCAAATATTGTGGAGACAGAGTAACTATCAGCGGCTCAGCTGCTTTGTATTCTATAGCTGATATTAAAATAAATTAGAAGAAGAGGTTTGCATATTATGAGAATAGAACAAAAAATTAAAGAATTAGGCATTAAACTTCCTGAACTATCTACTCCCAATGCAATGTATGTACCTGTAAAGCAGTTAGGAAATGCTCTATTTGTATCAGGACAGGCACCCCTTGTTAATGGAGAACCTGCTTATACAGTAAAAGTTGGTGAAGAAAGAACATTAGAGGAAGCAGAAAAGGCAGCTAAACTCTGCACTATCAATATGCTAACAGCAGTTAAGGAGTACCTTGGTGATTTAGATCGTGTTGTAAATGTAGTTAAAGTTCAAGCTTTTGTTAACAATACAGTTGGATTTACTCAGCAGCATATTGTTGTAAATGCAGCTTCTCAATTATTGTATGATGTGTTCGGCGATGCAGGACGTCATGCTCGTACAGCAGTTGGTACAAACCAGCTTCCACTGGATATTACTGTCGAAATTGAAGCTATTTTTGAAATCGAAACAAATAAATAATAATATATAAACAAATCACATCATGGATATAAGTTCCATGATGTGACCTGTTTTCATTCTATTAGTAATTAGTGAATATAATAGACTTGACTAATATACCTTATATCTGATCCAACCTAGCCATAATTGACATTGTTACAATACCTACAATAGTTGTGCCTGTAGTTTTTCCATATATTCACACCCCATAGAGATCCGGTGAACTCATTACCATCTATCATAATGTACTCTTTCTTTATTAGATCTATCTGCTGGCTCCTTTTTTTCATCTGGATATCCTATAGGTATTACAGATAAAGGAGTTATACCTTCTGGTAAATTTAGAATTTCTTTTATTCCATCTACTCTCTCTTTTATTGGATAAACACCTAACCATACTGCACCTAATCCTTTATCTTGTGCTTCTATTAATATGTTCTCTGTAGCTGCTGAACAATCTTGTATCCAAAAATCATCTACCAATTCTTTTGATTTATCTCCACAAACTACAATTGCAACATCTGCCTCTAATAACATCTTTGAATATTCATGCACCTTAGTTATCTTTTTCATAGTCTCTTTATCTCTTAAGACTATAAATTGCCAAGGTTGTTCATTTACAGCAGAAGGTGCTGCCATTCCTGCTCTTAATAATTCTTCAACAATATCATCACTTATCTTTTTATCCTTGTATTTTCTTATACTTCTTCTCTTTAATATAGCATTCATTTATAATTCCCCCTAATTCTTATTTTAAATACTTTATACTATTGTTATGTGAATTAAAATTACTAACAATTATATGATATTTTGTATTATAATACCAAAAATGTTTTATGTAAAGTATTTGCATATAATTTATATCTAAAATACTAAAAGAACAAAGACATATATTGCTAGAAAAACGGGTCACTTAATGGTAAAAATATAAGTATCATAATAATATAGGTTATTTGTTCACAATCCTCAGGACCCTTTACGAAATCTTAGTAGATCTTGCTTCAAAAACAGTAAGTTCCTAGATTATTTTATAGCATTATTATATTCAAAATAAAAACTAGCCTAATATTAATATACTAAGCTAGTATTACTTTAAAATAAGAATACTCCATTTAGGAATTGTATATATCTGTGTAGTAATAATAAAAAGTATTTCTATTTATCTTACATATGGTAAGGTATTTTTAAATAATCCATCATCATGTGATTTATCATTATTCCCATTTGAAAAATCGAATAGCTATACTAGTACATATTACCATAAGGGTAATCATCACAATGATTGGCGTCATTACACTATCTACAGTCAAGCCAAGTGAAGACGCTTTTAAAAGCTTTATTCCTTGCGTTAAGGGTAGTATATTGGAACACTTTTGAAGTGCCCTTGGCATAATTTCATAAGGCAGCGTTGCTCCTGAAAAAATCAACATAGGGAAATATAATATACTTGCTACAACACTTGCTGTCTTTAAATTTGGAGCAATTCCGCCCACCATAAGCCCCATACTAAACATAGAACCCATTACTAAGAAATAAGAAGCTAAAAACTGGATCCAAGAACCATTTAATCGAAAGCCAAAGAAAATTACTGCAGCAGCATAGACAAGTATAAGTGAAACAATAGCGTAAAATGCATAAATTACTACCTGCACTATTAAAATCATAGCTGGGCTTATAGGTGTTACTTTAAACCTTTTTAGAATTTTTTTATGACGATAATCGGATACCACCAATGGCAATCCCATGACACCACCTGCACATATTGCAATTGTAGTAATAGCTCCAAATGATTGCTCTAAAAAAGTATATTCCGCACCATTAAATGCTGATTTATCTCCATAGATTATACCAATAAGGATTGTTACCACTACTGGCATGCAAATTGCAAAAATAAACATATCCATTCCTCGCAGTGATAATTTCAGCTCTGTTTTCAACATTTTTCTAAATGCTTTCATTAATTATCTCCCCTCTCATCTGTATACCATAAATATGCTTCTTCAAATTTTTCATATGGACTTTTTGCAATTGCTTCCTGCACTGTTCCATAGAAAATGCTTTCTCCTTTTTTAAGAATACAAATCCTATCACACAATACTTCTACCTCATCCATAAAGTGTGAAGTTAAAAAGATAGTAAGTCCTTTCTTTTTTAAATCTAAAAGTCCTTTCCATACTTCTCTCCTTGCTCTAGTGTCAAGTCCTGTAGTCAGTTCATCTAAAAACACAACTTTTGGGTTAGGAATTAAAGCAAGTATAATAAATAGCCGTTGCTTTTGTCCCCCTGATAGCTCACTGACTTGACTTTTACATTTATCTGAAAGGCCAAACTGTTTTAGCAATTCTTCATAATCTGCTGGCTGTTTGTAAAGAGCTTGTGTAACTTCGCAAAGTTCTGCTACTGTTAGTTTGTCTTGATAGTTCGATTCTTGAAATTGGACTCCAACTCTCTGATATAATTCCTTTCTCTGTGTTTGTGGATTCATTCCTAAAATAGAAATTGAGCCGCTATCAAATTTTTTCGTACCTAAAACACATTCAATGGTAGTACTTTTCCCTGCTCCATTAGCGCCAAGTAATCCAAATACTTCTCCACTTTTAACGGATATGCTAACCTTATTTACAGCTTGTATATTTCCGTATGATTTGCATAAGCCATGAATTTTAACTGTTTCCATGTCTAAAAACCTCCTATTTTTTTAATACATAAAAAAGAATAACACCAGAATAAAGTCTGGTGTTATACTGTAGGATTTATATTAAATTTTTCCTGCATGGCTTTTAGTTGACTTAAAACACAATTTGCATATAACTTTGCGTTACTTAGTGAAGTAAGAAGCTCATCACATACTGTTACAATATCTTCATCAGTTTTTGGGGTATCAATAACTTCTCGTATATCGATTTCTGAATTATTAGATAGCTCACTTACCATGCGCAAAATTGCTGCAAGAGAATAATTTGCACAACGTAAAGAACGTATTATCTTCAATAATTGAATATCACTTTTAGTGTATACCCGATATCCATTTTGTTTTCTTTTCACAGAAAATAACCCATTCATCTCCCAATTTCTTAACGTGTCTATGGTAATGTTCAAGTAATCTGCAGTTTGTTTTCTTGTGAAAGCTATATTATCTTCTGTCTCCTGTATACCAGAGAGTAATTTTTTTGTAATTTCTATTGCCTCTTCTGCATTTTTTTGTTCTATTTTGACTTGATCTATATAGTTGTTAGTAGATACAATTGCCTTTTGGAATTCACCTTGGGCAGATAATTTAATAATATTAATCATATTTTTCCTAAGACCACTTTGCAGCACCTCCACTTTAAGCGCTGTCCTAGCCAGCTTAAATTGTGCAATATGAAAATCTGAGAAAACTCGATATCCATTGGATAATCTTTGAGGTTTAGGTATCAATTCTAGTTTTTCATACAATCTCACTGTATTAGGATGTATACCTATTATCTTTGCTACCTGTGCTGTCTTATATCCATTTTTCATAACATTCTTACCTCCGTTTATCCCTATCATAATGCATATTTAAAGTCTGGTGTTTTAGTGTATAGTTTATTATTAATAATTTCTTGATATCAAATTTTATGAATTATTCAACAGGAAGTTTTGAAAGCATTTCTGCCACATTGAAATACATTTGTTCAATTCTGTTTCGATCATATTTCATTCCACAAACTTCAATATGATCTGTATTATCAAATTCACCAAGATAATTCCATGTACCCTTTACTGCAGTTCCGCTATAATCAACTATTTGGTCTGATGAACCGACCTTAGGATTTGTAGCTGATATTACACTCACAACGCCATCATTTCTCCACCAGCTTTTATCTATAGGAACTTCACCACTCTTATTGTTTGTATACCTCCCCATAAATATGGAGCTTTTTACAAGAATAGGATTCATATTTTTATTTGGCACTTGAAAATGAGTCAATCTATCTTCATGAGTATTTACACATGCAATTGAAAAATAATTGATATCACTTTGTGCCTTAACATAAGAATTAAATTCCTGAGCTCCTTCTGGCGACAAATCCCAAACACTTAAATCCTTTGTTTTCTTCCAAATTGCACTTTTAATTACTCTATTGTTGTAGGCTAAACGTGATTCACCAGGTTTTCTTTTAAGACCCCACTGATCTAATTGAAAATCGTAATTTAAGTCATCCAAATCAACCTTCTTGCCTTTTATTGCGGCAATAGCTGCAACAAATTGATGTGTAAGAGGCTCAATACCATATTTTATATGTGCTTCCTGACTTCCATCATGTGGAGTAGCAATAGATGTAATACTGGACACCCATGATTTTCCGCCAGTAAAAAGGGAATTGATACTTCCGTCTGTGGTAAATGCTAATTCATCAGGATCTCCATTTTCCAAAAGCTGTGCCAATAAACGGATTGTCTGTCCTCCCATACTGTGTCCAATTAGATGAATTTTTCTAGTATTTCCAGATGAATCTTTTGTTCCAATTTGTTTGTACACGCCTGGATAACTACGTCCGTATCTTGCATGTCCACATTTTTTAGAATGTGATTCACCATAATCAACTGTGCCGCCTACAATATATGTATACAGCTCACATGCCCTATCCCAGTTACTTGAAACAGGTCCGATAGATGGAGAATATACAGTATAACCCTTCTCGGTAAGCTTTTGAGTCAGACTTTCTTTACCTCCCCAGTAATAGAGACCGGCTCCTTCATTGCTTCCCCAACCAAAGCATCCATGTACCATAACTATGGGATAATCATTTCCAACTACTGTAGCATCACTGTTATCAGCAGCTTTTACAGTAGAAGTTGAGGTAAAACCAAAAACTATACAGATGATAATAATAGACGCCATAATCCTTTTAAAATAAGATCTTTTCATACCTATGCTCCTTTACATTATAAATTCTGTAGCCAGCAGCTAGGCTATAACTTATTTTGATTAAGTTAATAGTAACTTTTAATTGGAGTATCCTAATGTTAATTATTCTTAACAGGACATTAGAGAAGGTTAGTTCGTTCATTTTTTACAGAGCATTACATTAATTGTATTGTTACAAGAGCTTGTCCCATCGTCTTAAGTATCACATGCTGCTTACTCAGATGTTGCATCTCTAATGGTAGCCCACAATAAGGTATTTTCATTAGATAAAACCTGATTATATGATGCTTTAGTCAGTATTTTTGCTTAGGATATTCCTTTTCTGATTCATTAATCTTTTCTATAGAGAGGTAGTGATATCATCGAGAATAAGGTTACTAATAAACTTTTCCGCCTTTTTCTTTGACAACACTTTTAACCGCGTTATGATTGCCTTAAAATTCACCTCCTCTTCACATACAATGGCTAACTTTCTTTCTGCTAGTGCTTTATTGCTTCCATACAATACTTATATTTATTACCTAAATCCACAAATGACTGTTAGCTACAAAAAATCACTTATCTCTATAGAAAAGAAATAGCCTATAATTTTAGTAACTTATTCTTTTGCTTGTCCATATCGTAATTATGTTAAAATTATGGTATGGTTCACAGTATTTTATTAGTGGAGTTAATGTCTCCGTTATAGCATAACTGTTATATTACAGTCAATCTTATGTAGTGACTATGGTAAGCCTAAAATTCTAAATAGCCAAAAAAACCTTCCTTTTTTTGACTATTACAGTATTTTCCTATTTCTCCCAAGATAAAAAAGCGGAGAGCATCTAGCTTCTCCAGCTTTCTGTAAGCTTTTAGAAATTACTTCTGCATTTTTTTATAGGATATATCATATTACAAGCAAAGAAAAAGCCTTAGAAACATTGATAATACCAAGTCCCTAAGACTATACGTCCTACTCCCATTCGATTGTAGTCTGTCATTTATAATATATTGATTTTATTTTTTATCAAGTATTATTGATGGCGAAAAGCCCTAAATAGCAAATAAAAACATTCCCAAAAATGATAATACTAAATAAAAGATTGCTTCGTGTTTGATGACAACTGAAGATGATGTTATTTCATCTTTTTCGTTGCTATTTTTTTTCAAGATGATGTGAAAGAATGCTTTAAAGATGAAATATCCGATAATAGCTCCTAGGGTGTTCATAATTAAATCATCTGTCGTTGTGGTTCGACTTTGAGTGAACAATTGACTTAACTCAATACATAAGGATAACAAAAAGCCCGACAAGGCAACCTTTTTAATTGTTCGAAATTGTTTCCAAATCAATGGTAACAAAAATCCTAAT
Source organism: Clostridium sp. CTA-6 (assembly GCF_054768115.1). Classification (NCBI taxonomy): domain Bacteria; kingdom Bacillati; phylum Bacillota; class Clostridia; order Eubacteriales; family Clostridiaceae; genus Clostridium; species Clostridium sp. CTA-6. The sequence goes on from NZ_BAAAAU010000001.1 coordinate 662,169, forward strand.
GGTATCGTCATTATAATATTCAAAACATAGGGCATGATTACCTCAGAACTAGAAAATGGAACTAAATAAATTCGATCAAATTCAGATGTAGATGCGGTAACAAACCTTTGCACATCCCAGATTGTTCCTATACCTGTTACGCCATAAACAGCTCCCAGATACAATAAAAAAATAAATACCCATAGAAGATGCTTACGGGAAACTCCTCCTTCCCTCTTCTTAGCCCTTAGATAAAATCCTTTTTGAAATACAATACATAAAATACATATGCGAATAATGTTAATTAAATAATCAGTATGAGCAACATACATAATACATGTACGAATATAGGCAATTAAATATTTAATTATTAACACAATAGTCCTGGTTCTAAAAATGTATACAAATGTATTCAAATTAGATAATTCGCACTTATTCTATCTTATGATAGTTTTAAGTCTTGGATGTACCAGTTCATAAAGCTCGTTATAACTAACTGATTCCTAGTTACAACTCACTAAATTATCCTACAACCGTATTTTAAAATTTTATAATTTAAAGATTTATTTAACCCCTAGTTCTTCCAGTAAAATATATGCTTCATTTCTGAGGTACATATATTTGTGATTAAATATTCTTTTAATATCAATTCAAAATTAACTTACTTTTAATCTATTTTCTAATATCTCCTTAACTTTTTTATAATTTGTATATAAAGTAATGTCATTATCATATTTTCTATTTAGTATATTTTTACTTGCATTAATATCAGCGTGAAACTCACCACATTTAGGACAAGTAAATACATCACCATCTCTTTTACCAAAGCCGCCACAAACACTACATGCTTTACTTGTATAGGCTGGATTTATATAAGTATATTTAATACTATAAAAATCACATTTATACTCTAATCTTTCTCTTATATAACCTTTAATCCATCTTGATAATTTACGTTTTACATCTTTAAGATACTTGTCGTTCCAATTAACAAAATCTAAGTTTTCCAAAACTATTTCTTTCGGTTTTTCTTCTTTTATTAATTGATTCAGTGAATAGTTTATATAAGATTTTACTGTTTGGTCATGTTTTAATTTATTATGATTATATTTTACTTTTCCTAGATTGTTTTCTTTTATTTTATTAGCTTTCTCAATATTATCTTGTTCAATATATTGGTTATACAATGCCCAAAATCTATTTCTTTGAGTATTAACTTTATTTAATCTTTCAGTTTCCTTACTAAGATAATTATTAAGATTTTCTCCATAAAAATTTTCACTTGATACTGCAAATAAATATCTATAACCTTTATCTATTCCTATAATATTAGTACTTTTATTCTTTCTAGTTTTTATTTTTAAAGGACAATTTATAACTATTCTATTATCTATTATTTTAACTATCATTGTTCTATCATACTTATTGTTGTCAGTTAATTCTATAGATATTCTTTTACCTTTCTTTGTAGAAGTTATATTAATACAATCATTTTTGTAAGAATATAGTCCAGTATCTATAGAAAATGTTTTCCCTACTTTAGAATATGGTATATGTCCTTTATATTTTCTAGTATATCTTCTAATAAGATTATTTAGATATTTAAAATTTAAGTTTTTGTTTTCAAATATCTTAGGAATATCAAATTTTTGATTGGTTAATACTTTATGATAATAACTATTAAATTTAACAATATAATTTATATAATGTTTATCTTCATATGATAAATTCTCATTAACCTTAACCTGTTTTTTAATTTTATTCTTTATATTAGACCATTGAGAGTTAATATTTCCTATAGCTTCAGTTAATGCTAATTTCCAATAACGAGCAGGTAATTTCCATTGTTTTGCAAACTCTGATTTTACCCATTCATTTCTTATTTGTCTTTCCTTGTTTAATAATGGGATACTATTAATTCCGCTATATCTTGAATAAACATAATTCTTTACATTCTTATATTGATTAGCTATAAATTTTAATTCATCTAACATTTCTGTATCTAATTTATAAGAATATTGTTTAACATTTTTAATAATAGTTCCCATTATCTTTCACCTCATTTTTTCTAGTATCTTCTATAACTTGTTTATATATTAGTGTTCCCACATTATTAACACTTATTATTTATAACGCTATATTGATAAGGTGAATAAAATGACTATTAGTAATTACGTCTATAATTTAATAGTTAAAGATTTAGAAAAATAATTAATTCTTTAAGGTTTACTTTTAAAGTATAAGTATTTATAAAATTTTAAAATACGGTTGTTTAATTATCTAATCGACATCTGTATATATTTTTAGAGCGTTCAATATGGTTCGTTACTCCATACCAGTTCTCTTATGAACTTCTCATATTTTCATATGAGCACAGACTATATCACTTCCCTATTTTTAGGGAACTCCCCATTTTCCCACACTTGCAGGTACGAGATTCCTCTCTAGTCGTTGAGCCTTCCCCTATTCGGGGCTTGGTTGCTGATTACCCATTACTTTAGCACTTAGGATTTAACCTTATGCTATCCCAGTTATTTTTTCTACTTTCGTAACATTCACGTCTAGGTTTATTTCATCCTTACGTTTTAGTTAACTAGGCTTTAGGGACTTCCAGCAATTAAAGGAGTTTTGTATGATTTTAAATCATCACTCTACACTCTTTACGAATGTAGGGAGCTTTTGTTTTAAAAATATACTTTTGTCTATATTTATTTATATTTGAGTATATTTTTAACAACTAATTAGTTGCTCCTTGTTGTTGAATCAAAATTTAATTATTGGCATGATTATAATATCAACAAAAATTTAAGAATAAGTGAATACAATCTTAAGATTTTCTGAATGTTTATTTTGTAGTGCTTTCATTACAAACCTTCTCTATCTTATTTGCAGCTGCACTAGCTCCTCCAGCTTTCCGTAAGCTTTTAGAAATCACTTCTGCATTTCTTTTGTAGGATATATCATTTAATACTTGTAAAACAGTTTCTGGAATACTATTTACAGCATCTGACTTCAACCTTTTTCCAGCATTTAATTCTGCTACTCGATTTGCCACCATAGCTTGTTCACTGTGTAATGGAAATAAAACTGATGGTACACCAAAATATAAACTTTCGCTTATGCTGTTCATTCCACAATGAGTAATAAATACATCAGTTTGTTGTAAAACTTTTAATTGTTCAACTTTAGGATAAACCTTAAAATTATCTGGTAACTTACCCAAGCTAAAAATATCTGCCTTCTCTCCAACAGACATAATAACTTGACAATCCACATCACCTAATGCCTTAATGCAGTTTTCATAAAAATGTCTATTTTGATTCAGTACGGTCCCCAATGAAATGTAAATCAGCGGATATTTCTTTTTAATTTGTTCTACTTCTGGAACCCGGAAAGAAGGCCCTACAAAAGCATACTTATCCGAAAATGTTTCTACCATAGGCTGAAATTCTTTAGATGTATAAACAATTGTATCAGTATCATTGTCATTTTGGATAATACTTATAAAGTTTTTTACATTATAACCTTTTTCCCTGAGGAGCTTTATCTTTTTATTAATTCTTGGAATACCTATAAACATACGAAACATTTCTTTTAACCCCTGTTTTATTAGCTTTGCAGTATATTTATTCATTGCAAAAGTCGTAGTAGAGCAAATATATGGTACATTTAATTTTATTGCAAATAATTTTCCCCAAATACACATAGAATCTGATACTATACAATGTGGCTGAAATTCTTTAAGATCTCTACATACCTTTTCATCTAGACTCATAGTCATATCTGCTGCCATCTCTATAAGGGATGCAAAATCCTTTCCCACTTTCTTTTCTATATCCGGTGTAAGTTCTGGCAAATAGTTATCACATGGAATAAATTTTGCACCTGCAGTTTCAATCTTCTCCTGAAATTCATAAAATGAATAATACCAAACTTCATGACCACGTTTTACTAATTCATCTACTACTGCTATAGTAGGATTAGTGTGCCCATGAGCTGGGATACTAAAAAATACTATTTTACTCATCATGTTCTCCTTCAGACTCACTAAATTTTTTTATTTCTTTGGCAAAAATAAGTGAATCTTCTTCCGATTCTGATGGATAAATCTCCCGCGCTTTACCTGCAAAAATTGCATCAGCAATCTTAGAAAAAATCTCATACCGTTCAATTGCAATACCTTTTTTAGCATCTGCAAGCAAAATTAAAGTATCTCCTGAAGAAATATTAAACATATCTCTCACTTCCTTTGGAATAACAATCTGCCCCTTTGGACCTACCTTCACAGAACCCATATATTTATCTTCCGAAGCTTTTTTATTCATATTAATCTTCCTTTCAGTATTACTTGTTATACTAGTTATACTTAACATACTCTTATATGAATATTTTGTCAATATAACTAACTTTAATATTACTAAATAAAAATATACTATTGCAAAAAACTCCTAGACTATTGTTTAGGAGTTTTTTGCATATATTTGAAAACAAGTAACTAGAACCGTCCCTTTGATTTTTTTGCGATAAGGTGGAGTTTTTTAGCTAGGCATTTTCTGCTTTTTAAACTTTTCATGCATTTTAAGTCTTATATTTATAAATTGTATTCGCAATTTGTTCATGTCCTCCGGGTGGATTCCAAAAAATGACTATAGTGTCAACGAAGGTCGTTTTCTAGTTGCTACACAAATTTATCAATCACATAGTAGTCATTTTGTATTTACAAATCCTCTCTATTTTTTTTAAAAAACGACTAGGCTGTTAACATTCTAAAATTTGAACTTATTCTTTGCTTAAAACCCTTTGAGGGAACAAAATTCTCAAATGTATAAGTATTACTCTATCATATATTATATACATTCCTTTTTGCAGGATTCAAATAATCCAGTAATAAACAAAGCAGACGAAAAACTACACTTACAATTAACAAACTTATCTCAATAATCCCCGATGCATTCTACTGACCTATTCTACCATACGTCTTTTCTATATAAAATGAGTTAATTATTCCTTCCTTACAAAATAAAAAAAATATCCTTAGATATTTAAATACAACATAACTAAAGATATTCTACTGATTCAAGTTTTCTTAATTCTTCATCATTTATTAGCACTCAAATTTAATTTATTTATTACTCAATTACACTACATTATTGTTTAATTTTTCACTAATTTTATTTAATTGATTCCTATATAAGTCAATATAACTATCACATTCTGTAATTAATTTTTCATGATCCCCCATTCCAACAATTTCTCCATTATCCATAACTATTATATTAGAGCAATACAATATTGAACTTATACGATGTGCTACAGTTATTATTGTATATTTCCTTTTTAATTGATTTAATAGACTCATAATCTCTACTTCTGATTTACTATCTAAATCAGAAGTAATTTCATCTAAAATCATAATCTTGGGATTTCTTAATATTGCTCTTGCAATAGCTAATTTTTGTTTTTGTCCTCCTGATAAGATAACCCCATCCTTACCTAAGATAGTATTATATTTATCAGGTAAAGTATCTATAAAAGAGTGCAATCCTACTAGCTTACAGGCTTCTATTTTATAAGACTCTGACAAATTCTCATTGGAGAGAGATAGATTAAAATCTATTGTTCCTTGAAAAATATGAGGTTGCTGAGGAATATAACTTATTTTTTTCCTGAGCCAATCTATATCTATATCCCTTACATTATAATTATCAAATAAAATCTCTCCTTTGTAATCATCTAAAAAGTTTGATACAATATTTAATAATGTTGTTTTACCACACCCATTTCTACCAACTATAACATAGAAATCATTATTTTTTATATCTAAATTAATATTTTTTAATATTCCTAATTTAGAATAATAAGAAAAACTTAAATCAACAATCTCTATATTGCCACTTAACTCAGGACAAAACTTTGTTTTATACTGAGTTTCATCTGGTAAATTAGTTAATTCCTCTATCCTTTTTAAAGATACAAATATATTTTGGGTTTTTACGATAAATTTAGATATCTGAGATATAGAAAGAGTAACTCTTGAATTGAAAGAATTAAATGCTATTAAAGTCCCTACACTCAACGTTTTATTTATAATCATCCATGATGCTACTAATAAAATTAGCCATTCACCTGATGATGAAATTATAGAACTAATAAAATTTATTATAGTTGAAATGATTGTCTTTTTCCCTTCATTTTCTCTTATATCACTCAATATTTCTTTATATTTGTTTTTATATAATCCTTCCATTCCTAATGATTTTATCTCTTCAATAGCAGATAATGTTTCTTGAGTAATTGAGAAATAATTATCACCTAACAATTTTCCCTTTAAAATATATTTTCTCAATTTATTACTTAAAATTTTTGATAGAAGTACAGTTATAGGAAAAATTATTAAAGAAATTGTGGTTAAAGTTGGTGAAAGCCTAATTATTAAGTATAAACTTACAATTAATGTAACAATTGAAATAAATAAATTAATAAGGTCTTCTGTGATAAATTCAGCTAAACATACTGTATCTCTTTCTATCTTTGATAATATTTCTCCATTGCAAATCTTATCAAATTCTTTTTTCTTCAAGTATAATATTTTATCATAAATTTCACTTTTAAAATGTATAACTATATCTTGATTAATATAAGTATGTAATACTGTTTCAATTATACTTAGTATAGATGTAAATAGAAATATCAAAATAATTAAAATTATTGTATTTAATACTTTTTTAAAGTCACCAGCTATTGTATAATCTATCGAATGACCAAATAAATACATAGGAATTAGATTAACTAAATTACTTGTAGCTGTTGCAATATATAATAATATTATTCTAAACTTATGTTTTTTTAAATAAAACAATGTTTTTTCTTTTAATAATTTTTTTTCATCTATATTATAGTGCATACTTTCTCCTTCTTATTATTTAATATGAAGTATTACTTTTAAAAAGTAATACTTCAATATTAAATAATATTTATAAATTATAAGTCTATTTAAAAATACTTACCTTACAAAGAATACTTGTACAATTATTAGGGAAAATTAATCATAAACTCCAATTATATTATACACTTTTATACTATTAATTATTAACGTGCAGATCCTAGGCAATCTGATTTACATGGTCCTAAGCAATCGCTTGTACATCTTCCCAAACAGCTATCTTTACATGGTCCTAAACAGTCTGAACACCATCCATATTGAGGTCCCTCATTTATATTTATAGCTTTTTGATTTAATTTCATATTTCTTTCCTCCAATATCTTATAATTTTATACTAATGATTATTAAAGTGCAGATCCCCTGCAATTTGCCTTACATGGTCCTGTACAACCATCTGCACATCTTCCCGTACAGTCTGATTTACATGGTCCTAAACAATCGGAACACCACCATTTAATTTGGTGTATCCCATTTACAGTTTTTTGATTTAACCTCATATCTTGTTCCCCCTCTCATTTTATTAAGTTATTTTTATTAATATATATTAATATATAACTTGCATTGTAAAAATATCTTTATCCTCTACTCATTATCTATTACTATTGTCTTATTCTCAAAATCTACAGCATACTTATGTCTATCCTCTAAATTTAATTTATATTTTTCGCAACTTCTATCCCACCAAATACCGAATTTTTTTCTAGTTTCAGTTAAATCATTTATTAACTTATTATAAAACCAATTTTGTTCATCTATTTCTAATCTAGCATCAGATAATGTTGCTGCTAGTGCATTTAATGATGCTAATCTTTCAAATAGCATTTGAACCTCATCTCTTTCGCTTTCTAAAATTTTTGTTTCTATACTCATAAAACTACCCCCTACGTATTAGCTTTTTTAATTAATATTACATATGCTTTTTATATATCTAATATTACATATGGTTTTTATACATCTCTACATCATATGGTTGATAAGGCCTATCTTTTAAAAAAGTACTTATCGGATCATCAAAATTATTATTTATTGTAGACTCAATAAAATTCTTATCTAATTCTTTCATTCTTTCATAAAGATTATACGTTATTTCTTTTTCTATTAATGATATTTTACACTGTATGTACGATGGCGTATTATACTCATTAGTAAATTTTTTATTTAAAAATACACATCTATCACAATGATTTACATCGCATTCTTTACAAATTGGCGCTTTATCTAATTCAAAAAGCTTATTTTCATTTTTATAAATTCCAGTTTTTAAATCACCAATATAACTTTCTTTATCCTCAAAATAAAATTTGGCACATGGATAGATTTTTCCCTCTGGAGATAAGGCATAGGATTTTTCTCCTGCATCACAGCAATCCTTTTTGGAGTTAAATAAATCATCAGTTATCTTATTCATTTCTTTAACTTGTCCAGTTTCTTTGTATAAATCAAATATATAATCCGATATCTTAGCAAGCTCTTCTTTATACTTTTCAATTGGAAAATTTCTATCATTATATTTGATATTTAAATTAATTCTATTGCAATATTCAAATAATGTTTTTGAATATTGATACAAATATTGAATATCATCTACATTAATATTTAAAATACATGAATCTTGCTTAGTGATATTGCCAATTGTTTTCGGAGTAACAACTTGAAATTTTTGATGATTATTATTAACATTCTTATTATATGATGAATAAATCTCTATTCTCTCATAATAAGAATACTTATTTATATCATAGAAATTATTTTCATTCTTTGAATTTAGTATAACTGGTGTAAAATAATTTTCTTCTGTAAACTTTAACCCATCTTTTAGTACATCTTCTCTCATAAAATTTTCATTATCTGAAGATTCATAATTACAATGTTCTACACAATTATCATCCATAATGAAATATAAAAATTTACTTTTAGTTCCAGCTAACGGTCTCTTAATATTATACTCATCTCTAAGTCTTCCCCAATAATATTCATTCGCTCTATATCTAGCTTTATGCATCTTACAGATATATTTAACTCTTTTATAGTTTGTTTCACAATTTGTTTCATCATAACAGTGACCCTGACACCATGAACATCCATCAGCAATTTCACAATCTGCACATTCAACATCAGATTGAGTTAATAATGATAAGCCTACAAATGGTCTTATCTTATCAAAATCCAATCCCTCTTCAACATTACCAATCACATAGCCATTTTTATTTTCTAATGAATAAGCTGAATATCTCAAACATGGGTAAAAATTTCCTTTCCCATCTACCGCAAGCATCATTCCGGCTCCGCATCTATTACGATTTTTATTCTCTTCGCTTACAGGTCTCCCTATAAAATCCTCAAATAAAGTTGTATTGTATTCATTCCATAACTTATTTTCTATTATATAATCTGCTAATTGTTTAAGTTGCTCTTCAAATATTAAATCATCATTCTCTTTCCATACATCTTCAAATACAACATTAGCTGGAACGTCTTTTATACCTAACTTCCATAAATGGATTATACTTTCTTTTAAGTATTTCAGGTCATCACTACCAAAAGTCACTTTTGTTGCTGCATATGGAAAATCAGCTAACCATAATGGAATATTTTTTACTACATCATCATAAGAGCCCTTACCATTTGGATAAATTCTTTGAAGATCATGTTTGTTCTTAGTGCCATCAATTGTTACTGTAGCCCCACATTTAGTTTTATTTTTTGCTATAAATTTTCTAACTCTTGGATCATCATATGATATTCCATTTGTTGTGAAATTAATTCTATTCATAGCAAACCATTCGTGATCTTTTTTATATGTTTGAAGTCTTATATAATCAGTTATTTGATCCATTAATTCTATTTCCAACAAAGGTTCTCCACCTATAAAGTCCCAAACCACTCCTGGCGCTGAAAATATTTCTCTATTATCTAAAATATAATCTACAATTTTTTTAGCAGTTGCAAAATCCATCCTATTTTCACCATTTTTATGGACCTGATAGCAATATTTGCAACGCAAATTACAGCCTTCAGTAACAATAAATGTTATATTATGAGCTCTTCCGCTCATCCAATTCGGGGTTCCTCCTCCAAGCTTATAATCTTTGCTAACCATATCTAAATTCCTCCAAATTTTTATTTTGTGCTTAGTTGTATTCAAACTACAATACATTTATATCACGATATGTAAAATATGTCAATATTTTACTTTTTCGTTTTTAAAATACTTGTATTTATGTCTCCCGACAGGCTGTGCGAAAACCCCTTAAATAATGATATGATATAAAAGCATTACAAAAGATAAAGGTGGAAATAAATGAACTATACAGAAATCAAATGCAAATGGAATGTTTAGAAGAATTTGTTGAACAAGAAAATGAAGTTAGAATTATAGATAAAATAGTTGATACTTTCAAAAATAAATAGAGAAATACTTTGGCTTCTTAAAGGAATTCAGCCTAAATACAGAGTTATAGCTGATTTTAGAAAAGATAATGCAGAAGCATTGCATAATGTATTTGAGTCTTTTGTTGATCTTTGTATTAAACTTGGATTATATGGTAAAGAATTAATTGCTGTAGATGGGACAAAAATAGAAGCTTCAGCATCTAAAAGAAAACATTATAGTAAAAACAAATTAATAGTTTCTTATGATGTTTCTAATAATTCTGCAGATCAAGGACAGTTATATAATATAAGTACTAAAGCAATAGAAAAATTAGAAGTTGATAGCATTGAAATTCTAACTGATAAGGGATATTTTCATATGATTTACAAAGTGTCAACAAAACAATATAGTTCCTTACGTTTCTAAACCTGTATATTCAAATAGCATTGATGATTCTAAGTATTTTTCTAATAAATTCAGGTATAACTCCAAAGATAATACTTATATTTGTCCTGAGGGTGAAATCTTAGTTTGTACAACTAAAAAAAATGATGCTAATCAAAGAAAGTATATAAATTATGATGCTTGTAGCAAATGTAAGAATAAATGTAAGTATACAACATCTAAAAAAGGTAGAACTATAACGCCAAAAACCAATAAACAGATTGGTGAACTTGTTGATATAAGAACAAAGAAAAATAAATTAAAATATAATCAGAGACAAGCTATAGTTGAACATCCATTTGAGACAATAAAAAGAACAATGAATTTTTACCATCTCCTTACAAGAGGATTTAGACAAGTAGGTGGTGAAATTAGCATTGCCTTTTTTACCTATAACATCATTCTCCCATTCTCAAACAAAAGCCCTTGAGTGTAAATAAATACCTCAAGAGCTTTAAAATATTATCATTATCATATTTATTTTTTAAAATTTACGTTAATTTCTTCTCCTAAATATACCTTAGTTAAAGACGGCTCTGTCTTACTTATTATTTTCCCAGCTCTTATAGAGTAACAAACAGGAACTTGACGTCTTATAGCATCATAGCCATTTTCAGCTGGTAAAATTATAAATTTACCAGGCTTACCTACTGCTATACCATACTTATTTTCTATATTTAAAGTTTTTGCCGAATTAGTTGTTTTGAACTACCTCGGGTGCAAGACCACGAGGATTGTTTTAACAAAGTTTGATAATTAAGTTTCCACCTTAACAGGCAATCCTTATTCGTTGCGGGTGAGTCCAATTACCCTTATCCCTCATAGCATTTACTAAGTCGGGAATACATTTCTCGGATTTTCTTAATATATTTAAGCTACCGTTAATATCTGCATTTAATATTCCATATCCACTTTTAAAAAGTCCTCTTGTTATTCTTCTACTCTTATTATAATATTTCTTAGTTACTGGCTCTAAATCTATGGCACTACAACCACTTGTATAGCTTTCTTCCTGCAATTTAATTTTAATACCTTTCAGTTTAGCTTTATAAGTTATTAACTCAACTAATCGTTGTATCGGTATTTGTACAAAAGACTTATTATAATTCATATCTTGCTTTATATCTTTTAATTTTCCTATAACAATTTTACCTACATTATTTTTAATAGCCTTGTCTATTATATTCTTGCTAACCTTATGAAGATAATCATTAATATAGTTATTTCTATATTTCCTAATTCTATTTATTTCTTTAGTGTTCTTGAATTTATCAGAACCATATTTTTTCATTTCGATAGCTTGTAAATAAGCTATTCTCTTATTAGCATAAGAGTTTACGGATTTTAATTTCTTGCCACAATAGACATATTGATTAATTCCATTTTTAAAGGTTATAGTAGCTAAATTATCTAAACCAATATCAATACTCATAACATTATCATTGCTATTTTCAACTTCATCTTTATTGTAGATAACGATTAAATACCAACATTTTTGTACTTTATCATAATTAAATCTAGCTTGTTGTAATCTATTCCAATTTATAAGGCTCTGAAGTTTATTTGAAACTTCAAAATTAAGACTATCTACCTTAAATAGTTTCTGAATAGATTTTGATAATGATAATTTTAAAATTCCATCTTGAAATCTTATAGCTAAATTAGTAAATATAATTTCATTCTTGTTTCTTTCTGTATTTTTAAATTTAGGAGGTCTTGGTAATCCTTTGTATTTACTAGGATTAACTCCGAAATCTTTAATACTAGCAAAATAACTTTTCCAATTCTGTTCTAAAATCTTAAACATTTGTTGTCTAGTATGACTATGTAAAAAATCACAGTGCCAATTATTTTTATATAACTTTTCAATTTCATAATAATTTTTAAAACCATTCTTTCTTAGGTCATAGCTGATTATATTATAGAGTTTAGTTATATGATAGCTTAATTCTTCTATAATCTCTAATTGCGTTGGATTAATATTAGGTCTAAATTTAAAACTTAACTTCATTTTTTCACCTCCTCACATTGTTATCTATGTATATAATACTACAATAGATGAGATTTATACAAAGAAATACGAATGTTGGCACTACAAAAAGGAGATATTTAAAGCATTTCCAAAGTTAAAGAGAAGTAAATGATTGTGGAACAAAGGTTATTATGTTGGAACTGCTGGAACAGTAAGTTCTGAAATAATAGTGAAGTATATTTAAAACCAAAAGAATATATAGTTTAAGGGAATAAGTATGGAACTTATTCCCTTGAAAATGCTTATATCCACAGGCACAAGGCACAGTGGTTTTACGCATTAATCTATAAATTATATAATCCTTAATTTAATCCTCTTACTGGTTTTGACATATTGGAATCTCCATCTATAACAACTGGATTTGGTTCTTTAGATTTTTTATTTTGATTAGTTTCCTTAGACCCAGAACGTTTTTCAGTTCCTTTCTTAGCCATAATATATCCACCTCTTCTCACTTAGATTTCTATATTATTTTTTACAATAGGTTTTTTTTAATACATCTATATGAAATAATAAAATTTCATAATAACTTGTACATCAATGTAAAAATAGCGGGAAATTCAATATTTTCGCTATTTTTCTCTTCAATATTAATAACCTTTATTTATCTAAAAAAGCAATTTTCCTGCCTTATAGTCTTCAGGCAATTCTTCTTCAGTTAAAAATTTAAAATTGTCATCACGTAGTATTGGTAAAAATGATTCATATGGAATCCTCGGAAATTCACAGCCATAATTACTTGCTCCAAACCACTTACCTTCTTTACTACTCAAATTTAAATCTCTAGCAAACTTTGTATGATTTGAACAATCATGAATTACTAAATCCCAGTTTTCTTCATCAGCTATCTTCATAAATTTCAAAGTTAATTCCCTGCTCCAAATTGGAGATATGTAGCCATGTCTTGAGATATACATATTTTCCCCATAATAATTATCTATGTTGTTTTCATTTAAATGCAGTTCTGCACAATTTATAAAATCAAGGTTTGTCCCTAAGATTGCTTGCTGTTTCTTAAAAAAGGCTTCAAAAAACTCTGGAGTCATTGGAGTTTCAATGCCTACATTTTTAATATATTTTTTTGCTATTTTAATATTTTCAATAACTTTGTCTGAACAATTAGATGCACCCAAGTTGAAACGTATCTCGTCAAGACCAGCTTCACCTAATGCTTTCAATGTCTCTTCTGTAGCTAAAGTACCATTTGTATATAAATGTTGATAAACTTGAGCATCCCTAAATTTCTTTATAACAGAATAATATTTTTCAATTTCCATAAATGGCTCTAAATAAACGTAGGAAACGCCAGTAGGTTTTTTGTGGATAGAAAGAAGTAAGTCAATATCCTTTTCATAAAATTTTGTACCTCCGATTTCCCACATACCTTCACCAATAGGAAACATATCATCTAATTCTCCATAATTATAACAGAACTTACACTCTGCATTACATTTATTCGTTTTTCTAATTGCACTTAAACCAGTCCCCAACAGACAAGAACGACATCCTTTTGGGAATTTGCTTTCATTTCCTACAAAAAGAGTTCTATTTTCTAAAGTTTTTAAATTCTTAATTTCTGACATCAACATATCATTTCTATGATCAATTGCTGCCTCAATTTGTGCAAAGGTAGCATAAATGATTTCTTGTTGTTTTGGCATAACTTCTTCTTCTTCTGGCAACATGGCAAAAAACTCGAACCATATCAACGCATCTTTCTTTGAAATTTTCATAATGTATCCTCCTCTAATTACAATATAAATCTTGTTGCTGTACTTTTTCACATACTCTTCTTCTAAAGACAAACTCACTCCACATATTGCCTTTTGGGATATATTTCCCAGAATATTTTGCTCTATTTATATGTTTCCACACAGGAAAGCCCTCGAATATGTGTATATACACCCAAGGGCCCCAAATCATTGATATTACTAACAACCTAAAACTTCACAATATTAATAAATTTGAATCTATTATATGTATAATAAAATAGTTTGCTACCAGCTCTAAAAAAGCAGTAGCAAATACATGATTTTTATAGTTTAAAATTATTTGAATCCTTGATATTACTTGCTTAGTTTCACTATAGTTTCCACATGTGTTCGAACAAACTTTTTCTGCATTTTTGTCCACGTATAATTCTACCACATCTTCGCCTTTTAGTGAATGACTCATACTAGAATTAAATATAAAAGTTATTATCCCTTGAAATTCTGTTCTTTTATCTATTTGTATCCCACTTATTCCTTCATCAACATAAATATCAACGAGACTCCTCTGTGGATTAACTTCAAGCATATTTCTATAATGCTCTACATGAGAATTATACTGTTTAATTGTTCTTCTGAATCAGTACTTACTATACATATCTTATCTCCATCTTTATCAGCCATAGATATGGAATTAACTTTATATTCATTTATTCTAGTTTCTAAAGCATTTCCTGGATTTTTTATATTGCCTGAATAAAAAACATATGTAACTGCATCTTTTCCTGTTTGATGACTTAATAATGCTTCATAGGCTCTAAATCTTCTTAAATCTATTTTCCCTTTATTGATAACATTATTATATTCAAAATAAAAACTAGCCTAATATTAATATACTAAGCTAGTATTACTTTAAAATAAGATCACTCCATTTAGGAATTGTCTCTCTTTTCTATTTTATCGTTATACTTAATTAGAACCCAATCATAAATTCTAATACTAGACCAACCAGTAACCTTTTGGCCCCACTTGTTAAATGTAAGTTTTTCACCTTTAATATCATTTAATCTCAATAATTCTATTGTTGAATAAAAAATTTTTTTAATTTATCTTTTCCTTCTTCATCTGATAAAAAATAACCTTCCATTAATGTACCTTTATCGAAATGCAATATTCTAGTACAAGTATTACAAATAAATTCATAGTCATGAGTAACTAAAAATATAAGCTTTCCTTCATTTCTAAGTTTCTCTATAAGTTTTGAAACTCTAATCATACTATCGTAGTCTAATCCACTTGTTGGTTCATCAAATATTAAAATTTCTCTTTTACTTACAATACTTGTTGCAACAGCAAGCCTTTGTTTTTGACCTCCTGATAAGGTGTTCGGATGATTATCTTTATATTCATAAAGTCCTAAAGATTTAAGTACCTGAAGCACTTCTTCTCTATTAAAATTTTTTATTCCAAAATAACATTCTTCTTCAACTTTTTCTGCAAAAAGCTGATAATTAACATCCTGCATAACTAAATAACACTTTTTTAGACGCTGTTTATCTGTAAATTCTTTATCATTTATAATAATTTTTCCATCATAATCTTTGTGTAATCCACATAAAGCTTTTGAAAATGTTGTTTTTCCGGCTCCATTATGACCTATAATTCCTATACATTCACCTCTGGATGCAGTTATATCAAAACCTTTTTTAATAATCTGTTTTTTTCCATATCTTAAAATCATATTTTTTATTGTTAAATAGTTATTTTTTTCTAATTGTTCTTTTCTAATTGGTTCAACTTTGCTTAGGTCTAATGCTCTTAATCCTTTATTTTCTCTTTCTTTAACAGAAAGTTTTAAAAAAGTTTCTGGAGAATATATCGACTTTATTTCTCCCTTTTCTATATAACAAATAATATCTGCTAAATCCTTTAAATAATATAATCGATGCTCTGTTATAATAATTGTTTTTCCTTTACTTTTTAAAAAGGTTAATAGGTCTTTTAAAGCATTAATTGCATCACTATCTAGATTAGAAGATGGTTCATCTAAAACATAAATATCCGGATTCATAGCATAAATAGAGGCAAAGGCTATCTTTTGCTTTTCTCCTCCTGATAACTGAAAAATACTTCTATTTTTTAATTTTTCTATTTTAAAATCACAAAATGCCTTATCTACAATTGGTCTTAATTTTTCTTCTGAAACTGAAAGATTTTCAATACCAAAAGCAATTTCACTATCTGTATCTGTATTAAAAAATTGAGTGTTAGGATTTTGAAATACAGATCCTACTTTTTCTGATATTTTGTAAATTGGAAGACTTGAAATTAATTTACCATCAATCTCTACAATTCCACTTAAATCTCCTTGATAAAAATCTGGTATAAGGCCATTTAAAAGACGCGTATTACTTGTCTTTCCACAACCACTTCTTCCACATAAAACTATACATTGACCTTCCTCTATTTTAAGATTAATATTTTTTATGGAATGTCCTTCCTTTCCTTTATACTTAAATGAAACATCTTTAAAATTTATCAAAAAAATCCATCTCCCTACATTAATACTTCTAAAACAATAACTATAACCATTAAACTAATAGATAAATAATCACAAAATTTCATTTTCATTTTTACCATACATGTTCTTGGATTTGGATTTTCAATTCCTCTTGTTATAGCTGCTGCTGATAGTTCATCTGATACTTTAGAAGCTGACATAAGCATTGGAACATATATACATTCAATAGTATCTGATGGATTTTTTAGAAATCCCAAAAATGTAGGACTCACATCTCTCATTCTCATTGAATCTTTTATATTCTTCCAATCCTCAAATACTACTGGAAAATACCTAATCATAACTGTTAGTGGAATAATGACTTTTTTGGATACCCTCATTTTGTTTAGAGCTCCCATAAATTCACTAACTTTTGTTGTAGAAATCATAATGCTTGCTAATAATGCACATGGTAATATCATCTTTACAAATTGTGAAAATGTCACTATCATAAGTGCCAATGTTCCACTTAAATATTTTCCAGCCAAATATTCTATTAATATAAGACAAAAATATCCAAGTGATATCTTTACTGGAGACTTATATGCACCACATAAAAAACCAAAAATTAAATAAAAAATTATAAGACTTATTTTCATTTGAATACTAAATGCAAGAAATATTGCCACATTTCCTAATATCATTAAAATAATCTTTGTTCGAGGATCAATTTTTAAAACACCTTTTTCCCCTTTATTTTCTAATGTAATATAATTAATCATGCCACTATTCCTGCTTTTCTAAACTGCTTTCTTAATAATTTTTTACCTATTAAACCACTTATAACAGCGCAAATAATTGTACCTATAATAATAGCTGGCAACATCCAACTCTGACCAGTTGAAACCATTGTATCAAAATATGCTGGATTTGCTGTACTGTTCTTTTGCATATAAGCCAAATAATTCTTTTGATCTAAAAAAAACATGGCATATGATGTTGTATTAGCTAACATAAATAATGAATAACCTATTATTGTAAGTTTAAAATTTTTATATTTCCCACTTGCTGTAATAATATCTGCAATAATTCCTAAAACCATAAATCCAACAACCATGCTCCAGTGCATACCAGTTATAAACATAAAAATTCCTACTAAAATTCCTAAAATTGTAATACTGCCTTTCTTGGGAACTTTTGCAGATAAAAGCAAATACACTGGACCTGGAAGTAATGCTGCACCTAATGGCATAAGAAAGGTTAAAACAGGATTGGTTGCAAAAAATACTCCTCCTAAAAGCATAAACACTGTAAAAATTGTAGAGAAGATTCCTGTGGTTACCATATCCTTTACAGTTAATTTATTTGCCTTGCTTAATTGTTTTGACATAAGTATTCCCCCTAAAATATTAAGTTAGTTAATTTAGGTCTATACCTATCTTCTAATTGACATTTTATAAAATAGGTTTTAGACTTAAATTAAATCAATTTAATTATGTATAATTTATCCGATGACTACCCACTCTAATACTCCCATCTTCTTTAAAGTGGGAGTAAAGAGCGGCTACGTCCCTGGATAACCATTTTCTAAGCTTTAGTGGGAGTAAAAACCCCCTCTGAAACCAAGAACTCTGTTTATATTTTTAGTATATACTACAATAGTGCTATTGAGAATGCACATCATTGTCATTCGTCTATTCATGATATATTAGAGTCTAATCGCGGCAAAGGAGGCTATAAATGAATCAACAATTAAATATTCATGAATCGTTACTTTTAGATAACGGTTTTCATAAATGTAATAACTGTAAAAAATATAATTCTATTGGAACTTGTTATGAATTAGACCCTGCCATGGGATCAGGTTATTATTGGATTTATATTCATGAAAATCTTTTTTCTATAGTAATTCATGATTTTTATTTTCACCAGGATTTTTATCTTGAAAGTTTACTTCCTGAGTATTTTAGTATTTCTTATTATGAATCTGTTTCTGGTGAAGAATTAAATCCTTATTCTCGCTTAAGTGCAGGATGTGTTAAAAGTTACTGGTGTAATAAAACCACCTATAAAGCATTATTCCATAAAAACATTCCTATAAAATCTATAGGAATAGAATTTATGCCAAAATATTGCGACGAATTTTTATCAAATAAACTTTCAGATGAGTATATAAATCCTCGCTCAGCTCTAATAAACATTAATGAAACAATGGATTTCCCAGAGATGGTCTTGTTACTACATCAGATATTAAAATATAAAGGCAATGGTATTTCTGCTAAATTATTTTATGAGGGCAAAGTTTCAGAAGCAATGGCACTTATATATGAAAGATATAATCAACATAAAAAAACTTATTCAAATCTTTCTCAAATAGATATAGACCATTTACAAAGTGTAGCTTCATATATTAATGATCATTATGCTAATGAATTACCTCTATGTAAATTGTGTAAAATAGCTTGCATGGGAAGTACTAAATTCAAAAAATCCTTCAAAGAATTATATAAATGCACTGCTACTGAATATATACAGCATCGTCGTATGAGCCAAGCTGAGCATCTTTTAGTAGATACGGATTTAACAATAGGTCTAGTTTCTAAAATTGTAGGTTATAAAAGTGCTAGTAGATTTTCAGAACTTTTTAAAAAAAGCACTGGTTTATGTCCCATTGAATATAGACATTTATCAAAGCGTTCTTAATCAGTACTCTAAAAACGCTAAAAATATATCTAATTATTGTATAAAAATAAGACAACAAATAATTGCTGTCTTATTTTTTATTATTTAAAGTTTTTCTGCTGCTTCTTTGTCTAGAATTATTGTAACATCTTTATGAAACTGTAAAACTGAGGCTGGAACTTCTGGGCATATCTTTCCCTTTACTGTTTTAGCTATAGCATCTGCTTTTCCTTTGCCATTTGCTAATAAAACTATCTTTTTAGAATTCAATATAGTTTTTATTCCCATACTTATAGCTTTTGTAGGTACATCTTCTATTGAATTAAAAAATCTTGAATTGGATTTAATAGTCTTCTTGTCAAGATTTACAAGATGAGTTCCTGCTTTAAATTCAACAGAGGGTTCATTGAAACCTATGTGACCATTCACACCAATTCCTAATACTTGAATATCTATTTCACCAGCATCACTTATTTTCTTGTCATAACTTTTACATTCTTCTTCAATATTTTCAGCTTTTCCATCAGGTATATTTATTTTTTCTTTATTTATATTAATATGGCTAAAGAAATTTTCCATCATATAATGGTGGTAACTTTGGCTATTATTCTTTTCTAGACCATAATATTCATCTAAATTAAAGCTTTTTGCTTCCGAAAAATCAATTTGTTTCTTATGATACATGTCTATTAATTCTTTGTACATACCAAGTGGTGTATCTCCTGTAGCTAATCCTAATACACTATTAGGCTTTAGAATTATTTGACTTGCTATCATTACTGCTGCCTTTTTACTCATTTCTTCATAATTTTCTACAACTATTATTCTCATAATTATAATCACCTTTCTATAACAGTTTTAATTAGTTATATGAAAATAAATAATTAATCAAATATGCTATACATATTTTGTGAACTACACTGACTTGAAGCCTTCTAATAGTTTTGCTATTAATAGATTCCAAAGAAAAAGTAGTTCATAAAACAAGCTAGTATATGACTATTCATTTATTTGAATGTGACTTAGTTTTTATTACTAATAAATCAATATACGTTATTTTGTATATTGAATCTAAACTTTTATCACAATTCCACATAACTACACATATATTCAAAAATATTTTAAACAATACCATCTAATAACTACACGTATATTTAAAAGTGTTTTAAGCAATTCTATCCAATAACTACACATATATTTTTTAAAAGTACTTTAAGTAATACTATCTAAAAATGATGTTCCGTTCTCTGGGCAAGTTATTCCAAAATAATCTGCTACAGTAGCTCCTACATCTGATAGTGTATTTCTTATTCCTAAAGATACTTTCTTAACCTTTGGTCCATAGACTAAAAGTGGTACCATTTCTCTAGTATGCCTACTGTGTCCTATAGTTGGGTCATTTCCATGGTCCGCCATAACTAACAATATATCATCTTCTTGCAGTTCCTTCATTATTTCCCCTAAATATTTATCTGCTATAGAAAGCTTTTTAAAATATTCTTCAACATTTTCTCTATGTCCACAAAGATCTGTTTCTTGAACGTTAGTACAAATAAATCCTTTATCCATTGACTTCATTTCTTTAATAGTTAGCTTAAGTACCTCTTCAGTATCTACACAAGAAATACTTTTCCCATATTCATTGGAAACTATATCAGCAACTTTACCTAAAAGAGTTACATCTATTCCTTTTTTACCTAATATAGTAGGGATTTGAACCCCTGCATTTATACCGTATCCTAAATGAATACACTGATATCCTTTGTTATACACTCCAGATTTAGGAGCATTTATACCAATAAATCCATTACCTTTTTCCTCTACAGCATTTAAAATATTTTCAAGTGTTATATCTTCTCCTCCAAAAGTAATAACTCTTGATACTCTTGAATGTTCTCTAGCTATTTTTCCTACAGTAAGTACATCTTCAAAAGGCATTATATCTAAAGCTGCTGTAATATTATAAGCTTGTCCTAAATCCGCTTCAATATTATCTGCAATTGTAAGAGCATCGTTAACTATAAGAAATTTACCTTCTTTACCTTCTTTTATTTGAACTTTGTATCCTCTATTTTTTAACTCTTCATAAACTTTATTAATTACAGTTATAAAGCCCTCTTTTATAGGAAGCTTAGGAAGTGTTCCCATAATCTCTTGATGTCCCATAAAAGTATCTGCCCCAAAATGAGTTAATTCAGCCTTTCCAAAGGTAACATTTTCCTGAAATTTTAAAATTCCAATTTCCTCCCCTAAGGCATTCATTAGTCCTAATTTTTCTAGATTAGGTAATTTGAATTCTGGATTTTTTTCTAATATATGTTTACAGGTATTAGCGCCTACATCCAATGGTCTTACTACTTTTACATCCTTCATATAACCAACGCCAAAACCATCTAAAACTATTACTATAAATCTATTCACTTTTATTTTTCTACCTCCCTTTCAAGATAGTATAACTATTTAATTTTTGTCATTTTAGAATTATATATTATATTTAATTAGACAATATAGATAGTTAACTTTTCTAATTTAAAAGTTCTGTATTCCTAATAATCTTGGTACTTTAAATTATATAATTAAAAAGTTCTTAGAATTCATACAATATATTGTAGTTAATCATTACTATTGACATAATATATTGAAGAAATTTAATTTTAAAATTAACTATGCAATTGCTTCACTTCATAAGATAATAAATCTACTTAATTTTTTACTTTAAAAGCCCTATATTACTAATAAACTCGTTATTTCATTAAACAATATAGATAGTAGAACTATTTAATTTTTCTACCTTGGGAATCGTATATTCCTAATAATTTTGGTTTATCTTCTTTAATTCCTTTAACTACAGCTACACTGCTGCGTGTAACAAATATTTGTGTTCTATAGGACATAACCACAGTGTCTCCTACATTAGCGTTGCTTTTTAAAGTAATATAATAGTCAATACTTTCTAAAGGGGGAACACTAGTTTTAACTTTAATAGAATCCTCTATGCTCTTACCTACTAAGGCTTTACTCATATGAGATCTTCTATAATTTCCACCACCATAACAAAAGCTTTCTTCCTTTAAGTTATGGGATATTTCACTAACATAAACTAAGCAAGGTATTTCCGCTCCTTCATGTTCTGCATGATAAGGTGTAGTTCCTGTTAATCCATGTCCCGGTTCACCATGAGTTCCACCATTTTCTGCTATATTTTTCATATTTGAAACACAGGTAGCTGATGGCATATTTAATTGCTCTATTTTTATTTTCAAATGATCTTCTAAAAGTTTCTGTGCTTTTTTCAAAGTTTGTACATTATTAGTTGCTTTTATATCCCCTTCTTTTTCATCATATAAAAAGCAGGGAAAAGAAGTTATACCATAAATATTTATATTAGGAAGTTTTTTTATTTCCTTAGCTTTTTCTATAAGATCCTTTAAATAAAAGCCTCCATACTGAGCAGGATAAAGAGTGTCCTCGTCATCTAATACTCTAAGCATTATATTTTGAACTAATCCAAGTTTTTGTGCTACTTTTGATACCTCCACAGCTTTCTCTACTGAATATACTGTAATTACCTCTGGTTTGGCTTCAATTATATCTTCCATAGAGTGAGTTGGTATTTGAACAAGATGTCCTACATGCCCAAGGCTTATGTTATTTTCTTTTAAAGTAATGGCTTCTTTGAAATCTACTGTAACAGCCCCTTTATAACCTAATTTCATTAATTCATGGCATACAATAGGATTCCTTCCAAATTGCTTTGTCATAAAATATAACTCTACACCATACTTATCTGCTTCTTCTTTTATCTTTCTAGCATTATCTACTATATTATCTAAATCTATAATATAAGTATCTGGCTGAATTAATCCTTTTTGATGAAGGTGAAAAGCTGCTTTTATTAAATTAGGATTTCTCTTTTTAGTTATATCTAAAAACATTCTTTTATCCTCTTTTCTGTAATACTATTATCTATTTGTAACATACTAGTTAGCCCCTTCATATGCTCTTTTAATGCTTTCTTTTAAAATTCTTATAACTGTATCTGCTCCACTTCTCATTGGGTTAATTCTTATCATTCTCTTTTCTAAACTACTATCAGCAGCTCTAAATGTTCCAGAAATTCTATAAAACATAGGAACGAATTCATATTTTGATTCTGCGCCTACTGGATTTGGTGCCGCTCCAAGCCTTTCTGATTCTAAAAGCACTTCATTTGCAATTTCTTTTTTAAGTTCTACTAATAAAACCTTTGATTGTGCATTAGCAAGAAAAGCATTCTTTACTCCTTCTATTTCACCAGAATTTAATCTGTATGCAAGCTCTTCATTAACCTCAGCTTGAAGCGCCAAAGATACTGGAGCATATACTAAGCCTCTTAAAACTTCCATAGCTTCAAAGCCTTGTACTTGACTCCCTCCTGAATAATTTAAGCTTATTACTTTGTCTATAAGTTCTTTTTTCCCAACTAATATTCCAACGCCTTCAGGACCTAATAGCTTAAAAGATGAGAAAGCAGATAAATCAGCACCACATTGAGTTCCAATTTTTCCAACCTTCATAACAGCATAGTTATCATCAGTAATTATCTTTATGTCTTTGTTAAATTCTTTTATAGTTTTTATTACTTCTTCCATATTATATCTATCATCAATTTTCTGTCTTGTATATTGTACTAAAGCACCTTTTATTTCCTTATTTTCTTTAAGTACCTTTATTACTTCATCTCTATCATTAAAGTTAGCTTTAACAACTTTAATACCCATGGTTTGGATAGTAACTTCAGTAGTTGGATAAATTGGAGCATCATGTACTAATAGTGTATCTTTACTTTCCATAAAACTAATAATTCCCCATCTTAATGCCCCTGTACCAGCTCCCCTAAGAAATACTGCCTTTTCTTCGTTAAAAAATTCCGCTACAACACTCTCTGCTTTTTTGGTACAGCTAGGTTTGTTTAATCCTTTTACAACACCTAAATCACCTAGGGATAAAATCTCTGTACCTTTAAAATGCTTTGTTATTATATCTATCATTTTAAATTGAAAAGCTTTTGCGTCCTTAAGTGATATAGATTCTAAGGGATATGTGTTCATTTTTATCCATTCCTTTCCGTATCCATATTCAAAAATCCTTAAATATTTTTAAGTTTATAAGATTTATATTATAAAATCCTTTTAATATTATCTCTTGTCATATTATCTATTTCTTTAGAATCTAACCCTTCTTTTTTTAATCTTGGAATAAAATTATCTATTAAATAAGAGTACCCTATTCCACCTCTTGTTTTTAAATTAGATTTTCTAGTTATATCCATAGACAATAAAACTCTTTCGCTAAGACCTCTATTACATATTTCTTTTAGCATGTTTGATCTAAGATGATCTGGCTGATAATTTTCCTTTCCAATGGTGTCAAAAGCTACATTAACGCCTTTATCTATTAATCTTAAAATATAGTCTAAATCACCAGTTAAATCTACATGACTAATTATTACTTTATCTAAATTAACTCCATAACTTTTGAAAAATTCCACTTGTTCTAAACCAAACGTTCCTAGGGTTGTATGAGTTACTATTGGTTTTCCTGTATCAATATGGGCTCTAGAACTAGCTTGGAATACTTTCTTTTCTAATTCTGTCATAGTATTTTTACTAGTACCTATTTCACCAATAATATCTGGTCTTACACCGGTATTTTCAATTCCACTGGTAATTTCTTTTATCATTATTTTAGATAATTCTACTTCTGATAAATCATAAACTTCTTTAGGAAGAAAGGGCTCTTTATAGTATCCTGTTGAACATAGAATATTCATCCCAGTTTCTTCTTCCATTCTTAAAATATATTCTACATTTCTTCCCATTCCTCTATTAGTAAGATCAATAATATTATTTACATTTTTGCTTTTTAATTCTTTAAACTCTGCTTTTGTTTCATCAAAACAATTAACATTACAATCATCGGTTTTCTTTACCCCAGACAAATCTATAGTTACATGTTCATGGGAAAAAGTCATACCATCCTTTAGCTTCATATTATTCTCTCCTAATTTATTACTAATTTTAAGAGGTACATTTGCCTCCTAATAAATCCTTATTTTTTTATTTAACTGGTAAGTATAATCCGAATATATAAAGTACATTTATCAATATACCTACAAATATTGCACCAACTGGACCTACTGCCATATCAACAATTGGTTTCTTAGAAGTTTTGTTTATAACATATATACCTATAACTATGAATAATCCTAATCCTGGAGCCATAGCATTTGCTGCCATCATACCTCCGAAAAGTAGTGCTGCTTCTAAAACTCTACTCATAGCAGTTCTTATATTGTCCCCACATTTTTTAACTCCTGGGAATTTATCTAACATTTTTGCTAAAACATCAAGTAAAAGTATTTCTAAAGCCATTACTGCTGCACCAACAACAAAAGATATTATTGGGTTTTTAACTAAAAGACCTACTACAAATACAAAAGTCATTCCCGCTGGAGCATAGACTCCTGTAGTTATACCTGTAGTTGCAACTAATGGAATAAATCCAATACCTCTTGCAAAAGCTGTCATAGCTGCTTCTATATTTTTTCCATCTTTAAGAAGGTTTAATGAGATAGGATCTCCTGCTAATAAAGTTAAACTTGTAGCTGCTGAAATCAATCCACCCATGATTGCTAATATAGGAAGGTTTTTCTTAATTTTTGCAACCCTTTCACTAAATATAGAAACTAAATCTACTTTAGGTGCATTAGGGTCTGGTTTTTCTCTTATTGCAAAAGTAAGCATTATTATCATACCCGCAAGTAGTGCCATTCCTTCTTGGTCAATTTTTATTGTAGCTCCATCAAAGTTGAATTTTCCATAATATAAAGTAAGTTGTCTTACTAAAAATGATACTACTAAAGTTATAGCACCTTTTTTAGCTCCATATTGGTAAGCTACAACTAATGCTGGGAATACAGCAAAAGCTGCAATTACTGGGGAACCAACTTGTCCAAGTTGAGGTAAAAAGTTAACTGGAAGTTTTGCAAAGGCATCAACTATAAATTCAAGTCCTGATACAATACCTACACCATATAAGGCTCCCACTACACCAGATACTACTACTCCAGTTTTTCCTTTTGGGCACCAAGTTCCTATAATATCAGTTCCTAATAATATACTATGTACTAATATTATTGAAGCTGCTACTGAAACTGGTATACCAAATCCAATAACTAAACCAAAACTTAATGCAAAGGAAGTAGCTGCTAAAGCTTTTTTATCAATTCTTCCTTCAAGATACTCTGGAACTATTGGTCTTAATCCATCATTAAATACTGCAACACCTTTATTGGCAAGGATTGATGCTAAGGCGCCTAGTAAAGCTATTATTACATATTTTAATAGAAATTCCATAAAAAGATCCTCCTTTTATTTACTTTTATTTTAAGTTAAAATTTTATTTATAATTACGGGTATTACTTGTTCTGCATGCTGTGGTGTAAATCCAAATGCTTTTTTTCCAGACTCTATTTCTTTTATGATTTCTTCGTCTGATCTTACATTACCAGGCATAGAAACTGTAGCGCAAAGATTCATACCTAAAAGTGCTATAGCCATTGCTAATGCTCCACCGCCACCAGTGTTGCAAGCTCCTAAATAATAATCTGCCTGACCATTTTTTACTTCCATTGCAGCTTCAATATCTGTTTTTATTTCCACTGTTGCTTTGTCCCCTACTAAATCCTTTACAATGTTTGCAACCTTTTCTTTGTCTATTTGTCCTCCAATAACTATCTTTATCATTTATAATTCCTCCTAAATTTATATATTAGACATATAAAAATAAATACTAACTAGTTATTTATTTGAATGTGCCTTAAATTAAACATTTTATTTACTAAGAAGAGTAACTATATGCATTAATATAAAAGGTCTTTCTACTTCTGGCATTGAAATATTTATATCTTTTTCCAGTGATTCTAGAATATCATTAGCTTTTTTAAAATTTTTATCATTTCTAACTTCTTCAAATATTAGCTCTTCTATAGGTTCTACTAATTCTTTTTTCTTTATTCTTTCTAAAGCTACTGCAAGATGGGTTATAAACATACCCCCATTCTCTTCAGAAAGTTCAATTTGAAAATCTTTTTTAAAGCTTTCAATAATTTTAAGAAGATTGTTATAAGTATCTTCATCAATTTGAGCCCCATCTTTTAGTAATTTAAGTCTTAAAGTTAAATCCATTTCTTTTCCTCCCTTTACTCAATATACAGAATTTTGTACATTAACATTAAAAAAATTATTTTATTTTTATTATCCGCTCCTTCCCACCACTTCATTTAATAATTTGGAATAATTTCTTCATTTACAACTTTCTTTTGTATATCTAGTATTTGATCTTTATCTAGAAATTTTTTTAATAGCTTTGTTAGATATTCATTATTCTTATTAACTACTATAACGGCTTCTGTATCAGCATAATTGAATTTTTCATTTCTAATAGAATAGTAATTAAATTTCTTATCATTATCTTTTATATCATCTTTATTCCATATAGCTGCATCTATTTCTCCACTTAAAATCTTGTTTAAAATTTGACTGTAAATCATAGATACATAATTAACATTTTTACCCTCACATTGATGAAGAGATAAAATTTCATGATCTATAGAAGAGTAATCTATTCCTACATTCATTCCATCTTTTATTTCTTTATCTTCTTTATTTTTAAATATAACTATATGTTCATTTACATAACTATGAGGGTCAAAACCTAAAACTATCTCTATATCTTCACCATTATTTATATAATACTCAGCTGCCAATTTAGACATAACGACAAAATCATATCTTTCTTCTTTTAAAGCTTGAACTCTATTATTAGCTCCTCTCATATATGCTAAAGATATATTAAAGGATGTGGCACTTAAAGTATTATAAAGTCCAGTTGCTAATCCTTCATAACCTTTAGAATAAGGTAGTGGCATAACTCCCACTATAGTCTTTATATCTGATATTTCTAATAATTTTTCATAAGATATTTTATTTATAAAAGTTCCTAAATGGCCTCTTGGTTCTAATACAATTGCTCCATATTCTTGTAAAAATTTTAGGGCCGCCTGTATTGTTCCCCTAGCAGTTTTATATTTTTCAGATATTTGGGCTACTGTAAGAATTCTATCTCCTTCTTCCATAGGCAAAAATTCTTTTGCCAAAGTCATAGCCATTAATCCGTTTTTTTGCATAAGTTTTGATTTTATATCCATAAGCTCACTCTCTCAATGTACAATATTTTGTATTTTGCTTTAAATAGATAATATCATATTTTGAAAACATTTTCAAGAAAAAATTAGAATATTATAAATATATATTTCTAGAAAAACTATTCATTTTCTAAAAATATACCTAACCTTTCTTTTACATATCAGCATTTATTAAATTTTTTACTTGCCCTATAGTTAATCCTGTTTTTTCTGCTATTACTTCTATTTCTAATACATCTAATAGTTTCTTTGCTATACTTATCTTTTCTTCAAGTCTACCCATATTTATATATTCTTCTATAATTTCTTTTTCTTCTTCTGTATTTCTGTTTCTTTTTTCCCAAAACTCAATAGCATTATCATCCTTTTTTAAATATTCTAATCCTTGTTCGGTGATGCTTATCTCCATCTCCCTCATAATATTAAAGTTTCCTCTATAATTTATCCTTCCAGCTTTAACGAGTTCTTTCACTCTCCCAAAAATATATCCATCAGAAATTAAAATCTCACTATTTCCAAGTACCTCTCCTATAATTCTTGCTGATTTTTTAAATTCTTTTGGGGTATATTTCAATATAAATATATCAAAATAATCCTCATCTACATTTTCAACTTTTCCATCTTTAAAAATACGAAGAATTGAATTTTCTTTCTTTAATACCTTCCATTGTGTTAACCATTTTATATATTCATCTTCATCTATCTTCCTATTTATCTTAATATATTCACTAAACTTTTCTGGCATAATTTCCCCTGTACATCTCGGTATGTATATTCCATATTCTGACTTCATAGGTAAATCAGATACATTTATAAAATAAGCATTTTCCCATTTATCCTTTAGTAATTCTAATGTATACATTAACCCACAAATTTCAATAGCATTTTGTCCATACCAAAAATAGATAGTATCAGTATCCCTTACATTAGAAATTTCCTTTTGAAATTCCACATAACTTTCCATTAATTCGTCTATATCCTCATAATAAAACTCATCTTTACTAATTGTTTTTTTTAACCAATCAATTCTTTTATCTTTATCTATACCACCTTTAATAGGGCCTTGTGAAATATCATCATAAAATGATATAACTTTTTCACCTTCTATAATTTTTTTATTAACGGCATATTTTAAACTTCCTCTTGCAGATTGTGAAAAACATATATGAATTATTTTATTCATAAAACTCTCCTTTCTAGTTTACTTATAGTGCTTTTTAACACTTATTAATATTTATAGAAAAGATAACTTACTATTTATCAGTCTACTTTACAAGTACAAATCATTCCAATAAAAATAATACCACAAATATTCCTAATTATATCTCCCTTTTTATCAATTTAGAACACTACTCTATTGGAATCATTTTATATGTATCTTTTTAAACAAGCAATTTTCATTTAAAATTCAACTAAAGTTCCATTTTATTTAATATTTTCCTAAGTTCCTTTAATTCTTCTTTAGTTAATGTAACTCCCTTTCCCATCTTTTCATGTTCAGGTCCCCAATCTCTTAGATCATATTTAGGATCTCTTTTATTCCAACTTATAAGATTTAATTCTTTAGTCCAACCTTTAGCTGATTCTGATACAACTCCTAAAGTTTCTTTTATTTCAAATTTAATATCTGCCATAAATCCATTACCTCCATTTATACATTCTCAATGAACTAACATATCTGTTTCTTTTATAGTTTCATTGCCTATTTCTTTTAGCGAAACAAATTGTATTTACAATTTATTTACATGCCCCGGGGAACTTTGTGAAACCTGAGTTGAGCTTGCTATACATCTCCTACCACATTTCTGAGTGATAGCGTCTACCTGTTCCACCTTCCGATAGTCCTATACATATTATTTATTTACCTTATTGTGCATTTTTCTTGAATTATTTAAATATTAAATTAAATCACTTAATATAATATGGCCATTAATTAAATATGTTGGTTAATTTATGTGTACTACTACAATAATATTGTGTCAAATTGATATTTTCCTCTACCAATAATGTAGTAATATAAGAATTTTATTTATACATACGACTTGTGTTATAATAAAATTGAATGAAATTATATAAATTAATTTTGTGTAAATAAAGAAATTACCGTGGATTAATCCTTTGAATGTAAAATGTAAGTTGATAACTAAATTTTAAAATTATACTATACATCATTAACTCTATTTTTTCAAATATAAACTGTATAATCTATTTAATTTTTTGAAAGGAGGAATAATATGTGTACTAATTCATTAGAGATAAGCAAAGAAATTGAAAAGCATTTTCAAGCATTATGTAATAATGAAAATAAACGATTGGGCAATTATGTTGCACAAAAATTAAATTTCCAGTTTTCAGATGTATCTGCTGAACTTCCAGGATTTACATCATTAGTAAAACAGCAATGTTCCTTATATGGAAAAAGCAAAGAACTAAATAATATAATTCAAGAAACAAGCAATATTCTAAAGCAAACCATCGATTACATAATTGAAGAATACAAGAATCATCTAACAAAATTATATAATTTAGTAAAGCTGGGAATAAAAGATCGTGATGAAGGATTAAAATTGTACTGGATAAATATTGCTCCCAAAATTGAAGAGCAACAACTTTTGGCTGATAAAAAATTTGCTAATCCATTAAATAAAATAGAACCTACTATTCAAATGATTCAAAATTTAATTGAGCCTATGTTGCGACTAGATTCATTTTTACTTATTAATGCATACATGGCTAAAAACCATATTAACGATAATAAAAAAAAGAAGGAACTATTTTTTTTATTAAATAACGTATATTCAGAATTATTTCCAACACAATACCAAAGTATAATATACTCAGAAACAAAAGCAATTAATTCGTTAGATGCTATAAGAATACTTCGAAATGCTTTTAAACACGGAAACTACAAACTAGATAATAATTTATGTATAATAACAGAAAAAGGAATGAAAGGTCAAAAATTAACTAGTTCAGAATTGTACCATATATTTTTTAATATTTTTAATATAAGAATATTTTGTAGAACTGTTTCTGGTTACATATTTGATATATTTACAGCAAAGTACCCAGAACTTAGGAATGTAACTAATATACATATTAATACAGTAACTACAGACTTAAATGTTTATTTATTAAATTATGGAATTCAAATAGAACTTTCAGATGATTATTTTTGTGAAAACTTAGATATAGATAATAAAAGCATACAGCCTAACGCCGGTGGAAAAAAACTATTTTTCAAATTCAAAATATTATTAAGTAACTCCATCAATAAATCATTAGATCTTGTACCATACATTATTGGCATTATAAAATGTTATGAAAGCATATTTCCATATCAAATGATTGAAAAAAATGATGTAATGTGTGCAATCCTTTTAATTTACAACTCATGCAACCAAATATATTTATTTGGCTCCTTTGATGAAATTGAACAGTTAGAGAAATCACGACCTCTTTCTATTGCAAAATCAATAGCTTTCCACACCAAAATAAACCAATAATCCAAACTAGAAATGAAGCCACAGAAAAAAACTATTTTTAGGTACTTCTGAGGCTTTCCAAATTTATTTTCACTCTATGGATATGTTTAAATAAGATATGTTTAAAATAAATATCCACCAGCTTAGCTGGTGGTTTTTCATAAGCCCTATAAGGGCACTTTACTAGCGTTGTGCCTTAAGGCACCTATAAAAGTCTCGCCAGCCGCAATTTAATTATTACTTGCCACCCTTAAAAGGGTTGATATACTATTTAATACTTATTTGGTCAGCTATCAAATCCTCTTTTTGCTGATTTTTTATATATTCTTCAATTGCTTTTTTATTTTTTCCTACTGTATCTACATAATATCCTCTACACCAAAAATATCTATTTCCATATTTGTATCTTAAATTTGAAAATCTCTCAAATATCATTAGACTACTTTTTCCTTTTAAGAATCCTACAAATCATGATACACTTATTTTCGGCGGTATTGATACAAGAATATGTATATGATCTTTACATGCATTAGCTTCTATTATCTCTACTCCCTTCCATTCACATAACATTCTCAGTATTTTTCCTATCTCTTTTTTCTTTTCTCCATATATTTCTTTTCTTCTATATTTAGGTGCAAACACTATATGATATTTACACCTCCACTTAGTATGTGCTAAACTATTATTGTCCATTTTGGGCAATACCTCCTTTGATTCTAGATTGGCTAGCGAAACCATATCTATTTTATCAAAGTGAGGTATTTTTTTTCAACGCTTAAGCTTTTCTGAACACACCTGCATAGCAGGTGGTTTTCTCTGTAGACAATAAAAGGACCAGTGATTAACTCACTAGTCTCCCCAAATCAAACATTAATGTTATTTCATCAATACCTTTATTTTTATATTTATTTAAAGTTTTTTCATTAATAGAACACTTAGTACAAGCTTCATTCTATGAGCATTTTTCTATAAATATTTGTTTTACAACATCTTTAATTTTGGATTATAGCCTATCTATGCAGTAATTTAATCTTGTGATTTCAAATTCTGTAGCCTTTATTTACATACCCCAGGGATACTTGAGAAAAGCCATTTGAGCTTGCTTAATATTCATCATCATTTATTTATTCATTATTTTGTTTTTTAATATAAATATAATTACTTCAAATATCAGTATAATACCTACTATTGTTCCAATAAAAGTATTCCGGTCAATATTTATAACTTTAAAAATAATAATAATAATTCCACATGCCACTAATAATGATGTAGAAATTGCATATGCTCCTTGTCTTATTAAATTGTTCCTAATATTTTCCTCTTCAAAATCTATATTTTTATGATTTTGATATTTATAATTTATAAGCTTTAATTTTAAACTTTCAATATTGATTAAAATATCATTTAAATCCTCCTCTTGTATATCTATATCTGAACTAATCTTTTTAATTACTTTATAAGATCTATCTAGTCTTTTTTGTATTTTTTCATTTTTCTTGTTAATTTTTGATAAAGACAAAATTATAAAATTAATACAATATAAAAATATAAAAATAGCTACATTTAAACTAATACTTAAAATTAGTAACTTCATAAACTCTAATCCTTTAAATAGTTTATTATTATAGCAATATAAATATATATAGCTAGGAGTAACTATAATAAATATTGTCATAATGACAATTTCTATTTTAGAATATTGTTTTCTAATAAAAATATTTTTAATAATTTCTATTAACTTATCCAATAAAACCACCACCCTAAAGCATTATATTTCTACATTTTACTACCATTTATTTTATTTATCTTATTATTTAAACTAACTCTACATTCATAATTTATTTATCTCCTTACAGCTCATCATAATATCAAAATCTAACATTTTTACCAACTTACTATTTTATTTTTTATTAACCCTACAACGCATTTTTATTTTCATAAAAATAAATATTTTAATCCCTCCTTAATTTTCAGATTTCCAGATTTAATAAATTATTATTACTTTTAAAAAAGAACGTACCATTTTGGCATACTAATAAAAAATTAAAATCTAAAAACTATTATTATATGGAATCCCACATAGCAATTCTTATTTAATACTGAAAAACAAATGCCATCCCAAACAACTCTTAAGATAGCATTTATTGCTTAATTGTATTTTATTTTTGAACTAGCTTACTCTTCCACATTCAACATCCATACCCTTTTTAAAGGTATTTCTGTTTTTATTTCATCATTTAATTTATCATAGTTTGCAAAAATCTCTTCAATTATATTTTTGGAATCCCATAATCTAACCTTAAAGAATTGTTTAGGAATTTCTTTAATAACAGATGTTTTAAACCCACTCCATGAAACTAATAATCCATAATCAGCACTATAATTACTCATTGTACCAATAAGTTGATCTAAAGTAGGTCTATCTACTGGGTCATTTTGTGTTTTTACTTGAACACAAATCTTAGGTGAACCAAATCCAAGAGTATTTGCTGATGCTAATAAATCAACACCTTGATCTGAACCTTCGGGACTCCTATATGTTGTAAATCCTTTTGCTTTAAGGATTTCATTAATCAAGTTTTCCATTTTATGCCCTTTAAACTTCTGTATTATTCTTTCAGAAATCCTATCAAAAATATACTCATCTAAATCAATAGTTGCTGGTTCTTCTGGATCATTCACTGACCCTTTAAAACTTATAGGCTTAGCATTCCAATTATTTTTATACATATTCTTTATTCTTTCTTCTGCATTATTTTTATGAATTTTACACACAGTCATAAAAGCTCCTAATGAATATAGAATATCCTGATCAAACCGCTCTCTTGGAACATCCAATGCAAACCATTTTACATCTCTATAATGATAATAAGGGTTTCCTAGAGATTCATCATATTGATATTCTCCCACGATTTCACCAAAGTGGATTGTTCTATTAATTTTACTCGGTAACACTATCCAATCCCCTTTTTTCATTCTGTGCGCTATTGGCCATATCTGTGATGCCCAATTAATTGCAGTTTTTTCTTTTTTAAGGTTATAATGCTCAATAAGAATTTTATATAAATCTTCTTTAGACTTTATAGAATTTAGATTTATATTCAAATCATCCCAAGTTAAATATACTCTTTTTTCATTTATAAATTTATTTTCATATTCCCCATTTTTTCCTGCTCTAAATAGCCATATACTCATTAAATATTTCCCCAATCTGTTATTTATATACGTTTAAAAATTTATTACTTCAGACAGACTTTCTATATTTTTATATTAATTTTAAGATTTATATTTCTATTAATTTGATATAATTTTTTATCTAATAGAATGTTGTGAACAAGCAACACTTATTTTATCTGATTAATTAAGATTATTTATACTATTTATAAATGAATTTAATCCTTTTACAGATAATATATCGCTTTTAATCTTGGACTTATAGTAACTGAGTCAATAACATTTTCTTCAATTCCTAGCTCTATATATGGGACAATCCTATCATTAATTATTCTGTGTTTTACAATGTTTAACTGATCACAATCAATAATATTATATACTATTCTAAATTCATTTTCATAAGAAAAAGATTCATCCTTAAATAACACCATATAATCTACAAATTCACTTAATATTCTCTGCTGCATTTCTATTATAGGAATAGATTTTATATCTTCTGGATACGTTAGTCTAAAGTCCCTTGATAAATCTATTCCTTTTAAAAGTTCGTAAATTTTTCCCTTTTGTAAACTCCTATCATATACCACAAAGTTTGTAGGTCCAAAGAATTGTCTATTATAATTATTTCTTGCTAAATATATTTTTTATTATTAGTAGTAGATATATATACTTTTTCCTGCCATCGTGCGTCAAAAAATTTATCATAAGTAATTTCTAAGTTATAACCTTTTCCCTTAGAATACATTTCCCATAAAGGTAATGAATCTGAATCTTTTGTAAAACTTAGAATAAATGTATTCTCTAATATTTTATCCGATTCTCTTTTTAATGAATCAATAAATTTTTCATCTATACCCATAAATCTGGTTTCTTCAACAACTTTTTTTAAAACATCATAGAAATAAACAAGTTCTTTTTCATCATTTAAAAGATCACTTTTTGTCATCCAAAAACATTTATTTTTGATAATATTATATACTCCCTCTACTCCAGTATAGTGGTATATTTTTTTGGTCTATAATCCTGCCCAATACACTTCGCATATGTTTTATATATATCATTAATTACTTCTTCTTTCTCATCCATTAATAATCCCCCTTTAAATTTTTATATCATTATTAAAGGAATACTTAAGTTTGTCCAATTTATCCCATTAATGATTATAATTTAATTATCTTCTTTATCTATAACATAGTTTTGTTTTAATATTCTCACGTTTTATTACTAACAAATCCTACAATTCTAAATTTTATTCATCATATTACTTATCATAATTATAAATATTATAGTTGTATATTATTTAAGATATCCTTAAGCTTTTTCAATTCCTCAACTGACAAAGTAATTCCTTTCCCCATCTTTTCATGTTCTGGTGTCCAATCTCTTAAGTCGTACTTAGGATTTCTTCCATTCCAGCTAATTATATTTAATTCTTTTGTCCATCCTTTTGGTGATTCTGAAAGAGTACCTACAGATTCTTTAATTTCAAACTTTATTTCTGCCATTTGGGTATACCTCCTTATTATACAAACATCTGTTGAAGCAATCCTTTTTTCAATTTTTTTAACAAGTCTAACTTTTCTTTTTCTTTGTTTAATTTGTCATCTATCTTGGATAGAAAATTAGCTATTTTTTGTTGTTCCTCTAGCGATGGTATATAATGTAATGTTTCAAAAAAATCATTTACACTTATATTTAGAAGTCCGTGGTTTCTAGCTCCCTCAACTGCAATCATAGATATTTCTTTATGCCAACAATTAGTTTCAAAATAATGTACTAAGAAATTCGAATTTATTCCTTTTAATATTGAAAAACATATATACAAGCTTGATAGCACTCCCATATTATAATTATCTAAACGCTTTATAGCCCCACATGGATAACCAGTTGAGTAACTTTTATTATATGCAAACTCTCCTTTGTATAATAAAAAATAATTTTCTAAATTTGAACTTGCAACTGTTTTATTAAAAAATGTTTCTTGATCTACTAAACCATATTGTGCTGAAATAGTAAGTGGTAACGTTGATATAAGTGATTTATTTCTTCTTATTACACGTTGAACTATTTCATTCAATTTTTTATGTTCCCACTCCGGATACTCTTCCCCATTATCCCCCTTAAATCTAATCTCCTGAGAAAATATCTTCTGCATTATACCTTTTTTATAATCTTTAAGAACTTCTACTTTTTCTTGTTGCTTTTGAATCTTTTTATCTATTAAAAAGAAAAAGTTGGCTATTTTTTGTTGTTCTTTTAAACTAATATCAGGAATTTTCATTTTAGTAATCATTTCTCTTCGAACTGAGTCAACTGAAGTTTTTGCATTATATTTCATAGCCTCTTTGCAAAAGTTTTTAGCAAAGTACTGATAAAAGAATTTACCGTTATATTCTTTAAAGTCGCTTATTTTATATACTCGTTGGTGAAAATCAAACCTTCCATTAACATAATGAAACACTTTACCAACTCCAACCCCATCACCAACCGTTAATACTGCCTCACCTTCAAATGAAAATGTATTTATTCGTTCTATAATTGGTGATCTAACATAGAATGGATACTGACCATTGTCTATTTTATCTTTAGTATCTTTGCTACCTGTACTTACATTTGCAATTTTTTCTACAGTAGTTTCTTCCCACTCTCCACTAAACTCAGGAAATCTTAATTTTGGTGTTTTATTCATATAATCACCACCCTATATTCCAAGCTCTTTTAAGAAAACTTCAAGCTCTTTATCAATATCAGCTATTTCTTTATCAATGTTTTCTATTTTAATTTTAACTTCATCAATATCAATAGGTTCTTCTTCTTCAAAGGTATCTACATATCTTGGAATATTTAAATTATAATCATTTTCCTTAATTTTATCTAAAGTAGCTTTGTATGCATATTTATCTACAGTTTCTCTTTTTACATAGGTTGAAATTATTTTTTCTACATCTTTATCTCTAAGTACATTTTGATTTTTACCCTTTTCAAACTCTCTTGATGCATCTATAAACATCACATTGTCACTATTTTCTCTGCTCTTTTTAAATACTAAAATAACTGTAGGTATACTTGTTCCAAAAAATATATTAGCTGGAAGCCCTATCACACCATCTAAGTAATTCTTTTCTTCAATTAAATATTTTCTTATAAACCCTTCTGCAGCTCCTCTAAATAAAACTCCATGAGGAAGTACCACAGCCATTGTTCCACCTTCATTTAACTGATAAATCATATGCTGTACAAAAGCATAATCTGCTTTTGATTTTGGAGCAAGTTTCCCATAGGCTGAAAATCTTTCATCATCTAAAAACTTTTTATCTGCACTCCATTTAGCAGAATAAGGTGGATTTGCAACTACTGCATCAAATTTCATATCTATATGCTGAGGATTTTCTAATGTATCATCATTTCTTATATCAAATCTTTGGTAAGATATATCATGCAGTAACATATTCATTCTAGCTAGGTTGTATGTTGTAGAAGTTAGCTCCTGTCCATAAAAGTAACGAACATTTGCTTCTTTGGAAACTCTTAAAAGTAGTGAACCAGAACCACAGGCTGGATCATATACGCTTTTTAAATCCTTTTTTCCTAGGGTAACAAGCTTTGCAAGTATTTTTGAAACCTGTTGAGGTGTATAAAATTCCCCTGCTTTTTTACCCGCTGTTGCTGCAAACTGAGATATTAAATATTCATAAGCATCTCCTAAAACATCAATTTCTGCATCATCATGTTTAAAATCAATTTGTGAAATATTCCCCATTACCTTTGCTATAAGATTTGATCTACTTTTAACATCACGGCCAAGCTTTGTTGACGTTAAATCCATATCATCAAATAAGTGATCAAAATCATCTTGACTTTTATGTCCTAGTGTTGATTCTGTAATATCATTTATAGCTCCTTGAAGCATTTCCACATCAAAGTTTCCAGTTTCTATTTCTTTCATTAAAGAAGAAAATAAATATTTAGGTTCTATAAAGTATCCTATTTGAGCTAATAGTTCCTCCTGAAGAGCTTCTCTATATTCATCATCTTCCCAAGCTTCCCTATAAGATATATTGTCCTCTTTTAAAAGATTTTCTGCTCTACCTTCTACTTTTTCTGAAAGATATCTATAAAATATTAATCCTAATATGTAATTTTTAAATTCATTAGCTTCCATATTTCCTCTTAAATCATTTGCTATATCCCATAATCTTGCATGAAGATTAGCCTGTTGTTCTCTACTTACTGACATTTTAAATCCTCCTTTAATAATCTTTAGTTATTATAAAATCACTATTTAATTATATTATATTTTTAACACTAATGTATATTTTTCTTGCAAAAATAGTAGAAAGCACTTACCTTTCTACTATCTTTTAAGATAATATTATTTAATTAAATTTCTCCACATGATTTTTAATAAAAGTAGTCATTTCTCTTAATACTTTTTTTCGTTTTAATAATTTTCCTTCTATATTATCATTCATATCTTTACGATCTATCATTCCGCTGTATTCATATTCTGAAATATAATCTTTAAGTTTTTCCTCTTTAACTGCTGCTTGCTCTGAAAAGGCTTTTATTTCTTCATTTCTTTTAATATCTTCAAAATTTCTGTAAGCATCATCAATAGAATCTTCTTCAGTAAGATTTGGAACTACTTCTTCAAGGAATGATTTTAATAAATCTACCTTTAATCTTAAATGTTCACTATCTGCCCTATCTAATTCTTTAATAATATGTTTTATATCTTTTTCTTTATTTTCTTTATCAGAGAAATCTATATTTCTTATTAAATTCATTATATAATCTACATTTATTTTATCTGTATGCATAAGCTCAATGCCAAAATCAATATCATCTAAAATAGAAGCTTTTCCCTCTTCATCATTTTTAAGTGAATCATAAATAGCCAAATACTTACTTTTAAAATCTTGATAAGTTTGTTCATTAATTAAAAGTTTATCTTCATCAAATTCAAATTCTACAAAAGTTTGTAATTTTATAAGTATTTTCGATAAATCCCTAAAAGCTACTATAAATTCTTTTTTCTCTTTTTCACCTTCAATAAAATCCACATCTTCTGGTCTTGGAACTATCTTATATAAGTTTAGTACACTTTCTTTAAAAGCTTTTAAGTAATGATTATAACTTTTCATAAGAACTTCATTAGCATTATCTGTTAATGAAAATAATTTTATAGCTTCATCTGTCTTTTTCTTTAAGTTTCTATAACATACAATATTTCCATAAGGTTTTGTAGATTTGTAAACTCTATTAGTTCTTGAATAAGCTTGTATTAATGAATGATATACTAAATTTTTATCTACATATAGTGTGTTTAATGTTTTGCTATCAAATCCTGTTAAGAACATATTTACAACTATGAGTATATCAATTTGTCCTGATTTAACTTTTTTAGATACATTAGCAAAATACCCTTGGAATGTATCTGTAGAATATTTTGTATCAAACATTTCATTATAATCTTTAATTATTCTCTCTAAGCTATCTCTTGAATGTTCATCTTTCCCTTCTGCGTCTTCATTTGCTCCATAACTAAATATGCCTGTTATTTTTAAATTATGATCTAATTCTTTAAACTTATCATAATATTTTACAAGCATTTCAATACTTTCAACTGCAAATATAGCTGTATATTGTCTATCTTTTGTTTTCTTATTATGATTTCTAATTATATCCTGTGCAATTTGTGATATACGCTCATCATCCATAAAAGCTTCTTTCTTATCAATAGCCTTTACTTTAGTCCCATCATTTTCATCAAACTGACCTTTAAAAGTGGATATATATTCAACTGAAAATCCTAAAACATTATTATCTTTTATAGCATCTTTAATAAGATAACTATGAAGCATTTCATCAAACAAATCTGCTGTAGTACGCCCGTCTTGACTTTTATTTTCTTTAAGTATAGGTGTTCCTGTAAATCCAAAATACTGAGCCTTTTTAAAATGCTTTTCGATAGCTGTATGCATACTTCCAAACTGTGATCTATGACACTCATCTATAATAAATGCAACTTTTTCATCTTTGTATTGCTCCATTATCTTTGTATATCTAGGTGACTTTATAGCATTCGACATCTTTTGTATAGTAGTTACTATAAGAGGTTTGTTTACGTCTTTTATTTGCTTTATTAAAGTGCTTGTCTTATCTGTAGTATCTACTGATTCTTGTTCGAATTTATTAAATTCATTTATAGTTTGGGAGTCTAAATCTTTACGATCCACAAGGAAAAATACTTTCTTTATCTTAGGTTCTTTTGAAAGTATCTGACTTGCTTTAAAGGAAGTTAAAGTTTTACCACTTCCTGTTGTATGCCATATGTACCCATTATTGTTTGTTTCTAATGCTCTATTTATAAGAGCTTCTACAGCATATATTTGGTATGGTCTCATTACCATTAGTATTTTTTCTGTATAATTTATTATCATATAACGAGCAATAATTTTAGATATAAAACTTCTTTCTAAAAATGTATCTGTAAAATCATTTAAATTACTAATTCTTTGATTTTTTTCATCCGTCCAAAAGAAGGTATAAGTATATAAAATATCTCTGTCACTATTGGAAAAATATTTTGTATCCATACCATTACTTACTATGAATATTTGTATATATCTATATAAACCTTGATAGGAGTGTTTTCTATAACGCTGTATTTGATTAAAGGCTTCTTTAAAATCTACTCCTCTTCTCTTTAGTTCTATTTGAACAAGTGGAAGTCCATTAACTAATAATGTTACATCGTATCTATTAGTATATTTTCCTACTACTGTTGTTTGAGTAGTTACTTGGAATATGTTTTTATACCACGATTTAGAATTAAAAAATTCTATGTAAACTTCTGAACCATCATCCCTTTTTAAAGGCCATTTATCTCTTAAAATCTTTGCACCTTCAAATATACTTTTACCTTCAATCTTACGCATAACACGTTCAAATTCTTTATCTGTTAAAGGTGTCCCTCCAAGTTTTTCCTTATTATATTTGTTAAGTTGTACTCTGAAATTTTTGATTAACTCTTTTTCACTGCTTATTTTAACCTTATTATAACCTTTACTTTCAAGCTGTTTTATTAAATGTTTCTCAAGCTCTGCTTCGCTTTGGTATGCCATATTAACCCCAATCCCCCTTATTACTGTTTACACTGCTGATTAATTTACATAAAATTTCTATGGAAATAATTCATATATTACCATATTAACGTAATTATTATACCATAAAATATTTTATTTATATAATGTTCTACAATTTATACAAATACTACAAACCCTATCTTAAAACTTTATAATTAAAAGCTTAAGATAGGTTTTAAGATGAAAATATAAAAAACAATACTATTTCTACTCTCTTATTATTCTATTATAAGTATTTTTTCCTATAATTACATTTATAATAAGGTTCAAATCCTTTTGAGAACATTTAACTACAATTAACATCTCATCTCACCAATCCCCATCTGCTCAATACTTGCCTACACTATAACATAACCTATGCTCTATAATTTAATTTGAATTACTTTTACATTAAAATTAGATCTATTATGATTATATTTAAGTAAATATCCAGGATAACTTTTTCGCTTAAAAATTTATTTGCAAAAACATATAGTATTAATTCAACGCCATACTTATAATCTCTATTTACATCTAAAACTAAATCTATAATTACATACTTACTTATATTTTCTATTTTATAGTATTATTATATTTAGAATAAAAACTAGCCTAATATTAATATACTAAGCTAGTATTACTTTAAAATAAGATCACTTCATTTATCAATCGTATCTTTTTCCCATATAATTGTTCCATTACATATGTTCCTTATATGTCTAAATTTATTTGAATGTTCACAACCCCCGGGATTCTTGCAAAACCCTAATTGAGCTTGCTTAAAACGTGTATCTTACCAATTAAAATTTCATTATAAATTAAATACTCCATCTATGTATCGCAAATTCACAAAGTTCTTCTTGTCTTTTATTAATATTTTCTACACTCCAATTATCATATTTGCATATATCATTTGATATTGAAATTTTAGATTTTTTATACATACTCTTCTTTTCACCAAATAATTTATTAGATATACTCCTATTATACTCATTAAATAATAAAGTTAAATTACCAACTCTATTCAAATATTTTTCACAAATTTCTGTTGTTATATCCCATTCTCCTTTCTTTTTTGGCATTATATGTTCTAAATGAATTTTTTGGTTATCCTCTATTACATAAACTTCATTATTTATAGAATTATTTATTTCTCTAAGTACATATTTAGCCACTGGCACTGACTTTATTATAAAAACTCTAAATGAATTCCTAAATTCTTCATCACTAATAGTATTTCTTAATATCTTTTTATAAATATCCTCTGTATTAATAAGTTCTTTTTCATATATACCATGAGCAATCTTTGCAAAAAGTACTTCATATTTATTTGCAACCTTACCAGCAAGAACACAATTTCTAAATATTAAAACTTCGATTTTTTGTGCTACAAATCTTATATCTTGCTCACTAAAATTCATATTAACCATTGATAAAATTATCGGATAAAAAGAACTAGCTTTTAAAGTCTTCAAATTAGAAAGTATTTTATTTAAATCATTATCTAAAAAATAAATCTCTTCATCAGGATTTACCATACACTTATAGACTTCTGACATTTCATATAAATTTTGTATGAATTCTTCACTTTTCTTTGGTGTAAAAATATATTCTCTTATCCTTTTATATAAATCTTTCTCTCTTGTAAATTCTGATATTGAATTCCAATAATGCCTTATAAACTTTGTAGTATCAATTTTATCCAAGTTATCTATAGTCTGTTGCCATTTTTCTTTTACTATGCCCAGGCTGTTTCCAGATATCCTAAACAAATGGTTCTTTAACAAATCAGATGTTTCTAAATCCTTTCCTCTGGCATTTAATGTTTCAAATATAATAAATGCTTCATTTATATCATCAGTTTCTACATACATAATTTTAAAACACTCTATAAACTTATTATAATACTTAGTTACTTCTTCATATTTAGCTCTATAATCAGAAAAACTTTCTATTTTTTCTTTCATTTTATTTTTAAAATAATAATACGCTTTTTTTATTCTTCTATGCGACTCTTTTTCACACTCTTCTTCT
Organism: Clostridium sp. CTA-6; assembly: GCF_054768115.1. Taxonomy (NCBI): domain Bacteria; kingdom Bacillati; phylum Bacillota; class Clostridia; order Eubacteriales; family Clostridiaceae; genus Clostridium; species Clostridium sp. CTA-6. The sequence continues at coordinate 706,898 of NZ_BAAAAU010000001.1, forward strand.
AATAATGGATAACCTATTTGAATGTTTTTCATGTAATACTCTCTATCTATTTTACCTAAATGAAGTCTTAATTCATTTTCTTCTTCTGACCATCTGCCAATATATTTTAATCGTATATCTTCTAATTTATTTCTAGCACTGGCAAGCTTATAATTATTATATATTTCTTCATATATATTTCTTAATACTGCTAAAAATATAACTGATGTACTTGTCCTCTGCTGACCATCGATTACATATTTTTTACTTTCCTCTATAGAATTATGGATAACAATTTGTCCAAAAAAATGTTGTTCTCTGTTTTCCTTAATTGAATTCTCAAGATCTTGCCAAAAATCATCTATCTCTATATCTTCTACCCATGAATATTCCCTTTGATAATCCGGAATAAAATATATACCATCTTGCAAATATGATCCTATTGGTCTGAATGCAAAATTTTGAATCCCCATTTTTCTCCCACCTTTTATCTGTTTTATATACACTTATTTTTCATTTTAATTTTTTAATCCAGTAATATAAAATTATTAGAATTACTATATTTAATTTATACTTGGAAGATAGTTTTTTAAGCCTTCTATTATTTTAGATTTTTTACTACTTCGTAATAATCTTATTACTAAATCCGAGTATTCATTATTCTGAAGTCCAAAAAATCCACCTACACTTTTGTAAAGTCCTTTATTATTAAAATATTTTAATATATTTGCATAGTTTTTCTCTTGATTTAATCTATCAAATTGTTCTTTTTTATCCATAAAAATTTCATCTACTTTTATCAATTGTGCTATTTTATCAATAGCCAACTTGATTTCCTGCTCATTGCCTTTGTTAACATCATATATGCTTAATTTATATTTTATTTCACTAACTACTGCATTTTTTATTTGTGTTTCAATATTTTTTTTAAATAAATCTATCACAAAATTTTTAACTTCTTTCACATCATTTTCATTTCGTACTAATTGTTCGGCTATAACTTTAAATATTTCTTCGATTATAAATAGATTCTCAACCTCGGCTATATATAATGTATAAATCCCATCTTTCATAAGTGACTGTATTTCTTTTCCTGTTCTATAATCCCTATCTACTAGTCCAAAAACACTTAAATGATGTAAGTGATTATGCTTTCTTAATGCTTTAGTAGATTCTATAATTTTTTATGCAACTTTCACATGGAATTACAGAATAATCAGAATAAAAATGTTGATATAAAGAATAATCTAAACTTTCTCTCTTTCCTTCTACAAATAATACATTCTTTCTTGTCCCTAAAATTTCTAATAGTAATTCTTCAGGTACATCATCACCTCCATTAATAAACTCATAATTCCAATCATTATTTCCAAAATATTTATGTACTCACAGTTTCTTTGAATTTTTATGTGCTGTCGCAAATTGAATATCCTGAGTTATATATATAAAATAAGCAATCTTTTTTATACTCTTCTAGCTTATCCCAGAGCCTATTCATAATAGATTTATGCAAATGAACTTCCGGTTCATCTATTATTATAATAGATTGACTTGGAGCACATAATGTTTGTGCCATAAGGTATAATACAACTCTTTCACCATCGCTCATTTCTGTCCCACTATAATTACAACTATTAAATGTTGCTGTAACTTTTGCATCTTTTAAAACTAATTCTCTATGTGAAAATATATCCTTCCATATTTTTATTACCCTATCAACATCTGATTCTGGAACTCTTGCCTTTGGTTCATTCCTTTGTTCCTTCCGTTTACATTCATCAACATAATCTTCGTTCAACTTACTTTTTTAACAAATAAAACTGACAATACTTTATCATAATCATTTAATAGTGTTGTAGTAAACTTTCCCCAATTCCATCTTTGATTTTTTCGATTATCTTTATTTTTCCAATCTCCATAAAACAAATCATCTTCAGCTTGTTCATAACTTTTCATCTGAATATAGTCTGGAACTATTAGGGATCTTTGTGCTGAAATTCTATGTGTTTTATTAGCATTTTGAATCTCTATCCACGCACCTAATCGGCTTTTTCCAGAACCATTTGCTCCAATAATTATAATTGATTGTTCTTTTATATCAAATTCTTTTACAGTTACTTCTTTTTATGGCAACGTAATTTTCATATTTCCAACACCTCCAATAGTTATACATAATAAATATTATATGATTAATACTCTCTTATTTAAATATATATACATCTTTTTCTATTATATATTTTATTTTTATTTTTTTCTACATTTTACCTTATTTTTGTGTATATTAACAAAAGTCCTCAAGCGCATATCAACACTCAAGGGCTCTATCCAACTATATTTTCGTTTCTCCCTGTTTCCTAATCCCGTATCAAGAAACATATACTATTTTAACCATTTTCTAAGCCTAGATATATGAATACTTCTAACTGTGTTTCCTTTTAAGCTTTACTACGCACTCAATGTGCCCTGTATACATAAACATATCTATCAGCCATCATATCCAAAACTTAGCTATATACCTCTCTAAAACACTCTATCCATCACCTCAAAGCCTTGATTCTCAGCTATCTGATAAAGTGGTGAAATACATTGCTTTAGTTTCTTAATAAAGTCTTCTTTAGGCTTGTACTTTAAGTATTCTTGGAAGTTTTCTATTCTTAAAGCATCTATATAGCTTTCTAAATCTTTTTGCTTTCTTTTTTCTAAAATATATGTAACTGCCATATACTGCATATCACAAAAATCATCAATATATCTATTATAATTAAGCAACTTATCACTTTTAGAACTATTTATATTTTTAAATGTTGGCACAAGATTCCACATCTCATCATGAAGTACAAAACTCCAAGGTATAAAGTGATCTATACTAAGGCCTCCATAAATTTCATAGTTCTCTTTTGTAAAATCTTTACCTGTATAAATGTCTTTAGGCCCCTTTGAAACAATAATTTCTTTCCAAATCTTTGTAGCTGAAGCTAAATCTCTATTTTTAGGTGCTTCAAGCTTAAAGGCTATAGCTGGAACATTGGGATTCCTTTTTTGAAGAAAACATACAAGTTTATAATATATCCAAGATTTTATTACTCTATAATTTTCATTAAGATACTGAGCCCAATATTCATTTATTAAAATTCTATTTTTACCTTCTTTAGTAATCTTATAAAAACATGTATCACTTTCTACTGATAGCTCTTGAATTATTTTATTTATGCTACTCTTGTTTTTACCTTTAAGGTCCTCTGTAAAAAATGGCGATAGTAATCTATAGGGAACCATACAAGTTAAATCCCTCATCATTTTTTTAAGTTCCTTATCTTCACTTTCACATAAGAATTTTAAAAGTTCATTTTCATTACAATTTGAAGCAAATCCATATTTTAAAGCTACATAATTTATAGGCTTTTGTAAGTTATCAAAAACACCAAAACTTAATTTATATTGCATAATAGGATACCAAGCTGCCACTATCATTCTAGCTACTATTTTATTAAATTCTATTTCAGTATTTCCTAAGGTTACTTCCTCTAATATTCCAAAAATCCAATACATTTTGTAGCTAGCAACAACTTTATCATCATCAAGTAACCTAGAAAAGGTTCTTGAATCTACCTTATTACTTTTAGGTACCATAGCTGCATCTATTTGTTTAACTAATACATCACTAATTGAATTTTCCAAAACATTATTCATATATTTCTAAGAATCACTTCTTTAGTAATTCTTTTTCCCCCTTATTCTATATTTATTTCAAACAATGCATATATTCTTCTGCCTCATTATACTTAACTAAAAACGCTTGTCCTTTTGAACAAAAGATTGAAGTTGAAGTATACTCAATATCTGCATTTTTATCATAGCCTATCTTTTCTATAACTTCTTTTTCATTGTGACAAATATCATATCCATCAAATACAAAATTAAATTTACCCTTCCCTTTTGTAAAAGAGATAAACTCTACACTATAATTCATAAATGTTGCAACTGGTCCTCTTCCTTTTATAATAGCTTTATTATGGATTGTTTCTGGAGGATTAAAATCTCCCTTTAACTTTTGGATATCTGATAAAATTCTTCCCATATAATCTAATGGCACTTCCATCTTTAAAGAATAATAAGGCTCTAATAATACATTTTTAGCTTTTTCTAATCCCTGTCTTAGAGCTCTAAAAGTAGCCTCTCTAAAATCTCCTCCACTGGTATGTTTATTATGTGCTCTTCCAGTTAAAAGCGTTATCTTTATATCTGTTATAGGAGAGCCTGTCAAAATTCCATGATGATCTCTTTCAAAAATATGAGTTTTTACTAAATTTTGATTACCTACTGTTAAATTATCTGTATGGCATAAATTTTCAAATGTAATGCCACTATTTCTCTCGCCTGACTCTACTTTAAGATGGACTTCTGAGTAGTGACCTAAAGGTTCAAAATGCCCATAACCTACTGATGTATCTAAAATAGTTTCCTTATACAATATTTCACAAGGGCCAAAATCTATTAATATACCAAATCTTTCTTCCATCAAATTCTTTAAAACTTCTAATTGAATAACACCCATAATATAAACCTGAATTTCTTGAAATTTTTCATCCCAGATTATATTTAAAGAAGGATCTTCTGATTCTAAAATTTTAAAATATTTTAAAACATCCTTTACATTTAAGCTTTCATCAAATATAACCTTTGATTTTAAAGTTGGAACCATATTATATGTAGCTTTATCCTTCAAAGTTCCAATTCCATCACCTATATTAGCAGCACTTAAGCCTGTTACTGCAAAAATCTGTCCTGCTTCAGCTTTATCTACATTTATATATTTATCTCCATTATATATTCTTATTTCATTAACCTTCTCACAAAAATCATTTTCAATATTAGGTAAGGATATCTCTTCTTTTACCTTTAAGCTGCCACTTAATGCCTTTATATAAGTTAATCTATTGTTTTGTTCATCATGTCGTATTTTATATACTCTTCCACTAAATTTTTCTTCTTCATTATATTCTGTATAGGTTAAAAGATGTAGATTTTCTAAAAAATCTTCTATGCCTATATCCTGTAATGCTGAACCTATAAAACAAGGGAAAAGCTCAGTTTTCTTAATGAGTTTTTTCATAGACTTTAACCATAAACCTTTTTCATAATTATCTTCTAAATATTTCTCTAAAAGATATTCATCCTGCTCCGCAATAAATTCTATAAGCTCAGGTGAAAGCTCATCACTATTTAATGGTTTATCAATAAAACAAACCTTTTTAGTAAAATTAAGTTTTATATCTTCAATTACATTTTCAACATTAGCTCCCACTCTATCTATTTTATTTATAAAAAAAAGAACAGGAATATTGTGTTTTCTTAAGAGATTCCATACTGTTTCTGTATGGCCTTGTATTCCTTCAACTCCACTTATTATAATTACAGCATAATCCATAACCTGAATGGCTCTTTCCATTTCAGATGAAAAATCCATATGTCCTGGAGTATCTATAAGATAGTATGCAGAATCTTTATAATTAAAGGTTCCCTGCTCTGAGAATACTGTTATTCCTCTTTCTTTTTCAATTTTATGATTATCTAAAAAAGAGTTTTTATGATCTACTCTTCCTCTATTTTTAATACTTTTTGTATGATATAATATTTGTTCTGCAAAAGTAGTTTTACCTGCATCTACATGTGCTAATATTCCTATTGTCTTATTCATAATTTATCTCCCATTATAATTTTGATTCTAATAACACTATTATATTACCATAGAATAAACTACTTAAGCCAGAAACATAACTTTATAATAATTTAATAACTATATAAATTATTTAATATTTTTATCATAGGTATTGTGTATTAATGTATCAAAGAATTGTATTATATTGTAGGAATTTTTTAGGTTTACTTTTATTTTTACTTTACATAATTATATTTAAGTAATCTAACTCCATGTTTCTTATTTTTTCTGCTTTATGCCTTTAGCTTTGCCCCTATATCCACTCTCATCGTTCCTTATTTAACTAAATCTTTCCCTTTATCCTCAGCCGCTCTTTACTCCCTCTTTGAAAAAAATCGAAGTATCGTGAAGAGTAGTCATTTGGTAAAAATCAACTTAATAATTAGAAAAACAAAAGCTCCCACAACGTGAGAGCTTTTAAACTTAAAACATATCTATATATTATTTAATTATTCCATGTTCACTTATTAATATAAAATCAATAAATAATGAATGTGATTTTAATATTATATATATATTCTTAATTTCTTCTATATCAATCCTACTATCATTTTAGCAATAAACTTCTATTATTTTTTTCCTATGCTCTTCTATATCCACATAGGTTTCTTCTGCTATGCCTATTAAGCTTGCAGCTTTTCTAAAGTCAAATATTAAAAGATATCCTTCCTCTAATCCGTACTGATCTAAATATTCTCCTAACTGTATCAACCCTTTTTTATGATATTCTTCTCCCCTCCATATTTTAAGTTCTAGAATATACATTTTTTTATTATAGGTTATAACTATATCAAATCTTTTTTCTTCTCCACCCTTTACCTCTTTAAATGCAAATCCACTGCCATTTATAATAGGACTTAAAAAGGCTAAGAAAACTAACCTACCATCTTCCTCTAGGAAAGCCTCTCTCTTTCGTGAATACTCATGCTTCATAAACTCTTGAAATTTTAATAATACTTTTTTAATATTTAAAGTTCCATCTTTATTTAAATATTTTTCTCTTTCATTATAAAGTCCCAAATTCATTTTAGTTTCTATTAAAGAAATCATGTAATTATATATTCTTTGTTCATATATTCTATTATGAATCTTGACCTTCCCATTTGAATTTTTAAATATTCCGTATATTATTCCCATGGTTATTAAGGAATTATCTTGATTATAAGTAATTTCATATCCATCTAAAATTATCTTCCTTACTAATTCTTGTAATTCTTTGTTGTTTTCTATATTCTTAATTAAACTATCAAAGTTAGTATTGCTATCTTTTAAAAGTTCTTTTACTGCTAACTCTAAGTATTCTTTTTCCCATTTCAATTCATTTTTAGGCATTATTTTTTCATCTATGATTTTACAAAGTTTACTTACTAAAAAAGGATAACCTGAAGTATAAAAATATAGCTTTTCTCCAAAATATTCTTTATCCAAATCTACTTTTTTATTTTCAACATAATCATCTAACATAGTTTTTATTTCATCTATAGAAAAGCTCATCTCTACATCAAAATCCGAAGCTATGTTCCATGGACTATTATATTTATGTTCTTCATCAGATCTAATTTTTAATTTTAAAGTCTTAACATCATGTACTCCTGCTAAAATTACACTATGGAAAGTATAGTCTCTTCCTTCATTTCTTAATAAATATTTACTTCTTAACATCCCTAAAAAATCCAAGAAAAGTTGATTATTACTGCTTTTATCAACCTCATCTATTATTAAAACCACTTTTTTTTCTGCGAATTCAATTAAATCTGTTATAAAACCATTAAACTCATTCATAGTAGTAATTTCATTCTCATGATTTTTAATAAATTTATACATTTCTTTGTTAGTTGAAAACCTAAAATAATTCACCATTTGCATCATTATACTACTTAAAAATTTTTTAACTTCACTATATCCCTCTGTATCTATAGCTTCAAAACTTATTTTTATAGGTAAGTATTCTTCCATACTATTTAGTCTTTTCTCTAATAAATATAATGTAGTTGTTTTTCCATACTGTCTTGGTCTATTTATAATAAAATACTCTTCATTATTTACTAATTTTAATATACTATCTAACTTATTTGATATATCTACCATATAGTGCTTTTCTGGTATACAGGTTCCAGTTACATTAAATCTCTTTTCCATATAACTTTCACTCTCCTCACACTATTATATTACCATAGAATAAACTATTTAAACAGAAAAAGAGTATCCCACTTTATTAGTGAAATACCCCTTGTGATAAATCATATTCTGCATATTTAAGTAGCAATTTTTTAATTTCATCCTCTGAAGATTTTTCAAATCCAGTATTAGTAATTTTATATTTTATTGTCTCTAACTTTTAAAAGTGATGGCTTACGGTGATATAGTTCGATTTTATATCCTTCCTTTAAAGTTTGACTACTACTTTATAGTGCTTTTTAAATTTAATCTGTTATAGCTGGTATAATATGTTCTTTAATTAATGTCCACCTATCACTAGAGTTCATTACAAATTCTGATGCGTTGCTACAACTTCAAGAAAAAAATCTAGTACCTTTTGTATTATTACTTATTTCTTTTTCCATTTAAGCAATAATGCAGAATTAATAATAACAAGTACAGAGCCTGCATTATGAACAAGGGCACCTACTATAGGATTAAGTACTCCTGTTATTGCAAGTATAATTGCAGCAAAATTCAGTATCATTGAAAAGCTCAAGTTGATCTTGATGGTGGTCATCATTTTTTTCGAAAGTTCAAATAAATGGGGAAGCTGACTTATATCATCACTGACAAGTGCAATATCCGCAGCATCTACAGCAATATCACTTCCTACACCTCCCATTGCAATGCCTACATAAGCCTTTTTCAATGCAGGTGCATCGTTAACACCATCACCTACCATACAGACCATCTCTCCAGCAATTTGGATATTATGGATTGTATCAAGCTTATCTTCTGGTAAACAATCTGCTTTTACCTCAGAGATGCTAATCTTATTAGATATATATCCAGCAGCTTCAGCATGGTCTCCTGTGAGCAAAACAGGGGTGATTCCAAGAGCTTTAATATTTCTTATCATATATGGAGCATTTTTACGTAATGTATCGGACAAAGCAGAAAAACCAATCATAATATTGTCTATTGATATGTAAATAATAGTACATCCTTTTGAAAGATAAGATTTTGCTTCCTTTAGCACTTCATCTTTTAAAGAAATATAATTATCTTTCATTAGTTTTTCGTTTCCTGCAAAAATTTTTTTCCCATTGACTTTTGCCAAAACACCTCTTCCTGGAAGCATAGTAAACTTTTCAGGTTCTGTAGATATATTCCCAATCTGTCTGTAACACTCTACAACTGCTTTCCCAAGAGGATGTTCACTTCTCAGTTCTGCAGATGCTAATACTTCATACAAATCTTCATCTGTATAGTTATCTGAATAGCTTTTTACTGTTACAATTTCTGGTTTGCCGTAAGTTAATGTGCCTGTTTTGTCAAAGATAATTTTCTTTACCTTTGAAAGTCTTTCCAAGGCATCACCTTCACGAACTAAGATACCATATTTTGTAGCATTGCCAATTGCGGCCATAATTGCAGTTGGGGTGGCAAGCACTAAAGCACATGGACAAAATACAACAAGTATTGTTACAGCACGGATAATCTCTCCTGTAATAATCCAAGTGAGAATTGCGGCAGTAACGGCAATAACTACAATCCAAGTTGCCCATCTGTCAGCAATGCCAACTATTTTTGCCTTGCCTGCATCAGCAGATTGAACAAGTCGTATCATACGCTGTAGTGAACTATCCTCTCCAACCTTAATTGCTTTCATTTCAAATGTACCAAACTGATTAACTGTTCCACTTGATACTTCATCTCCAAGAGATTTGTCCACAGGCATAGATTCCCCTGTCATAACAGACTGATCAATAGATGTTTGTCCCTTTGTAATTATTCCATCAACTGCAATTGTCTCTCCCCCGAGAACACGCAAGATATCACCAACCTGCACCTTTTTTGCATCAATAATTTCTTCTTTACCTTCTCGAATAACCCTTGCGGTTCTCGGTGTCAGATGCACTAATTTCTCAATTCCTGCCTGTGCTTTTGCCACAGTAAGTTCTTCAAGTAATGCACCGATTTGCATAATAAAAGCCACCTCACCAGCAGCAAAAATTTCTCCAATAATAACAGATGCAATAAGTGCCATTGAAACAAGCACATCAGCCTTTATATCAAATTCTGTAATAAGTCCCTTGATAGCTCCAATAACAATAGGAACTCCACAAAGAACAATAGAAATCCATGCCACATTAACAGGTAAGTGACCCACATCAAAAAAACTAACTATAAGAGCAATACCGGATAAAACAAGAAAAAATATGTTTCGTTTTGTTTCATCAGTAAAAATAGATTTTACTTTATTCAAGTTATAACACTCCTTTCATACCTATAGGGGTATATGTACATTGTACCCCTATGGGTATAGGTATGTCAATAAAAAAAGAACAAACTAAAAAATAATTTAATAGTTGCTCTTCTAATGAAACTTTTATAAAGATAAAACTTTAGTGATTATAAATTTTTTAATTAATATACTATTCATCTTATCAAGACATATTTGAAAAACGTTCAACAGCTTTTGCAAAACTTTTAATAGTTTTATCTGCATCACCATGCTCAATTCCTTCACGTACGCAGTGTTGTAAGTGACCTTCAAGTACAACCTGGCCTGATTTATGAAGTGCAGATTTTGCTGCATTAATTTGCATCAATATATCCTCACATGGAACATCTTCGTCTATCATTCTATCGATAGCATTTATTTGCCCAATTATTTTTTTTAATCTTCTATGTAAGTTTTCAGAATCCATACATTTTTTCATAAAAACACCTCCACATACCCTTAGGGGTATGTGTATATTATACTGATTAATCTGCTACCTGTCAATGCAATATGTAGTTATTTTTCAATATGTATGTCCCTAAAACTACACCTTTTATACACTAGTTCTTAAATTCTAGTATTAAAACTCCTTTTATTTCTTTTATAATTTTGTAAACAAATCAAATTGTTCACCTTGTTCTTTCTTCAATATCAAAATAATAAAGCATTAAAAATTACTTCTTTATTTTGATACCATAAGCAAATCTTTCTCAACTATATGATTGATTATCCAATTATTTAAAAACTTCAACACATCCATTATGTATTCATCTTGATTTTCATCAATTTTATCTAAATCTAACTCCTTTAGTCTTTTAATAAAACCTTCATGCTCAATTTTTTGGGTAAATAATCTTTTGTAATTTATGCTTTGCATATATTCTTCTTCATTTTTAAAATGATAAGCAGTATAATCCCTTAATTCTGAAATTACATCAACTATCTTGTCATATTTATCAATAATGTATGGATCTTTTAATAATTTATATGCCCTTTCACCAATTTCAAAAAGTTTTTCATGTTCCTCATCAATACTAGGTATTCCTAGTTTATATTCCTCTTTCATTTCAAACATAAATTTTTTCCTCCTTATAATTTTATACTAAAATATTATATCGAATGTTATTATCATTTGTATATATAAAAATTATCATTTTAATTAAAACAAATTTTTTAAGTGAATGAACATGTATTATGAAATTTAATAGTAAATTTTAAAAGACAGTGATTGATACTATAAGGAATACGTATAGTGCTTGGACAAATCTCCTAAGAGAAATGAAAAACGCCGCTAAATTAGATTTAGCGACGTTTTCTTATTTTATATCTTATTTTGCAACTTCTTTAGATGATGGAAGAATTACTTCAACTTCAGAGTGTGGACGTGGTATAACGTGAACTGATACTAATTCTCCAACACGTTGTGCAGCTGCAGCACCAGCATCTGTAGCAGCTTTAACAGCTCCAACATCACCTCTAACCATAACAGTTACAAGTCCGCCTCCAACATATTCTTTACCTATTAAATATACGTTTGCTGCTTTAACCATAGCATCTGCTGCTTCTATTGATCCTACTAATCCTTTTGTTTCTATCATTCCTAATGCATCATATTTCATTTTAAAATCCTCCTAAAATATCTTTTTTTATTTATTTTAATTTTTAATTATAAGCAATTATTTATTTAATTTTTTACTTTACTATTGTTACTTTTGACTTTGAATTAATACCCATTGCGTTAGCTTCTTCAATATCAAGATGACATTCAAGGCTTGAAGCGTCATTAGCTCTAACAGCTACATTATTGTATATTCCGCCTCTTAAATCTTCAAATTTTATTGACACTATTTCTCCATCATGTACCCCTAAATTTTTAGCATCTTCAGGTGTCATGTGAATGTGTCTTTGGGCAACTATTAATCCTTCTTCTAGTTGAACAGAACCCTTTGGTCCAACTATTGTAATAGGAGATGTTCTATTTAAATCTCCAGATAATTTTACATGGGATACGGATCCAAGCTTAATGCAGTCTCCAGCTAATACTTCAACCTGAGTCTTGCTTCTTACAGGACCTAAGATTCTAATTTTTTCAATTGCACCCTTTGGTCCACAAATTGTTACAACTTCTTTGCAAGCATATTGTCCTGGTTGAGATAAATCTTTGATCTTAGTAAGCCCATAATTTTCGCCAAAAAGACTATCTAAATCCTTTTGTGAAAGATGTATATGTCTATTAGAAATCCCTACTGGAATCTCAGATGAATTTCTATTAACTGCATTATTTAATTCTTTACCTTTAACAGCTTCTAGTAAAAGTTTTAATACTTCTTCACAATTATCCATTAGTTTGCCCCCTTCATAGCGGCAACTATTTGATTAACTAAATCTAAAAGTTCTTCATTTTTTGTATTTTCACTACTGCATTCAGTGCAAGTATTACTACTTTCAGCGCAGTTATTAGCCTTATTTAAAACTTCTGCAGCTGCTGCAATTTGTGCTGGGCTCATATTCATAAATTGATTTTGAACTCCATGACAGTTTTCAGCAGTTTTTATGCAGTTAAAAGTTGGGTCATTAGATGCTAAATTTGTGCAATCTTTTATACCATAAGCAACTCTTTTAATGTTCATAAGGTGCTTTGGAGTAACATTTTCAGATACTGAGCTTCCTCCCCAAGTACCGCATCCTAAAGTAAATGAAGGATTAAGTCCTGTACTTGCACCTGTTCCACCTTGAGTTCCACCAGTGTTAACAAGGATACGAGAAGCTGGTTTTCTAGCAAACTTCATAACCATATCTCTGTCTTCAGTATGGATGCTCATTGTGTGACCAATTCCATTTTGAAGTAATTCAATACTTAATTCACATGCTTCATGCCAATCTTTTACTGTGTAGAATCCAAGAACTGTTGTAAGTTTTTCAAAAGATAATGGATAACCTTCTCCTACTCCATTTTGTCTTCCTATAAGTACTTTAGTTCCTGCTGGAATTGTGAATCCTGCAGCACTTGCAATAACTTGTGGACTTCTTCCAACAAATTTAGCATTCATAGCATTGCCTTTTTTGAATAATAGTTTACAAACTTTTTCAGTTTCTTCTTCTGTCATGAAGTATCCGCCTTGTTTTTTAAATTCTGCAACAACTAGGTCATGATTACATTCTTCACAGATTATTGATTGTTCTGATGCACAGATTGTACCATTATCAAAAGTTTTACTTGCAATAATGTTTTTAACAGCTTTTTCTACATTAGCAGTTCTTTCAATGTATGCTGGAGAGTTTCCTGCACCAACACCAATAGCTGGTGTTCCTGAACTGTAAGCTGCTTTAACCATTCCTGGACCACCTGTAGCTATTATTATAGCTACTTCTTTGCTTTTCATTAATTCATTTGTAGCTCCAATTGTTGGAATAGTTACAGCACTTATAATGTTTTCTGGTGCTCCAGCTTCTATTGCTGCATCTCTCATTAATTCAACTGCTTTAATTGTACATTTTGCAGCAGCTGGATGTGGTGCGAACACTATAGCATTACGAGATTTGATTGAAATCATAGCCTTGAAAATTGCGGTAGAAGTTGGGTTTGTTGAAGGTACTATACCCATAACTAAGCCAACTGGTTCAGCAAGTTCTATAAGCTTATTTTCCTTATCTTCATTAATTACACCTATAGTTTTCATATCTTTAATTGAATTATAAAGTATAGTAGCTGCTAAGTGGTTTTTGAAAGTTTTATCTTCAACTTTACCAAAGCCTGTCTCTTCAACTGCCATTTGTGCTAAACAAACAGCGTTTTCTTCTGCAACTCTTACCATATTACGTAAAATTTTGTCAATTTGCTCTTCAGTATAATCAGCAATTTTATCAGCTGCTACTTTTCCAAGTCTAGCAAGATCTCTCGCTTGTTGTATTGAACGCAAATCCTTATCAAAGTTTTCCATTATTCCTTACTTCCTTTCGTAACCTTTAAAATAGCTAATTTTTCTCGTAATATAATTTAAATTTGTTAATTAATAGATTTTTACCTGCTTTTGAAATTGTTCTACCTGCAATTCCAAAATCCTTATATTCACGAGCTAGATTTCTAAGCTTAACAACTTTTAGCTTAGCTAATATTAAAATGGTTTTTTCTATACCATTTTGTCTTATTAAATTGTCTACATCTTCTTTGTTTAGATTTTCTAAATTTAACTTATGTAGTTTATCTAAATCCCCATCTAATCCATGTTGATTTTCTTTAATATTATTTTTAGTATCTACATCTACAGGTTCTGTGTTATCTACAGCTTTTACATCTTTTACAGTTTCAGCTTTTTTTGTATTTTCTACATTCTTTGCATCTACTATATCTTTTGTAACTTCTACGGATTCTGTATCTTCCACACTGTCTACAGCTTTTGTATTTTCTACCTTTTCTGTATCCTCTGCTTTTTCTACAGCCTCTGTATCTTCTGCATCTTCCACATTTTCTGTATTATCATTAGATGATGGATCTTCTGGTGGAGTATTAGGTCCTATTATGCTTTCCAGTTCCTCATGGGGACGTGGAATTACATGTTCTGAGACTAAAAATCCTTCATCAAGTTTTTTTACAGCTGCTACTCCAGCTTCTATAGATGCTTTTACTGCACCTACATCCCCTGTAACTGAAATTGTAACAAGGCCGCCACCTACATAAGTTTTTTCGATAATACTTACATCTGCTGATTTCACCATTGTATCAGCTGCCTCAACAGCTGCAAGTAATCCCTTTGTTTCTATTAAACCAAGCGCTTGCATAGGTAAATCCTCCTAATCTTCTATAAAAGATCCGCCCAATTTGCTGGATATGTTGTATAAAATACCCTAGCTTTATCTGGGGATCCCCAAACCACTTTAGAACCTGATGGTACAAACAATACATCTCCAGGATAAGCTGTATATGTCTTTCCATTAATTTCAACGGTTAAAGTTCCCTCAATGACATAATCAATCTCTTCATAAGTTAATTCCCAATCAAATTTTGAGTTTTCGATAATTAAAAATCCTGCACTCATTTTTGATTCTTCTTTACTCACTAATTCTTGAAATTGAACCTTTGCATTTGGATTACCAGTATCAAATACATCCATTTTCACTGAATTTCCTCTAACAACTTTAAGTCCATTAGGATCACACTCAGCTTTAAATGGAAGATCCTTCCCTTTTAAACATTGAAGCATTTCTTGTAGAAGGCCCTTGTCCATCATTGCTCTAAGGAATTTAAGCATCATTTCACTATCAATGCCCTCTATACTTGGAACATTTTTACCTATTAAATGCTCTACTTTAGGTGCAGGAGCTTCTGTAGTAATCACTATTCCATTATTTTTTACAAGATCCTTAGCTGATGGTGTTATTATTTCAGTACCATCTACATAAAGTACTTTTTCACCCTTTAATATTAGGGCTTCAATGTCTTTTGCAGCGATTAATTTTTTCATGTTCTCACATCCTTTCAAACTTTCAAATAATATCAAAATCTCTATATAAAACTCCTTCTCCTATTATGGAGTGAGCAAGCTAGCATATCAAAATCAACACTCTTTGTAAATGATCACTTCAAAATTGTAGATTTTGCATGCTTATTTAAGATTTTGCATGTGTTTTAAATATTATGTTTATTTTAAGAAAGTTGTGTTCTAACCAAAATTGCAATCCTCATCAATTATTCCAATAACAACTGCATCTACAGGAATATTATCATCACCTAACATTCTGCGAGCAGATGATCCAGTACTAACAATAACTCTGTCACCAATACCTGCACTGATAATATCAACAACAATAAATCTGCGTCCTTCATCTATCCCACCAATTTCCTCAGCAAGCATAAATTTAAGTCCGCTAAGGGATTCTGCTTTTCTAGTGGCCCATACATTATCAATAAGTCTCGCTGCTATCATATTGCTTTTACCTCTTTCATTTTTAATTTAATCTCATTTAATGCGGCTTCAACTGATGATGTGTCACCAAAAATACCAAGTAAAACCATGTGCTGAGGACATGTGCCTCTAATATCTTCAACGGTAACTCCAACAGCTTTCTCAGCAATATCTGCAGCATAAATCATATCGATAAGTTTACCTTGAACAAGTCCTATTGCATCAGCACTTTCTAAATCCGTTTTGCAGTTTCCACCCATTCGTCTTCTAAGAATATCTTTAGTGCTACTAGAAGGTGATTTTATAATTCTAAAATCCACTTTTAAACACTCTCCTTATTAGGCACATGAAAATAAATAACAAGTCAAAAATGGCAGTATATTTATTTTCATGTGTCTTATTCTATAATATCTTGTGTACAGCTTACTGCTATTCCAAGTGGTGTAACGAACATAGGATTTCTAGGCTTGTGAGTATATACTCCTGTTTGCTTTTCAATAATTTCTTCAATTCCTGTTAAACAACAAGTACCACCTACTAAAGAAATTTCATTAACATCATAATTTTTAATATGATTATTAATAATTGATGACACCTTTTCAACCACTGGCTTTAGTACTGGTAAAATTTCCTTGTGATTTTTATTATCTCTTTTGTATTCATCTGCTTTATTAAAAGGCATTTCATATGCACCTGAAATAACTAATGAAAAATGAGTACCACCTGTAGGTTCATCAACAACATAAACAACTTTTCCATCTTTTAAAATTGATATTCCAGTTGTTCCACCGCCGATATCTACAACTGCACCATTTTGAATTTTAAGTACAGCATTAGCAGCAGTAGGTTCATCTAAAAGACATGTCAATTCAAATCCTGCTGATTGAACTACATTTTTAATTGCTCCAGAATCTAAGGCATCCGTTCCAGGTGGAATTGCAGCAGCAGCATAAATAAGTTCTGTATTCAATTTTTCTTCAATTTCTTCTTTAAGTTCTCTCACAATCCTTACTGCTCCAATATAGTCAACAACCATACCATCACGAACTACATCAGCATATCTATATGCACCCGCCACTGGGTTGTAGTTTTCATCTAAAACAGCTAATACCACACAGGCAGTACCTAGGTCCACACCTGTGTAATAAACAGAAGACCCATTAACAATTGGCTTTTCTATAACTTCTTCAAACTTTCGAACCATATTATCACAATATTCAAAAGTTAATTTTTCCTCTGACATTCTTTTCCTCCTACTGCTAAACAAATTAATTGGGACAGTGAATTAATTATTAAATTAACATTGTCCATAATTTTGCTTTTTAAACTTTCATCATCACTTTTATATGTATCAATTATTTCAAACTGTAATTCCTGCACCGCACAACGAAGTACGTTCATTTTTAAAATTGCATTGCTTTTTGGAAGCTGCATATGAAATTCTGTTATTTCAAAACAATCATCAAGATCCGCTTCAGAATTTGATGAATTCATCCCGGTACATTCTTTTAAATAAATAGGTTCAAGAGTACCTTTCCCATCTAAAACATTTCTGATGTTTGATATTTTCCTACCTAAATTTATAATATTCTGTGCTAAAATAATATCTTCTTTTAATATTTCACTACTAACAACAAGAAATTTAGCCTCCATGGATTTCAATTTTAAGCAAAGCTTCTTATTCAAATTGAAATTTACATCACTATTTCCCACATCTTTTATTATTTCTTTAGATGTTTCTTCCGGTGTTTTTGCTGAGTTTTTTGGGGAAATATTCGCATTTACTTTTGAAGACTTATTTACTTTTGAATCATCACTCAATTCTATTCCTTTATCAGATAAATACTCAGCTGCTCCAGGGGTAAGGCGCTGTCCTTGTTCTAACTTGTAGGTATTAAAAGGTTCTTTTCTATATAAATCTCTTAAATACTCTTCCGTAATAAATTTCATCATTGACCTTTACTCCTCACCTTTTTCAAATAAATACTTTTTTAAAGCATCAATTCCTGTTCCCATTTCAAAGCTAATATGAAAATATGGCTCTGATACCCCTATCTTTTTTAACTGCATTTCACATTTTTCTTTATTCTTAGGCATCAAATCACATTTTGTTATAACCCCAATTACTGGACATCTAAAAGACTTTGCAAATCCATGGGAGTATATTTCAGTGCAATTAGATTGGTCAACCAATATAAGCACACAAGATGCATCCTGAGCTGCTGCAATTATATGTTTATACATCCATGCATTCTCTATATAGGAGCCTGGAACATCAATGGTATTCTTACCATAAATTAAATCTGGTGTTCGCCTTAATGGACCATCATAATCGTTTAATGCATTAACTAATGTAGTTTTGCCGCATTTTGAAGGGCCAATTACCATTATGCGCTTTTTTCTCATGTTCTTGTAATGGGAGCGGTGGTAAATCCAAGCATATCCTTTAGCGTATCATTAACTGCACTAAGAGCTGTTTCAACACTTTGAACATCACCACTTATTACAACAGATCCTGTAAAACGATCAAGAAATCCAATTTCAACATCAGAAGCCTTTGTAGCAATATCTGCAGCAATAATAGCTGTTTCAAAGGGTGAAAGAGTCAAAATACCTATTGCTCCTTTTTCATCAATTCCAAGACGATCATATATATCAGGCATTGGTGATGCAATAACATGAGCTATAGTAATCTGCTTTCCTGGCACTGACTCTTGTATAACACGCTGTATATTTCTATCAGAAAAATCTCCCATAAACCTTACCTTCCATCTTATTATCTATTTGAAAATTATTTAATGGCGGATCACCTTTACAGGTAAATCATATTTTTTAATCCAAGATTCTATCCTATCTAAATCCTCATTTTTAAGACTTGGATCATCTTTTATAGGATATTCCATTCCTAATTGGTTATATTTATTTACCCCCATCTTATGATAAGGAAGTAAATCAATTCCTTTAAAGTTTTTATAATCTTTATAAGGTAATAAAAATTCCATAGTTTTTTCAATCTCATCTTGAGAATCATTTATACCTTTAAGTAAAGGCATACGAATCTTTACATTGTATTTTTTCTTGAGTAATTCTTGAAGATTTTCTAAAATCCTCTCATTTCTTACTCCAGTTAATTCATGATGTCTATCAGAATTAATATTTTTAATATCAAATAAGAATAAGTCTACAAATTCTGCAACCTTAAGTATTGTTTCAAGTTTTGTATAACCACAAGTTTCAATTGCAGTGTTTATACCTTCTTGCTTACATGCCATTAGTAAACTAGTAGCAGCTTCTGGCTGCATTAAAACTTCGCCACCACCTAATGTAACTCCACCGCCGGACATTTCA
The DNA here is from genome assembly GCF_054768115.1 of Clostridium sp. CTA-6. Lineage (NCBI taxonomy): Bacteria > Bacillati > Bacillota > Clostridia > Eubacteriales > Clostridiaceae > Clostridium > Clostridium sp. CTA-6. The sequence continues at coordinate 726,276 of NZ_BAAAAU010000001.1, forward strand.
TAAAAGGTTCTATCTTCTTCTACTATTTTTAAAAGTTCAGAGATAGTTTTTTCTTCTCCAACTATTGATATAGCAGATTTAAGACAAGCTTCTTTACACTTTCCACATCCTATACAATCTATGTCACGATTAACTTCATGCTTTAAAGTTTTATTAGAAATAGTATGAATTCCTACAGGACATGCAGAAACACAAGCTCCACAATTTACACATAGATTACTTTTAAGCATAACTCTATATTTTTTTTCTAGTCCTTCAGGATTTGCACACCATTTACATCTAAGTGGACATCCTTGAAAAAATACTAAAGTTCTTATTCCATCTCCATCATACATATTATATTTTTGTATATTAAAAATCCTTGCTTTTCTCTCGATTATACCTAAATTTCCATTACTCATATTACTCATTCTCCAGTTTCATTTACTTTGATTTTTAATATATATCTTAATTTACATCTGCAATCTACAAAACAGGCTGTAGATTGCAGACTTTATATAAATTATTTTAAAGGGACTAAGTTATATATTTTCTATAAGTTATATATTTTCCATCAAATTTTTATTAGAAATGTGTAAGCATAGTTCTACTTATAATTTCATCTTGAACATCTTTACATAACTCAACGAAGAATGCACTGTATCCAGCAACACGAACAATTAAATCACGATATTGATCTGGATGTTTTTGAGCTTCTATTAAAGTCTTGTTGTCTAAATAGTTAAATTGAACTTCTCCAAGTTGAAGGGCACACGCACTACGTAATAATGTAATGATTCCTTGTTCTCCTTCTGGTGTATCAAGAAGACCAGATATTAACTTAAAGTTATGAACCATACCTATATTCATATCTTCACAAGACATCTTAGAAACAGATTTTATTATAGAAGTAGGGCCTTTAAAATCAGCGCCTTGTGATGGACTTATACCATCTGATAAAGGCATCCATGCTCTACGTCCATTTGCTGTAGCTCCAGTCATTTGTCCAAATGGAGTATTGTTTGATATTGATAAAGTACCATGACTAAGTACTGAATATAATGTCTTATATTTACGATGTTCTTGTTCTGTAAAGTTAATTAAATCAGCAGCAATTAAATCTGCATAATCATCATCGTTACCATACTTAGGTGCTTCTAAACAATCTTTTTTTAATTGTTCATATCCAACGAAATCTGCTTTTAAAGCTTCGTTCATTTCTTGTAGTGTATATTTCTTATCTTCAAATACTAATTTCTTTATAGCTGCCATGGAATCTGTATAAGTAGCAAGTCCACTCCATACTACTCCTGGTCCGAAGTTGTACATAGCTCCGCCGGCTTCTACTCCTTTACCATTTTCCATACAACCTTCATACATCATAGACATAAGTGGTTTTGGTGCAAGTTCCTTATGAACACGTTGAGAAATTACTGTAGCAACACTTGTCCATTTAGTAATAAATTTAATTTGTTCTTTAACAGCTGCTTCAAATTGTTCGTAAGTTTTAAACTGGCTTAAATCTCCCATATCTGGGCATACTTGTTTACCATACCATAATGGTACACCATGGTTTAAAACAAGTTCTATACATATAGGCCATTGAGTGTATCCTGTAGAAGTCCATTGATAAAGTCTTCCGGATTTTTGTGGTTCAACGCATCCCATTAAGCAGTAATCTCTTGCGTCTTCTATAGAAACACCTTTAGCTAACATAATTTTTATATGAACATCGTCAAAGTGGCATGCTGGGAATCCCATACCTGCACGAATAACGTCAACTATCTTTTTAAGATATTTTTGTGGTGATCCTTTGTGTATACGGCACGCTAAAGATGGTTGATATATTTTAACATGACGAACTGCATCCATTAAAAGGTATGTTAATTCGTTTGTTGCATCACGGCCTTCTCTAGTAACACCACCTAAACACATATTTACAAATGGTTGATAACCTGCGAAGAATTTAGAACCACCTTCACTTGTTATCCACATCATTTCAGACATTTTTATAAGCATACAACCTGATAATTCAAATGCTTCATAATCAGTCATACGTCCAGCTTCAATATCAGCTTTGTAGAATGGATACATGTATTGGTCAACACGTCCTATAGACATACCTGTTTGGTTTTCCTCAACTACAAGTAATGATTCTATAGTCCAAACTGCTTGGATAGCTTCCCAGTAAGTACTTGGCTTATGTGCTGGAACTCTAGCATTTATTTCAGAAATCTTTTGAAGTTCTGCTTTACGCTTAGGGTTAGTTTCTTTTTGAGCTAATTCAGCAGCATAATCTGACATACGTTTAGCATATATCATAACACCTTCAGCAGTATCAATTAATGATTTGTAAAAATAGATTTTATCTATATCTTCTGGATTTTCATATTTAAGTTCAGCTAATTTTTCTTCTGCTTCTCTTTTTATGTCAAGCATACCTTTTTTCATTAATACAACGTCATATCCTGGGTTAGAGTCTCCTCCACCATTTACTGCGTGGTATGAACAATCTGAAACAAAAGATTCTCCTGAAAGTTCCCATACTCCTGCTTCACGATATTGATCTTCGCAGTATTCATCAACGGATTTACCCGCCCAATATGGGAATAGTTCCTCACGCATAATTTTCTTATCTTCTTCTGAGATGTAGAATGGATCTTGTGGACGAGTTCCTATTGTATCAATTTCATCAACCATCCATCTCCAAGCTATATCAGGAGAAAATGCTCCTGCACGAGGTTTTCCGTTTGGTGCTCCAACAATAAGTTCGTGGTCTTGAATTAAAAGTGGTGCAGTTTCGCAACAATGTTTAAAACATTTACCACGTAAAACTGATTTAGGAATACCAGGGTTTTCTTTAGCTATTTTAGTAATAGCTCTTGCTCTATGAGTTGTTATTGATGGAACATGTTTCATATAATTTTCTTTTAACTTAACTAGACGTTCTGTCATTCCATCTGGTATTTCACCATTATTATCACACGCAACCTTTGATGTAGCTGGTTCTTCTTTTGTTATTTCATTAGAAACACTTTGAAACATCTTCATTAAGCCAGCGCGTTCTTCATCAGACATATTTTTAGTAGCTTCCATAAATTTATTTGAAAATTCACGTATATCCAATTTATTCCCTCACATTCTTTAATGTATTTCATATATTAAATATGATTTTTTATTTTAAGTCCTGTAGAACTTTTTTTAAAATACTCTCTAATAACTTATAGTTATCTATTTCATTTCCATTTAACTTCCCATTTAAAACTGCAGGGATAGAATCCTCTTTATAATTTACTGTTTTAACAATTTCATCCACCATGCGAACTCCATATCCAACTTTACGTATATAAAGTAGATTCATAGGTGAAACATTATCCGAAGTCATTCCTTGTCCTGCAGAACCACTACCTAATGTCATTGAAGGAAACAAATTTGTAGTAGCTCCCATGCTTCCAAAAGTTCCTGCAGTATTTACAAGTACTCTCCCAACGGGTTTTTTAAGTGCAAATTGACGAATAACTTCTTCATCCTTTGAATGTATCACAAGTGTATGTCCATATCTTTCAGTAAGTAATAATTCTATACATTTTTCACAAGCGTGCATCCAGTCATCCTCTATATAAAAGGCTAAAACCGGGCAAAGTTTTTCTCTTGAATAAGGATTGTTTTTAGAAACAAACTTCTCATTGGAAATAAGCACTTTTACACCTTCTGAAACTGTAAAGCCAGCTTTTTTAGCTAAAAACTGTGGAGATTTACCTATCATCTCTAAATCTGGGCTTCCATTTTGATTAAACAAAATCTTTCCTAGTTTTAAAGCTTCTTCTTCTGTCATAAAATATCCACCATTTTTAATAAGTTCTTGCTTTACTTCAGATGCAATTAAGCTATCTACAACAATTGATTGTTCTGCGGCAGATACAATTCCATAATCAAAATTCTTGCTTGTAATAATATCTTTAACCGCTTTTTCTATATCAGCTGTACGTTCTATAAAGGCAGGTCCGTTTCCATTGCCTCCATATATTACTGGTTTACCAGATTTATAGGCTTCATCAAGCATTTCTATAACTCCAGTGTTCATTATTAAAGATGTATCTTTATGCTTCATAAGCTCTAATGAACCACTTTCAGTTACTGTGTGAAGATATGCAAGAGCACCTTCTGGAAGTCCTACACCCTCTGCAGCTCGAATTAAAATATCCACTGTTTTAGAAATTGTATTTTTAGCTCTTTTATGAGGTGAAAATATAATTGCATTTCCTGATTTTATTGCAATTAATGCTTTATATATAGTGGTAGATACTGGACTTGTTGCTGGTGGGAAGGCTATAACAACCCCCATTGGTACACCAACATCCATGGTTTTATTAATTTTATCTTCATTGATAATACCTACACACCTCATACCTTTGAGTTTGTTTTTTAAATACTCACATACAAAGTGATTTTTAACATATTTATCTTGCCACTTTCCATACTCTGTTTCTTCATTAGATATTTTTGCAAGCTCTTTTAAATGTTTTTCAACTTCTTCAGCCATACGCTCAACTATCTCATCAAGTTTTCTCTGTGGGAAAGTAGCTAATTTTTTTTGTGCCTCTCGGGCATTTTCAACAAGAATTCTAGCTTCCTGCATGGAGAGTAAATCATTATCTATAATATTCATCTTTCTCTCTCCTTTTCTTTAGAAAAAATTCATTTTTCTATTCTGTTATAAGATCTGTAATGGCATAACGTTTTATTATTTTTTCAAGATCTTCATGTGGTCTTGGAATAACTATTGAGCTATATAGGCTTCCACCTTCCATTCCATTAACTGCTGCAACACCAGCATCTACTGCTGTTTTACAAGCACCAACATCACCACGAACTAATACAGATATATAACCTGATGCAACATTTTCATATCCTATAAGTTCAACATCTGCTGATTTGCACATAGCGTCTGCTGCTTCTAAAGCAAAAACCAGACCAAAAGTTTCGATTAATCCTAAAGCTTCATATCTTGCCATATGTATATCATTTCCTTTCTATTTTATGAATCGATATCGTGTACTGAAACAATATCTCCAACTTCTCTAATAGGACGTGGCATAACATTGTGTGCTGTTAATTTACCGATAGCTCTAGCTGCTTCAGCACCTGCTTCTACAGCAGATTTTACTGCACCAACATCCCCTTTTACCATAATTGTTACAAGGGTTGAACCAATATTTTCATAAGAAATTAATTCAACATTAGCTGCCTTAAGCATTTTGTCTGCAGCCTCAAGTGCAGGAACTAATCCTATTGTTTCCACAAGGCCTAAAGCCTCATCTCCATAATATCTCATTTTTAATTCCTCCTTCCTAATTTTAGCCCAATATACTTTTTATTAACTATAACTTCTATTATTAACTCTTCTATATATTCTGTGTAGGTTTTCATGCATTCTTTATTACTATATTTTGATTATATCCCTTACCCTTTGGGGTAAAGTCAATATATTTTTTATAGTAAAAATATTGAAAAAACTTATAGTAAATCTTATATTTTAAGTTGAAATTTAATTATTATGCTTACTAAAATTAAATATTTAAAGCTATTATTATAGAATTTCATAAGATTTATTTTTCACAAGGATTCCCCTATGGTTAATGTTAGAAATTAATCCGGAATATACTTGTTGATTGTTTCCGCACCTTCTGCATGTGCATGATAGTAAACTCTTAACTCATTGTTATTATCTAAATCGAATTTTGTTTCTTCAATAAGACCATTGGCTTCTGCTGTAAGTAGTGCATTAATTACAGCCTTCTTGTTTAGAGCCTTAAAATTTCCATATTGTCCTTTTAACGCCTTTATAACATCATCAGCACAAGCTTCTGAAACTTTAGTAAAATATTTTAAAATTGCATAATTAAGCGGTTTCATCTATATCTACCTCCATCTTCTTTCCTTTGAATAAATCAAGTGGATTCATAGATATTGTAAGGATACCAACCATCATTATTACAGCTCCAATCCAGGCTACAGGAGGTAATGACCATCCGTCCATTCCACCATATACTCCTAATACTAATAAGCAGAATAATGGTCCAAAGAAAGAATATGTACCATTGCATGCAGTACCAAGTCCTGCTCCACACATACTGTTTCCAGCATACCATGTCATAAATGTTACAAATGATAGAAGTCCACTTAATGCAAACCAAACCATTGCAGGAGAACTTGTGAATGCTTTTGCAGCAAGATCAGTAGAAATTCCAATTCCACCAGCCATCATTCCTAAAATAGGAACTAATATGAATAAATTTGCTATACCTGATGTTACTTGACGAATACAAATACCGATTTCAGGATCAATCATTGCTGTACCATATCCAGCTACGCAACCTTCAAATCCCCATCCTAAAGCTGCAATAATAGCTATTGCAATACCGATTAATGTGCTTGCTGAAGCGCCACCGCTAAAACCTGTACTACCAATTAGGAAACTAGCACATACGCATATTAAAATACCAAAAGCCATACGTTTATTTAATTCTTGTTTATATAAAATTTTTCCTAATATAGCTGCAATTGCAGGACAAAGAGCTGATATTGGAACAACTATTGCACCAGCCATTTGAAGAGCTACAACATAAGCAGTACCAGCTATAGGACCTCCAATAAGTGCTGCAACTATCATAATACGACCTGGCTTTGTATTGATGCATCTTAAAAAGTCTCCAAATTTACCTTTAACTCCTGCATACAAAAGTGCCCAAACAGCACTACATGTGTCGTTTATGGCATTACCAAGGGCTGCAAGCAAATATGCTATAGCAAATGCTGATAAACCTGCTGTATTAGGGCCATACCAGTCCCCCCAAACTCCTTTAGTCATACCCATAGTTAAAAACGCGGTATATAATCCATAGGCAAGTCCTGAAAATAAAGCCAGGGATATACCCTTTTTGAAGAAATCACTTGATAATTTCTTCTTCGCAGCAACCGCTTCTAAGCTTACTGCTTTTGAATCTCCATTCATAAAATAATTCTCCTTTCGCTTGTAAAAAATTAATAATATTATAAATTCATATTGTTAAATAAAAATTTATAATAAATATACATTAAGATTGTTATAATTTGGTGCATTCTACATTAAAATTACTGAACACCTTTTCACTTTTTATCTTGTAGGTACTTTATTCTTAAGTAGATTATATTCCCTGCCCTATAGGGTAAGGTCAATATGTATTTTTCAAGAATATTTAAATAAGATTAAAAAAATTAGTATTATATCTACCAATGGAAACTCAATAAATACTTCTAAACCCTTCATTAAGTTAAAGTTACATTTGATGTTCTTAAGGGATAAATATAGAAATACCTGGATAATAATCCAGGTATTTTCAATTCTATAAAAACAATAAATTTGTGTTTTGTTTGATATTATTGTGTTTTTTTTAACAAAAGGAGTATTATTAACCCTTTATAGTCTACCCTAGGGTCAACGTTTTCACCGGAGCTAAATTATTTTTCTCTACTGATTTTTATTAAAACTTCTGTTACAAATCTATTTCTATTTTTAGTTGTCCAATAATCTGTTACATATCTTTCATAGGATTCTTCAGAACATATATAACCATGTTTTTCAGTCCAATCCTTTATTTTTTTATATGTTTCATTAATAGTTTCATGAGGTCCTATATGATAACAAGCGGCTACCATCCAACCACCAAATTCCACACTCAATTCTTCCTTACATTTTAAAATTGTCTCCTGCATTATCCTCATCTTATTGCATTTTCCATTCATTTTATCTTGAAAGCATGGAAAACGTATGATTACAGGCCCTGTTATTGCATTATCTATACTATCTATGTAATTTGTAAATTCTATGTTAATTATAGAATCCATATAGTCATATTCAAAATCTTGATCTAAAAAAGTTAAAGTACGATTATCTATATATTTTATAGCTACATCAGAAACATTATTTTCAATTACCATTTGGGCTTCAACTATAAGATCATCCCAATCCTTAACGGATCTTAATTTTAAATTTATTTCTTTTTCAAGATCTTTTAATTCATCTATTTTATTTCTAAAACTTGTATGAAAAAAATCATAGGTCTTCCCCTCTAAAAAACCTTTCATTTCTTCAAGCTTAAATCCACTTTGTTTATAATATTTTATAACTGGAACAGATAATAAAGTATTCTTGCTATAATATCTGTAACCACTTTCATCAGCTACTTTATCAGGTGATAATATGTCCATTTTGTCATAATATCTTAATGCTTTTTTTGTTATTTTGCATATCTTACCAACTTTACCTATTGAATATAATTCATCTTCCATATTAATCCCCCTTATTTTTTATATTATAAATTGTATTTAATTTTTCAATTTTTCTGAAAATTTGAGCAAAATACCACCCATTACTGAGTGGTATAAAATAGTCTATCCTAAAACTTTTTCTAAAATTTTTAATAAATCTTCCTTTGTAGCTTCTCTAGGATTTGCTGTTGTACACACATCCTTAAGAGCTGCATTAACAATCTCTTCTCTTGACGCTTCAGCCAAAGCCATATCAGCGCCTTGTTCTTTTAATGTGGCTGGAATCATTAATGTATTTTGAAGTTCTACAATACTTTTAATTAGATTATTAACACCAATATTTACATTTGGCGCATGCAATTTTAATAACTTAGCAAGCCTTTGATATTTCTTAGCTGCTACGTCATATTCAACATTAAAGGTTTCTTTATTTAAACTAGCGTTATATTCAACTACATAAGGAAGTATTATTGCATTACTTCTTCCATGAGAAATATGTAACTTCCCACCTACTGCATGAGCTAAACTATGAGTAATTCCAAGTCCTGCTGCATTAAAAGCCATACCAGCAAGGCATGATGCATTGTGAAGTTTTTCTCTTGCTATAATATCATTCCCATCAGCATAAGCCTGTGGTAAAAATCTAAAAGCTAAAGTAAAGGCTTTTTCTGCAAGAGCATCTGAAAAATCAGTAGCATTTTTTGAAACATAGGCCTCCATGGCATGTGTGATTACATCCATTCCTGTATCCGCAGTTATAGCTTTGGGTACAGATTTAACCAACTCAGGGTCAAGAATAGCAACCGTAGGAAGAAGTGATTTATCTGTAAGAGCATACTTTAATCCTTCTTGTTTGTTTGTAATTACTGCATATTCAGTTACTTCAGAGCCTGTACCACTTGTAGTAGGTATAGCATAAAACTCTTCTATAGTGGAAACTCCTCCAGTAATTTTTTTGGCATATTCTTTCATGGCCTTAGCTCCATCAATTGATGAACCTCCACCAAGAGCTATCATAACCTCTGCATTACAACTTTGAAGTTTTTGAATACCAGATGCAATAACTTCTACAGATGGATCAGGTACAATATCGCTATATATAGCTACTTCACAATCAACAAGTTTTTGTTGTACTTTTGCAGCCATACCTGAAGTTTCCATAAATTTATCACATACAATTAGTACTCTTTTATTTTTAATTTCCTTTAGTCTATCTAAAGATCCTTCTCCAAAATAGACATCTGTATTAATACTAAATTCTTTCATATGCATTTTCTCCTATAAAAAAATATCAAGATATGAATGAATTTGGTATTCTTTAACTTAAATATAAAATTAACCTACAATTATAACAATCAAACTAAGTTTATAATAAACTTTTCTTAATGTATTATACCAATATTATATTAAGAATACAATACTATTACAACGGGATTTGTGTCAAATTATAGTGAAAAATTGTGATTTCCCTCTAAATAAATAAGCTCGCCAAAGTTTCTTTCTGCATTTTCTTCTCTTAGTTATATAGTCACCTGTAAATGCCATACTTGTTTGCTGTATAGGGTTATACTTACCTTTCTTTATTCTTTTATCCGCATCAGCTTTTAAGTTTATATCTTCTTGACAAAATCTAATGGAATATGATATTATTTAGAAAATTTAATAATTAAACACCAATAAGTTGCCACCGGGTAACTCATTTCATAGTACTTAACTTTATTCCTTTAGGTCTTAGTAGGAATAAATGTTAGGTATTTTTTTATGTTTATTTTTAGGAGGAATCATGAAAATGAGTATTAAAAATACATTTATGCGCTATATTTTAACAAATGTTATAGGAATGCTTGGTCTTTCATGCTATATTTTAGCGGATACTTTTTTTGTATCTAACGGATTAGGAGTAACGGGATTAACAGCTCTAAATTTATCAATTTCCATTTACAGTTTTATTAATGCGACAGGACTTTTAATTGGAATTGGTGGTGCTACAAAATATTCTATTTATCAAGCACGAAATAAGCATAACAAAGCAAATATTATTTTTACCAACTCCATTAAAATTGGGATTCTCTTGGGAATATTTTTTTTACTGATTGGTTTATTGGGATCTTCAACACTTAGTAGTTTATTAGGAGCAGATGAAAATATCTTTCGTATGACAAATACCTATCTAAAAACACTACTGTGTTTTGCACCTTTTTTTATTCTTAATAATATTTTTATAGCTTTTATTAGAAATGACGGAAATCCTAAGCTGTCAATGGCTGGAATGTTAATCGGAAGTCTAGCAAACATTATTTTAGACTATGTTTTTATTTTTCCTCTTCAGTGGGGAATGTTTGGAGCGGCTTTTGCAACAGGACTAGCACCTATTATTAGTATGTGTATTTTAACAAGGCACTATATTAAAAAGAAAAATCACTTCCATTTTCATAAGTCAAAATTATCAATAAAGCAGATAACTTATATTTGTAGTTTAGGAATATCATCCTTCATTACGGAAATTGCTTCTGGTATTATTCTTATTGTATTTAATTTACTTATATTAAATATTTCCGGGAATATAGGTGTGGCAGCCTATGGTATTGTGGCTAATTTGGCTTTGGTAGCAACTTCTATTTTCACAGGCATTGCTCAAGGAACACAACCTTTATTGAGTGAAAATTTTGGGCAAGGAAATAATAAAAAAATTCTACAATTATTTAAATATGCAATCTATGCATCCTTTGTAGTTTCAGTTGTTTTATATTTTCTTGTTGTTATTTTTAATAATCAATTAGTAGAAATATTCAATAGAGATCATATAAAAATTCTCTCAAAAACTGCATCTAATGGATTGGTTATTTATTTTGCTGGTTTCTTCTTTGCAGGAATTAATATTATTACATCAGCTGTATTAAGTTCTATAAATGAACCAAGACATGCTTTCACTATTTCAATTTTACGTAGTGGTTGCATTATTGCTCCTGTAGCTTTATTTCTATCTTATTTCTTTCAAATGATTGGAATATGGCTAAGTTTTCCTTTGTCAGAAATAATAACACTAATTTTAGGAGTATTCCTTGCTAAAAAATCCTTCAAAAGATTATGAGCAAACACATAAGCTGAAAATCAAAATAACCCAAAATTATCAAAACTCCCCATCATTATCATAGTTATAATGATGGAGAGTTTTCTTTTTGTTTTACATAGATTTCATCTACCTTACCACTTTTAAGGATGAACCTATATACCTATTACGAGATGCGCCTAGACCAAATATAAATAATAAGGCTGTAATACCGATTAGTGCTTGAAGTGGAACCTTCCAGCCATTAGTTACATCGTGAAGAAATCCGAACAATATTGGTCCAAAGGCGGCAAGCAGATATCCAAATGACTGTGCCATTCCAGACAGTTGAGCCGCTTCATTTGAATTTTCCGTACGTAAACTAAAAAACCTCAAAAATAGTAAAGATAATTTTATCATATTTGCCCTTTTATATATTGCAGCATAAATCTCAATATAATATAATAAAATAAATTCATTGATAATATCAACAAAGTGAGGTGTTAAATTGAATAAGGCAGAAATAGTTAGAAAAGAACTAAGACTAATTATAAGAGAATTAGGACTACTTAATTATAATTGTCTAAACTCTGGACTTACATTAGTACAAGCCCATGTATTGGACTATCTTAAACAGAATGGCATTACTCCTTTTAACGAATTGGCAATACAATTAGGAATTGATAAAGCTTCCTTAAGTAGAATTCTTAATAGTTTAAAAGCTAAAAATTTTATTAAAATAGAAAAGTCTCCTAATGACAAAAGAATAAAACACATTAGCCTTCTTTCATCAGGATTGGAAGCTATGATAAATGGAGATATGGAAGCTAATAAGTTTATCAATGAAATTCTAGATCTAGGAAATGACACTGTTAATGATGACATTTCAAAATCCTTAAAAGAATTTCGTATTCTTGCATTAAAAAATAATCTTATGAAGGATGATTCTCGAATAAAAATAGAAAGATTATCATCAAATTATCTGGATGATGCAATAAGGTTAACCACAGAAATATTTGCTTATGAACAAAATATCCCTAAAGAATTAATACCTCTAAATAAAGATTTGAAGCAAATTTGGTGGTGTGCAAGAATAGGTGAAGACATTATCGGTGTAGTAGCCTGTTGGTGCCAAGATAATCAATGGCATTGGGGAAGATTTGCAGTGGATAAAAGGCTCCGTGGCTTAGGAATAGGCAAAAAAATGGCTATATTTTCTCTAAATGAAATTTTTAATCTTAATGTAGAAGAAGTTTTTATAGATGCAAGAGATGTAACTGTAATAATATTAAAACAGCTTGGGTGTGAAGTATTAGGAAAACCAATAGATTTTTACGGTGAGCCAGTTACCCCTGTTGTAATAAAGAAGCAGGATTTTATAAATAAGATAAAACAACAAACAAAATAGGTAAAACAAATCATTATCTGATTTTACATTTGGCTTCTGCGAAGGGATTTCTTTTGTATTTATAATGACTTGGAGTGTATATGTGTTATTGCTTAACAAAAGGAAAAATCCATGTAAATTTAATTAAAGATAAATAAAGTTTTAATAAGGTAGTCAGTGTTGACTACCTTATTTTGTGTTATAAATCAATCTTTTAATCTAATAGATCTTTTTAATAAAAAATTAATTGTTTTAAAGTTTAATCTTGAAATCTTTCGGGAAACTGTTTTACAATGCCATCTGCCATCATATCTGCCATTTCTAAAGCCTGCATTTCAAGATCATCATATATAGAAATACCTTTTTCATAATCTGATGTAAGTATAGCAACTGCTTCAGCTTTAACAAGTGCTAAATGTTCATGTAACATTGCTTGCCAATCTTCAAAGTACCAATAAGGATTAATTTTGCTAAGTAGCTCAGCAATTTGATCTGCATTTTCGTACCATCTTTTTTCAGCATCTGCTGCTGCATCAGTATTTCCTGCCTTAGAGGCCTTAACAATTTCTGAAGCTATAACAAGGTGATTTGTAAGCAACTTATTAAATTCAGCAGCAACCTCATCGCCATAGAAAGGTCTTAATGCTTCCTCAAAATCTTTAGGATTTCTAAGAAGCCTAGCTACAACAAGATCCTCATTAGGTGAACCTGCTACTATACTCATTATAGCCAATCTTGTCCAAACAGAATGTTGTTCCCAAAGCATACGCATGGTATCTCTTAGGGCCATTTCTGATTCAGTAACTCTAAACATATCAATATAATCCATATCATCTATAGATCTGTATTCGGGATATATATAATTAGGGTCTACTCCTGAATCTGCTTCGGTAACTGGATAAATGTTTGTAGCATATATTTGTTCTAACAATTCATCTGTGCCATATGGTTCACTACCATAAAAATTTGTCATTGGATATAAATACATCCTTCTCACCACTTTAATAATCTTTACATTTTATAATATGGTCGTGTGAGGAACAAAGTTACATGTATTCTTACATATATATCAAAATTTATACTTAGCAGCAATCCCAATTATATAAAACTTTAGTAAAATCAAGTTTCTTTAAATCTTCTTCATTTATAAAAAGTTGGCTACTCCAGCATCTCCAAACATTAAATCACATTCATCTTCACAATCTAATTGAAGCAATAATGTATTAAATCTTTCTAGATTCTTATCATAATATCGTGGATCACATTGAGTAAAAGCAGGATATCCTCCTAATTTACTTTCCCAAGGCATTGTCTTCTGTTCTTCTAATTTAATCTTTATATAAGGTTTTATAGCTTTTTTTATTTCGCCTGTAAATTTTTTCATTAAAGATTCACTTCTACTTTTATCTGATGACTACCTGCTCTAATACTCTCATCTTCTTCAAAGTTGGAGTAAAGAGCAGATACGCCCCTAGATAACGATTTTTAAGCTTTAGAGGGCGTAAAAACTCCCTCTAAAGCTTAAAACTCTGTTTATCCATTATCTTTCTAATTCTTCTATATACTCTAATACTTCTATACTATTACCTTTAAATATTACATTCCTATTAGATTTATCTATGGAATGCTTATACATAGGATCATAATAATTAGTTAAAAATAATTCTATCCAATTTCTGTGCCTATCAATGCTATTAGTTTCTATTTGAGTTTTGTAAGCTAGTTTAAGCTCTTCTATTATTACCTTCATTCTGTCTCCGCCAAGCTTGCCTTTAACTCTTTCTATACTAGAAACCATATCATTTAACCAAGATTCTAATGCTAAATCTCTATATTTTAGTGCTTCAATATGCTCCTTTTGACCATTTACCACATATTCTTGTAATATATTTTCCACTCTTTCTTCTACAGTAGCATCTAAGAATATTACATCCCCACTGTGAAAATGATTATAAAAACCTTTTGGTATGAAATTCTTCCCAATGTTTTTACTTTCATCTTCTAAAATCATATATTTATAATTTTTATCCTCATGTTTGATTACGCTATAGGCTAAGCTATTTTCAAAGTTTATTTGTGTTTTTTGTGGTGTAATAAAATGACCAAAGGTGGAGCCTCTATGATGTGCAATTCCCTCTAGATCTATAGAATTCTTTAGTTTATTTAATAATATTGTTTTACCTGAACCTGTATATCCAGTTAAAACTAAAGGCTTTGATTTAATATTTTCAGGCTCTAATGAGTTTATAAGATGATTACGAAATGCCTTATATCCCCCTTCTAGCTTTACTATATATTGACCTGTTGCTTCATATATCCACTCCTGTGCTATAGTTGAACGGTACCCCCCTCTAAAGCAATGAATTATAGTATTAGTATTTTCCCTAAAATATTTTACCCATGAATTCACTCTTTCTTCTTTTACACTTCCAGATACAAGCTTAAATCCAAGCTTTGTAGCTTCCTCATTACCTTTTTCTTTATAGCATATACCTATAATATGTCTCTCTTCATTAGATAATATAGGTAAATTTATTGAATTTAATATTGCTCCTTTTTCATATTCAATTGGAGCTCTAACATCTATTAACTTTGTATCATTTAATACTATACTTTTAAAATCATTTGTTACCCTTAAATTATTCATTTGTTACCCTTCTGTTTCATATTTTTCATATTATTTTTTGCCACTATAAATTATACATTTCTTTTATGAAAAAATAAATGGTTATTATTTAGTACTAAATAAGGATTAACATTTTATTTCTTATCATCTAAGCTTTGCCCCTTTAACCTTAATTTATGTCTAGATTATAATGAAACAACATGGACATCTTTTGTCTTTTAAAAAATAAAAAAAGCCTAACTACATTATCTGTAGTTAGAACTTAATTTTAGTATTTATTAAGAATATCTCTATCTGCAAACTTAACCCCTGCACCATTAATCATTTCATATTCATCTTTATTTTTGTTATATAAAATTTTCCCCCTTGAGGAAAATATAAAAAGAGAGGTTACCTTCCTCTCATAACAACATTCATGCTATATTTTTAAAGTTATGCATCCAAAATACCGCTGCTCCAATTTTGACACCTATCTCTCGATAGGTGGGTGTTCTCACAAATGCTTTGCTGTCTTTGCCACTCAATAGTTGGTCTTATAAGACTAATCCACATTTAAGTATTGAACTCCCGTATAAATAATGTAGGTTCAAAATAAAAGCTCTACAAATATTCCAGACCATATTTCAATTGTTTATATCTAAAATTGTTGGAACAATTTCTTTGTAAAACTATTATATAAAGATTACAAATAAAATTCAATAAGTTTTTAATGGTAAGAAAAGAACTTTTTTTAAAAAAATTTATACTTAACAACAATCCCAATTATATAAAACTTTAGTAAAATCAAGTTTCTTTAAATCTTCTTCATTTATAAAAAAGTTGGCTACTCCAGCATCTCCAAACATTAAATCACATTCATCTTCACAATCTAATTGAAGCAATAATGTATTGAATCTTTCTAGATTTTTATCATAATATCTTGGATCACATTGAGTAAAAGCAGGGTACCCTCCTATTTTACATCCATCAGAGCTTAATTTCTCCATATAATCATCTACTACTTCTTCTGGTAAATTAATGCTACCATATATCTCATTAAATCTATAATCCTCCCAGGATACAGGCATATATTCTTCTGATGAAAACTCCATTTTTCCTTCATGGCTAAAAGGCATGTACCAGTCTTCTTCTAACTCTCCTAAAAATGAAAAGTCCTTTATTAAGTTTTCTTCATTTTTTACAACTTCAGGTATGTATATTACTCTAAATGTATCTTGTATGCACTGATCCTGAAGAGCAAGTCCATAAACATCATCAGCTAATATGTAAAACTGCAATATGCCTTTTTGTGGGAAGGACTCTAAGTGTGGAACTTCCTCAAAATTTATCTGAGCTAGTAATCGCAAATATTCTCCATTGGATGTTTTAGGGTATTCCATACCAATTTCTAAATAAGGATCTCCTCCTAATTTACTTTCCCAGGGCATAGTTTCTTTTTCTTGTAATTTAATTTTTATATGAGGTTTCATGGTTTTTTCTATTTCGCCTCTAAATTTTTCTAAGCTTTTAGGTAATTCTAATTTGTTCATTAATATCTCTCCATTCTTACTAAAATTAATCTCACCATACACTAATCACTTTAGTTATACTCTATCTACCTTTAAGATTTTCTATTTATGTATTAGTAAATTCATAAAATCTTGTCCATTAAAAGTACTTTTTTAATTCATCTTTTTATGTTTTTGAAATCAATTAAACATCTTTTTTTATATATCTCATTATAATTACGCATCCATTATCCATCAAAAATTAAATTCCTCTTTTAACCCTCTTTTACTATTTTCGACCATTAAGATGAAATCTTTGGTATTTTTACGTTTAAATTTATTAATTTTGTGTACATTTTTGGTACTACTTATCATTTTATTAAATATAGGTCTATTTTTAGTTATTTAGTTATGAACTATATAATACTTTATCTAGAATTTATTGAAGGATATAAAACTTTTTTTAAATAGATTTCCACCATTTAAATTACATAACCTAGCTCAGCTGCACCGGTTCACTATAAATTGTTCTGAAATTATCCATAAGAAAAAACAGCATCCTAAGATGCTGTTTTATTTATTCTTCACTAAGTTTGCCAAAACTATATAACGCTCTGGAGCATATCCAATAAAATAAAATGGATAACAAGTGGTCATAGTAAGTTTCGCATTAAATGACCAAGAAATACATCCTAGGCCTATGACTATAATTCCTAGACTTAAGACTTTTACCAATGATAACTTTTTAAATGATAACTTAAATTTACTCATGACGCTTTTTAAATACAAATACACCTGCACCTAGTAATGATAATATAGAACCTGCTAGTAATATTCCGTATGTACAGTATTTGGAAGTTTCCCTTTTCCAACTGTAGTCGCTTTTGTCCCTTTATTTGATCCTGGTTTTTCTGTTGACCCTAGCTTTTCTGTTGACCCTGACTTTTCTGTTTACCCTGTTTTTTCTGTTGACCCTGGTTTTTCTGTTGGCCTCGGTTTTTCTGTTGACCCTGGTTTTTCTGTTGACCTCGGTTTTTCTGTTTACCCCGGTTTTTCTGTTGACCCTGGTTTTTAGTATCATCCGCAATCTCTACCCAAATAGGATTTGTAACTGCATAGTGACCTTTTCCATCAGTTGCAACAAAACTATACCATGTATTTTTTGTTGGTTCTACATCTAGTTTATAGTTAACAGTATCTTGTGTATTATTAAAGTCTTTTGATGCAATAATCTTACCTTCGCTGTAAACGTCAATATGATTTAATCCATTAACAGCTTGGATTTCTGTATTTAATGTGTATTTTTCACCTGCATTAACTTTTTGTGTTGTACCAAACATTGTGTTTGCTTTTGGTGTAAATATAGGTCCCATTGTTACATAACTATGACCATCTTTTATTGTTTGAAGATACTTTTCAGTTGTATTTTCACCCTCAATATAAGCGTATAATCTGATAATTCCTGGGTATAATCCTGAAGTTGCATCGTGCTGGTCTGAACCTGCACTTAAATATTTTTTAATACCTTTATTCCAATATCCCATTGCAGAATCTAATGCTCTTTTATCCATGTTAGTACTGTCAGTTAAATCAATTGTAGATTGTAATTCAAGTAAATCGAAATCTTCAGTACCTTCATCATATCCACCTTTAACGCTATCTCTATTATAGAAGAAACCATATTCTGTATATGGATGATTAACAACTACAAGAGCGCCCATATCATGTCCAGCTTTAATTATTTCTGCTGGGGTTAAGTCTGGTGAAATCGGATTCTTTGTATAATCAGCACCTAAAATACCCCAATGACCCCAACCTGGAGAAACTTCAATACTTGGAATAAATGGCCTGTTACCTTCTTTAGCTAATTTAGCCATAAGAGGATCATTTACTACTGAATCATGATCAGAAACAAGGTTATAATTTAAACCTGCTGCAACTTGAGCTTTATATAGTTCTTCAACTGGTGTTGCACCATCACCAAAGTCTGCATGTTGATGGTTGTCCATACTATACCAATTTCTTGAATTTGTTTTTATTAATGTAGGAAGTACAACTTTTTCATCAATCGTTTCACCTGGCTTTATTGTTTTTGTTATTGTAGCTGGAAGTGATTCATAATCACTGGCACGTGTAATTGTAAACGTTACAGGATTTTCAGGAGCTGATACCTCAAATTTAGCTTCATGGGTTTTTGAATCTGTAAAGAATACAGTTCCCCCAAGTGTTTTAAATGTTGATGTAATTCCTGATACAGTTACCTTGAAATCAACTGGATTTCCATTTTCATCAACAGCTTTAAGAGAAGCGTGAGCTCCATCTTTAACCATAAAATCTAACTTTGAATCTCCTGTTAAGTTTAACTTCTGAATATCTGACGGTGTATATCCCTTAGCTTCAACATGAACCTCATATTCATCTTCTGGTAAATCAAATTCAAAGTGACCATTTTCATCTGTTATTTTCCAAGCAAATGGCTGCATAATATCTTTTTTAAGTTGTTCTTTACCATGAGATTTTACAGTTTCCTTATAAGAACCTTTTTTACTAATTACTACAAATGCATCTTTCACAGAATTTCCCTTCGAATCCTTAACTACACCGTTTACATTCGCTGATTGAATTGTTGGATCTTTTTCTATGAAACGTTCAATAATAGGTGTTGTTTCACCTTTATCTGAGACTAAAATTTCACCTGTATAAATACAGCTCTTTCCTGGTTCAATTGTATTATTTACATAGACATCCTTATATCCACTTGACCCTTTATATGTATTTGCCCCATCTAATTGAACGGAAACAGCATAATTTTTATCATAAGTTACAACGTAATTTCCAAATCTTTCATTAACATCTTTATCAGCACCAATTCCGATACCAGTTATTTTTTTGTCAGGATAATATCCAAAAGGTCCAAAAGTGCTAGCAGCTAAAGTACTAACTGAATATCCTCCATACATGTTTTCATAAACATCATTTCCTGCTGGATTTTCAACAGTTGTTTTTAAACCAATATAATTTTTACCATCTTCTAATGTATACTCAATTGTGACATTTAAAGGTAATTTATGTCCCGCTGTCCAATATCTTGTTTTAGCAGTAACAACAACCTTATTCTCTTCTTTTTTGTATGTAATATTTTCCTTTGGATTTTTCTGTAGATTTTCACCGTTAAATGCTCCTGTAGATGTCCAGTAATTGTTTAAAAATTCAATATCATTTACTAAATCAACACCAAATTTACCATCTTTCATAATGGCAACATCAAGGATACTTCCATTTGTCATGTTCCAGTAGTTATTTGTTCCTACTGCAAAAGATGCAGCAATTTTATCATTGTATATTGTAAAGTCGTCTGCGTGAATAGCCATACCTTGATTAATAGGTGTAGCACCCTCAACAACTCCAACATCTGCTTTGACAGGCCTTGTTAATAACATCGAGCACAATGCATAAGCACCCAATAACAATGATAATTTTAATTTCTTAGATTTCATAATTATGTCCCCCTTAATTCGGATAATAAAAAATTTTATATTAATTTAAAAATTAACAATCAAAGTTAACTTGTTTCTATTTAATACTTGAGTTAATAAAAAAACTTACAAATTATATTAATTAACTGATAGGTAAAAAATGCAATATAACCTATATTAATTCTTTTTATTGTAAATTGTAACACAACTCCCAATAAAATCAAAGTGCTTTTTTATATTTTAAATTTTTAACTCATTAAATTAAATTGTAAATTAATATTAATAATAATTAACCTTAAATTAAAATTTATTTTAGTAAATTTATAACGTTTGTATAATCTTCAATCACTTCATCTACACCATCTATTTTTAACATTGCTTCTTTATCAAGCATAGAAGCAACTCCAACTATTTTATAAGCACCAGCTCTATGTGCCGACATTATGCCAGACTTTGCGTCTTCAAAAACCATGCATTCATTTATATGAATTCCGATTTTATTAGCAGCCCTAATATAAATTTCTGGCTCTGGCTTTCCTGGAATTGTTCCATCATCATACACTACATTAGATATATTAAACCATTTTGCTAAATCTAAATGCTCAAAAAAGAATTTAACATTATTCAATCCTGAAGCAGTAGCAATTGTAAAAGGAATTTTACTTTCTTTTAAATAATTTAAAAAATCTATTAATCCATTAGCTAATTTGAATTTATTATTATCTGCTAGGCATAGTTCACGGTATGTTACTTCTTTTTCTTCTGCTAATTCTTCTATTTCTTTTTTAGACAACTCTGTCCCTAAAAAATATGGTAATGTAACATCTGCATTTCTGCCATGAACGTATTCTTGAAATTCATCATCTGTCACTTTTTTACCTATTTTTCTTTGTAAATATGTTCTCCAAGATATTTCTTGAATTTCTCCATCATAGAACATAGTTCCATTAAAATCAAATATTACACCCTTTATATTCATAATAAATCTACCCTCTTTCTTATAAACTTACTATTTATTTACTTGTTTATATCATTCATATGTCACATTTTATGGATAATGGGCAGCTTAGACTTTCTTAATATAACTATGATAGAACTGAATCTAAAATTATGTTCCTCAACTCTACACATTAGAATTTGTCTAGCTTCGAGTTATACTCACATTTTCACCCAAAACTGGAATTAACCTCTTTTACTAATTTCATCTGTTATTAATGATTTTGAAATATACATCGCTTTTATTATGTTCTTAAAGCGCTTGTAATGAGAGGTACCCTCCGCAAATTTTAGCTGTGCTTTTTCACATTTGCTGATAACTGAAGATACTGGGCGTAGTGCTTCTACCAATTCTTCTTTTGTATATTTATCCATAACATTTTCATCTGTTATTAATGATTTTGAAATATACATTGCTTTTATCCTGTTCTTAAGGAGTGTGTGCTGAGAGGTACCTTCTGCAAATTTTGGCTGTATTTTTTCACACTTACTGATAGTTGAGGATACAACTCGTAGTGCTTCTATCAATTCTTCTTTTGTATATTTGTCCATAGCATTTCACCTCAAATTCATAATTTATCTAGCTTGTATTATAATACAATTGTTCTTAACCGAAAACAGCCCACTGACAAATTCTTATTTATATTACTCAATCTCAGATTGGAATTTGTCTAATCATTTAAAATCCATAAAGTAATTTTGCAAATCCAAATTGATTAAATAAAAGAAAACGTCCCATAAACATTACAACTATATATATGATGGGCTCCCATTTACAGCAATCGTATGATTCGGGTTCACTTTTTATTACACAAGTAAACATTTTATATATACCATATCCAATGAGTCCACCTATCGTATTCAATATTAAATCATCAATATCAGTACTTCTATTGTTTAATAATTGAGTGATTTCTATAAACATTGAAAATGAAAATCCTGATACGAGAATATAGAGCACTTTATCTTGCTTTTTCCATAAAAAGGAAGTAAAATACCAAAAGGAATAAAAAGTAATATGTTTTGTAAATATGCCACTATATCAATTTCATTAGAAAATGGCATAAAGTTTAGCTTTTGCGTTATTTCAAAGCGATAATGAAGTATATCATATAAAGTTCCTGTTCCTGTAAAATAAAATACGGAAATTATATAAATTGCAAAAGCAATAGTAATTCCACAATGAATTCTTGATGTTAATATACCCTTACGTTTATTCATATTATTGAATATCAAGAAAGTCACA